>JAZKIO010000039.1:0-81624 GCA_040384825.1 Pseudomonadota bacterium
CGCTTCGTCAACTGACTTCGTCGCGCATGTTTGAACGCAGCGAACGAAGTGAGCGCAGTGAGTTGGCGACGAGGCCACGCGCCCGAGCAGCGCAGAGCAGTCATCGCGAAGCGATGACCGCCTCCGTCGCGCGGCGCAGCCCGCCCGGGCGCGCCTGAGCATGCTCGAACCGTGACAGCAACTCAGCCACAATCCACCCCCTATGTACGCCCTCTTCGAAGAAGCCGGAAAGTTCCTCGCCGGCCGCGTGATGACGGAAGCCGATACCTCGATGCAGATCGAGCTCGACTCCGGCAAGCGCGTCAAGGTCAAGGCAGCCCATGTGCTGCTCAAGTTCGACAAGCCGCAACCGGCGGAGCTGATCGCCTCCGCCCAGACGATCGCGAAGGAGATCGACCTCGACCTCGCGTGGGAATTCGCGCCTGAGGACGAGTTCAGCTTCGGCGATCTGGCGCGCGAGTACTTCGAGGCCAGCGCCGGCATCGAAAAGCAGGCCGCCGCGCTGTTCCGCTTGTTCGAGGCACCGCATTACTTCCGCCGCCTCGGCAAGGGGAACTTCAAGAAGGCACCGGAGGAGATCGTCAAGGCGGCGCTGCTCGGCATCGAGCGCAAGAAGCAGATCGCGGCGCAGATCGACGCCTGGGCCGCCGAGCTGGTGCGCGGCGAGTGCCCGCCCGCGGTGCGCGAGCAGCTCTACAAGCTGCTGTTCAAGCCGGACAAGAACGCGCCCGAATACAAGGCCGTGGTCGAGGCCGCCAAGCTGTCGCAGAAGCCGCCGCTCGAATTGCTGAAGGCCGCGGGCGCGATCGATTCACCCTACCAGTTCCACTGGCGCCGCTTCCTGTTCGAGAACTTCCCGAAGGGAACCGGCTTCCCTGCGCTGCAGGCGCCCGCCATCAAGGAGACGCTGCCGCTCGCCGCGGTGCGCGCGTTCTCGATCGACGATTCGCAGACCACCGAGATCGACGACGCGCTCTCGGTGCAGGGCCTGGGCAGCGGCAGCGTGGTGTTCGGCATCCACATCGCCGCGCCGGGGCTGGCCTTCGCGCCGGACACGCCTGTCGACCAGGTCGCGCGGGCGCGCCTGTCCACCGTCTACATGCCGGGCCACAAGCTGACGATGCTGCCCGACGAGGTGGTGCAGGCTTACACGCTGATCGCCGGGCGCGAGTGCCCGGCCGTCTCGCTCTACGTGACGATGGACGAAGCCACGTTCGCGATCACCGCGACCGAGACGAAGCTCGAGCGCGTGCCGATCGCCGCCAACCTGCGCCATGACCAGCTCGACAGCGTGATCACCGAGGCCACGCTGCTCGGTGAGGCGCCGGCCGACTACGACTTCGCGCCTGAACTGGCGTTCGCCTTCCGCCTCGCACGCCACCTGAAGGCGCAGCGCGAGGTGGTGCGCGGCAAGCCCGAGAACTTCAACCGGCCGGACTACAACTTCCGCCTCGAAGGCACCGAGGGCGGCGAGCCGCAGGGCACCGAACGGGTGCTGATCACCACGCGCCAGCGCGGTTCGGCACTCGACCTGATCGTGGCCGAGGCCATGATCCTGGCCAACAGCACCTGGGGCGGCTGGCTGGCCGAATGCGGCGTGCCGGGCATCTACCGCAGCCAGGCCAGCATGGCGCCGGGCGTGAAGGTGCGCATGAGCACCAAGCCCGCGCCGCACGCCGGCATGGGCGTGGCGCAATACACCTGGGCGACCTCGCCGCTGCGGCGCTATGTCGACTTGGTGAACCAGTGGCAGATCATCGCCTGCGCCCGCCACGGCCGCACCGCCGCGCTGGCCGCGCCATTCAAGCCGAAGGACGTGCAGCTGTTCGCGATCATCTCCGGCTTCGATTCGGCCTACGCCGAGTACAACGGCTTCCAGCAGGCGATCGAGCGCTACTGGGCGCTGCGCTCGCTGGCGCAGGACGGCATCACCGAGCTCGACGCCGTGGTGATGAAGGACGGCCTGGTGCGCGCGGACACGCTGCCGCTGGTGTTCCGCGTCGGCGGCGCCGAGTCGCTGCCCCGCGGCGCCCATGTGCGGGCGCGCGTGGTCGGCACCGACCTGCTGACGCTGGACCTGCACGCCACGCTCGCCGCCCGACTGGACGACGTGCCGGCCGATGCCGCCGCGGCCGCCGCGGAGCCCGATGCCGACGAGCTGGCCGAGAGCGCCGGCCCGCTGACCCTGGCGATCGACGTGCAGGGCGACGACGCAGGCGACGCCGCCGACCGCCCCGCGGCGCAGACTGCCGACACCTCCGCGACCTGACGCACGCGCCCGCCGATGCTGCGCAAGCTCTCCACCCTGCAGTTGGCGCTGATCGTCTCGTTCGGTCTGCACGCCGCGCTGCTGACGGTGCGCATCGTCGATCCGGAGGGCTTCAACCGCATCTTCCAGGACACGCCGCTCGAGGTGATCCTCGTCAATTCGCGCTCCGGCGAACCGCCGGAGAAGGCGCAGGCGATCGCGCAGGCCGCGCTCGCCGGCGGCGGCGAGGCGGAGGCGGGCCGCGCCACCTCGCCGCTGCCGCCGTCGGCGCTCGTGGAGGTCGGCGACTCGAACGAGGAAGCGCGCAAGCGCATCGAGCAGCTGCAGGAGACGCAGCAGCAGCTGCTCGCGCAGATCCGGCGCGAGCTGGCGCTGCTGCCGGCACCCGACCCGCAGCGCGAGCAAGGAAGCCCTGAAGAGGCGGCGCAGGAGGAAAAGCGGCGCCAGCTGGTGCAGCTGCTCGCCGAGATCGAGAAACGCGTCAACGAGGAGAACGCGCGTCCGAAGAAGCGCTACATCAGCCCGGCCACGCGCGAAGAGGTCTACGCGCTGTACTACGACGCGCTGCGCCGCAAGATCGAGGAGCGCGGCACCCGCAACTTCCCCGAGAACCAGGGCCGCAAGTTGTACGGCGAGCTGACGATGAACGTGACGGTCGATGCCGAGGGTCGCGTCGTCGACACCGAGATCGTGCGGCCCTCGAGCTCGCGGTTGCTCGATCGGCGCGCCGTCGCGATCGTCCGTGCGGCGGCGCCGTTCGGGCCCTTCAACGCGGCGATGCGCAAGCGCGCCGATCAGCTCGTGATCACCTCGCGCTTCAAGTTCACGCGCGAGGAAGGTCTGGAGACCACGCTCAGCGCCACCCCGTCGAGCTGAACTGACCATGGACAAGTACGTCGTCGCCGGCAACCCGGTCGAGCACAGCCAATCGCCCTTCATCCACGGCGAGTTCGCGCGCCAGACCGGGCAGGCGATGGAGTACGGGCGCCTGTCGGTCCCGCTCGACGGCTTCGTCGGCGCGATCCGCGCGCTGGCCGAGGGCGGCGCCAGGGGCTGCAACATCACCGTGCCGTTCAAGTTCCAGGCCTTCGAGCTGGCCGCGCGCCGCACGCCACGCGCCGAGCTGGCCGAGGCCGCGAACGTGCTGCGCTTCGACGCGGCCGGCTGGCTCGGCGACAACACCGACGGCGTGGGCCTGGTCAACGACATCGAGCGCAATGCCGAGGTGCCGCTGGCCGGCGCACGGGTGCTGCTGATCGGCGCCGGCGGCGCGGCCGCCGGTGCGCTCGGGCCGTTGCTGGCGGCCGGCCCGGCCGAAGTCGTGCTCGCGAATCGAACGCTGGCCAAGGCGAACGCGCTGGTCGCGCGGCACCGGGCCGCGGCAAGCCGGACGCTGCTGAGCGCGGCGACGCTCGACCACTGCGGCCGCGACTTCGACATCGTGATCAACGCGTCGGCGAGCAGCCTGCAGGGCGCGGCGGTGCCGGTGTCGCCGGTCACGCTCGCGCCCGGCGCGCTCGCGCTCGACATGATGTACGGCGTCGCCGCCGCCCCCTTCCTGGCGTGGGCCGACGAGCACGGCGCGCGCGGCCGCGACGGCCTGGGCATGCTGGTCGAGCAGGCCGCGGCCGCCTTCGAGCTGTGGCGCGGCGTGCGGCCGGCCACGGCGCCCGTGCTGGCCGCGCTGCGCGAACGCATGGCCGACGCCGCAAAGGCTTCCGCACCGTGAGATCGGCCTGGCGCCTGCTCGCGCTGGTGCTGCTCTCGGCGCTGGCGTTCCAGCTGTACCTGCTGGCGCGCGTCGCGCTGATGACCATCGTCGATCCGCAGTCGACCACCTTCCAGCGCTCCGAGATCTGGCGGCTGCTGACCCAGAAGCACGCGCTGGCGTGGAGCCAGCAGTGGCAGCCCTACGCCCGCATCTCGCCCAACCTGAAGCGCGCGGTGATCGCGTCGGAGGACGCCGGCTTCACCGAGCACAGCGGCGTCGAGTGGGACGCGCTCGAGAAGGCCTGGGAGCGCAACCAGAAGGCCGAGGCGCGGGTCGAGAAGATCAACGAGCAGCTCGACCGTCGCCTGCAGAAGCTGCCCCCGGCCAAGGCCGCCGCGGTCAAGCTGCCGGCGCGCGCCCAGCCCAAGGTCGTGGGCGGTTCGACGATCACGCAGCAGCTCGCCAAGAACCTGTTCCTCGGCGGCGAGCGCAACCTGCTGCGCAAGGCGCAGGAGTTCGTCGTCGCCTTCATGCTCGAGGGCCTGCTGAGCAAGCAGCGCATCCTCGAGATCTACCTGAACAACGTCGAATGGGGCGAAGGCGTGTTCGGCGCCGAGGCGGCGGCGCGTCATTACTTCCATGTCGGCGCGGACCGGCTCGGCAGCCTGCAGGCGGCACAGCTCGCGGTGATGCTGCCGGCGCCCAAGCGCTTCGAGAAGCGGCCGGGATCGGCCTATGTGGTCGGGCGGGCCGGCACCGTCAGCGCGCGGATGGGCGACGTCGAGCTGCCCTGAGCGCATGTTCCTAGAATCGGGCATGAGTTCAGCGCTGACCGCAGAGATCGCCGCGACGGCCGCCCGCCTGGTGGTCGAGGAGGGCATGGAGTACGGCCCTGCCAAGCGCCGCGCCGCGCGCGCGCTCGGTCGGCACAGCACGCGGGCGTCCGAGCTGCCAGGCAACGACCTGGTCGAGGACGAGGTGCGCCAGTACCTCGCGATCTTCTGCGCCGAGACCCAGCCGCGCGAACTGGCCGCGTTGCGCGCCGTGGCGCTGGTGTGGATGGAGCGGCTCGCCGAATTCCGCCCGCACCTGACCGGCGCGGTCTGGCGCGGCACCGCGACGCGCCTGAACAATGTCCACCTCGAACTGTTCTGCGACGACTCCAAGGCCGCCGAACTCGCCCTGATCGACCGACGCGTGGACTACGACGTCGGCAGCCGGCCGGGACCGCGCGGGGAGCAGATCGACATGCTGAGCGTGGCGCACGCCAGCGCCGAACTGGGCGAGCACGTGACCGTGCACCTGAGCGTGCTCGACCACGACGACCTGCGCGGCGCGCTCAAGCCCGATGCCGGCGGCCGCTCGCAACGCGGCGATCTGGCCGCGCTGCACAAGCTGATGGCCGCGGAGGCCGGATGAACCGGCGCGGCGCACTCGTGGCCGGCGTGGCCGTGGCGGCCGCGGCGCTGGGCGCCGGGGTGGCCTGGCGGCGCCGCGGCGCGACCGGCCAGGAAGCCGGCGACGCCGAAGACGAGCTCTGGCGCGCACGCTTCGAACGGCCGGGCGGCGGCCAGCTCGTGTTCGACAGCCTGCGCGGTCGCCCACTTCTGCTGAACTTCTGGGCCACCTGGTGCCCGCCCTGCGTCGCCGAGCTGCCGATGCTCGACGCGTTCCAGCGCCAGCACGCCGCGCGCGGCTGGCAGGTCGTCGGGCTGGCGGTCGACAACCTGGAGCCGGTCCGCGCGTTCCTCGGCAAGCGACCGGTCGGCTTCGGGATCGGCCTGGCCGGCGTGGACGGCATCTCGCTCGCCCGGCGGCTCGGCAACACCGGTGGCGGGCTCCCGTTCAGCCTGGTGTTCGATCGCGGCGGGCGCATCGTGCAGCGCAAACTCGGCGCCATCGCGCCGGAGGACCTGCAGCAGTGGGCGGCGTCGGTCGCCTGAGCGTTGCTTGCACGGAATTTCGGCATCGCTGATTCAGCGCTTGTCAACTGCGCGCAATTTCGGTCAAGTCGCGTAAAGTACCGCACCTTGTTGTTGCAAACCTGGATCGCTCCACTGCCTTGGTCCGGGCCCGATGTCTGGAAAAGATCACGACGCCTCACGGCACGATGAACGCACGAAGCGGGTCCTCCGGACCACGAACCGGCATCACACACCGACTTTTCTCCTGGTTGCCCGCAGCGGCAGCTCACCGACAGGACACTCACACGCCATGGACCTTCGCAAACTGAAGACGCTGATCGACCTCGTCTCCGAGTCGAACATCTCCGAGCTCGAGATCACCGAGGCCGAGGGCAAGGTGCGCATCGTCAAGGCCGACCCGGCCGGCGCACCGCCCACCATGCAGTACGTGCAGCAGATGCCGATGGCGATGCCGCCGGCGGCCGCTGCGGCGTCTGCGCCGGCCGCGCCGGCCGAGCCGCCGGCGGCGCCGGTCGAGACCGGGCACGTCGTCAAGTCGCCGATGGTCGGCACGTTCTACCGGGCGGCCAACCCGAACTCGAAGGCATTTGCCGAGGTCGGCGATCCGATCAAGGAAGGCGACCCGATCTGCATCATCGAGGCGATGAAGATCATGAACGAGATCGAGGCCGACAAGTCCGGCACGGTCACGCGCATCCTGTGTGAGAACGGCCAGGCCGTGGAGTTCGGGCAGCCCTTGTTCATCATCGAATAAGGGCCGCCATGTTCAAGAAGATCCTGATCGCCAATCGAGGCGAAATCGCGCTGCGGGTGCAGCGCGCCTGCCGCGAGATGGGCATCAAGTCGGTCGTCGTCTACTCCGAGGCCGACCGCGACGCCAAGTACGTCAAGCTCGCCGACGAGGCGGTGTGCATCGGCCCGGCAGCGTCGGCGCAGAGCTACCTCAACATGCCGGCGATCATCTCGACGGCCGAGGTGACCGACGCCGAGGCCATCCACCCCGGCTACGGCTTCCTCTCCGAGAACGCCGATTTCGCGGAGCGCGTCGAGCGCAGCGGCTTCACTTTCATCGGGCCGACGCCGGCGTCGATCCGGGTGATGGGCGACAAGGTCTCGGCCAAGCAGGCGATGATCAAGTCCGGCGTGCCCTGCGTGCCGGGCTCGGAAGGCGCGCTCTCCGAAGACCCGAAGGAGATCATCAAGGCGGCCCGTGCGGTCGGCTACCCGGTGATCATCAAGGCTTCGGGCGGCGGCGGCGGGCGCGGCATGCGGGTGGTGCACACCGAGGCCGCGCTGATCCACGCGGTGCAGACGACGCGGGCCGAGGCCGGCGCGGCGTTCGGCAACCCGGCGGTGTACATGGAGAAGTTCCTGGAGAACCCGCGCCACATCGAGATCCAGGTGCTGGCCGACGAGCACAAGAACGCCGTCTGGCTCGGCGAGCGCGACTGCTCGATGCAGCGCCGCCACCAGAAGATCCTCGAGGAGGCGCCGGCGCCGGGCATCCCGCGGCGCGTGATCGAGCGCATCGGCGAGCGCTGTGCGGCGGCCTGCAAGAAGATCGGCTACCGCGGCGCGGGCACCTTCGAGTTCCTGTACGAGAACGGCGAATTCTTCTTCATCGAGATGAACACGCGCGTGCAGGTCGAGCACCCGGTGACGGAGCTGGTGACGGGCATCGACATCGTGCAGATGCAGATCCGCATCGCGGCCGGCGAGAAGCTGCCGTTCACGCAGCGCAACGTGCAGATGCGCGGCCACTCGATCGAGTGCCGCGTGAATGCCGAGGACCCGTACAAGTTCACCCCGTCCCCGGGCCGCATCACGATGTGGCACCCGCCGGGCGGCCCGGGCGTGCGCGTCGACTCGCATGCGTACACCAACTACTACGTGCCACCGAACTACGACTCGATGATCGGCAAGATCATCGTCCACGGGGACACGCGCGACCAGGCGCTCGCGCGCATGCGCATCGCGCTGTCGGAGATGGTGGTCGAGGGCATCCAGACCAACATCCCGCTGCACCGCGAGCTGATGGTCGACGCCAAGTTCATCGAGGGCGGCACGAGCATCCACTACCTCGAAGGCTGGCTCGGCCAACACAAACGCTGACCATGGTCGAGCTCATTCTGCTGGCGCCGGAGGACACGGTCGAGAACGTCAGCGACGCGCTGATCGACGAGCTGGACGCGCTGTCGGTCTCGGTCGAGGACGCCGATGCTGACACCGACGCCGAGCACGCGCTGTTCGGCGAACCCGGCATGCCGGCGCCGAAGGCCGGCTGGCAACGCTCGGTCGTGCGCGCGCTGTTCCCCGACGACACGGCCGCCACCGAAGCCGCCACCCTGCTGCTCGCGCAGGACTGGGCGCAGGCCGTCCACGTGCAGGCGATCCAGCCGGTGCCCGAGCAGGACTGGGTGCGATTGACGCAGTCGCAGTTCGCGCCGGTACCCGTGACGCCCGAGTTCTGGATCGTGCCCAGCTGGCACGAGCCGCCGCCGGGCGCGACGCGCGTGATCCGCCTCGACCCGGGGCTGGCATTCGGCACCGGCACCCACCCGACCACGCGCATGTGCCTGCGCTGGACAGCGCAGCAGCCCGCGGACCGCCGCGCGCGCTGGGGCCGCGTGCTCGACTACGGCTGCGGCTCCGGCATCCTCGCGATCGGTGCGGCGCTGCACGGCGCCGGCCGGATCGACGCCGTCGACATCGATCCCGCGGCGGTCGAGTCCACCACCGCCAATGCGGTGGCGAACGGGGTGACGCTGAACGCCGGCCTGCCCGACGCGGCCAGCGGAACGTACGCGCTGGTGTTCGCGAACATCCTCGCGACACCGCTGACGCTGCTCGCGCCGCTGCTGTGCGCCCATGTCGCCGCGGGCGGTGATCTGGTGCTCGCCGGCATCCTGGAGCGCCAGGCGGACGCGCTGAAGACGGCCTACGCGCCGTGGCTGGCGCTGCAGGTGGCCGACACCGAAGACGGCTGGATCCTGATGACGGCGCGTCGTCCGGGTTGAGCGCGCGCGCCGCGAGATCATCCACCGATGAGCCTGGCCACGCGTTGCACCGCCTGCGGCACGGTCTTCCGGGTCGTGCAGGACCAGCTCAAGGTGTCCGAAGGCTGGGTGCGCTGCGGCCGCTGCAGCAAGGTCTTCAACGCCCTCGAAGGCCTGTTCGACCTGACCCGCGAGACCCCGCCCGAAGCGCCGATCGACCTGCCGCCTCAGGGGGCCAGGCCGGCGGCGGACACGGCGCTCGGCGACAAGATCGACGCTCAACTGCAAGGCGCGGATCATGAGCAGAGCGCGGCGTCCGCGGTGAGCGCGCGCGACCGACTCGAGTTTCCGGATGCGCGCTTCGACACGCACATGCCCTCGGAGCCGGGCAACGAGACACCGCCGGACGACGTGGCGCGCGCGATTCCGCCCGATATCGACGCGGCCGATGCCCTCGACGACGAACCGGCCGAAACCGTTGACGCGGCCGACCCGCCGCCCGAGTTCGTGCAGCGGGCGCAGCGCCAGGCGCGCTGGCAATCGCCCGCGATCCGCGCTGCGCTGGGTGGCGCGGCGGCGCTGCTGGTCGTCGGGCTCGGTCTGCAGGTCCTGCACCAGCAGCGCGATCTGATCGCGGCCCGCTGGCCCGCGACGGCGCCGATGCTGTCGGCCTGGTGCGCGACGTGGTCGTGCGCGGTCGCGGCGCCACGGCGGATCGAGGATGTCGCGGTCGAGAGCACGGCGCTGACGCGATCGGCGCTGCCCGACGCCTATCGCCTCGCGGTCGTGTTGCGCAATCGCGGCGCGATGCCGGTCGCGATGCCATCCGTCGACCTGAGCCTCACCGACGCCGGCGGCCAGCTCATCGCCCGCAAGGTGCTCGCGCCGCGCGATTTCCGCGTGGCGGCGGGCCCGCTGCGGGCCGGCACCGACGCTCCCCTGCAACTCGACTTCACGGCCGGCGGCGCGCGCGTCACCGGCTACACCGTCGAACTGTTCTACCCCTGATCCCGCGGCGCGCCGACCAGCGCGCCGCCCTTTCACTCACAACGGAGTCTTTCCATGTCGGCACTCATTTGCGGATCGCTCGCCTTCGACACGATCGCGACCTTCCCCGGCCGCTTCGCGCAGCAGATCCTGCCCGAACAGCTGCACATCCTGAACGTCTCGTTCCTCGTGCCGACCCTGCGCCGCGAGTTCGGGGGGTGCGCCGGCAACATCGCCTACTCGCACCGCCTGCTGGGCGGTCAACCGCTGATCATGGCGGCGGTCGGCACGGACGGCGCGGAGTACCTGCGGCGGATCGAATCGTGGGGCGCCAGCACGGCGCTGGTGCGCAACATCCCGGACACGCACACCGCGCAGGCGATCATCATCACCGACACCGACAACAACCAGATCACCGCGTTCCATCCGGGGGCGATGCAGTCGGCCCACCTCAGCGCCGTGCCGCCCGATGCCGACATCCGCGTCGCGATCATCGCGCCGGACGGCCGCGACGCCATGCTGCAGCACGCCGCGCAACTCGCGCAGGCCAAGATCCCGTTCATCTTCGATCCGGGCCAGGGCCTGCCGATGTTCGACGGGGCCGACCTGCGTGACTTCGTCGCCAAGGCCAGCTGGGTGGCCGTCAACGACTACGAAGGGCAGATGCTGTGCGAGCGCACCGGGCAGTCGCTGCAGAGCCTGTCCCGCTCGCACCTGAAAGGCATCATCGTCACGCTCGGCGCCGAGGGCTGCGATCTGTGGCAACAGGGCGAGTGCGTGCGCGTGCCCGGCCACCGCGTCGACAACGTCGTCGACCCGACCGGCTGCGGTGACGCGTTCCGCGCCGCGCTGCTCTTCGGCATCGAGCAAGGCTGGCCGCTGGAACGCAGCGTGGCGCTGGGCAACCGGATCGGCGCGACCAAGGTGGCCTACCGCGGCGGCCAGAACCACCCGGTGAGCCTGGCGGCGCTCGAGGCCTGAGCGGGGGCCCCAAATAAAACAGCCCGGCAGAAGCCGGGCTGTTCGCTCACACGCTCGCGATCAGGGCTTGCTGCCCGTCGGGAACGGCCAGGCCGCCTGAGGGCTCAGGGCGGTCTTGGCAGGCGCAGCGGGCGCAGGGGCAGCGGCAGCGGCCTTCTTCGCAGCAGGCTTCTTGGCCGCCTTTTTCGCAGCGGCCTTCTTCGCAGGGGCCTTCTTCGCAGCGGCCTTCTTCGCAGGCGCCTTCTTCGCGGCGGCCTTCTTGGCAGGCGCCTTCTTGGCCGCGGCCTTCTTCGCCGGTGCTGCCTTCTTCGCAGCAGCCTTCTTCGCCGGCGCCTTCTTGGCGGCGACCTTCTTGGCCGGAGCCTTCTTGGCCGGGGCCTTCTTCGCTGCGGCCTTCTTGGCCGGAGCCGCCTTCTTCACAGCGGCCTTCTTGGCCGGAGCCGCCTTCTTCGCAGCGGCTTTCTTTGCCGGAGCTTTCTTCGCAGTTGCCATTTCGTTTCTCCTTGATCAAGTTGCAAAAAGAACCGTTGCACCGCCACGTACGCGACTGTGCAACAGCTATTCATCGCCCGGAGTCTGCCCAGGAGGGGCGCCCCAGTACGGTGAATCCAGTGGCGACCCGCGTGCACCGCTTCTTTGTCGGCGCATCACGCATCGCAGATCTTGATCACTCTGCTGCTTTCGCCCGTCACGGCACGAAAGACTTCATGGCCCCGCGCACAGCTCGCTGCGCGAAGACCGCATCAATCCCAGGAAAGCGCACCACCACTCTGATACTCGATCACGCGAGTCTCGAAGAAGTTGCGCTCCTTCTTGAGGTCGATCATTTCACTCATCCACGGGAACGGGTTTTCCTCGTTCGGGAACAATTCCTCGAGGCCGATCTGCGTGGCACGCCGGTTGGCGATGTAGCGCAGGTAGCCCTTGAACATCGACGCGTTCATGCCGAGCACGCCGCGCGGCATGGTGTCCTCGGCATAGCGGTACTCGAGCTCGACGGCCTTCTGGAACAGCGCGACGATCTCGGCCTTGAAATCGGCCGTCCAGAGTTGCGGGTTCTCGAGCTTGATCTGGTTGATCAGGTCGATGCCGAAGTTGCAGTGCATCGACTCGTCGCGCAGGATGTACTGGTACTGCTCGGCCGCGCCGGTCATCTTGTTCTGGCGACCGAGCGCCAGGATCTGCGTGAAGCCGACGTAAAAGAACAGCCCTTCCATCAGGCACGCGAACACGATCAGCGACTTCAGCAGCGTGCGGTCGTTCTCGACCGTGCCGGTGTGGAAGTGCGGGTCCATGATCGCCGAGATGAACGGGATCAGGAACTCGTCCTTGTCGCGGATCGACTGGACCTCGTTGTACGCGTTGAAGATCTCGCTCTCGTCGAGACCGAGCGACTCGACGATGTACTGGTAGGCGTGCGTGTGGATCGCTTCCTCGAACGCCTGGCGCAGCAGGAACTGCCGGCACTCGGGTGCGGTGATGTGGCGATAGGTGCCGAGCACGATGTTGTTCGCAGCCAGCGAATCGGCCGTCACGAAGAAGCCGAGGTTGCGCTTGACGATGCGTCGCTCGTCTTCGGTGAGACCGTTCGGGTCCTTCCAGGTCGCGATGTCGCGCGACATGTTCACCTCTTGCGGCATCCAGTGGTTCGCGCAGGTGGCGAGGTACTTCTCCCACGCCCACTTGTACTTGAACGGGACCAGCTGATTCACATCGGTCTGGCCGTTGATGATGCGCTTGTCGGCGGCCTTGACGCGGCGCTTTTCCGCGACGGGTTCGGCCGCCGGATCCGACTTGCTGGTGACTGCGGGAGGCACATGAGCCACGGGCGCCGAAGACACTGAGGTCTGCGCCAGAGTCGCGGCGTGAACTGTCGAGGGCTTAGCTTCTTCTTCCCAAACCAGCATGGTGAAATTTTCCTGTGCGTTCCAATTATGAGAGTGTTGCGCGATAACCCCAAGCACTTCTTGACATTCGCGCGCGTTGCTTGTTGCGGTATCGCATCGACTCGTCGTCATCGATGTCGCGCACTGCGCGACATCGATGCGTTCTTCATCACGTGATGAGTCGCGATGCGTCAGCGACTCACTGACACGCTTCGCAATCGGGGTTGTCGATCGCGCAGAACTTCATGTCGGTCGCGGGGTCGACATGGTTGAGGCTCATCGATGCCTCGACGGCCGGCGCGACGCTCGCGGCGGCGGCGTTCTGCGCCGCGGACTTCGACACGCCGCCATCGCTCGACACCGCGTTCATGTGGCCCGCCTTCACCGTCGACTTCTCGGCGTGCGTGGCACCGACGGTGCGCAGGTAGTAGGTCGTCTTCAGGCCGCGCAGCCACGCGAGCTTGTAGGTCTCGTCGAGCTTCTTGCCCGACGCGCCGGCCATGTAGATGTTGAGCGACTGCGCCTGGTCGATCCACTTCTGGCGCCGCGCCGCGGCCTCGACCAGCCACTGCGTCTCGATCTCGAACGCGGTCGCGTAGAGCGCCTTCAGGTCCTCGGGCACGCGGTCGATGCGGCGCAGCGAACCGTCGAAGTGCTTGAGGTCCATGACCATCACGTCGTCCCACAGTCCGAGCTTCTTCAGGTCGCGCACCAGGTACTCGTTGACGATGGTGAACTCGCCCGACAGGTTCGACTTGACCGACAGGTTGCCGAACGACGGCTCGATCGACGCGCTGACGCCGACGATGTTCGAGATGGTCGCGGTCGGCGCGATCGCGGTGCAGTTCGAGTTGCGCATGCCGTGCTCGCGGATGCGGGTGCGCAGCGCGTCCCAGTCCAGCGTGACGCTGCGGTCGACCTCGACGTAGCCGCCGCGCTGCTCGGCGAGCAGGTCGAGCGAGTCGATCGGCAGGATGCCGCGGTCCCACAGCGAGCCGCGGTAGCTCGAGTAGCGGCCGCGCTCGGCGGCGAGTTCGGTCGAGGCCCAGTAGGCCTGGTAGCAGACGGCTTCCATCGACTGGTCGGCGAAGCTGACCGCAGCGTCGGACGCATACGGCACGCCGAGTTCGTACAGCGCGTCCTGGAAGCCCATGATGCCCAGGCCGACCGGGCGGTGCTTCAGGTTCGAGTCGCGCGCCTTCTTGACGGCGTAGTAGTTGATGTCGATCACGTTGTCGAGCATGCGCATGGCCGTCGACACCGTCTTCTTCAGCTTGGCGTGGTCGATGCCCTTGACGCCGTTCGCATCCACCGCGATGTGGTGCACCAGGTTCACCGAGCCCAGGTTGCAGACCGCGATCTCGGTCTCGCTGGTGTTCAGCGTGATCTCGGTACACAGGTTGCTCGAGTGCACGACGCCGACGTGCTGCTGCGGCGAGCGCACGTTGCAGGCGTCCTTGAAGGTGATCCAGGGGTGGCCGGTCTCGAACAGCATCGAGAGCATGCGGCGCCACAGGTCGCGTGCCGGCACCTTCTTGAACAGCTTGATCTCGCCGCGCGCGGCCTTGTCTTCATACGCCGTGTAGGCGGCTTCGAAGGCCTTGCCGAACTTGTCGTGCAGGTCCGGGCAGGTGCTGGGCGAGAACAGCGTCCAGTCGCCGCCGTCCATCACGCGCTTCATGAACAGGTCGGGAATCCAGTTCGCGGTGTTCATGTCGTGCGTGCGGCGCCGGTCGTCGCCGGTGTTCTTGCGCAGCTCGAGGAACTCCTCCAGGTCGAGGTGCCAGCTTTCCAGGTACGCGCAAACGGCGCCCTTGCGCTTGCCGCCCTGGTTGACCGCCACCGCGGTGTCGTTGACGACCTTCAGGAACGGCACCACGCCCTGGCTCTTGCCGTTCGTGCCCTTGATGTGGCTGCCGAGCGCGCGCACGTTGGTCCAGTCGTTGCCCAGGCCGCCGGCGAACTTGCTCAGCAGCGCGTTCTCCTTCAGCGCCTCGTAGATGCCGTCGAGGTCGTCGGCCACGGTCGTCAGGTAGCAGCTCGACAGCTGCGAGCGGCGCGTGCCGGCGTTGAACAGCGTCGGCGTGCTGCTCATGAAGTCGAAGCTCGAGAGCACCTCGTAGAACTCGATCGCACGGGCTTCGCGGTCGATCTCGCCGAGCGCCAGGCCCATCGCGACGCGCATGTAGAACGCCTGCGGCAGCTCGATGCGCTGCTCGTCGATGTGCAGGAAGTAGCGGTCGTACAGCGTCTGCAGGCCGAGGTAGTCGAACTGCAGGTCGCGGTCGGCCTTCATCGCGGCGCCCAGGCGCGGCAGGTCGAACTGCAGCAGCTTATCGTCGAGCAGTTCGGCCTGCACGCCCTTCTTGATGAAGCCGGGGAAGTACTCGGCGTAGCGGGTGTGCATGTCGGAGTGCAGCGTCTCCTCGCCGAGGATCTCGCGGCGGATCGTGTGCAGCAGCAGCCGCGCGGTGGCGCGCGTGTAGCCCGGGTCCTTCTCGATCAGCGTGCGCGCGGCCAGGATCGAGGCCTTGTGCACCTCGTCGATCGGCACGCCGTCGTACAGGTTGCGGCGCGTCTCGGCCATGATCGGCTCGGGCTTGACCTCGCTGCCCAGGCCGGCGCAGGCCGAGTCGATGATGGTCTGCAGCCGCGCGAAGTCGAGCGGCACGCGCTGGCCGCGGTCGATCACGGTCAGCGCCGGCTCGGCGGCGGGCGCGGGGTGGCCCTGCTTCGCGCGCTCCTGGGTGCGGCGCTCGCGGTACAGCACGTAGGCACGCGCCACTTCGTGATGGCCGCCACGCATCAGGCCCAATTCGACGTGGTCCTGCACGTCCTCGATGTGGAACGTGCCGCCACCCGGGCGCGAGCGCAGCAGCGCGCGCACCACCGACTCGGTCAGGCCGTCGACCGTCTCGCGCACGCTGGCCGAGGCCGCGCCCTGCGTGCCGTGCACCGCCAGGAACGCCTTCATCAGCGCGACAGCGATCTTGTTCGGCTCGAACGAAACCACGGCGCCGTTGCGCCGGATGATCTGGTAACCCTGGTAGACCGACGGCGTGGCCGCGGTCGGGGCGGCCATCGGCCTGACGGCGGCAGCAGTGGGAGCGGGTTGGTTGGCGGCGGATGGTTGCATTGAAATCCTCGGTCGATTGTTCTGGGAAAGCGCGCCGCCCGGCGGCTCGGGCCGGGCGCGCGAAGGGTGCTTGAAGGTGTTTCGGAGGGAGGCCGCAGGTGCGACGGATCAGGCTCGCGAGCGTGGCAGTGAGCGGACCCGGATGCCACGTATCGGGTGGCGCCCAGACCCCATATCTAGGGCTCGGAAGCGACTTTACCACTACCTATAGTGTGCGCAAGGGCTTGACGACGCGTGCGAGAGAGGCTCCGGATCAGCCCGTCCGGCGCCAGCCCGCGTCGTTGCTGGGCCGCTCTGCGCACACCCGCGCCAGGCCTCGCGCAGCGGGCCAAAAGCGGTTGCAGCGTGCATGCCCGCGTGCATCGATCGCACGCGCTCGCCACCGGCTTCAGGAGGTTTCGGGAAAGTCCTGATCCTGCAGCGTCGGCTCGGCACGCAGGCGGGCCCAATCGAAGCCTGCCCCCGGATCGTTCTTGCGACCCGGCGCGATGTGCTCGTGACCGACGACCGCCGCGACCGGATAGCGCACGCGCAGCGCGGCGATCAACCGCGTGAGCGCGGCGTACTGCGCCTCCTCGAACCGCTCGCCCTCCAGCCCTTCGAGCTCGATGCCGATGGAGAACGCATTGCAGTCGACCCGCCCGCGCCAGGCCGATGCGCCGGCGTGCCAGGCCCGGGCGTCGCACGACACGAACTGCAGCAGGTCACCGTCGCGCCGCACCAGGAAGTGGGCCGAGACCTCGAGGCCGCGGATCGCGGTGAAGTAAGGGTGCGCGTTCCAGTCGAGCCGGTTGGTGAACAGGCGCTCGATCGCATCGCCGCCGTACTCGCCGGGCGGCAGGCTGATCGAGTGGATGACGACGAGGTCGATCGCGACGCTGTCGGGCCGCAGGCCGAAATTCGGCGACGGGCAGTGCCGCGCGGTCGCCAGCCAGCCGTCCGGCGAGAACGTATCGGCCTCGCCCGTGGTCACTCGCGATCCGGGCCGTCGCCGCCGACGTTCACGCCCAGGCGCGCCATGCGGTAGCGCATCTGCCGCAGCGACAGGCCCAGGCTCGCCCCCGCGGCGGTGCGGTTGAAGCGGTGGCGTTCGAGCGCGCGCACGAGGATGTCGCGCTCGACCTGGTCGAGGTGCAGTTCCAGGTCGTTCGGCAGCGGCACTTCCACCGGCACCGGCGGCAGGGATTCACGCAGGGCCTGCAGCACGTCGCCGCGCGTGTTCTCGGTGATCAGGTCGAGTTCCTGCGCGGCGCTGTCGGTGAACACCGATTCGGGCAGGCCGAGGTCGTAGACGTCGATCGTCTCGCCGCCCGACAACGCGACGGCGCGGTGCAGCAGGTTCTCGAGCTCGCGCACGTTGCCGGGGAACGGGTAGCGCTCGAGGTGCACCAGCGCGTCGCGCGTCAGCCGCGGCGGCGGCGAGACGCCGGCGTCGTGGGCGATGCGCTCAAGCACGCGTTCGCTGATCGAGACGAGGTCTTCCAGCCGCTCGCGCAGAGGCGGCACGCGGATCTGGATCACGTTGAGCCGGTAATAGAGATCCTGGCGGAACTGGCCGGCGTGCACCTCGGCGGCCAGGTCCTTGTGCGTCGCACTGAGCAGGCGCACGTTGACCGACACCTCGGTCACGGCGCCGACCGGTCGCACCGAGCGCTCCTGGATCGCGCGCAGCAGCTTCGACTGCATCGCCAGCGGCAGGTCGCCAATCTCGTCGAGGAACAACGTGCCGCCGTTGGCGGCCTGGAAGAAGCCCTCGCGGTCGTCGATGGCGCCGGTGAAGGCGCCCTTGCGGTAGCCGAAGAACTCGGCCTCGAGCAACTGCTCGGGAATCGCGCTGCAGTTGACCGCGACGAAGGGTTGCGTGCTGCGCACGCTGACCTCGTGGATCGCGCGCGCGACCAGTTCCTTGCCGGTGCCCGATTCGCCGTTGACCAGCACGGGCGCCATGCTGCGCGCCACCTTGTCGACCAGCGAGCGCACCTGCTGCATCGCGCTGGAGTGACCGGCCATGCGGATCAGCGCCTGGCTGACGGCCGCGGGCGGCGGCGTGGGTGGCGCGGCCGGGCGCTTCACCGCGGTCGCGGGCGCACCCGTCTCGGACGGCAGCGTGGCGGGATCGATCGTCGGGCCGATCACGCTGCCCGCGCGGCCGAGCGCCGAGGCGACGACCGCGCGGAACTGCTTCAAGTCGACCGGCTTGGTGAGGTAGTCGTACGCGCCGGCCTTCAGCGCCTCGACCGCGTTCTCGGCCGAGCCGTAGGCGGTGATCACGATCGTCTTCTCGCGCCGCCCGGCTTCCTCGATCCAGCGCAGCACGTCCAGGCCGGTGCCGTCCGGCAGGCGCATGTCCGTGATCACGGCGCTGTAGGTGCGGTCCTTCAGATGCAGCAACGCGCCCTGCACGGTGCCCGCGGTCTCGATGTCGTAGCCCTCCCGCAGCAGCGTCAGCTCGTACAGGGTGCGCAGATCGGGTTCGTCGTCGACGACCAGCAGGCTGAAGTGCGAAGGGTTTGTCATGGGTGCGTGGAGGGTCTGATCAGCTCAACAGACTCGGGCCCAGTGCCTTGCGCTGCATGTCGACGTAGAACTCGTTGCGCGGCGCCAGAGAGTCTGCGCGCAAGCGGTAGTCGATGGTCGCGCCGTAGCGCTCGCAAAGCTCGCGGCAAATATACAGGCCCAGCCCGGTCCCGCGGCTGCGCGTCGAGAAAAACGGCTCGAACAGGTACGGCTCCACATCCGGCGGGATCGGCGCACCGTCGCTCGCCACACTGAGGAAGGCCTGCGACTCGTGCCGCGAATCGAGCCGCAGGTGGATCGCACCGGGTTGGCGGCTGGCGTGGCGCAGCGCGTTGTCGAGCAGGTTGACCAGCACGCGCCGCAGGTGCTCGCCGTCGAACAGCACGCCGACCGGCTCGAGCGGCAGGTCGACGCGCAGCACGCTCTCGGCGCCGAGCGTCACGCCGTTCGCGCGCGCCCACTCGCTGCAGACCGCGCCGACCTGCGCGGTCGCGTCGAGCACGCCGACATCGGGCACCGCGCCGGGCGCGACTTCCATCACGTCGTCGACGATGCGCTTCAGCCGTTCGACGTTGTCGCTGACCATCGCCATCAGGCGGCGCTGCGCCGGGTCGGTCGCGTCCTCGGCGAGCAATGCGTTGGCCTGCGAGATCGCCGCCAGCGGATTGCGGATCTCGTGCGCGATGCCGGCCGAGACGCGGCCCATCGCCGCTAGCTTCTCCTGGCGGCTGCGGGCCTGCATGTTGCGCACGTCCTCGAGGAACATGACGCAGAATTCCTCGATCGTCTGCGGCTCGCGCTTGCGGGTGAAGCGCACCCGCACCCGCAGCGTGCGCTGCGCGCCGATCGCGTTGACCGAGCTGTTCTCGAACTGCAGCACCACGTCGCGACCGGCCTCGGGCCAGGTGGTCTCGCTGAAGGCGCGCTCCACGGTCTTGACCAGCGCGTCCCACGCCTGCACGCCGCGCAGCTGGAACGGCGCCGGCCGGCTCATGCCGTTCGGCGCGAGCAGGCGCCGCGCCGCGGGGTTGGCGGCGCGCACGCGGCCGCGCCGGTCGACCACCAGCACGCCGTCCTGCATCTCCTCGATCACCAGGCGGTTGAGTTGCGCCTGCTGGCGCGCCATCTCGAGGCTGCCGCGCGCGGTGAGCTCCTCGCGCGCCAGCCGGCCGGCCAGTTCACCGGCGAGCACGGTGATCACGAAGAAGCCGGTACCCGCCAGACCGGCCTGGGTCATCTGCACCGTGCCCTCGGTGCCGTCCACCAGGTTCAACCACGCCGAGACCAGCAGCGCGAGTGTCACGCCGGCGGCGGTCGCCAGGGCCGCGAGCCGCGTCGTCAAGACGCCGGCCATCAGCACCGGCAGCACCAGCAACGCGACATAGTTCAGGCTCGACCCGGTCGCCAGCAGGTGCAGGGCCGTGAAGCACACCAGGTCGACCCCGATCGTCGCGACCCATTGCAGTCGGGTCAGGTGCGCCATCTCGCGCGGCGGCTGGGCCCGCCGGTGGTACAGCGGCGCCAGCCACAGGCCGATGGCCAGCGCGGCATAGGCCACGCTGATCGTGGTGACCGTCGCGGTCGGCCGCAGCCCGAAGAAGCCGCCGACCGCGAGCGCCGCCACGAGCGCGAGCCCGAGCGCGGCGCGGGCCGCCGTGAAGGCGCGGTACAGGCGCTCGAACGCCGTCTGGCCCAGCTCCGCGACCCGGGTCGCGGCGCGGGACAGGAAGCGCCAGTCGGCCGCCGCGCCATCGGCTGCGGCCGCGGCCGCAGCAGCGTCGGTCGCGTCGGGGCCGCGCGCGGCGGCGCCCGGCGGGAGGTTCGGCGGCGCGTGGAGCGCGTCCTCGCCACGCAGTTGCGTGTCGGCGTCGTAGGCGAAAGCGCCGAACCACGATTCGTCGGCCGCCACCGGACGACGGGACCGACGCCGGTCGCCGAATCGCCGCTCGGACGCGCGATCCGCCGCCGTCATGGCAACGGATGCGCCCGTTCGTAGGCGGTGCGGTGCGCGTCCCCGCAGAACACGCCGCCGCGGCCGGGCAGAGCCTCGTCGCGCGGGAGGTGCAGGCCGCACTGGGCACAGCGCAGCATCGGCTGCGGCGTTCCGTCGGCATCGGTCGGCGGCTTCGCCGACGGCGGCCGCCCGCGCAGGCGCTGGATGGTGCCGCGCAGCAGCCACACCAGCAGGAACACGGCGACCAGGAACAACAGGTACTTCATGCGGGTTCCGATCAGGCCGGGGGGCGGTGCAGCAGCACCTCGAGCACGAAGCGCGAGCCGACGTAGGCGAGCAGGAGCAACCCGGCGCCGACATACACGCCGCGCGTCGCGACCGGCCCGCGCCACCCGAACGCACGGCGCCCGGCCAGCAAGCCGGCGAACACCAGCCAGCCGAGCGCCGAGAACACGGTCTTGTGGTCCCAGCGCCAGGGGTTGGCGTACCAGGCGCCGAGCACCAGCGCCGCCGACAGCACCACGAACCCGGCGCCGACGAAGCTGAAGGTCATGCGCTCGAGGCGCAGCAGCGGCATGCCGCGCGACGCGTCCAGCGTGCGCGGCGCCGCGCGCATCTGGCGCTCGGCGCGGTTGAGCATGGCGGCGTGCAGCACCGCGGCGCCGAACAGGCCGTACGACGCGATGCCCAGCGCCCAGTGCAGCGGCGCCCAGCGCGAGTCGACCTGCGGCCGCACCTCGCCGGGGAAGGCCCATGCGAGCATGACGACGACGACGGCGAGCGTCGCGAGCACGCGGCGCGCGCCGGGCAGCGGCACGAACCGGCTCTCGACGAGGTAGACCGCGAGCACCAGCCACACCGTCATGGACAGCGCCGGCGCGAAGCCGAAGCGCGCCACGTCGGTGACGCTGCCGACACCGGAGATGTCGACGCAGATCGCCACGGCATGGGCGACGAAACCGGCCATCAGCAGCGCGCGCAGCGCCGGCGCATGGCGCTCCGGCCACAACGCCGCGCCGGCATACGCGACGATGGCGATCAGGCTCGGCAGGCCGAGCCACCAGCCCGAGGGCGATGCGGCTGCGGCGGGCGCGGTCATCGCAAGGGCCGACGATAGAATCATCGCCACAGTGTACTTTCGCGCCGGCCCCTGAGATTGACGCAGCGGGCGGCGCCCGACCCCGAATGGCTTCCACCCTCACAGACCGGCTGAGTCGCCTGGTCAAGACGATGCGCGGCCAGGCCCGCATCACCGAAGACAACGTGCAGGACATGCTGCGCGAGGTGCGCATGGCGCTACTCGAGGCCGACGTCGCGCTGCCGGTGGTGCGCGATTTCGTCGCGCGGGTCAAGGAGAAGGCGCTCGGCGCCGAGGTGGTGGGCTCGCTCTCGCCGGGCCAGGCGCTGGTGGGCATCGTCAACCGCGAACTCGCCACGACGATGGGCGAAGGCGTGGCCGACATCAACCTCGCCGCGCAGCCGCCCGCCGTGATCCTGATGGCCGGCCTGCAGGGCGCCGGCAAGACCACCACGACCGCCAAGCTCGCCAAGCACCTGATCGAAAAGCGCAAGAAGAAGGTGCTGACGGTCTCGGCCGACGTGTACCGCCCGGCCGCGATCGAACAGTTGAAGGTCGTCACGAAGCAGGCCGGCGCCGAGTGGTTCCCGTCGACCGGCGAAGACCAACCGCTCGCGATCGGCCTGGCCGCGCTCGACTACGCGAGGAAGCACTACTTCGACGTGCTGCTGGTCGACACCGCCGGCCGCCTCGCGATCGACGAGGTGCTGATGGCCGAGATCAAGGCGCTGCATGCGGCACTGAACCCGGTCGAGACGCTGTTCGTCGTCGATGCGATGCAGGGCCAGGACGCCGTCAACACCGCCAAGGCGTTCAAGGAAGCGCTGCCGCTGACCGGCATCGTGCTGACCAAGATGGACGGCGACTCGCGCGGCGGCGCGGCGTTGTCGGTGCGGCAGATCACCGGTGCGCCGATCAAGTTCGCCGGCACGAGCGAGAAGATCGACGGGCTCGAAGTGTTCGACGCGCAGCGCCACGCCGGCCGCGTGCTCGGCATGGGCGACATCGTCGGCCTGGTCGAGGAGGTGCAGAAGGGCGTCGACATGGCGGCGGCCGAGAAGCTCGTCGCCAAGGTCAAGGCCGGCGACAGCTTCGACCTGAACGACTTCCTGTCGCAGCTCTCGCAGATGAAGAAGATGGGCGGCCTCGGCGGCCTGATGGACAAGCTGCCCAGCCAGATGACCGGCGGAAAGATGCCGGGCCAGGCCGACATGGACCGCGCCGAGCGCGACATGCGCCGCATGGAAGGCATCATCAATTCGATGACGCCGACCGAGCGCCGCAAGCCCGATCTGCTGAAGGCCACCCGCAAGCGCCGCGTCGCCGCCGGCGCCGGTGTGCACGTGCAGGACGTGAACCGCCTGCTGAATCAGTTCGAGCAGATGCGCGACATGATGAAGAAGATGAAGGGCGGCGGCATGATGAAGATGATGAAGCGCATGGGCGGCATGAAGGGCCTCGGCGGACCGGGCGGCCCGCGTTGATCGACCAGGCGCCCCGCCCCGCCGGGACGACGGCATCAAGGACGCAGCGATGACGACTCTGCAAATCGTTCTCGGGCTGGTGGCGATCGTGCTGCTGCTGGCCTGGTGGTGGACGCGCCAACGCGCCGGCGCCGCCGCGGGCGACCGCGGCCGCGCCGACCGCATAGACACGATCACCGGCTGGCCGCCTCAGCCCACCCGCGTGCTGAGCACGCAGGAGCGGCTCGCCTTCAGCGTGCTGACGCGCGCGCTGCCCGACCACATGGTGCTGGCGCAGGTGCCGCTCTCGCGCTTCCTGAACGTGCCGCGCCGCAACTCCTACGCCGACTGGCTGCGCCGCATCGGCAACCAGTGCGCCGACTTCGTCGTCTGCGACATGGCGGCGCAGGTGGTCGCCGTGGTCGAGTTGCAGGGCGCGCAGGCGTCCGATCGCCAGCGCAAGCGGCTCACGCGCATCCAGCGCACGCTGAAGGCGGCGAAAGTGCCGCTCTACCTCTGGAACGAAGCGGCGTTGCCGGGCGTCGATGCAGCGCGCGACCAGATCGCGCCGGAGCCCGAGGCGCCAGTCGCCACCTCGCCGGCGGCACCGCCTCCGGCGGCGACGGCCGCGGCAACGGTGGCCGCCGCGGCGACCGCGGCACCGAACCCGTTCGACGAGACCAACCGCGACTCGACGCAGGACGAGTTCATCGAGCTGCTCGAGCCACCGCCCTCCACCTGGTACGACGAACTCGACAGCGGCCCCACGCCACTGAAGAAGAACTGAGCCCGGCCCGTCAGCTGAGCAGCGCCTGCGCGAACTCGCGCGCATCGAAGGTCTGCAGGTCCTCGAGCTTCTCGCCCACGCCGATGAAGTAGACCGGCAACGGCGCCGCGCCGGCATGCTCGCGCTCGCGCGACCACAGCGCGATCGCGGCGAGCACACCGCCCTTCGCGGTGCCGTCGAGCTTGGTGATGATCAGACCGGTGAGCTGCAACGCGGCGTCGAAGGTCTGCACCTGCGTCAGCGCGTTCTGGCCGGTGTTGCCATCGACCACCAGCAGCACCTCGTGCGGCGCACCCACCTGCGCCTTGGCGATCGTGCGGCGGATCTTCTTCAGCTCGTCCATCAGGTGCAGCTGGGTGGTGAGGCGGCCCGCCGTGTCGGCGATCACGACGTCGCTGCCGCGCGCCTTGCCGGCCACCACCGCATCGAAGGTCACCGCGGCCGGATCGCCGCCCTCCTGGCCGACGATCTCGACCCGGTTGCGCCCGGCCCACACCGCCAGCTGCTCGCGCGCGGCGGCGCGGAAGGTGTCGGCGGCGGCGAGCAACACCTTCTGGTTCGCCTCAGCGAGGTGCCGCGTGAGCTTGCCGATGCTGGTGGTCTTGCCGGCGCCGTTGACGCCCACCACCATGATGACCGTCGGCACGTGCTCGCCGACCTGCAGCGAGCGCTCGAGCGGCTTCAGCAGGTCGGTGATCGCGTTGGCGAGCAGCGCCTTGACGGCCTGCGGCGTGCGCGCGCGCTCCTCGTTGACACGCCATTTCAGGTCGGTCAGCAGGTGTTCGGTGGCCTTGATGCCGGCGTCGGCCATCAGCAGCGCGGACTCGAGCTCCTCGTACAGCGCATCGTCGATCTGCGTGCCGGTGAACACCTCGGCGATGCTCGACCCCGTCTTGCGCAATCCGCCGCGCAGCTTCTCGATCCAGCTGCGCCGGTCTTCGGCCGGTGCGGGCGCCGCGGGCGGCTCGGGCTCGCGCACGGGCTCGGGCAGCGCAACCGCCTCGGGGGGCATCGGTGCCGCAGGCGGCAGGACGGGTGGACCGGGCTCGGGTTCGACCGGCGTCGGCGGCAGTGGCGCGACGTCCGGCGTGCCACGCAGGCGATCCAGCCAGCTGCGGCGCTCGGGCTCGCGCGGCGGCTCCACGGCAGGCGCGGGCGTCGGCACCTCGACGGCGACGGGCTCGGCAGGTGCCGGCGCCGGATCGGGCGTGACGGGCTTCTTCTTGAAAAAACTGAACATGCAATCGGAGACCGAAGCCCAGGGTGAATGCGGTGAAGGGTCGTTGCAACAGCGACTGAAGGCCGCGCTGCCGAGGCCGCCCAAAGCGACGCTATAATTATGGGCTCAGGCGCTTTAGCTCAGTCGGTTAGAGCGACGGAATCATAATCCGCAGGTCCGGGGTTCGAATCCCTGAAGCGCCACCACCCATCAAAAGCAAGGGCTCCGTCAGCGATGACCGAGCCCTTGTTCGTTGTGGCGCCACCTGCCGGTGAGCTGTCGACCGAGTGCCCTCAGCGACGCCAGTGCAGCGTGCTGTCGAGCCGGTCCTGCTGCCGCAGCCGGCTCAGCGCCTGCAGGCGGATCAGGTAGGACGTCCGGAATGCGGCGATCCTGAAGTCGGCCGCCTTCATACTCGCGACGAGTTCACGCACCGTATCTGCCAGCGGCTTGCCGATACCCGCGGCGTCGTTCAGCGAGGCATACAGCGAGAAATCCACGCGGTACGAGCGTTTGTCGGCCGGCGCATCCGTGTTGATATTCACGGAAGCCTGCGGTAATTCTCGCTGCACGGCGTAGGCCAGGTCCCGGATCATGTAGTTCTGGTCGTTGTAGCCGACGTTGACGGCCAAGAACGCGCCGCCGTTCGAATCCGGACGCTCGAGTCCCCAGGATATGGCCCGGCACATATCCGCCACGTCGATCAGCGGGCGCCACGGCGCCCCGTCCGAGAGTATCTTGATCTCGCCGGTCAGCATCGCGCTGGCGACGAAATCGTTGAGGACGAGATCGAGCCGCAGCCGGGGGCTGGCGCCGCAGGCGGTCGCGAACCGCAGGCAGGTGACCACGAAGCCGGGGCCGGCCACGCGCTGCAGCGCCTCCTCGCACGACACCTTGGAGCGGGCATAGGCCGTCAGCGGATTGATCGGCGACTGCTCGGTCTTGAAGTCCGAGCCGCCGGCGCCGTAGATCGAGCAACTGCTCGCATACACGAATGAGCGTGCGCCCGCTGCCCTGGCAAGTTGGGCGAATTGCGCCGCGGCCGTCGAGTTGATTTCTTCGGTGGGCTGCTCGTACAGGTTGCCCATCGGGTCGTTCGATATGGCGGCCAGGTAGACCACCCGGTCGACGCCCGCCAGATCCTCGGCGCGAACGCTGCGGACATCGCGGTAGATCTGTCGATCCAGCACCTGGTCTGCCGGCGCGAGCGGGTCCAGCAAGCAACCCGAGAAATACCCCGTGTCGAACCCGCTCAGCGGCGCCTCGATATTCTCCTGCCGCAATCTCGATGCGAGTACCGGGCCGATATAACCCAGGTTTCCGACAATCATCGTGTGCGGTCGATTCGATATTGACATACTTCGATCCTCAAGGCAGTTCGAGCGTCTTCGGGTCAAGATTGTCAAATTCGCGACAAATACCCCACCCCGATCCAGACCGGTATTAAACCGCGATTCGTCCAGTTGAATGTGGCGGCGCCGCACGAATAGGGGGGTCATGCCGAAGAACCCATAAACCAAAATTCATCCGAACAGGCGACGGGGTTGAAGTCGCATGGGAAGCCGGCCCCTCGAAGACCGGTCAGTCGAAGTTTCGAACGCTTGAGAGCTCGCAGTGATTCTGGTCAGCATCGTCGTCCTCAACTAGTTCGTAAGTCGTTACGTCTTCCACGGGCCGACTCCACTTGATTGGGGGGGGTTTCACTTGACAGCGGCGTGCTCGACGCGCTTGCTTTCAGCGTGCCGGCAATATCCCCTTACGACCGGCTTCATCGGCGATCTCAAGCTGCAAAGCACTCGCACCAGCTTCCGGCCTTCGCCATGAATCCCCTTCCTGCACCCTCCTCGGCACGCTCCAAACTTTCGATCCTCTGGCTCACGCCCCTGCTGGCGACTGCCCTCACGGCCTGCGGCGGCGCCGACGGCCCGGCACCTGCCGACGACGCGATGGCGCAGGCGCTGGCGCGCCGCATCAAGCCGACCCCCGGCGGCCCGACGACGGCACCGGCACCCGCCCCGGCACCCGCCCCGGCGCCCGCACCCGCACCCGCACCCGCGCCTGAACCCGCCCCAGCGCCGGCGCCTGCCCCGGAGCCGACGACGCCGGCCGACCCCGCACCAGCACCAGCACCAGCACCCGCGCCAGCGCCGACGCCAACGCAAAGCCCGGGGACGTGCACCGCCGCCACCTCGCCGGCCCGGCCCGCCGACGCGCTGGACGTCCGCACCTTCGGCGCCCTGCCGGACGACGGCCGCGACGACACCACGGCGATCCAGACCGCACTCAACGCCCTGAAGCCCGGCCAGTGGCTGGTGTTCCCGGCCGGCACCTACCTGCACGCGCGGCGCCTCGACGTGCGCGTGCCGGGCTCGGTCCTGTGGTCGGAGGGCGCGACACTGAAGGCCACGAACCCGCAGGACCAGGCGGTGATGCTGTCCGCCGACGGCGCCAGCATCTACAACTTCACGCTGACCGCCGTCACCGGCACACGGCTGCACGCGCCGTGGCAGTCGCGAATCGCCATCTTCGACCGGGTCGACCGGCCGACCCACCTCGTGGGCAACGTGGTCCGCGGCAACCGCGTCGTCAACGGCGGCGAGCCCGGCACGGCGCTGGCCAACGGCGCCTCGTCGGCCGGCATCTTCGTGTTCCGCGCAGACAACTTCCTGGTCGACGGCAACGAGGTCCGGCGCAGCCTGTCCGACGGCATCCACGTGACCGGCGGCTCGCGCAACGGCCGGGTGATCAACAACCTGGTGCGCGAGACCGGCGACGACATGATCGCGATGGTGTCGTACCTCAAGTCCGGCGACTGGATGAACGAAACGGCCACCAGCCTCTCCGCGACGTTCGCCGCCGAGCGCGATCTGCAGCGGGTCCGCAACGTGCTCGTGTCGAACAACGATGTCGAGGGCCAGTACTGGGGCCGCGGCATCAGCGTCGTCGGGGGCGCCGACATCACGATCCGCAGCAACCGCATCGCCCGCACCACGCACGCCGCGGGCGTGCTGATCGCCCGGGAAGCGAGCTACGTCACCTGGGGCGTCTCGAACGTCCTCGTCCAGGGCAACACGATCAGCGACGTGCAGACGACCCTGCCGAGCTACACGCCGACGGGCTGGCCGACGACGGTGGCGCGCACGTACCACGGCGGCATCGAGATCCACGGCTTCATCTTCGACGACGAGCGCAAGCTCGACACGCTGGCCAGCGCGCTCGCCGTCAAGGACGTGGTGATCGACGGCAACGCCGTGACCGGCACGCTGGGGGACGGCGTGCGCATCGGCGAAGGCACCGGCCAGTCGACGACGATGACCGGCGTGCGCCCGGATGGCTCGAGCGTCTCGCGCATCGCCTCGGGCGGCTTCGTCGGGCGGGTCTCGCTGCGGTCGCTGGCCCTGGCCAACACCGGGTGGAAGCCGCTGCAGATCAAGACCCAGCCGACGACCGCGATGAACGTCCACTGCGAGGCGGTGACGAGCCAGGGCGTGGCGCTGAGCGACGCCAGCTGCTTCGGCACGGCGCCCGCGGTGTCCGGCGCGGCGATGACCTGCAGCGGCGTCTGACGCCGCGGCGGCCCGCCGGGCGCGTCTAGGCCCGGCGGCGCCAGCGCCGCAGCAGCGGCGAGAGCCAGATCAGCAGCGTCACGACCCCCAGCGTCGCCGCGATCGGCCGCTCGAAGAACGCGAGCACGCTGCCGTCGGACTTGATCAGCGAGGACACCAGGTTTTCCTCGAGCATGCCGCCGAGCACCACGCCCAGGATCAGCGGCGAGATCGGGAAGCCGTTGCGCTCCAGCAGGTAGGCCGCCACGCCGGCGATCAGCATCACGCCGATGTCGAACGCGGTGTTGTTGATGGCGAACGCGCCGACCAGGCAGAACAGCAGGATCACCGGCATCAGGATGTCGCGCGGCACCTTCAGGATGCGCTTGGCGACCTTGATGCACAGGTAGCCCAGCGGCAGCATGATCAGGTTGGCGATGATGAACAGCAGGAACACCGCGTAGATGTTTTGCGGGTTGGTGGTGAACAGCGTCGGGCCCGGGTTCATGTTCTTCATGTAGAGCACGCCGATCACGATCGCGGTGATCGAGTCGCCCGGGATGCCGAACACGAGCGCCGGAATCCAGGCGCCGGCCAGCGCGCTGTTGTTCGCCGAGCCGCTCTCGACGATGCCCTCGACGTGGCCGGTGCCGAACTTCTCCGGCTCCTTGGAGAAGCGCTTGCTCATCGCATAGGACATCCACGACGCGATGTCCGCGCCCGCGCCCGGCAGCGCCCCGACGAGGGTGCCGAGCACGCTGCCGCGCAGGATCTGCGTCGGGTACTTCTTCGCCAGCGCCCACATGCCCTTGAACACGTTGCCGACCTGCGCCTCGACGATCAGCCCCGCCGGCGAGGTGTCGACGACGTAGCGGATGATCTCCGAGACCGCGAACATGCCGATCATCAGCGGCACCAGGCCCAGGCCGCCGAGCAGCTCGGTGCTGCCGAAGGTGAAGCGCGGGAACGCGGCCGGGTTGTTCAGCCCGACGCAGGCGATCAGCAGCCCGAAGAACAGCGTGACCAGGCCCTTCAGCGGTCGGTCGCTCGAGATGAAGACCGCGCACGTCAGGCCCATCAGCACGAGCCAGAAGTACTCGAACGAGCTGAACTTGAGCGCGACCTCGGCCAGCGACGGCGCCGCCACCATCAGCACCGCGGTGCCGAACAGGCCGCCGATCACCGAGAACACCAGCCCGGCACCGAGCGCCGTCTCGGCCATGCCCTTGCGCGTCATCGCGTAGGCCTCGTCGGTGTACGCGGCCGAGGCCGGCGTGCCCGGCATGCGCAGCAGGCAGCCGGGGATGTCGCCGGAGAAGATCGCCATCGCGGTGGCCGTCACCATCGCGGCGATCGCCGGGATCGGCGCCATGAAGAAGGTGACGGGCACGAGCAGCGCGGTGGCCATAGTCGCGGTCAGCCCGGGCACGGCGCCGACGAACAGGCCGAACAGCGAGGCCCCCAGCATCACGAGGATGTTGTACGGCTCGAAGACCATCGAGAAGGCCTGCGCCCAGGCCGGGCTCATCGGCAGGCTCCTCGGGCGATCGGCAGCGCGCTCACCACGCGACCGGTTGCAGCACGCCCCAGGGCAGCGGCACGCGCAACAGCTTGTAGAAGCAGTAGTGAATCACCAGCGTCGCGACCAGCGCAACCGCGATAGCAACCATCGGCCGCACCCGCAGCACCGCCATCAGCGCGGCCAGGTAGATCCAGCCGGTGAGCACGAAGCCGAGGCGATCGACGCCGAACACGTACAGCAGGTTGATCGCCACCAGCACCGCGAAGCCCCAGACCTGCGGGCGCGAGGCGAACCACTCCGGCAGCTCGACCCAGGGCGAGCCGCCGGCCGAGGCGCGCGCGCGCAGGCCGCTCAGGAACAGCAGCGCCCCGCAGGCGCCGAGCCCGACAGCGAGCGCCTTCGGCAACGCGCCGGGGCCGACCGACTGGCCCGGGATCGCCGGGAAGCCTTGTGCATGAACGAACAGCAGCCCGGCGAACACCACCAGCGCGGCGCCCCAGATCGCGTCGTTGAACTTCACGACGCGCGGTTACTTGGCGATGCCGACCGCCTTCATCGTCGCGCCGAGATCGGCGTCCGACTTGGCCATGAACTTGGCGAAGTCGTCCGGCGCGCGGTAGACGACGCCGAAGCCGCGGCTGGCCATGAACTCGGTGTACTCCTTGCTCGCGGCGATTTTGCGGATCGCGGCGACGAGCTTGTCGTTCGCCTCGGCGGGCAGGCCCTTCGGTGCGGCGATGCCGCGCCAGGCGCCGATTTTCCAGTCGCTGCCGGTGGCGGTCTTGAGCGTCGGCACGTTCGGGTAGAGCGTCGACGCGGTGTCGTTCATGATCGCCAGGCTGCGGACCTTGCCGGCGTCGATCAGCGAGCGCGCCTCGGGCAGCGAGCACGGCACCACCTCGACGCCGCCGGCGACCAGGTCCTGCAGGCCGGGGGCGGCGCCGTTCGACGGCACCCACGGCACCGACGCCGGATCGACCTTCAGGTCCTTCAGCATGCCGGCGATCGCCAGGTGCCAGATGCCGCCCTGTCCCGTGCCCGAGGCCTTGAACTTGCCCGGGTTGGCCTTGATCGCGGCGATCAGGTCGTTCGTGGTCTTGTACGGCGAATCGGCGCGCACCTGCAGGCCCGCGGGGTCGAAGTTGACGAGGCCGATCGGCGTGTACGACGCGGGGGACAACTCGGTCAGGCCCTGCCAGTGCATCATCGCGATCTCGACGGTGATCAGCCCGATCGTGTAGCCGTCCGGCGGCGCGGCCGCGATCGCCTGGTGACCGACGACGCCGCTGCCGCCGGTGCGGTTGACGACGTTGATCGGCTGGCCGAGTTCCTTCTCGAGCAGCGAGCCGATGATGCGGGCGGTGGCATCGGTGCCGCCGCCGGCGCCCCAGGGCACGATCAGGGTGATCGGCCGCTCCGGCCAGGCCGCCTGCGCCACCGCGCTGAACAGACCGAGCGTGAGCGCCGCGACAGCGCGGAGAAGGGTGGACAGGGGCTTCATCTGCATGAATGCGTCTCCGGGCGGTTCGATTGAAGAACCGGCGGACTGTGCGCGATCGGTGCGCGGCGCGCCACCGGGCCGACCCTAACGCGCGGAGTGCGCGATCATCGCGGCCTGTTTCGCGCCGCACCCCGCTCGATGACCCCCACCGCCCGCTTCGTACGCGACAGCCGATCGCTGCTGCGCCTCGCCAGTCCGATCATCCTGTCCCAGCTCGCGCAGATCCTCGTCGGCTTCCTGGACACGGTGATGTCGGGCCACGCCGGCGCGGCCGAGCAGGCGGTGGTCGCGATCGGCGTCGCGCTGTGGATCCCGATGTTCGTCGGCCTGTCGAGCACCGTGCAGGCGGTCTCGCCGATCATCGCCCACCACGTCGGCGCCCGCGACCACGCCGCGGTGGTGCGCGACGCGCGCGAGGGCATCTGGCTGGCCGCGCTGTTCGGCCTGGTGCCGCTGCTGCTGGTGCCGTTCGCGCCGGCAGTGCTCACGTTCGCCGGCATCGAGCCCTACCTCGCGGAACGCACCACGGTGTTCCTGTGGGGCATCGGCCTGGGCATGCCGGCGGCGCTGGTCTACCGCTCGCTGGCGTTCTATTCCTCCAGCATCAACCAGACGCTGCCGATCATGGTGCTGTCGTTCGTCGCCCTCGGCGTCAACGCGCTGCTCAACTGGGTGCTGATCTACGGCCACTTCGGCATGCCCGCGATGGGCGGCGCCGGTTGCGGCTGGGCGACCGGCATCGGCATGTGGGTCGGGCTGCTGCTGCTCGTCGCGTGGACGCGGCACGCCGCGGCCTACAAGCCCTACTACCTGTGGCGCGACTGGGCGCTGCCGACGCGCGCCGCGCAGCTGCGCCTGCTGCGGCTGGGCGCGCCGATGGGCGCGACGGGGTTCGCGGAGGTGGCGGCGTTCGCGAGCATCGCGGTGCTGGTCGGTCGCTTCGGCGAGGTGCAGGTCGCGGCGCACCAGATCGCGCTGAATTTCGCGTCGATGGTGTTCATGCTGCCGATGGGCGTGTCCGCGGCGATCACGATCCGCGTCGGGCAATCGCTCGGCGCGGGCGACCCCGAGGGCGCGAAGCGCGTGGCGTGGACCGGCGTCGCGCTCGGCTTCGCGATCGCCGCGCTCGCGATCGCGCCGATCATCCTGCTGCGGCACCCGATCGCGGCGGTCTACAGCGCCGACGCCGCGGTCCGCGCGCTGGCCGCCACGCTGCTGCTGTTCGCGGCGTTCTGGCAGGTGTTCGACGCGACGCAGGTCTGCGCGCTCGGCGCATTGCGCGGCTACAAGATCACGCTGATGCCGATGGTGCTGATGCTGATCGCGTTCTGGGTTGTCGGCGTGCCGATCGGCACCTGGCTCGGCTACCACGGGCTCGACGGCGAACCGATGCGCGTGTTCGGCTTCTGGATCGGGCTGGTGATCGGGCTGGTGCTGGTGTCGGCGGCCCTGGCGATCGCGCTGCGCCGCGCCGCCGATGCGCGCTGCGCCAGGCCTCAGCCGACGGCGGCCCTCACCACCTGAGCAGGCGCCGGCCGAGCACGGCGCCGAGCCCGGCGACGAGCGCGATCGCCGCGACATACCAGACCGCCATGAACGGCAGCCCTGTCTCGGGGCAATGGAACGCGTAGATCGCCGCGCCGGCCGCGCCGCTGAGCGCGCCCGCGCACGCGCCCGCTTCGGCCAGCCGGGTCGGCGCGAGCTGCCGCAGCGCGAGCACCGTCGCCGCGAACACCGGCACCGACAGCAGCACGATGTTCAGCGTGCAGGCACGCCAGGTCGTGCCCCACACCATGGCGGCACGGTCCGGCGGCGCGGCGCCGGCCCAGGCCGACACGGCCATGGCCCACAGCCCCGCGACCAGCAGCAGCATCGCCACCTCCCCGGCGCGGGCCCGCATGCCGGGCCGCGCCAGCAGCGCGAGCGTCACGAAGCCCGCGCCCGCCAACAGGGCCGGGAAGATCAGCTTGCCCCAGAACCCCGGTTGCAGGATCGCCTGCGCGATGTCGGGCCGGACGCCCAGCGTCAGCTGCATCGCGAGCGCGGCGAGCACCGCGCCGGCGAGCAGGCCGAGCGCCAGCCGCTTCGACGGCGCACCGCGCGCCACGGGGGCCGGGTCGCTCGCGAGCATCGCGATCAGGTCGTCGGTCTTCATGAGAGCACGCCCACGCGCCGGGCCAGCGCCTTGAGTCCGCGGTGGATGCCGACCTTGACGGCCGACTCCGACATGTTCAGCCGGGCCGCCGCTTCCGTCACCGACAGGCCCTGCAGCTTGACGTGCACGATCGGCAGGCGCTGGCGCTCGGGCAGGGTCTCGAGCAGGCCGGCCAGATCGCGGCGCGCGTCGCCCGCCTCGGTGCTCGATTCCGCGAACACGGCGAGGTCGTCGTCGAGCGGATCGTGCAGCCCCTCGCGCCCCGATTTGGCACGCAGCAGGTCGATCACCTTGTAGCGGGCGATCGCGTGCACCCAGGCCGTCAACGGCTGGTCGCTCTGGTAGGTGTGGCGCTTGTTGTGCATCGCGAGCAGACAATCCTGAACGAGGTCTTCCACGTCATCGGGCCAGCCGAACAAGCGCCGGCGCAGGTAGGCGCGCAGGTGCGCGGCGAGCGCCTGCAGGACGGCGCGGTACGCGGCCTCCTCCCCTGCCAGCCCGCGCAGGAACAACGCGCGCAGCCGGGTCTCGGCGTCGGCAGCAACGGATGAACCTGCTTCGTTAGTTCGGGGCATCGGACGGGGCGGTTACAGCGGGCAAAAAAATAATCAGCGGATTGTGCGTGGCGGTGTAACCCGAGGCGGGTTCGAAACGAATGAGTGGTCGAGCGTGCCGCACGGTGCGCTTTCATTCCAACCACCGGAGCTTCACATGAACCGTTCGATCGCCATCACCGCATTCACCCTGTCCGCACTCGCCGCCGGCGCCGCCATGGCCCAGGACACCAAGCCCATGGCCGACAAGATGGCCGGCAACATGGAGAAGTGCTACGGCATCTCGCTCGCCGGCAAGAACGACTGCAAGGCCGGCGCGGGCACCTCGTGCGCGGGCAGCTCGAAGATGGACTACCAGGGCAACGCCTGGAAGAACGTGCCGGCCGGCACCTGCACGACCATCAAGACGCCGAAGGGCACCGGCTCGCTGACCGAGATGAAGTCCTGATCGGAACGCGACATGACCGCGCCGCTGCTCGCGGGGCTCGGGCTCAAGCCCGAGCACCACGACGCCGCCCTCGCGTGCGACGCGCCGGGCCTGTGGTTCGAGGTGCATGCCGAGAACTACCTGGTCGCCGGCGGCCCGCGGTGGCGGATGCTCGAGGCCGTGCGTGCGGCGCGTCCGCTGTCGCTGCACGGCGTCTCGCTCTCGCTGGCGGGCGATGCGCCGCCCGACGCGGCGCACCTCGCGCGCCTGGCCGCGCTGGTGCGCCGGATCGAGCCCGCGCTCGTCTCCGAACACCTGGCATGGTCGGCCTGGAACGGCATCCACCTGCCCGACCTGCTGCCGTTCCCGCGCAGCGACGCGGCGCTGCAGCGCATCGCCGCGCACATCGACCACCTGCAGTCGACGCTGGGCCGGACGGTCGCGATCGAGAACCCGTCCCACTACCTGCGCCTCGACGGCCACGACTGGGACGAGATCGCCTTCCTGCGCGAACTGGTGCGGCGCACCGGCTGCACCCTGTTGCTCGACGTGAACAACGTGCACGTCTCGGCGCGCAACCTCGGCTTCGATGCGCGCGCCTACCTCGACGCGTTCCCGGCCGAGAACGTCGTGGAGATCCACCTCGCCGGCCACAGCGCCGACCCGGTGCACGGCGAGTCGCTGCTGATCGACTCGCACGATGCGCCGGTCGCGCCCGAGGTCTGGCGCCTGTACCGGCACCTGATCGAACGCATCGGCGCCCGGCCGACGCTGATCGAGCGCGACGGCAACCTGCCCGCGTTCGACACGCTGCTGGCGGAGAGCGCGACCGCCGCTGCCGAGCTGCAGCGCGTCGCCGAACCCTTGGGGATCGCGACATGACCTCCGCACCGGCCACGTACCAGGCGCGCTTCGTCGCCGCGCTGTTCGACCACGACGATCGCTCGCCGCTGTCGGCCCAGCCGGCGTTCGCGGTCTACCGCAACACGGTGATGAGCGGGTGCGTCGACGCGCTGCGCGCCAACTTCCCGAGCGTCCTGCGGCTGGTCGGCAAAGCCTGGTTCGATGCGGCCGCGACGACGTACGTTCGCGCGCAGCCGCCACGCGACGGTCGCCTGCTGATGTACGGGGACAGCTTCGCCGATTTCCTCGGGCGCTTCGAGCCGGCGCGCGAGCTGCCCTACCTTGCCGGCGTGGCGCGGCTCGACCGGCTCTGGATCGAGTCCCACACCGCCGCCGACGCGCCCGCGGTCGATGCGCGCTGGCTCGCGGGCCTGCCGCCCGAGACGCTCGGCGAGTTGCGCCTCGCACCGCACCCGGCCGCGCGCTGGCTGCATGCCGACGACCTGCCGGTCTGCTCGATCTGGTCGCCCAGCCGGCTCGGGGCCGCGGTCCCGCACGATCTTGTCTGGCAGGGCGAAGGCACCTTGCTCTGCCGGCCCGCGGACGACGTGCAGTGGCAGCCGCTCGGCGCCGGCGGCTGCGCGTTCCTGGACGCCTGCAGCGCCGCGCAGCCGCTCGCGCAGGCGGCCGAAGCCGCACTCGAGGCCGCGCCCGACACGGATGTCGCGGCCCTCCTGGCGCAGCTGCTTTCCGCCGGCGCATTGACCGACCCGACCCCGAACGACGGAGCTTCCCGATGACCCCCTCGCCCATCGCCACGACCCTCGCCGCCGCACACCCGGGCTGGCGCACGCGCTGGAACGCATGGGCCGCGCACCTGACGCGCTGGATCGGTCACGACCTGCTGGCGCTGGCGTGCCGCGTCGCGGCGGCGGCGATCTTCTTCCTCTCGGGCCGGACCAAGGTCGAGGGGCTGCTCACCGTCACGCCCGGCACCTTGGAGCTGTTCCGCACCGAGTACCGCCTGCCGCTGCTGCCGCCGGAGATCGCCGCCCTCCTGGCGACGTACGCGGAGCACCTGTTTCCGATCCTGCTGGTGCTGGGCTTGTTCACGCGGCTCTCGGCCCTGGCGCTGCTCGGCATGACCCTGACGATCCAGCTGTTCGTCTACCCCGATGCCTGGCCGACGCACCTGTCGTGGGCGGCGCTGCTGCTCTACCTCGCGGGGCGTGGCGCGGGCACCTGGTCGCTCGACCGCCTGCTGCGGCTCGACTGACCGGCGCGGCGGCGCGACAAGCGCCCTGGCGCCACGCCGCGGTGCCAATTTGCACGATTGTCAAATCCGTGTCACGCCTCGCGGCGAGACCGGCACGGCCCCTGCTGCATGCTCGGCACGAACAGAACAAGTCCGGGCCCAGGGGGAAGCGATGTACATCTTGACGATCGTGTTCGTGGCTTCGCAGATCAGCGTCGTCTCGATCCACGCCTCCAGCGACGCCTGCGAAGAGGCGGCCCAGCGCGCCCGGAGCTTCTCGGTCGGCACCCAGGCCGTCGCGTCGGCGCGGTGCGAACCGCAGGCGACGCCGCCCGCCCGCCAGCAGCTGCCGCACTGACGCGCCGCCACGGCGCTTCGCCGCCGGCGCGTTATCGTCGCGCGATGCTCAACGCCTCGCGCGCCCGGTGACACCAGCAGCCATCCTCGTCGCTGGCTCGGCCAACCTCGATTTCGTGGTGCATGCGGAGCGCATTCCCGCGCCGGGCGAAACGGTGCTCGGGCGCGGGTTCGCCACGCACCCTGGCGGCAAGGGCGCCAACCAGGCGGTCGCCTGCGCCAGGGCCGGCGGCGTGCCGACCCAGATGCTGCTGGCGCTCGGCGACGACCCGTTCGCCGCGACGCTCGAGGCCTCGCTCGCCGCCGCCGGCGTCGTGCTGCACGTCGTCCGCGCGACGGCGCAGCCGACCGGCACCGCCTTCATCTGTGTCGGCGACGACGCCGAGAACGCGATCACCGTCGCACCCGGGGCGAACGCGCTGCTGCGTCCGGAACATCTGCCGTCGCTCGCCGGCATCGGCCACCTGATGCTGCAGCTCGAGACGCCGCTGGACACCGTCCTCGCCCACGCCCGGGCCGCGCGCGCCGCGGGCGTGCGCGTGGTGCTGAACGCGGCGCCGGCGCAGCGGCTGCCGGCCGCGCTGCTCGACGCGATCGACCTGCTGATCGTCAACCGGGGCGAGCTCGCCGCGATCACCGGCGTCGCCGACGATGTCGAGGCGGCGCTCGACCGTCTCGACGTGCCGACCGTCGTCGTCACGCTCGGCCGTGACGGCTGCCGCGCGCGGCATCACGGGCAGGCGCTCGATTGCCCGGCATTCCCCGTGACGGCGGTCGACACCACGGCGGCCGGCGACACCTTCTGCGGCGCCTGCGTGGCCGCGCTGGCGGTCGGCCTGCCGCTGGGCGAGGCGCTGCGCCGCGCGAGCGCCGCGGCCGCGCTCGCCTGCACGCGCCCGGGCGCGCAGGCGAGCATCCCGACGGCGCGCGACGTGCAGGCCTTTCTCGACGCGCGCCCGCCCGTCACCTGAGGCGCGCGATCGGAGCGGCGGCGTCGGACTCCTCCTGCAATCCGTCGCGTCATCCACTTGCACCCGGATCGTGCCCCGGCGGGCAGGATGGGGCATCGCCGTCGCGTCGCACGGCCCCCCTACCGGAGCAACCATGAACACCGACTCGACCTACCAGGACGCCACCGACGCTTCCAGCACCGTGCCGACCAGCGCGACCGAGGCCGTGAGCGACATCGTCAACGAGTACCCGCTCGCCGCGGTGCTGACCTCGGCCGCCATCGGCGCCGGGCTGATCGCGCTGATCTCGATGGCCGCACGCGACGACCGGCCCCACCCCTCGAACGTGCTGCGCACCGTGCCGCGCTCGACCCGCGAGACCGCCGGCGACGCGTTCGACGAACTCCGCGCACAGATCAGCGACCTCGGCCGCAAGCTGACCGCGTCGCTGCCGACGCCGACGGAAGCGCGCCGCACCAGCGCCGATCTCGGCGAGAAGGCGAGCGAGGCGTGGAGCACGGTGCGCGACCAGGCGCACGCCGCGATCGATCAGGTCGCGCCGAAGATCACCGCTGCCGCCGAACTGGCCCGCGCCAATCCGCTGTGGGTGTCGGTGGTCATGGGGGCGGTCGGCGCCTTGCTCGGCTCGCAGATGCTGGGCCGTGGTCACCACGGGACCGACGAGACCGCCGCGAAGATGAGCAGCGCGGGCTGACCGGAAGCGCCCGCTGCGGCGCTGACGCGCTGCCCGGGGCTTCTCAGTTCGCTGGACTCGAACTCACCGGTGCGCCGAGGCGTTGCGACACCGCGTCCGCCGACGCCCGCAGCGCGAGCGCGGTCGCGCTTTGCCACCCCGTATCCAGCACCGCCGACGGCCCGATTGCGGTGATCGCGAGCACCATCGTGCCGGTGTGATCGAAGACCGGCGCGGCCATCGCGTTGATGCCCGGCACCACCTCGCCCACCGAGCGCGACAGGCCTTGCGCACGCACCTCCGCCAGTTGACGCTCGAACGCCGCCCAGGCCGGCACCGGTGCGGCGGCCGGCATGCCCGCCACCGCCCGCTCCGGCTGCCCCTTGAGGCGCTGGCGCTCGGCCTCGAGCCGCGCCCGCGCCTCGGCCGGCGGCTGGAACGCGGCGAACAGCCGGCCGGACGCGGTGTTCGCCAGCGAGAACACCGTGCCGTGACGCATGTTGACGTGCACGGCGGCGGGCGATTCGGCCAGCCGCACGATGGTCGCGCCGCGCGTGCCCCAGACCGCGAGCGCCACCGTGTGGCCGAGTTGCTGTGCGAGCTCGCCGATCGACGGTGTCGCCACCTGTACCGGGTTCGCTTGCTGCAGGCTGATCAGCCCCAGTTGCAGCGCCAGTGGACCGAGGAAGTAGCTGCCGGTCTCGTCGTCCTGCGCGATCAGCCCGATGCGCACGAAGCTCACCAGGTACGGGTGCGCTTTCGCCGGCGCCATGCCGGCTTCGCGGGCCAGGTCCTTGAGCGCCATCGGGCGGCCGTGGTGGACGAGCGCCAGCAGCACCTGCCCACCGACCTCGATGCTCTGGATGCCGCGCTGCGCGCGCTCGCTGGTTTCAATCTTCACGGCCCGCTCCGAATCAGTTCATCACAAATCGCATTAGACATCAACTAACGCATGAACTAGACTCCGTTTTCGCCGATGCGGCCCGAGCCGCCCGCCACAGAACACCAGGAGCCCCGATGAGCCAGCCGAAAAAGTTCGCCAGCCAAGCCGATCTCGAGGAGAAGAAGGTCACCTTCGCGCAGCTCTCCGAGCACGCCTGGGCCTACACCGCCGAGGGCGACCCGAACACCGGGATCATCATCGGCGACGACGCCGTGCTGGTCGCCGACACGCAGGCGACGCCCGCAATGGCGGCAGACGTGATCCGCCGCATCCGCGAGGTCACCGACAAGCCGATCAAGTACGTCGTGCTCACCCACTACCACGCGGTGCGCGTGCTCGGCGCCTCAGCCTACGGCGCGCAGCAGATCCTGGCCAGCCAGGACACTTACGACCTGATCGTCGAACGCGGCGAGCAGGACAAGGCGAGCGAGATCGGCCGCTTCCCGCGCCTGTTCAGCAACGTCGAATCGGTGCCGCCGGGCATGACCTGGCCGACGATGACCTTCACCGGCAAGATGACGCTGTGGCTGGGCGAGCTCGAGGTGCAATTGCTGCAGCTCGGCCGCGGCCACACCAAGGGCGACACGGTCGTCTGGCTGCCGCAGGAGCGCACGCTGCTCAGCGGCGACCTGGTCGAGTTCGACGCCACGCCGTATGCCGGCGACGCCTACTTCAACGACTGGCCGAAGACGCTCGAGAACGTCGCGGCGCTGAAGCCGTTGGCGCTGGTGCCGGGCCGCGGCCCGGCCCTGAAGGGCGAGGCGCAGGTGCAGGCCGGCCTGTCGAGCACGGCGGGCTTCATCGCCGACGTGCGGGCCAGCGTGCAGGCGGGCGTCGCCGCCGGCAAGGACCTGAACGCCGTCTACAAGGACACCTTCGCGGCGCTGAAGCCGAAGTACGGCCACTGGGTCATCTTCGACCACTGCATGCCGTTCGACGTGACCCGCTGCTACGACGAGGTCACGAAGTACCCCGACCCGCGCATCTGGACGGCCGAGCGCGACATCGAGATGTGGCACGCGCTGGAGAGCTGACGCGATGCAGCCCGTCGCGGAGGTCGACTTCCAGTCGTTGCGCTTCGACGCGACGCGCCATGCGGACCAGCAGGCCACCGAGCCGGCGCGCCACCCGGTCGTCGTCGTCGGCGCCGGCCCGGTCGGGCTCACGCTCGCGATCGACCTGGCCCAGCGCGGCGTGCGCGTGGTGCTGCTCGACAACGACAACACCCTGTCCACCGGTTCGCGAGCGATCTGCTTCGCCAAGCGCACGCTGGAGATCTTCGACCGGCTCGGCTGCGGCCAGCGCATGGTCGACAAGGGCGTGTCGTGGAACGTCGGCAAGGTGTTCTTCCGCGACGCGCAGGTCTACCAGTTCGACCTGCTCGCCGAGCCCGGTCACGAGCGACCGGCGTTCATCAACCTGCAGCAGTACTACGTCGAGGGCTACCTCGCCCAGCGCGCGGCCGAGCTGCCGCTGATCGACCTGCGCTGGAAGCACAAGGTCGCCGGCGTCGAGCAGCACACCGACCACGCCGTGCTGACGATCGAGACGCCCGACGGCCCGTACCGGTTGCGCGCCGATCATGTCGTCGCCTGCGACGGCAGCCGCTCGACGCTGCGCGAGCTCACCGGCCAGCAGAGCACGGGCCGCGTCTTCCGCGACCGCTTCCTGATCGCCGACGTGAAGATGAAGCTCGACCAGCCGGCCGAGCGCTGGTTCTGGTTCGACCCGGCCTTCCACCCGAAGCAGAGCGTGCTGCTGCACATGCAGCCCGACGGCGTCTGGCGCATCGACTTCCAGCTCGGCTGGGACGCCGACCCGGAGGTCGAGAAGCGGCCGGAGAACATCATCCCGCGCGTCAAGGCGCTGCTGGCGAATTCGACGATGAAGGATGCGCAGTTCGAGCTCGAGTGGGCCAGCGTCTACACCTTCGCCTGCACGCGCATGGCGAGTTTCCGCGTCGGGCGCGTGCTGTTCGCCGGTGACGCCGCGCACGGCGTCTCGCCGTTCGGCGCGCGCGGCGCCAATTCCGGCGTGCAGGATGCCGACAACCTCGCATGGAAGCTGGCGCTGGTGCTCGGCGGGCGGGCCGGCGAGGCGCTGCTCGACAGTTACGCCCACGAGCGCGAGTACGCGGCGGACGAGAACATCCTCAACTCGACCCGCGCCACCGACTTCATCACGCCCAAGAGCGAGATCAGCCGCCTGTTCCGCGACGCGGTGCTCGACCTGTCGCGCGAGCATCCGTTCGCGCGCACGCTGGTCAACAGCGGGCGGCTGTCGGTGCCGGCGACGCTCGATGGTTCGCCGCTCAACACGCCCGACTCGGCCCGCTTCGAAGGCCGCATGCGGCCGGGCGCGGCGGCGGTCGACGCGCCCGTCACCTGCGCCGACGACCGCGAGAGCTGGCTGCTGCGCGAGCTGGGCGACGGCTTCACCGCGCTGGTCTACGGCGACGAAAGCGCCGGCCGGCTGGCCGCGCAACTCGCGCATGCCGCCGAGGGCTTCGCGCCGCTGCGCGTCGTGCACGTCCGCCCCTGCGAGGCGGCCGCCCACGCCGAAGCGCCGCACAGCCTGGTCGACCACGACGGCCTCGTCGCCGAGCGCTACGACATGCTGCCCGGCACCGTCTACCTGCTGCGGCCCGACCAGCATGCGTGCGCACGCTGGCGCCAGCCCTCGGCCGATGCGCTGCGGGCGGCGCTGCAGCGCGCGCTCGCGCTCCACTGAGACCGTTCCGATGCCCCTGATCACCACCCCGCACCTCAGCGCGCCCGACGACTTCTACGAGGCCTTGATCGACGCGCATCGCGAGCTGTCGCCGGACGACAGCCACGCGCTGAACGCGCGCCTCGTGCTGCTGCTGGCCAACCATGTCGGCGATGTCGAGGTGCTGCGCGAGGCCCTGCGCGCCGCACGCGACAGCGCCGCTGCTTCGAGGACCTGACGCATGAGCGATTCGACCCTGCACTACCAGACCGGCTTCGGCAACGAGTACGCGACCGAGGCCGTGCCCGGCGCTCTGCCGCAAGGCCGCAACAGCCCGCAGCGCGCGCCGTTCGCGCTCTACCCGGAGTTGCTGTCGGGCACGGCGTTCACCGCCCCGCGCCACGAGAACCGGCGCACCTGGCTGTACCGGCGTCAGCCCTCGGTCGTCGCCGGGCGCTACCAGCCGTACGCGCAGCCGTTCTGGCGCAGCGGCGGCGACCCGCGCACCGCGCTCGCGCCCGAGCCGATGCGCTGGGCACCGCTGCCGATCGAAGCCGCCGGCGATGCCGACTTCATCGACGGCATGCGCACCCTGGCCGGCAACGGCGATGTCGAGGCGCAGGCCGGCTTGTCGGTGCACGTCTACCTCGCCACCCGCTCGATGGACCGGCGCGCGTTCGTCAACGCTGACGGCGAGATGCTGGTCGTGCCGCAGCAGGGGCGCCTGGTGATCACGACCGAGATGGGCGTGCTCGAGGTGAAGCCCGGCGAGATCGCGCTGCTGCCGCGCGGCGTCGCGTTCAAGGTCGCGCTGCCTGACGGCCCGTCGCGCGGCTACGTCTGCGAGAACCACGGCGCGCACTTCCGGCTGCCGGAGCTGGGCCCGATCGGCTCGAACGGCCTGGCGAACGCGCGCGATTTCCAGGCGCCGGTGGCCGCCTACGAGGCGGCCACTTCCAATGACCCGGCGTACGAAGACACCGACGGCGACTACGAGGTCGTCAAGAAGTACGGCGCCCGCCTGTGGCGCGCGCCGATGAAGCAGACGCCGTTCAACGTCGTCGCCTGGCACGGCAACCTCGCGCCGGTGAAGTACGACACCGCGAACTTCATGACGATCGGCTCGATCAGCTTCGACCACCCCGATCCGTCGATCTTCACGGTGCTGACCTCGCCCAGCGACACGCCCGGGACCGCGAACTGCGATTTCGTGATCTTCCCGCCGCGCTGGCTGGTGATGGAGGACACCTTCCGTCCGCCCTGGTACCACCGCAACCTGATGAGCGAGTTCATGGGCCTGGTCTACGGCCAGTACGACGCCAAGCCCGAGGGCTTCAAGCCCGGCGGCGCGAGCCTGCACAACTGCATGGTCCCGCACGGCCCCGACGAAGAGGCCTTCGAGCGCGCGACGAACGCGCCGCTGGCGCCGCACAAGCTTGACCACACGCTGGCGTTCATGTTCGAGAGCCGGTACAAGTTCATTCCGACCGAGTTCGCGCTCACGAGCCCGCAACTCGACACCCACTACGCCGACTGCTGGGCCGGATTGAAGGATCAGTTCACGCCATGAATCTACTCAACGCCACCCACGATCCCGCGCTCCGGAGCTGGGTCGCCTCCGCCAACGAGCCGGGCTGCGACTTCCCGATCCAGAACCTGCCGTTCGGCCGCTTCCGGCGCCTGAACACGACCGAACCGTGGCGCATCGGCGTGGCGATCGGCGATCACCTGCTCGATCTGAACCTCGCCGCCGAGGCCGTCGCGTGGAGCCCGGAGGTGCAGGTGATGATGGCCTCGCTCGCGCTCGGCGACCTGCCCATCGTGATGGCGCGCAACGCGGCCGCGCGCAGCGCGTTGCGCGCCGAACTCTCGGTCGCGCTGGCCGAAGGCAGCCCGCATCAGGAGGCGCTAGACCGCGCCCTGCTGCCGCTGGCCGAGGCGCAGATGACGCTGCCGTGCACGATCGGCGACTACACCGATTTCTACACCGGCATCCACCATGCCACCGCCGTCGGCAAGCTGTTCCGCCCCGACAACCCGCTGCTGCCCAACTACCAATGGGTGCCGATCGGCTACCACGGCCGGGCCTCGTCGATCGGCGTCAGCGGCCAGCAGTTCAAGCGGCCGATGGGGCAGACCAAGGGCGAGGCGCCGACGCCGGTGTTCGGCCCGAGCCAGCGCATCGACTACGAGCTGGAGCTCGGCCTGTTCGTGGGCCCGGGCAATGCGCTGGGCGAGCCGGTGCCGATCGACGCCGCCGAGGACCACCTGTTCGGCGTGTGCCTGCTGAACGACTGGTCGGCCCGCGATCTGCAGGCCTGGGAGTACCAGCCGCTGGGGCCCTTTCTGGCGAAGAACTTCGCGACCACGATCTCGCCGTGGATCGTCACGATGGAAGCGCTCGCGCCGTACCGGCGCGCCTTCACGCGGCCCGCCGGCGATCAGCAGCCGCTGCCCTACCTCGATTCGTCGTTCAACCGCGAACACGGCGCGCTCGACATGACGCTGGAAGCCTGGCTGCAGACCGCCGCGATGAAGGAGGCCGGCACGCCCGCGGTGCGCCTGTCGCAATCGTCCGTGGGCGAGGCGGCGTACTGGACCTTCGCGCAGCTGCTGGCGCATCACACCGTGAACGGCTGCAACCTGCAGCCGGGCGACCTGCTCGGCTCGGGCACGCTCTCGGGGCCGCAGCCGGACCAGGGCGGCTCGCTGCTCGAGCTGTCGATGGGCGGCAAGCAGAAGATCACGCTGCCGAACGGCGAGACGCGCACCTTCCTGCAGGACGGCGACACCGTGACGCTGCGCGGCTACTGCGCCCGCGACGGCGCTGCGCGCATCGGCCTCGGTGAAGTCAGCGGAACGGTGCTCGGCGCGGAGGGCTGAGCGCCCGATCAGCGAGACAGCGCCAGCTTGACGCCGAAGCCGATCAGGAACACGCCGGCGATTTTCTGCAGCGCGTTGGAGATCGCCGGGCTGGCGCGCAGCCGCTCGGCCAGCCGGTGCGTCAGCAGCACGACGATCAGGCCGTAGAGGAAGGTCAGCGCCGCGATCGTCGCGGCCATCACGCCGAAGGTCAGCAGGCCCTGGTGGCGCGCCGGGTCGACGAACAGCGGAAAGAAGGCCATGTAGAACACGATGGCCTTGGGGTTCAGCAGCGTGATCACGAAGGACTGCTTGAAGAAGTGGTGCGGCGCGATGTCGAGCACCGGCTTGTCGCCGGCCTTGGCCACGAGCATGCGCCAGCCCAGCCACGCGAGGTAGGCCGCGCCCAGCCACTGCACGGCGCTGAACGCCGGGGGCCACGCGGTCAGCAATGCCGCCACGCCGGCCACCGCCATCCACATCAGCACCTGGTCGCCGGTGATCAGGCCGAAGATCGACGCGAAGCCGCCGCGCAGGCCGCCCTTGCCGGTCGAGGTGATCAGCGCCAGGTTGCCCGGGCCGGGGATCATCAGGAACACGATCACGGCGATGACGAACGACGGGTAGTCAGCGATGCCGAACATGGGAACTCCGGGCGGTGAATGGCGTGGCGGGGCTGCATCGTACGCCGCCGGGCCCGGACGGTAAAATGCGCGCCTCCGCTACTCCGACAGCCACTGGATGAACACCACGTACCGCTGTGCCCTGGCCGCTGCCCTGACCGCTGTTCTGACAGTGGCGGTCGTCGCCCCGGCCGCCGCCCAGACCCGCTCCTTCCCGCAGAACACGCTGCGCGGCACGATCGCCTTCGCCGAGGACGGCACGATCGCCTTGAACGGCCGCGCGACGACGCTCTCGCCCGGCTCACGGGTGCGCGACGAGCAGAACATGATCGTGCTGCCGGCCGCGCTGGTCGGCACCCGTCGCCTGGTGCACTACACGCTGGACTTCGGCGGGCCGCAGGTGCGCGATGTGTGGGTGCTGCGCCCCGACGAGGCGGCAATCCGCCCGTGGCCGGCCACGCTGGAACAGGCCAACACCTGGACGTACGACGCGACGACCGCCACCTGGATCAAGCCGTGAAGAAGGTCTTCATCAAGACGTTCGGCTGCCAGATGAACGAGTACGACTCGGACAAGATGGCCGACGTGCTGCACGCCGCGCAGGGCTACGAGCCGACGACCGATGTCGACGAAGCCGACCTGATCCTGTTCAACACCTGCTCGGTGCGCGAGAAGGCGCAGGAGAAGGTGTTCAGCGACCTCGGCCGCGTCAAGCACCTGAAGGCCAAGGGCGTGCTGATCGGCGTCGGCGGCTGCGTCGCGAGCCAGGAAGGCGACGCGATCATCGCCCGCGCGCCGTATGTCGACGTGGTGTTTGGCCCGCAGACGCTGCACCGCCTGCCCGAACTGCTGAACCAGCGCGCCAAGCAGATGCGCCCGCAGGTCGACATCAGCTTCCCCGAGATCGAGAAGTTCGACCACCTGCCGCCGGCGCGGGTCGACGGCGCAACCGCGTTCGTCTCGATCATGGAGGGCTGCTCCAAGTACTGCAGCTACTGCGTGGTGCCGTACACCCGCGGTGAGGAGGTCTCGCGGCCGTTCGACGACGTGCTGGCCGAAGTGGCCGGCCTGGCGGCGCAGGGCGTCAAGGAAGTGACGCTGCTGGGCCAGAACGTCAACGCCTACCGCGGTGCAATGGGCGCGACGGCCGAGATCGCCGACTTTGCGCTGCTGATCGAGTACGTGGCCGAGGTCCCCGGCATCGAGCGCATCCGCTACACCACCAGCCACCCGAACGAGTTCACGCAGCGGCTGGTCGATGTGTACGCCCGCGTGCCGCAACTGGTGAGCCACCTGCACCTGCCGGTGCAGCACGGCAGTGACCGCATCCTGATGGCGATGAAGCGCGGCTACACGGCCATGGAATACAAGAGCACGGTGCGCAAGCTGCGGGCGGTGCGGCCCGGCATCTCGATGTCGAGCGATTTCATCGTCGGCTTCCCCGGCGAGACCGAGGCCGATTTCGGCGCGATGATGAAGTTGATCGACGACCTCGGCTTCGACGACAGCTTCAGCTTCGTGTTCAGCCCGCGCCCCGGCACGCCGGCCGCGAACCTGGCGGACGACACGCCGCAAATCGAGAAGATGAAGCGCCTGCACGTGCTGCAGAAGGCGATCACGGCCAGCGCCAAATCCATCAGCGAATCGCGGCTGGGCACGGTGCAGCGGCTGCTGGTGGAGGGCCCCTCGCGCAAGGACCCGACCGAGCTCGCCGGCCGCACCGAGTGCAACCGCATGGTCAACTTCAAGGGCGCGCCACGCCTGATCGGACAGATGGTCGACGTGACGATCACCGAGGCCAATTCGCATTCGCTGCGCGGCGAGGTGCTGCAGCGCGAGGCCGCGGCGCTGCCCGCCTGACTCGGTGCCGGCGCGCGGGCGTCAGCGCCGCAGCGGGCCGAAGCCGACCAGCCACAGCATGAGCGCGCAGGTGACGATCATCGCGGCGTACGTCGCCATCTTGCCGTCGTGGCCGAAGACCACGAGCCCGGCGACCAGCACCAGCGCGCTGCCGGCCGACGCCCACCCCGCCAGCCGCAGCCAGCGCACGCCGGCCAGCTCCCGCCGCCACAGCAGCTTGGCGAATGCGGCGGCGATCAGCCCCACACCGACGGCCGGCGCGAAGAAGTTCAGCAGGTGCCAGAGGGCGTCGATCGGACCCAGAAGATGCCTTTCCAGTGGCTTGACGGCGCGCAAACGCATGCGCCGGACGCGGATTTTATAATTCGGGCATGAGCGTCTTCGCCCTCGGCCTGAACCACACCACCGCGCCCCTCGACCTGCGCGGCCGGTTCGCGTTCTCGACCGAGCAACTGGCGCCGACGCTGCGCGGCTTCCGCGAGCGCCTGCAGCGCGCCAGCGAGGTCGCGATCGTCTCCACCTGCAACCGCACCGAGCTGTACGTCGGCGCCAACCGAGGGCTCGTTGCCCCGGCCGTCGACTGGCTCGCCGGCGTCGGCGGCGTCTCGGCCCAGACGCTGCGCGAGCACGCCTATGTGCTCGAGGGCGGCGCCGCGGCGCGCCACGCGTTCCGTGTCGCCAGCGGGCTCGATTCGATGGTGCTCGGCGAGCCGCAGATCCTCGGCCAGCTGAAGCAGGCGGTGCGCGAGGCCGAGACCGCCGGCACGCTCGGCGGCTCGCTGCACCAGATGTTCCAGCGCTCGTTCGCCGTGGCGAAGGAGGTGCGCAGCTCCACCGAGATCGGCGCGCATTCGATCAGCATGGCCGCGGCCGCGGTGCGGCTGGCCTCGCAGCTGTTCGAAGACCTGAAAGAGACCAAGGTGCTGTTCGTCGGCGCGGGCGAGATGATCGACCTGGTCGCAACCCACTTCGCGGCGCGGCACCCGCGCGCGATGGCGGTCGCGAACCGCACGCTCGAACGCGGCGAGAAGCTCGCCGGCCGCTTCGGCGCCGAGGCGATGCGCCTGGCCGACCTGCCGGCGCGGCTGGCGGATTTCGACATCGTGATCTCGTGCACCGCGAGCACGCTGCCGATCATCGGCCTGGGCGCCGTCGAGCGCGCGCTGAAGCAGCGCAGGCACCGCCCGATCTTCATGGTCGACCTGGCGGTGCCGCGCGACATCGAGCCCGAGGTGGCGCGCCTGTCCGACGTGTACCTGTACACGGTGGACGACCTGTCGACGCTGGTGCAGTGGGCCGGCGAGAAGCGCCAGGCCGCTGTCGAGCAGGCCGAGGCGATCATCGAGACCGGCGTGCAGAGCTTCGTGCACTGGCTCGACCAGCGCGGCGCGGTGCCGCTGATCCAGGCGCTGCAGACCCAGGCCGATGACTGGCGCGCGATCGAGATCGCCCGCGCCCGCAAGATGCTCGCGAAGGGCGACGACGTGGAGGCGGTGCTCGAAGCGCTGTCCCGCGGCCTGACCCAGAAGATGCTGCACGGCACGATGGCCGAGCTGAACGCCGCCGACACCGAACAGCGCGCGCAGCTCGCGCAGACGGTGTCGCGGCTGTTCCTGCGGCAGAGCGCCCGGCCGCCGGTCGACGATCAGCGTTAGCGGCGCTCACGCCCGCCACTGCCGATGCGCGCCGTGCCTCCGGCGCGCTGCTTGACCGCCGATCTCGGCGCCGATCTCCCCGCCGATGCCCGCATGAAAGATTCCCTTCGCCAACAGTTCGAGCGCCTCGCGCTGCGCCTGGCCGAACTCGACGCCACGCTGGCCGACCCGCATGTCGCGAGCGACATGAAGCGCTACCGCGCGCTGGCGCGCGAGCATGCGGAAGTGGCGGGCCTGGTGACACGCTACCGGCGTTACGAGCAGCGCGAGCGCGACCTGAGCGACGCGCAGCAGATGCTGGCCGAGCCCGACATGGCGGAGCTGGCGCAGCAGGAAATCGCCGAGGCGCGCGCCGACGTCGAGCGACTCGACCTCGAACTGCAGACCGCGCTGCTGCCGCGCGACCCGGACGATGCGCGCAACGCGTTCGTCGAGATCCGCGCCGGCACCGGTGGCGACGAATCGGCGCTGTTCGCCGGCGACCTGGCCCGCATGTACCTGCGCCACTGCGAGCGCCGCGGCTGGAAATCCGAGCTGATGAGCGAGAGCCTCAGCGACCTGGGCGGCTACAAGGAGGTGGTGATCCGGGTCGAGGGCGACGACGTGTACGCGCGGCTCAAGTTCGAATCCGGCGGCCACCGCGTGCAGCGCGTGCCGGTCACCGAGACGCAGGGGCGCATCCACACCAGCGCCTGCACGGTAGCCGTGCTGCCCGAACCGGACGAGGCCGAAGAGGTGACGCTGAACCCGGCGGAACTGCGCATCGACACCTTCCGTGCCAGCGGCGCCGGCGGCCAGCACGTCAACAAGACCGACAGCGCGATCCGCATCACCCACCTGCCGACCGGGATCGTCGCCGAGTGCCAGGACGACCGCTCGCAGCACCGCAACAAGGCCAAGGCGCTGGCGGTGCTGACGGCGCGGCTGCGCGACAAGGACCGCAACGAACGCGCCGCGAAGGAAGCCGCCACCCGCAAGGGCCTGATCGGCAGCGGCGACCGCAGCGACCGCATCCGCACCTACAACTTCCCGCAGGGGCGCTTCACCGATCACCGGATCAACCTGACGCTGTACAAGCTGCAGTTCATCCTCGACGGCGACCTGGACGACGTGACCGCCGCGCTGCAGGCCGCGCAGGCCGCCGAGCAGCTCGCCGCGCTCGAAAGCGGCGACGCATGACCACCGTCGCCGCGGCGCTGCGCGGGGCCCAGGCCGCTGGCCTCGACCGGCTGGACGCGCAGCTCCTGCTCGCTCACGTGCTGAAGCGCGACCGCACCTGGCTCGTCGCGAACGACGACGCCGTGCTCGATGCGGCGCCGTCCCAGGCATTCGCGGACTTGACGGCACGCCGCGCGGCCGGCGAGCCGGTCGCGTACCTGGTCGGCGCGAAGGAATTCCACGGCCTGACGCTGCAGGTCGACGCCCGCGTGCTGGTGCCCCGGCCGGAGACCGAGTTGCTGGTCGACTGGGCGCTGGAACGGCTGGCGGACGCGGCCGGGCCGCACCCGCGCGTGGTCGATCTCGGCACCGGCAGCGGCGCGATCGCGCTCGCCGTCAAGAACGCCCGGCCGGACGCGGAGGTGCTCGCGACCGATCTCTCCGACGGCGCACTCGACGTGGCGCGCGCCAACGCCCGCGCGCTGGGCCTGGCGATCGGGACCCGCTCGGGCGCCTGGTGGGAGGCCCTCGTCGGCGAACAGCGCTTCGACCTGGCGCTGAGCAACCCGCCCTACATCGCCGGCGGCGACCCGCACCTGCCGGCGCTGCGCCACGAGCCGACGCTGGCGCTGACGCCGGGCGGCGACGGGCTGGACGCCCTGCGCGCCATCGCCGCCGGCGCCGCCGCGCACCTGCGTGCCGACGGCTGGCTGCTGCTGGAACACGGCTACGACCAGGCGCAAGCCGTGCAAGCCCTGCTGACCGCGCACGGGTTCGAGGCCGTCGAGACCCGCAGCGACCTGGCCGGGCAGCCGCGTTGCACCGGCGGGCGAGCGCCCCGTGCGCCGGAACGCACGCGCTGACGCTCCCCTTCACGACGATCGCCACACACGCGGCGGGCTTCGGCGTACGATGAAACCGCTGCTGCGGCCGGTGGCCGTTCCTGTCGTCGAAAGGAGCCCGCGATGCGCCAGTTCACGTGGATGTTCGCCGGGGCGCTCGCCCTGCTCTCGACCGCCGCTCTGTCGGCCGACCCCGCTCCCCGTGACGCGGCGGCGGTCGATTCGGCCGCCTGGTCGCGCTTTCAAGGCCGGCTGTCGCTCGGCACCGCGGCGGCGCCCTGGCGCCCGGGTGCCGACAGCGCGGCCGCCAAGCTGGGCAGCGCCAGCCTGATGGGCGATTACTACTTCAGCCGCTCGCTCGTCGGCGCCCGCCAGCTCGGCGGCTTCCGCGCCACCAGCGGCCTGATCTTCGGGCCGCGCTCGCTGCTCGGCGGCGCGCAGGGCGGGTTCGCCAGCGGCGGCGCGTTCAGCATCGGCAGCCGCTCGATCGGCCAGGCACCGCTGCCGCTGGCCGGCGACAGCGCCTGGGACACGACGACCGCGCCCTACCTGGGCGTCGGCTACACCAACCTCTCGGTCCGCAACGGCTGGAGCTTCAACGCCGACCTCGGGCTGGTCGGGCATGGCAGCGGCGCGCGCCTCGGCCGGGGGCTGACCGGCGGCCAGAGCCTGGACGACGCGGTGCGCGAGATGCGCATGACGCCGCTGCTGCAACTCGGCGTCACCTACGCGTTCTGAACCCCGCCGACGCAACGTGGGCATGCACCCGGGCGCGGCGTCGGGCGGGCGGTTTGCCGTATAACCTCGCCTGTCCGTTCCCCCTTCTTCCTGCTTGCGAGCCCGACCATCATGAGTGACGTTCAACAACGCATCGACGACATCGTCAAAGGCCACCGCGTGGTGCTGTTCATGAAGGGCACGGCGCAGTTTCCGCAGTGCGGCTTCTCCGGTCGCGCGGTGCAGGTGCTGAAGGCCTGCGGCGTCGGCACGGCCGAGCTGAAGACCGTCAACGTGCTCGAGGACGACGGCATCCGCCAGGGCATCAAGGACTACGCGCAGTGGCCGACGATCCCGCAGCTCTACGTCAACGGTGAATTCGTCGGCGGCTCGGACATCATGATGGAGATGTACCAGGCCGGCGAACTGCAACCGCTGCTGTCGCCGGCTTGAACGCAGCGCCCCGCGCGCGCGTCGTCGTCGGCATCACCGGCGCCACCGGCGCGGTCTACGCGCAACGCCTGTTGCTGCGCCTGAAGGCCGGCGGCACGGAAACCCACCTGGTCGTGAGCCCGGCCGGCGTGCTGAACGCGCACCATGAACTCGGCCTCGACCGGCGCGCGCTGGAAGCGCTCGCCGATCACGCCTACAACCCGGCCGACATCGGCGCCGCGATCGCCAGCGGCTCGTTCGCGACCGACGCGATGGTGATCGCGCCGTGCTCGATGCGCACGCTGGCGGCGGTCGCTCACGGCCTGTCGGACAACCTGCTGACCCGCGCCGCCGATGTGGTGCTCAAGGAGCGCCGCCGCCTGGTGCTGATGGTCCGGGAGACGCCGTTCAACCTCGCGCACCTGCGCAACATGACGGCCGTGACCGAGATGGGCGGCGTGATCTTTCCGCCGTTGCCGGCCTTCTACCATCGCCCGAAGAGCATCGACGAGATGGTCGACGACACGGTCGAGCGCGTGCTCGCCCTGATCGGCATCGCCGACGCCGCACCTCGCCGCTGGACGGGCCTCTGAGCGTTCAGCCGACCGGCGGCTTGTAGACCCACAGGCGCTGCGAGGCGAACACGGCGTTCGGGTACTCCGCCCGACCACGGCTGCCGTTGTAGCGGCCGAGCGCCATGTAGAGGTCGCCACGCTCGCGGTCGAGGTAGTGGCGAAGGATCACGCAACCGAAACGCAGGTTGGTCTGCATGTGGAACAGCCGTGCCGGGTCGCCATCGCCGATCACCCGCGCCCAGAAGGGCATCACCTGCGTGTAGCCGCGCGCGCCGGCGCTGCTGATGGCGTAGCGCCGAAAGCCGCTCTCGACCTGGATCAACCCGAGCAGCAATGCCGGCTCGATGCCAGCGCGCGTGCTTTCGTACCAGGCGGTCTCGAGGAACTCGACGCGCCGCAGGTGCTCGGCCTCCCGACGCTTCAAGCGGTTGCTCATCTCGCCGAGCCAGCGCAGGTAGGCCAGGCGCGCGTCCATCGTGTCGAACTGCGGCCGCGGCGGCGCGGCGTCGCTGACGGCGGCGGCCAGGGCCGAGCGCACCGCGTTGGCGAGCGGCTCCTCGACCTGCGCGCCGGCGATGGCGCGCGTCGGCAGCAGCGTCGCGAGCGGGCTCGCGATCGCGGCGAGGGTGAGGCCGCGCCGCGCTCTCCCGAGGTGGGAGAGTCGTTCCATGCTCATGCCGTCAGCTTGGCCTTCAGCGAAGGCAGCAGGTCGGCGACGGCGATGGCGGTGGCCTGCGCATCGCGGCGGCCCTGGTACTCGGCCTTGCCTTCTTTCAGGCCACGGTCGGACAGCACCACGCGGTGCGGCACGCCGACGAGTTCCCAGTCGGCGAACATCGCGCCGGGGCGTTCGCCGCGGTCGTCGAGCATCACGTCGATGCCGGCGGCTTCGAGTTCGTCGTGCAGGCGGTCGGCGGCGGCCTTCACGTCGGCCGAGCGGTCGTAGCCGATCGGGCAGACCACGACCGTGAACGGCGCGATCGCCGTGGGCCAGACGATGCCGCGCTCATCAAAGTTCTGCTCGATCGCCGCGCCCAGGATGCGCGTGACGCCGATGCCGTAGCAACCCATCTGCATCAGCTGCGGCTTGCCCGCTTCGTCGAGATAGGTGGCGTTCATCTTCTCGCTGTAGAACGAGCCGAGCAGGAACACGTGGCCGACCTCGATGCCGCGCTGGATCGCGAGCACACCCTGGCCGTCGGGCGACGGATCGCCCGCGACGACGTTGCGGATGTCTGCCACGAGGTCGGGCTCGGGCAGGTCGCGGCCCCAGTTGACGCCGGTGTAGTGGAAGTCGGCGTCGTTGGCGCCGCAGATGAAATCACTCATCTGCGCGACGGTGCGATCGGCCACGATGCGCACCGGCTGCGTCATCCCGATCGGGCCGAGGTAGCCCGGCTTGCAGCCGAAGTGCGCATCGATCTCGGCGCCGGTCGCGAAGCGGAAGCCCTTGTCGAGCCCGGGCACCTTGCTGGCCTTGATCTCGTTCAGCGCATGGTCGCCGCGCACCAGCAGCAGCCAGACGGTGGTCTCGAGCACATCGCCGGCGTCGCTGGTCTTGTCGGTTGCGAGCACGAGCGACTTGACGGTCGACTGCAGCGGTACGCCGAGCAGTTGCGCCACGTCCTCGCAGGTGGCCTTGCCCGGCGTGGGTGTCTTGGTCAACGCGACGGATGCGGCGCCGCGCGCTGCGGCGGGTGCGACGGCTTCGGCCAGCTCGATGTTGGCCGCGTAGTCGGAGGTCGGGCAGTAGATGATCGCGTCCTCGCCGGTCTCGGCGATGACCTGGAACTCGTGCGAGCGCACGCCGCCGATCGAGCCGTTGTCGGCCGCAACCGCGCGGAACGTGAGGCCCATGCGCTCGAAGATCCGCGTGTAGGCCGCGAACATCTGGTCGTAGCTGCGGCTCGCGGATTCGACGTCGCGGTCGAACGAGTACGCGTCCTTCATCGTGAACTCGCGCCCGCGCATCACGCCGAAACGCGGCCGGCGCTCGTCGCGGAACTTGGTCTGGATGTGATAGAAATTCTTCGGCAGCGTGCGGTAGCTGCGCAGCTCCTGGCGGGCGATGTCGGTGATGACTTCTTCGCTGGTCGGCTGGATCACGAAATCGCGGTCGTGGCGGTCCTTCAGGCGCAGCAGTTCGGCGCCGTACTTCTGGAACCGCCCGCTCTCCTGCCACAGCTCGGCCGGCTGCACGACGGGCATCAGCAGCTCGATGCCGCCGGCGCGGTCCATCTCCTCGCGGATGATGGCCTCCACCTTGCGGATCACGCGCAGCCCCATCGGCATGTAGTTGTAGATGCCGGCGCCGAGTCGCTTGATGAAGCCCGCGCGCATCATCAATTGATGGCTCGCGACCTCGGCGTCGGCAGGCGCCTCTTTCAGCGTCGAGATGAAGAAACGGGATGCTTTCATGCGGCGTGCGGGTCGAGTTGGGGCGGATGGATGCGAGCGCGATGCAAGCCGGCGCGGTGCGCGCGGGGCGGCGCAGCGGGGCGCGGCTGCTGCGGGAAACCGCAGGGGTTGAATCCCGTCACGCCGGTGTAATAATGAATTCAACGAATGAATTGGGGTTGATTATGCTCGACCGTGAAGGGTTCAGACCCAACGTCGGCATCGTCCTGCTGAACCAAAGAAACCAGGTGTTCTGGGGCAAGCGCATCCGCACCCACTCCTGGCAGTTCCCGCAAGGGGGCATCAAATACGGCGAGACGCCCGAGCAGGCGATGTACCGCGAGCTCCACGAAGAAGTGGGCCTCGTGCCCGAGCATGTGCGCATCGTGGCGCGCACGCGCGACTGGTTGCGCTACGAGGTCCCCGATCATTTCATCCGGCGCGACGCACGCGGCCACTACCGCGGGCAGAAGCAGATCTGGTTCCTGCTGCAATTGATGGGCCGCGACAGCGACATGAACCTGCGCGCCACCGACCACCCCGAGTTCGATGCCTGGCGCTGGAACGAGTACTGGGTGCCGCTCGATCTGGTGATCGAGTTCAAGCGCAACGTCTACCAGATGGCGCTGACCGAACTCGCCCGTTTCCTGCCGCGCGGCACGCACCACAACCGCTACCTGCGGTCGGGCATGCGGCCGCACCATCGCGAAGAGTCGCCGATGCCACACGACGTGCCGGTCCCGCCCGCGTCCGAACCGCTGGTCGCGCCGTTGCGCGCTGGAGAGTTGCCCGACTGACTTGCCCGCGCCTCGCTCACGCGAGGACGAGGTTGTCGCGGTGGATGAGTTCGGGCTCGGCCGTGTAGCCGAGCAGTCTCTCGAACTCGCCCGACGGGCGACGCGCGATCAGGCGCGCCTCGCTGCTGCCGTAGTTGGCCAGGCCACGCGCGAGTTCGCTGCCGTCGGGCCCGCGCACGGCGATCACGTCGCCGCGGTGGAACTCGCCGTGCACGTCGGTCACGCCGATCGGCAGCAGGCTCTTGCCCTCATCGATCACCTTGCGCGCCGCGCCGGCATCGACCTGCACGGCACCGCGCAGCTGCAGGTGGTCGACCATCCACTGCTTGCGTGCCGCGAGCTTCTGTGTCGGTGCGATGAGTGCGGTACCGATGGCCTCGCCACCGACCAGACGGATCAGGACGTCGGTCTCGCGGCCATAGGCGATCACGGTGCTCGCGCCGCTGCGCGCCGCGCGCTTGGCCGCGAGGATCTTCGTGATCATGCCGCCGCGGCCGATGGCCGATCCCGAGCCGCCGGCCATGCGCTCCAGTTCCGGCGAGCCGGCCGGCGCTTCGTCGATGAAGCGGGCGTCCGGGTCCTTGCGCGGATCGGCGGAATACAAGCCGCGCTGGTCGGTCAGGATGACCAGCGCGTCCGCATCGACGAGGTTGGCCACCAGCGCGCCCAGGGTGTCGTTGTCGCCGAACTTGATCTCGTCGACGACGACGGTGTCGTTCTCGTTGATGACCGGGATGACCTTGTGCGACAGCAGCGTCAGCAAGGTGGAACGCGCGTTGAGGTAGCGCTCGCGATCGGCCAGGTCGGCGTGCGTCAGCAGCACCTGCGCGCTGCCCATGCCGTATTCGCTCAGCTTGGATTCGTAGATCTGCGCCAGGCCCATCTGGCCGACGGCCGCGGCCGCCTGCAGCTCGTGCACTTCCTTCGGTCGCACCGACCAGCGCAGGCGCTTCATGCCTTCGGCGATCGCGCCGCTCGAGACCATCACCACCTCGCGGCCCTGCCCCGCCAGCACCGCCATCTGCCGGCACCAGTTGCCGACGGCTTCGGCGTCGACGCCCCGGCCTTCGTTCGTCACCAGACTCGAGCCGACCTTGACGACGATGCGGCGCGCGTTGCGCAGCGCCGCCGTCATGACGTCGAACCGGAAGGCGCCTCGTCGAAGCGCGGATCCGGATCGTCCGGCACGACGTTCTTGAGCGTCGCCACGTGGTCGTAGATGGCGCGGATCAGGGTGTCGCAGCCCTCGCGGGTCAACGCGGAGATCTGGAACACCGGGCCCTTCCACTTGAAGCGCCTGACGAAGTCCTTGACGCGCTTCTCGCGCTCCTCGACCGGCACCATGTCGAGCTTGTTCAGCACCAGCCAGCGCGGCTTCTCGTAGAGCGCCTGGTCGTACTTCTTGAGTTCACCGACGATCGCCTTGGCCTGCGCGACCGGGTCGACGCTGTCGTCGAAGGGCGCGAAGTCGACCAGGTGCAGCAACAGGTGCGTGCGCTGCAGGTGGCGCAGGAACAGATGGCCGAGGCCGGCGCCTTCGGAGGCGCCTTCGATCAGGCCGGGAATGTCGGCGACCACGAAGCTCTGCTCCGGGGCCACGCGCACCACGCCGAGGTTGGGGTGCAGCGTCGTGAACGGGTAGTCGGCAATCTTGGGCCGCGCGTTCGAGATCGCCGTGATCAGCGAGGACTTGCCAGCGTTGGGCATGCCCAGCAGGCCGACGTCGGCCAGCACCTTCAATTCGAGCTTGAGCTTCTTCTGCTCGCCGGGCCAGCCCGGCGTCTTCTGGCGAGGCGCGCGGTTGGTGCTGGTCTTGAAGTGCAGGTTGCCGAAGCCGCCGTCGCCGCCCTTGACGATCAACACCTTCTCGTCGGGCACGAGCAACTCGGCAATCACCTGGCCGGTCTCGGCGTCGGTGATCACGGTGCCCATCGGCATGCGCAGCACGACGTCCTCGGCGGCGGCCCCGAACTGGTCGGAACCGCGACCGTTCTCGCCCCGGCGCGCCTCGTGGCGGCGCGCGTAGCGGAAATCGATCAGCGTGTTCAGGTTGCGATCGCCGACCGCGTAGACACTGCCGCCGCGTCCGCCGTCGCCGCCATTGGGCCCGCCGAAGGGCAGGAACTTCTCGCGGCGAAAACTCATGCAGCCGTTCCCGCCCTCGCCGGCGACGACGTCGATGGTGGCTTCGTCAACGAATTTCATGGGTGCAGGTCCGGGTCAGCGCGCATGTTACGGCACGGTGGAAAGAACGAAGCCCCGGGGGTGCCGGGGCTTCGTCGTGTGGCGCACCGCTCGCGCGGCAGCGGCTTCAGAGTGCCTTGACGAAGACCGTCTGGCGATTGCGCGGGCCCTTGACGGCGTAGCTCACTTCGCCGTCGACCAGAGCGAACAGCGTGTGGTCCTTGCCGATGCCGACATTGCTGCCCGCATGGAACTTGGTGCCGCGCTGGCGCACGATGATCGAACCGGCCGGAATCTTCTGGCCGCCGAACACCTTCACGCCGAGCATCTTGGGTTGGGAGTCGCGGCCGTTCCGTGTGGAACCGCCGCCCTTTTTCTGTGCCATGAGTCAGCTCCTTGTTAAGCGTTCACCGCACCGATTTGAATCTCGGTGTAGTTCTGGCGATGACCTTGCCGCTTTTGATAGTGCTTGCGACGGCGCATCTTGAAGATGCGCACCTTGTCATGCCGGCCATGAGCCACGACGGTGGCCACCACGCTTGCGCCCGTTACCAAGGGAGTCCCGACCGTCAGATCGGCGCCGGCACCAATGGCCAACACCTGGTCGATCGTGATCTCTTGGCCAACATCCGCAGCAATCTGTTCTATTTTGATCTTTTCGCCGGCAACAACCTTGTATTGCTTGCCACCGGTTTTTATGACCGCGTACATATCAGCCCTTTCTGTGTATGCCGCCGCAACTGAACACCGACCGGTTTTCCGAATGCAGCAGCCCCTGCAAAACGCGCAGAGCCTGTGATTCTAGCATGCAAGGACTTTTCGGGGCCTTCCCGCTGTTCGGTCCGGCACACTTTCTATAATCGACGGTCCCTCCGCCGAGCCTCTCGTGCCTTCAACGCCCACCCCAACCGCCGCATCGGCCGACCTCCCCGCCTCCTCCGCCGCTGCCTTGATGGCCGCGGACATGCGCGAGGTCGACGGGGTGATCCGCAACCGGCTGGCGTCGGACGTGGTGATGATCAACCAGATCGCCCACTACATCATCAGCGCGGGCGGCAAGCGAATCAGGCCGATGCTGGTGCTGTTGTTCGCCAATGCGCTCGGGTTCGCCGGGCGCGAACGCTTCGAGCTCGCCGCGACCGTCGAATTCATCCACACCGCCACGCTGCTGCACGACGACGTGGTCGACGAGTCCGAGCTGCGCCGGGGCCGCCAGACGGCGAACGCGCTGTTCGGCAACGCCGCCAGCGTGCTGGTCGGCGATTTCGTCTACTCGCGCGCCTTCCAGATGATGGTGTCGGTCAACCGGATGCGTGTGCTGGAAGTATTGGCCGACGCGACCAATGTCATCGCCGAAGGCGAAGTGCTGCAGCTGATGAACATGCACGACCCGGATCTGTCGGTCGACGACTATCTGCGCGTCATCCGCTACAAGACGGCCAAGCTGTTCGAAGCCAGCGCGCGGATCGGTGCGGTGCTCGCGGACGCCGATCCCGAGGTGGAGGAGTCCTGCGCCGGCTACGGCAGATCGCTCGGCACCGCCTTCCAGCTGATCGACGACTTGCTGGACTACGAAGGCGCCACCGAGCAGCTCGGCAAGAACGTGGGCGACGACCTGCGTGAGGGCAAGCCGACCCTGCCGCTGCTGCTGGCGATGGAACGAGGCAGCGCCGACGAGCGCGACCTGATCCGCCACGCCATCGAGCACGGCGAAGTGGCCCGCCTGCCCGACATCGTCGAGATCGTCCGCAAGACCGGCGCGCTCGCCGCGACGCGCGAGGCGGCGCGCGCCGAGGCCGACAAGGCAGCGCATGCACTGCGCGTGCTGCCTCCTTCGGCGCACCGCGAAGCTCTGCTAGAATTGTGTTTTCGATCCGTCGAACGCTCGTCCTGAGCCGTTCGGCGTTGGCTCCGCGACAAGCACAGCCATTGAATCGGGGTGTAGCTTAGCCTGGTAGAGCGCTACGTTCGGGACGTAGAGGCCGGAGGTTCGAATCCTCTCACCCCGACCAACTTTCCTTCTTCCATCGGTTCGAGAGCGTTGTGCGTTTGCAGCGGAGCACGCGCGTGTCGGCTTGCCGCGCATCCGAAACGGTACTTTCGAACGTACTTGTTGCACAACGCGTGCTAATCTGTTGATTCGACATGCTTCTTGGCGATGTCGCAGCACCCGTTTTTTCGCGACCGAGCCGGTTCAACCTGTTTCAATTGGCCCGAGAACAGCGCCAATTTGTTGGCTTTGGGCCGCCGAGAGCGCGTTTACAGTCGTTGATCTATCGGGGAAGATCGTGCGTTTGAGAAGCTTGGAGTGAATCAGCGAACCGTGGACACCTTGGCAGAAGCTCCGCAGTCCGCGCTGTCCGGCGTGGCGCGGGTGCTCGTCCATGCGGGCAAGCTGAACGCCAAGATCGCCGAGGACCTCGTCAAGAGTTCCAAGGACAAGCGCAACAGCTTCGTCGCCTCGGTCATCTCGGCCGGCGCCGTCTCTCCGGCCGATCTGGCGCACACGCTGTCGGCCGCCCTGGCGCTTCCCCTGCTCGACCTTTCCGCCATCGACCCGCAGCGCCTGCCGCGCAACGTGATCGACGGCAAGCTCGCGGCTCAGTACCAGGTGGTCGTGCTCGGCAAGCGGGGCAGCCGCCTGTTCATCGGCGGGGCCGACCCCACCGACCAGGAGGCCGTCGAACGCATCAAGTTCGCGACCCAACTGTCGCCCGAGTGGGTCATCGTCGAGCACGACAAGCTCGCGAAGATCCTGGATGCCAACGGCGCCAGCGCAAACGAGACGCTCGAGTCGCTGTCCTCGGGGGACTTCGAGTTCGATGTCACCGACGACGTCACCACGCCCCAGGAATCGAGCGAGACGACCTCCGACGTGGAAGACGCGCCGGTCGTGCGCTTCCTGCAGAAGATGCTGATCGACGCGATCAACATGCGCGCGTCGGACCTCCACTTCGAGCCGTACGAGTACCACTACCGGGTCCGTTTCCGGATCGACGGCGAGTTGCGCGAGATCACCCAGCCGCCGATCGCGATCAAGGACAAGCTGTCGTCGCGCATCAAGGTCATCTCGCGGCTCGACATCGCCGAGAAACGCGTCCCGCAGGACGGGCGCATGAAGCTGAAGTTCGGCGCCAAGGCGATCGACTTCCGTGTCAGCACGCTGCCCACCCTGTTCGGCGAGAAGATCGTGATCCGGATTCTCGATCCGAGCAGCGCCAAGGTCGGCATCGAGGCGCTCGGCTACGAGAAGATCGAGAAGGACAGGCTGCTGAAGATCATCCAGCGCCCCTACGGCATGGTGCTCGTGACCGGCCCGACCGGCAGCGGCAAGACCGTCTCGCTGTACACCTGCCTGAACATCCTCAACCAGCCGGGCGTGAACATCTCGACGGTCGAGGATCCGGCGGAAATCAACCTCCCCGGCGTGAACCAGGTGAACGTGAACGACAAGGCGGGCCTGAGCTTCTCGGCCGCCCTGAAGTCGTTCCTGCGGCAGGACCCGGACATCATCATGGTCGGCGAGATCCGCGACCTGGAAACCGCCGACATCGCGATCAAGGCGGCGCAGACCGGCCACATGGTCATGTCGACGCTGCACACCAACGACGCGCCGACCACGCTGACGCGCCTGCTCAACATGGGCGTCGCGCCGTTCAACATTGCCTCGAGCGTGCTGCTGATCACTGCGCAGCGCCTGGCGCGCAAGTTGTGCGAGACGTGCAAGACGCCGGCCGATTACCCGCGCGAGGCGATGCTGAAGGCCGGCTTCGCCGACCATGACCTCGACGGCACGTGGCGTCCCTTCCGTGCCGTGGGGTGCTCGGCCTGCACGAACGGCTACAAGGGGCGGGTCGGCATCTACCAGGTCATGCCGATCACCGAAGAGATCCAGAAGATCATCCTGAACGAAGGCACCTCGATGGACATCGCCACGCAGGCGCAGCGCGAGAGCGTGCGCGATCTGCGTCAGTCGGGTCTGATCAAGGTGCGCTCAGGCGTCACGACACTCGAAGAAGTGATCTCGGTGACGAACGAGTAGGCCCGACCACCCACATACCGCACCAACACATCGAAGGGACGGGGAGTTCACTCCCCGAAGTTCATATGGCGACTGCAGCGGCCGCGAAAAATATCAAGGACCTGGTCTTCGAATGGGAAGGCCGGGACAAGAACGGCAAGGTCGTGCGTGGCGAGATGCGCGCGGGCGGCGAAGCCGTGGTGGGCGCGAGCCTGCGGCGCCAGGGCATCCTCGTCAACAAGGTGAAGAAGCGCCGCCTGAACGGCGGCAAGGCGATCAAGCAGAAGGACATCGCGATCTTCACCCGACAGCTCACGACGATGATGCGCGCCGGCGTGCCGCTGATCCAGTCCTTCGACATCGTCGCGCGCGGCAGCACGAACCCGCGCATGACGCGGCTGTTGACCGACATCCGCAGCGACGTGGAGACCGGCACCAGCCTGTCGTCGGCGTTCCGAAAGCATCCGCTGTATTTCGACGCGCTGTACTGCAATCTGGTCGAGGCCGGGGAAGCGGGCGGCATCCTGGAGCAGCTGCTCGATCGCCTGGCGATCTACCAGGAAAAGACGATGGCGATCAAGAACAAGATCAAGTCGGCCTTGATCTATCCGATCGCCGTGATCGTCGTGGCGTTCGTCGTGCTCGCGGTCATCATGATCTTCGTGATTCCGGCGTTCAAGGAGGTGTTCTCGTCCTTCGGCGCGGATCTGCCGGCGCCGACGCTGATCGTGATCGCGATGTCGGAGTTCTTCGTCAGCTACTGGTGGCTGATCTTCGGCTTCCTGTTTGGCGGCACCTATTTCTTCATCCAGTCGTGGCGGCGCTCGATTCCGATGCAGAAGTTCATGGACCGGCTGCTGCTGCGCGTGCCGGTGTTCGGTGAGCTGGTGCGCAAGTCGGCCGTCGCACGCTGGACGCGCACCTTGTCGACCATGTTCGCTGCCGGCGTGCCGCTGGTCGAAGCGCTCGACTCGGTCGGCGGCGCCTCTGGCAATGCGGTGTACGCCGAGGCGACCGAGCAGATCCAGAAGGACGTGTCCACCGGTTCGGCACTGACCACCTCGATGCAGACGACCGGCGTGTTCCCGACCATGGTGTTGCAGATGTGCGCGATCGGTGAAGAATCCGGCTCGCTCGACGCGATGCTCGGCAAGGCGGCCGAGTTCTACGAAGACGAGATCGACGAAGCGGTGAAGGGCCTGTCCAGCCTGATGGAGCCGTTCATCATCGTCATCCTCGGCGTGATGGTCGGCGGCATCGTGGTTTCGATGTACCTGCCGATCTTCAAGCTGGGCGCCGTCGTCTGACCGGGGCCCCGATGGACCCGCAAGTCCTCGGCACGCTGCTGTCGCCGATCACGCTGGCCGTGCTCGGCCTGCTGATCGGCAGCTTCCTCAATGTCGTGATCCACCGCATGCCCATGATGATGGAACGCGGCTGGCGCATGGAAAGTGCCGATCTGCTCGGCGTGAAGATCGATCCGGTGCCCGAGATCACGCTCTCGACGCCGCGTTCGCGCTGCCCGTCGTGTGGCCACCAGATCCGCTGGTACGAGAACATCCCGGTCGTGAGCTACCTCGTTCTGCGGGGCCGGTGTTCCGCGTGCAAGGCGCCGATCTCGATGCGCTATCCGGCGATCGAGGTCCTGACCGCGTTGCTCTTCGCCGCGTGCGGCATCCACTTCGGCGCCCAGCCGACCGTCCTGCTGTGGTGCGGGTTCGCGGCCACGCTCGTGGCGCTGGCGTTCATCGATCTGGACACCAGCTTCCTGCCCGACGACCTCACGCTGCCGCTGATGTGGGCCGGGATCGTCTCCGCTGCGTTCGGCTGGATACCCGTCACGCTCAGTGCATCGGTCGCGGGCGCGGTGGTCGGCTACCTGTCGCTGTGGTTCGTCTTTCACGCCTACCGCCTGATCCGCGGCAAGGAAGGCATGGGCGCGGGCGACTTCAAATTGCTCGCTGCACTCGGCGCCTGGATGGGCTGGCAGGCGATCCCGTCGATCATCCTGCTGTCGTCGGCGGTTGGTGCGATCGTCGGCATCGCGCTGATCGTGTTCCGCCGCCATGACCGCGAGGTACCGATCCCGTTCGGCCCGTACCTCGCGGGGGGCGGCGTCGCCGCGCTGTTCTTCGGCGAGCAGCTCTCGCGCCTGTGGATGCCGCCAGTCTGAACAGCGGCGCCTTGCGGATCGGCCTGACGGGCGGCATCGGCAGCGGCAAGAGCACGGTCTCGCGGCTGCTCGCGGCGCACGGCGCCACCATCGTCGACACGGACCTGATCGCGCGCCAGCTGACCCTTCCCGGCGGCGCGGCGATTGCCGCGATCGCCGCGGCCTTCGGTGCCGACTCGATCGATTCGTCCGGTGCGCTGGATCGCGCCCGCATGCGCGAGATCGCCTTCGGCGACCCGCAGAAGAAACGCCGGCTCGAGGCCATCCTGCACCCGTTGATCGGCACCGAGACCGAGCGCCAGGCCGGCGCGGCCCATGCCGCGACCGTGGTCTTCGACGTGCCGCTGCTGGTGGAATCAAGCCGCTGGCGGGCCCGCGTCGACAAGGTGCTCGTCGTCGACTGCGACGAGCGCACGCAGGTCGAGCGCGTCGTCGCGCGTTCCGGCTGGACACCCGACGCCGTGCGCACCGTCATCGCCCAGCAGGCGCCTCGCACGCTGCGGCGGTCCTGCGCGGACGCGGTGATCTTCAACGACGGCATCGACCTGGCCGCGCTCGAGCGCCATGTGCTCGCGCTGTGGGAGCGCTGGACCCGACCACCGCGCTGAGGCTCGTGCGCGCGTGCGTGTCGCTGTGGAACAATCGCGCCTCGACAGGTCCGCTTCGCCTGGTCAGGGACTTCCACAGTGATCCTTTACGAATACCCGTTCAACGAAGGCATCCGCACGATGCTGCGCCTCGAGCACCTGTTCGACCGGCTCGGCCAGTTGATCGCGCGCGATGCCCCGGTCGATCACCACTATGCGCTCGCGACGCTGTTCGAGATCCTCGACGTCTCCTCCCGCGCCGACCTGAAATCAGACCTGCTGAAAGAGCTCGACAAGCACAAGCAGCAGTTCAACAGCTACCGCGGCAACCCGTCGATCTCCGAAGCGGCGCTCGACGAGGTCGTCGCGAAGATCGACCACGCGTTCAACGGCCTGAACGACGTGCAGGGCAAGGCCGGCGCGGCGCTGAACAGCAACGAGTGGCTGATGAGCATCCGCAGCCGCATCAGCATCCCGGGCGGTACCTGCGAGTTCGACCTGCCGGCGTACTACGCGTGGCAGAAGCTCGAGCCGCAGCGCCGCCGCGCCGATCTGATGCAGTGGGTCGGGTCGCTCATGCCGCTGGCCGAGGCCTTGCAGGTGCTGCTCGGGCTGCTGCGCGACTCGGGCACGCCGCACAAGGTCGCGGCACCGGCCGGTCAGTACCAGCAGAGCCTGCCGCAAGGCCGCGTCTACCAGTTGATGCGCGTGCGCCTCGACGTGCCGGAAGACATCGTGCCCGAGATCAGCGGCCACCGGCTCATGGTCTCGGTCCGCCTGATGCGGCAGGACGCCGAGGGCCGCCTCAAACCCAGCCTGGACGACGCCAACTTCGAGTTGACGCTCTGCTCATGAGCGGGGGTGCGTCTGCGGCGCGGACGATCCGCTGCCCCGGCTGCGGCGGCGCCAGTGTCTACTCCACCGACAACCCGTTCCGCCCGTTCTGCAGCGCGCGCTGCAAGAACAACGATTTCGGCGCGTGGGCGAGCGAAGCGTTCGCGGTGCCCGCGGATCCCGAGCCGGACGCCGAAGCGCCCCCCGATCCCGGCACCGACCGCCCCGACCCGCTGCCGCACTGAGCGCGGCGGCCCGCGGCGCTCAGCGGCTCAGCGGCTCAGCCAGTGGTCGGTGAACCCGGCCAGATCGTCGTGCGTGCTCTTCGCCCACTTCAGGTCGGGCCCGACGTTCGGGCTGCCGTTCGGCGCGCGCAGCACCAGCGCGGTGTGCACGTGCGCGGGCAGGCCGCGCATGTACAGGATGTAGTCGTCGACGAAGGCGAGCGGGCTGAGCATCTCGATCGCCTCGGCTTTCGGGCTGCGTTCGCCCTCGTGGTTGCCGGTCGCGATGACCCGCTCGATCGGAAAGCCCAGGTTGCGCAGGTTGCGCAGACGGGCGGCCTCGAACTCGAGGTCGAGCGCCGAGACGCAGATCAGCTCGAAGCCGGCGTCGTGCAGGCGGTGGCAGGCGTCGAGTGCGCCGGCGATCGGCGGCATCGTGGTCCAGAAGTGCTCGTCGAACGCGGCCCGGAAAATCGGGCGCCGCTCGGGGGTCAGCCGCTCGACCGCCCAGCGGTCCATGGGCCAGTACGCGAGCGGATCGCGGTCGGTCGGCCGGATGCCGAAGGCGCGCTCCCATGCGGACGCGTAGGCGAGCTGGAAGTCGAGCAGCACGCCATCGCAATCCAGGGCGATCAGGGGTCGGGAAGCCATGCCCCGACTGTACCGAGCGCCGTCGCGCCGCGCTGTCACCCGCAGGACGACAATCATGCGATGCAGCACAAGCCCTTCTCGCCCGCCTGCGAGCGCAACCAGGACGCGATCCTCGCCGTGCTGCGCATGCATTTCGCCGATCGCACGCACGCGCTCGAGATCGGCAGCGGCACCGGCCAGCACGCGGTCCACTTCGCCCGTGCTCTGCCGCAACTGACTTGGCAGACCTCGGACGTGCCGTCCAACCTGCCCGGCATCCGCCAGTGGCTGGCCGAGGCACAGCTGCCGAACACGCCTGCGCCGCTCGCGTTCGACATCAACGGTGCACCGCCCGCTGGCGGCTACGACGCCGCGTTCAGCGCCAACACGCTGCACATCATGGGCTGGGACGAGGTGCAGCGCCTGTTCGCGCTGCTGCCTTCATTGCTCGAACCCGGCGGGCTGCTGACGGTCTACGGCCCGTTCAACGACGGCGGCGCGTTCACCAGTGCCAGCAATGCGGCGTTCGACGCCTCGTTGCGTCAGGCCAATCCGCAGCGCGGCATCCGCGATTTCGAGGCCGTCGACGCGCTCGCGGGCGCAGCCGGCTTCACGCTGGTCGACGACCGCGCGATGCCGGCGAACAACCGCTGCCTCACGTGGCGTCGCTCGGGCTGAGCTTGCCCTTGCCGGCCTTCACCGTCTCGCCGCGGAACACCAGCGCGGCCTCGAACGAGGCGCGGACGAACTTCAGCGCCGCCGCAAACTCCTCGTCGTTCAGCTGGCGCGCCGCGTCGCTGGCACGGTAGAGGTTCGCGAACTCGCGCTCGCGCCCGGCCTGCACCGCCAGCTTGCCGACACCCAGGCTCTCGAGCGTCGCCCACAGCTTGGGGTTGTAGGTGCGGGTCAGCTTCATCGCGACCGGGATCGGGTCGTTGCGGCCGAGCACGCCGGCCAGCCGCAGGATGATCTCGAACGGCAGGCCCACCTTGCCGCCCTCGACCTGTTCGAGCAGCGAGGTGTCCTTGAGGTTGATCGCCTGGCCCAGGTCGCCGAGCGTCAGGCCGGCGCTCTCGCGCAGGTCGCGGAACAGCCCGCCGGCCTTTTCGACGGCGGCCTTGTGCGAGGGCTTGGTCAGCCGCGAGCTCGCCACGCGGAACGACAGGTCGGCCGCCGTGTTGGCGATGCCGAGCACGAAGTCAGTCCAGGAGCGCAGATCTCGCGCCAGCGTCATCAGGCTTTTCTGATCCGGTGGCGCGACGATCACCGCGTCGCTCCCCGGGCGTTTGACCGCAGGAGATCTGACGCGGGTCGTCGAGGCGGCCTTCTTCGCGGGGGTGCGTTTTGCGGTGACCATGCGAGCCTTGCGGTGAGGGGATCGGGACGATCAGCGCGCCGACACCGCGGCGCTCTTGGCGCTGCGCTTGCGCGGCACAGGGGTCACGGGCGTGGCGGCGCGCCGCCGCGTCAGCGCCGGCTTCTTCGGAGCCGGCCGCTTCGACGGCGCCGGCGCCCGTTCGGGCGCGGCCGCCTGGGGCCTCGCCTCGACCGCCTCGACGACGGCAACCGGCTCGAGCGCCTCGATGACTGCGCGCAACTTTCGGTGCTCCTCGACGATGTAGTCCGCGAGGTCTGCCACGTCGGGCAGCGCGCGGCGGCAGGCCGTCAGGCCGACTTCGAGCAGCCCGTTGTAGCTCTGCACCGTGATGTTCAGCGCGATGCCGTGGCCGGGGATCGATACGGGGAAGAAGTTCGCGAGCTTCGCGCCCGCGAAGTACAGCGGGAACTGCGGCCCCGGCACGTTCGAGATCGCCACGTTGGCCACCGGCGGCAAGCGGTTCGCGAGCCGTGAACGGCCGTAGAGCGAGACCAGCCCGGTCATGATCCACGGCACGCCGAGCGACGGGAAGTCGGTCGGCATCGCGCCCTTCACGTTCAGCTGCAGCTTCTTGCCGACATTGGCGGACGCATTGATCGCCATCAGCCGCTCGATCGGATCGTCGATGTGCGTGGCCAGGTTCACCAGCATCATCGACACCTGGTTGTTCGGGTCGGTGTTGCCCGCCTCGCGCAGCGAGACCGGCACGCCGGCGATCAAGGGCTTGTCCGGTGTGACGTCGTAATCGGCGAGGTAGCGCTTCAGCGCCCCGGCACAGACCGCCATCACGATGTCGTTCAGGCTCGCGCCGCTGCGCCTGGCCATCGCCTTGACCTCGGCCAGCGAGATCGAGCGCGCCGCGAACGAACGCTGGTTCGTGATCGCGACGTTCAGCGGCGTCTTCGGCCCGAGCTGGAAGCCTTCCGGCAGGCTCAGGTGCCGCTTGCCGTCGACCTCGGACACGGGGTAGACGACCGCCTGCAGCGCCCGCCCCATCGCCGGCAGCGACTTGAACAGCTTGATGTACTGCGTGACCGCGTTGCTGACCGCCGCGCCGGCGAGCTCCGCCACCCCGAGCTGGTAGCGGTTGGTGCGCGGGCGCTGGCGCGGCGGCTTCATCGGCGGCGGTGTGGCCGAGCCGCTGAGCAGCGCCTTCGCGATCGCCACGCCGGCCTGGCCGTCGATCGCCGAGTGGTGCATCTTGTTGTAGATCGCGACCTGGCCGGTGTTCAGGCCCTCGATCACGTAGATCTCCCACAGCGGCCGGCTGCGGTCGAGCAGGCTGGAATGCAGCCGCGCGACGTACTTCTCGAGCTGCTCCATCGTGCCCGGCCGCGGCAGGATCACATGGCGCACGTGGTAGTCGAGGTCGACGTCCTCGTCGTCGACCCACACCGGGTTGGCCAGGTCGAACGGCATCAGCGCGAGCTTGCGCTGGAACACCGAGGCGAGGTGCATGCGCGTGGCCATCCAGCGCTTCACGTCCTCGTAGTAGTCACCGGCGTAGCCCTCGGGCAGATCGGCGATCTGCAGGCTGCCGACATGCATCGGCATCTCGGGTGTCTCGAGGTGCAGGAACGACGCGTCCATGCCGCTGAGGTGGATCATGCTTGGGCCCTCTTCTTCGCTTCTTCCTCGACCAGGTCCTTCTTCAACAGCTTGCCGACCGGCGACTTGGGCAGCTCGGCGCGCAGCTCCATCGCCTGCACCATCTCGTGCTTGCCGATGCGGTCCTTCAGGAAGGTCTTCAGGTCGTCGAGCGTGAACGCGGCCGCGCCGCTCTTCAGCTTGATGAACGCCTTGGGCGACTGGCCGCGGTATTCGTCCGGGATGCCGATCACGCAGACTTCCTCGACCGCCGGGTGCTCGTAGATCGCCTCCTCGATCACCCGCGGGTAGACGTTGAAGCCGCCGCACAGCAGCATGTCCTTGGTGCGGTCGACGATGAAGACGAAGCCGTCGTCGTCCATGTAGGCCACGTCGCCGCTGCGGAAGAACCCGTCCTTCGTCATCGACTTGGCGGTGGCCGCCTCGTTCTTCCAGTAGCCCTTCATCACGTTCGGGCCGCGGATGCACAGCTCGCCGGGCTCGCCGCGCGGCGCTTCGCGCGTCGGGTCGGTCAGGCTCTCGAACTTGAGCTCGATGCGCGGCAGCGGCATGCCGCACGACCCCGCCTTGCGCATGCCGTGCACCGGCGTGAAGGTGCCGGTCGGCGAGGTCTCGGTCATGCCCCAGCCTTCGTTCAGCTTGCAGCCCGTCAGCTCGACGAAGCGGTTCGCCACCTCGACCGGCAGCGGCGCGCCGCCCGAGCCGCAGAACTGCAGCGACTTGAGCTCGCCGGCCTGCACCCGCGGGTGCGCGGCGAGCGCCATGTACATCGTCGGCACGCCGGCGAACAGGCTGATCTTCTTGTCGATCAGGTCCTTGATGACCGCGTCGACATCGAAGCGCGCGTGCAGCACCATCAGCGCGCCCAGGCGCACGCCGTACAGCAGGTTGACGGTCAGCGCGTAGATGTGGAACAGCGGCAGCACCACCAGCACCCGTTCGACGCCCTCGGTCAGCACACGCGGGTTGCCCTGCGAGGTGGCGAGGTATTGCGCGCAGGCGGCGGTGAGGTTGGCGTGGGTCAGCATCGCGCCCTTCGGCAGGCCGGTCGTGCCGCCGGTGTACTGCAGCACGACGATCGCCTGGCGCAGGTCGCCGAGCGCATGCGGCTCATAGCTGCCGTCGTTGGCCAGCAGCTGGTCGAAGCCCATGTGCTGCGCGTCGCTCGCGACCGGCGCGAGTTGCCCGGCCCCCTGCAGGTGCGCGCGCACGCCTTCGGGATGCGCGGCGTAGTCGGCCAGGTTGCCGACGATCAGCTTCTTCAGGCGCGAGGCGCCGAGCTGGCGCGCCATCTGCGGGTAGAGCGCGGCCAGGTCGAGCGTGACCAGCATGTCGGTCTCGCTGTCCTCGATCTTGTGCGCGAGCACGCGCTCGGCATCGAGCGGCGAGTAGTTCACCACGGTGCCGCCGGCCTTGAGCACGCCGAAGAATGCGATCGGGTAATGCGGCGTGTTCGGCAGATAGAGGCCGACGTGCACGCCGGGACCGACGCCGATCAGCTGGAACCCCTTGGCCGCGCGGTCGGCCAGCACGCCGAACTCGCGGTAGGTGAGCGTGCGGCCCATGAACTCGATCGCCGGGTTCTCGGGCCAGCGGCGCACCGCGTCGTCCAGCAGTTGCTGGACGGGCATCAGCGGCAGTTCAGCGTCCCAGCGCACGCCGTCGGGGTAGTTCTTGATCCAGGGGTGGTCGAGCAAGGTGAGGCTCCTAGGTCCGGCGGCGCGCAGCCGCGCCGCCCGGGGTTCGTGTTGAGTCGACTATCGCGTGACGGCAGGCCGCGTCAGTTCGGTGTTTGCCCGGTGTCGGCGAGGACGCGCTGCCAGGCGACGTCCGCCACCACGCGGCCCTTGCGACCCGCTTCGAAGGCGTGCGCGCTGGCCGCCGAGCCATCGAGTGCGCGCTTCAGGATGCCCTGCGAGATCGCGGCGCCGCGGAACAGGTTGTAGGCGATGTAGAACGACCACTCGATCGCCGTCGGCGGCGTGGCGCCGGAGCGCTCGCAGTAGCGCGCCAGATAGGCCGGCGCACTCGGGATGCCGAGCGCCGGCAGGTCGAGCCCGACCAGCCCGCGCATCTCGCCGGCCGGCATGATCCAGGCCATCGCGTGGTAGGCGAAATCGGCCATCGGGTGGCCCAGGGTCGAGAGCTCCCAGTCGAGCACCGCGACGACGCGCGGCTCGGTCGGGTGGAACACCAGGTTGTCGAGCCGGTAGTCGCCGTGCACCAGCGACGCGGCATCGCCCGGCGGGATGTGCGCCGGCAGCCACTCGATCAGGCGCTCCATCGACTCGATGCGCTCCGTCTCCGACGCGCGGTACTGCGCCGTCCAGCGGCCGATCTGGCGGGCGAAGAAGTTGCCGGGCTTGCCGTAGTCCGCCAGGCCGATCGCGGCGTGATCGACGCGGTGCAGCGCCGCGATCGCGGCGTTCATGCTGTCGAAGATGGCGGCGCGCTCGGCGGGCGTCATGCCGGGCAGACCCGGGTCCCACAGGATGCGGCCGGGCACGTTCGCCATCACGTAGAACGCGGTGCCGATGACCGAATCGTCCTCGCACAGGCCGAAGGTCTCGGGCACCGGCACGTCGGTGCCGGCGAGCGCGCGCATCACGCGGTACTCGCGGTCGACCGCATGGGCGGACGGCAGCAGCTTGCCGGGCGGCTTGCGGCGCAGCACGTAGCTGCGCGTCGGCGTGGCCAGCAGGAAGGTCGGGTTCGACTGGCCGCCCTTGAACTGCCGCACCTGCAGCGGGCCGGCGTAGCCGTCCACATGGCCGCGCAGCCAGGCGTCGAGCGCGCCCTCGTCGAAGCGGTGGCGCTCCTGCACCTCGCTCGTTCCGGTGAACTGTTCCGTCATCGTGTGTCCTGGCCCGCTCCGGCGGCGGGGCGCGGCCGTATCGTGCCACGTCGCGCCACGCCGGCACGCATTGCACGCTATCGTCGCGCCGATGAAACCGACCCGTCGCCACCTGCTGCTCGGCAGCGCCGCCAGCGCCCTGCTGCCCACCGCTGCCGCGCAGGCCGCGACCGCCGGAGACCGCATGACCCCGATCCCGCTCGAGGAACGCAGCCTTGCGGATCTGCAGGCCGATCTGGCCGCCGGCCGCATCACCGCGGAACGGCTGGTGGCCGGGTATGTGGAGCGCATCCAGCGCATCGACCGGCGCGGCCCGACACTGGCCAGCGTGATCGAGCTGAACCCCGATGCGGGCTCGATCGCGCGGCAACGGGACGAGGAACGCGCCGCCGGCCGCGCCCGCGGCCCGCTGCACGGCCTGCCCATCCTGATCAAGGACAACATCGCCACGCGCGACCGCATGCAGACGACCGCCGGCTCGCTGGCGCTCGAAGGCATCGCACCGCCCGAGGACGCGTTCGTCGTGCAGCGCCTGCGCGCGGCCGGCGCCGTGATCCTGGGCAAGACCAACCTGAGCGAGTGGGCCAACATCCGCAGCAGCCAGAGCAGCAGCGGCTGGAGCGCGCGCGGCGGGCTGACGCGCAACCCGTACGCGCTCGACCGCAGCGCCTCGGGCTCGAGTTCCGGCTCGGGCGCCGCGGTGGCCGCGAGCCTGTGCGCCGCGGCGGTCGGCACCGAGACCGACGGCTCGATCCTGAGCCCGTCGTCGGTCTGCGGCATCGTCGGGCTGAAGCCGACCGTCGGGCTCGTCAGCCGGCGCGGCATCGTGCCGATCGCGCACAGCCAGGACACCGCCGGGCCGATGGCGCGCAGCGTGCGCGACTGCGCGCTGCTGCTGGGCGCGCTGGTCGGGCACGACCCGCAGGACGCCGCGATGAGCGACGGCCCGCGCCCGGCGATCGATTACACGGTCGCGCTCGATGCCGGTGCGCTCAAGGGCGCGCGGCTCGGCGTCGCGCGCCAGTTCTTCGGCTTCCACGGGCCGACCGACCGCGTGTTCGCCGGCGTGCTCGCGGCGCTGGAACGGGCAGGCGCGGTGCTGGTCGATCCGGTCGAGCTGCCGGCGATCGAGAGCATCGGCGAGGCCGAGCTGACGGTGCTGCTCCACGAGCTCAAGGCCGACTTGAACGCGTACCTCGCCGGTCTCGGCCCGAGCGCCCGGGTGAAGTCCCTGGCCGACGTGATCGCGTTCAACGAGCAGCATGCCGATCGCGAGCTCCGGTGGTTCGGCCAGGACCTGTTCGTCAAGGCCCAGGCCACCGGCCCGCTCACCGACGAGGCGTACGTCCAGGCCCGCGCCAAGTGCCTGCGCGTCGCGCGCGACGAAGGCATCGTCGCGGTGATGAAGCAGCACCGGCTCGACGCCTTCGTCGCACCCACCGGCGGCCCGGCCTGGCGCAGCGACCTGGTGCTCGGCGACCACTTCGTCGGCGGCGGCAGCACGACGCCGCCCGCCGTCGCCGGCACCCCCAGCATCACGGTGCCGGCCGGCTTCGTGCACGGCCTGCCGGTGGGGCTGACGTTCTTCAGCGGCGCCTGGAGCGAGGCCCGCCTGCTGGCCCTGGCCTATGCGTTCGAGCAGGCGACGCGGGCCCGGCGCCCGCCGCGCCACCTGGCCAGCGTCGACACCCCCGCCTGACGGCACAAGCGCACGGCGCGTGACGCGCCGACCCTTCAGTTGTGCCGCGCCGCGCCGTAAATGTGCGCACGACACCGGCCAACCGAAGGACGTGACCCATGAGCCCACAGAAGTACCGACTCATCACCCGCAGCGATTTCGACGGCCTCGTCTGCGCCGTGCTGCTGAACGAGATGAAGCTGATCGACGAGATCAAGTTCGTCCACCCCAAGGACATGCAGGACGGCAAGATCGAGGTCGGCCCGCGCGACATCACGACCAACCTGCCCTACGTGCCGGGCGCCTACCTGGCGTTCGACCACCACCTGTCGGAGTCGATCCGCAACGGCAAGCACGCGAACCACATCATCGAGGTCGACGCGCCCTCCGCCGCGCGCGTGGTCTACAACCACTACGGCGCACGTGACGCGTTCCCGCGCATCACCGACGAGATGATGCTCGCGGTCGACAAGGCCGACTCGGCCCAGTACGAGCGCGACGACATCCTCGACCCCAAGGGCTGGGTGCTGCTGAACTACCTCATGGACGCGCGCACCGGCCTGGGCCGCTTCCGCGACTTCCGCATCAGCAACTACGCGCTGATGATGGACCTGATCGAGTACTGCCGCGACCACACGATCGAGCAGATCCTCGAGCTGCCCGACGTGCGCGAGCGCGTCGACCTGTACTTCGAGCACGCCGAGCCGGCGCGCCGCCAGATCGAGCGCTGCGCCACGGTGCACGGCAACCTGGTCGTGCTCGACCTGCGCAACGAGGAGACGATCTACGCGACGAACCGCTTCATGGTCTATGCCCTGTTCCCGCAGACCAACATCTCGATCCACGTGATGTGGGGCGTGCAGAAGCAGAACACCGTGCTCGCGACCGGCAAGTCGATCCTGGACCGCAGCAGCCGCACCAACGTCGGCGGGCTGATGCTGACCTACGGCGGTGGCGGCCACGTGGCCGCGGGCACCTGCCAGGTCGCGAACGACCGGGCCGACGCGACGCTCGCGGCGCTGATCGAGACGATCAACGCCGACGGCTGACGCGCCGCGCCCTGGCTCAGGGGAACGAGAACCCGAGCGCTGGCACCGCCGCGCTGGCGTCGATCGCCTGCGTCTTCGACGAGCCGGCCGAGCTGGCCTCGATCGTGTACTTGCCCGCGGCTGCCGCGTCGGCCGTGAACACCGGCGCGGTCACGCCGGCCGCGTACGCAGTGCGCACCGGCGCCGCGACGGGCAGCGAGAATGCGAACGTGCCGCCGACCGCATCGACCGCGCCCCAGCCGACCTCCAGCGTCGGCCCGCCGGTCAGCGCCTGCAGCGCCCGCGTCGTCGCCGTGGCGGGCACCACCGTGCCGTTGACCGCCCGCATCGCGCTGGGCGCCGGCACGATCGGCGAAGCCGCCGCGTTGAGGACGGTGAAGGCGGTCGTCGTGACCGGCACGCCGGTCATCACCGCGGTGACCCGGCCGGGTGCCGTGACCACCAGGTCGTAGGTGCCGGCCGGCACCGGGTAGAGGACGAACTGGCCGGTCGCGTCGGGTGCCGTGGCCTTCACCGGCGCGCCGCCTTGCTGCACCGACACGCTGGTCGTGCCGGCCGCCAGCAACGGATCGAGGTAGCCGACCACGCGCATGCCGGCGTCCGAGAGGCGCGGCGTCACGCGGAGCACCGGCTTCAGGTTGTACTGGCCCGAATTGCCGCGCTCGACGATCGACTTGCAGGCGTCGAAGTCGATCACGTAGTCGGCGATCTGGTCGGCCGCGACATCGATGCTCGTGTTCAGCTTGAGACCGCTCTGGTTCGCGCTCGGGGTCGTCAACGGCGTCTCGGTGCCGCCGGTGGGCACGACCGAGTTCGCGAACGCCGAGGCGCCGCTGCCGTTCTCGGCCAGCACCAGCCGCAGCTGGGTGTAGCGGCCGGCCGGCAGCTGGGTCTGGCCGAGTTCGACGAGCACGCCGTTCTGCAGCGTCAGCAGGTCGACCCGCTTCGGCGGCGAGACCACGATCTCCGACCAGCCCGCATCGCCGTCCGCCGCGCCGCCGCTCTGGTGCACGCGGACCTTCTCGACGGTGACGTTGACGGCGTCGAAGCCGCAGGACGGCGCGTCGGTCATCGACATGCGCAGCGTGCCGTACGGAGCGCCGGTGCCGCCGATCCCGCCCCCGCCGCCGCCACCCCCGCCGCCACAGCCGGCCACGGCCAGGACCACCGCGATCGATGCGGCGACGGTTCGGAATGTCTGGTGGATGTTCATGTTCATGTCTCGCCTCTTTCGACAGCAGGTGGAGTGGGTTCGGCATCGAGCCGATCCTCGAAATAGTAGATGCCCAGGCCGACGCGGGCATGCGGCAGATCGGTGTTCTCGTCCGGCGCATCGACGTCGTGCTCGGCGAGCCAGCGGTCGAGCTGCTCCAGCAGCGCCTGCGCCTTGGCCGTGCTCAGGCGCCGGAACGCCGGCAGGTCGCTCGCCCGGATGCGCAGGTACATCACCTTGCGCTGGAAGCGCGGATCGCTGGCGCCGTCGGTCAGGTTGTGGTCGATCGTCTCGATCAGGTCGGCCACGTCGGTGCCCAGGATCTGCAGCTTGTCGATGGAACTGCCGACCGGCAGGTAGCCGCGCGCGACCGGTTCGATGCGGCCGTCGTCGAGCCGGCGCACCGCACCGACGCGCAGCAGTTCGTCGAGGATCGCGCGCGCCGGCATGTCGCCGCTGTAGAGCCGCGCGAGCTGCGGAAAATCGCCGACGCCGTCGGTGCTGAGGGGGCGCGGCTTGCCGGTCTCGTCGTGGAAGTTCGGGTCGCGCAGCCAGCCGCCCAGCACGCGCGCCGCGCGGTTGTAGCGCTCGCTGGTCTCGGCGGCGTCGGGCTCCGGCTCGGTGAGCAGGCGCTGCACGTCCTTGCGCGTCAAACCGGTCAGGATGGAGGCGCGTGCGGCCGACGGCTTCTTGCCGGGAATCGCGAAATCCTTGAGCGCCACCTCGACGTAGGCCCGCTTCGCGATCTCCTGGAACGCCCCGAACGGCACGGCGTGGCGAAGCAGCAACCGCACGAGCGGGCGCAGCAAGCGCATCGTGGCCGCGTGCAACGCCGCCGTGGACCGGGAACCTTCCTCCATTTTTGGGATGCTTGTCCCAAATGACCTGCGAGTCAATGTTGCATGTGTGAGCGCTTGTGCCGGTTCTCGCTCCGCCCAGAAGTTTGCCTCAAGTGCGTCAGAGGTAAGCCGCCAGCTCCTGCTTCGCGATGGCGTTCCGGTGCACCTCGTCCGGACCGTCGGCCACGCGGAGGTGGCGTTCGTAGGCATAGAAGCTGGTCAGCAGGGTGTCCTGGCTCAGGCCCATCGCGCCGAAGGCCTGCATCGCCCAGTCGATGACCTTGACGCAGTTGTTCGGCGTCAGCACCTTGATCATCGCGATCTCCTTCGCCGCTGCCTTGTTGCCGACCGTGTCCATCTTGTGGGCGGCGTTCAGCACCATCCAGCGCGACTGGTCGATCAGCATGCGCGATTCGGCGATCCGCTCGCGCCACACACCCTGATCGGCCAGCAGCTTGTGGAACGCGGTGCGCGAGACCAGCCGCCTGCACATCATCTCGAGCGCCGATTCGGCCATGCCGATCGCGCGCATGCAGTGGTGGATGCGCCCCGGCCCGAGCCGGCCCTGCGCGATCTCGAAGCCGCGGCCCTCGCCCAGCAGGATGTTCGAGACCGGCACGCGCACGTTCTCGAACACGATCTCGGGGTGACCGAACGGCGGGTCGTAGACGCCGAGCAGCGCCATGTCGCGCACGATCGTGATGCCCGGCGTGTCCTTCGGCACCAGGATCATCGACTGCTGCTTGTGGCGGTCGGCGTTGTCCGGGTCGGTCTTGCCCATCAGCACGAAGATCTCGCAGCGCTCGTTCATGGCGCCGGTGATGTACCACTTGCGGCCGTTGATGACGTACTCGTCGCCCTCGCGGCGGATGCTGCACTGGATGTTGGTGGCGTCGCTCGACGCGACCTCCGGCTCGGTCATCGCGAACGACGAGCGGATCTCGCCCGCCAGCAGCGGCGTGAGCCAGCGCGCCTGCTGCTCGGGCGTGCCGTAGCGGGCGAGCACCTCCATGTTGCCGGTGTCGGGCGCCGAGCAGTTGAAGATCTCGGCGCACCAGTAGCGCCGGCCCATGATCTCGCACAGCGGCGCGTACTCCACGTTCGTCAGGCCCGTCGGCGCGTGGCTGTCGCCCGGGTGAGGCGGCAGGAACAGGTTCCACAGCCCCTGCGCGCGTGCCTCGGCCTTCAGGCCGGCCATCATCGGCAGCGGCGCGTAGGCGCGGCCGGCCTTGGCGTTGGCGGCGAGCTCTTCCTCGCGGCGCTGTTCGTTCGGGTAGACGTGATCGTCCATGAACTTGAGCAGGCGCTCGCGCAGTTCGACGACCTTGGGGGAGAACTCGAATTCCATGGCATGTTTCCTGTGCAGTGCGTGCCCGGAAGATACGCACGCCGGTCCGGTCCCGATGTCCGGCAGGCGACAGGCGCCGCGCCGGATCAGGCCTCGAACGGCAGCCCGACGTAGTTCTCGGCCATCGCGGTCGAGGCGGCACGCGAGCCGACCAAATAGTCGAGCTCGGCGCGCTGCAGCTTCTGGCCGATCGCGCCCGTCTCCGGGAACTTGTGCATCAGCCCGGTGAACCACCACGAGAAGCGCTCGGCCTTCCAGACCCGACGCAGGCATTTCTCGGAGTAGTGGTCGATCCCGGCGCGGCTCTTCTCGGCGTAGAACTCGATGAACGCGCGCGACAGGTAGCGCACGTCCGCCGCCGCCAGGTTCAAGCCCTTGGCACCGGTCGGCGGCACGATGTGGGCCGAGTCGCCGGCCAGGAACAGCGTGCCGAAGCGCATCGGCTCGGCGACGAAGCTGCGCAGCGGCGCAATGCTCTTCTCGATCGACGGGCCGGTCACCAGCGCCTCCGCCGCGGCCGGGTCGAGCCGGCGGCGCAGTTCGTCCCAGAACGCGGCGTCGCTCCACTGCTCGACCTTGTCGTGCAATGGGCACTGCACGTAGTAGCGGGTGCGGGTGGCCGAGCGCATCGAGCACAGCGCGAAGCCGCGTTCGTGGTTGGAGTAGATCAGCTCGTGGCCGACCGGCGGGGTGTCCGCCAGCACCCCGAGCCAGCCGAACTGGTAGACCTTCTCGTAGATCGACAGCGCCTTGGGCGGCACGCTGGCGCGGCTCACGCCGTGGTAGCCGTCGCAGCCGGCGATGAAGTCGCACGCGACGGTGTGGACGACGCCGTCCAGCGTGTAGCTGACGGTCGGGTGGTCGGTGTCGAAGCCGTGCGGCGCCACGTCCTTCGCGCCGTAGATCGTGGGCAGGCCGGCCGCAGCGCGCGCGGCCATCAGGTCGCGCGTCACCTCCGTCTGGCCGTAGACCGTGACGTGCTTGCCGCCGGTCAACCCGTGCATGTCGATGCGGTGGCGCCCGCCGCCGAAGCACAGCTCGAAGCCGCCGTGCACCAGGCCCTCGGCGTGCATGCGCTCGCCGACGCCGGCCTCGTCGAGCAGGTCGCAGGTGGTCTGCTCCAGCACGCCGGCGCGGATGCGGCCGAGCACGTAGTCGCCGGTCTGGCGCTCGAGGATCACGTTGGCGATGCCGGCCCGGTGAAGCAGCTGGCCGAGCAGCAGGCCGGCCGGGCCGGCGCCGATGATCGCGACTTGGGTGCGCTGGGTGCTCATGCGGAATCCTCATCGGCCACGACGCGGGCCGGCGCGGTAGTCTAGGCGTCGCCGCCCTGCCGCAGCCGCTCGATCGCCGTCGCGAAGTCGTGGCGGGGCTGCCATTCCAGATCTGCCCGCGCCCGGGCGTTCACGTAGACGCGGTCGAAGCCGTCTTGCATCGCCCAGCCACGGCGCCGGTATTCGGCGACGAACGCCGGCACGTGGCGCGCGACGACGGCGGCCGCGTCGCCGCGCAGCGCCAGGAGGTCCGCCTCGGTGAACGGCGTCGTCGCGCTGACGATGTAGCGGCCGAAGCCGAGCACGGGCGCGCGTTCCAGCGCGCGCAGATGCGCATCGACCGCGTCGTCCAGGTCGACGCGGCGGTTCAGCAGTTCGTTGACCCGGTCGTTCGGGCCGAAGTAGCCGGGGCGCATGCGCTGGCTGGCGTCGTCCGCCGGGAAGAAGCGCGAGGTGCGCAGCACCAGGCAGGGCAGCCCGTGCAGCGCGTGGAACAGCTCGCACAGGTTCTCGGCGGCCAGCTTGGTGACGCCGTAGATGTTTTTCGGGCGCGGCGTCACCGCCTCGGTGATCCAGGCGGCCGGTTCGCCCGCGGCCGGCGTCAGCGCGTGGCCGTAGGCGCTGGTGGTGCTCGTGAACACGAACGCGCCGACGCGTGCGGAGACCGCCTCCTCGAGCAGGTTCAGCGTGCCGGTGATGTTGGTCTCGATGAAATCCTGCCGGCTGTGGGTCGCGATGTGCGGCTTGTGCAGCGTGGCGGTGTGCAGGACCGCGTCGACGCCGTCCATGCAGCGCGCCACGAACCCGCGCTCGGCGATCGAGCCGACGAGGGTCGTGAACGGCGAGGGCCGGACGTCGCAGCCGACGGCCTGGTGCGGGCCGCCCGCCAGCGTGCGCATCAGCGCCGCGCCGAGGTGGCCCGCGCTGCCGGTGACGAGGATCTTCATGGGGATGGCAGTCTACGGGCGGTCTTCACGACGGGCGGATCGCGTCGGCGCCCGTCGCGGCCGGCGCGTCGATGGCAAAGCGCTTGAAAGTTGGAGTCACCGCCCTATAATGCGGCCTGCTAGCACTCGCTTCGAGTGAGTGCTAACGGCAGACCGGCGGGCCAAAGCCCCCGGCTCCGCCATCAGAGACTGAGTGCCCACTTCGCCTCTAAGCCACGATTCACATCGTTCCCAGTACTCAAGGAGATGCTATGAAACTTCGTCCGTTGCACGATCGCGTGATCGTCAAGCGCCTGGAACAGGAAACCAAGACCGCCTCCGGCATCGTCATCCCCGACAACGCCGCCGAGAAGCCCGACCAGGGTGAAGTGCTGGCCGTCGGCCCGGGCAAGCGCAACGACAAGGGCGATTTCGTCGTCCTGAACATCAAGGTCGGCGACCGCGTGCTGTTCGGCAAGTACAGCGGCCAGACCGTCAAGGTCGATGGCGAAGAACTGCTGG
>JAZKIO010000040.1:0-8505 GCA_040384825.1 Pseudomonadota bacterium
GCGGGCCGAGCGCCGGGCCGCTCCCAAGCCGGCCCGCATCCCCTCGGGGGATCGGCCGATGTATTCATCGGACGAGGGGCTGTCATGTCTGATCGCAAGGACATGGAGCTGATCGCGGAGCTGGTGCCGAAGGGCTCGCGCGTGCTCGACCTCGGCTGCGGCAACGGCGAGTTCCTGGCGCTGCTGCGCGACACGCGCGAATGCACCGGCTACGGCATCGAGATCGACGACGCGAACGTGCTCGCCTGCACGCAGCGCGGCGTCAACGTGATCCAGCTCAACCTTGAGGAAGGCCTGGCGCTGTTCGAAGACCAGAGCTTCGACGTGGTGCTGCAGATCGAGACGCTGCAACACCTGCGCAACACCGAGAAGATGCTGCGCGAGACGGCGCGCGTCGGCCGCATCGGCATCGTCAGCTTCCCGAACTTCGCGCACTGGCCCAACCGGCTGCAGATCGCGGCCGGCCGCATGCCGGTGACCCGCGTGCTGCCCTACCAGTGGTACGACACGCCGAACATCCGCGTCGGCACCTTCGCCGATTTCGAGGTGCTCGCGCGCAAGGACGGGCTGCGCATCCTCGACGCCTTCGGCATCCAGGCCGGCGCGGCGGTGCGCCGCTGGCCGAACCTGCGCGCCAGCGTGGCGGTGTTCGCGTTTGACCGCGGCTGAAGCGTCGGCGCGTCGGCTCCGGCGCTGCTCGACGTCGAGGTCGGCTCGCGGGTGCCTGTCACAAGCGCGGCGCGCCGAACGTCTGGAGCATCATCGGCCCCGCCTGAGGACTCCGCCATGGACGACGCCACCCGCACCTTCGACCGCCTGCGCCCGCGCTTGCAGGGCATCGCCTACCGCATGCTCGGCTCGACCGCCGAAGCCGAGGAGGTGGTGCAGGACGCGTGGCTGCGCTGGCACGAGGCCGATCGGGCGACGATCGCGAACGCCGAGGCCTGGCTGGTCACGATCGCGACGCGCCTGGCGATCGACCGGCTGCGCGCGGCCAAGGTGCAGCGCGCGCACTACGTCGGCTTCTGGCTGCCCGAGCCGCAGCTGGCCGACTCGCCGCACTCGCCCGAACAGCTGCTGGAGCGCGCGGACGACCTGTCGGTCGCGTTCCTGACGCTGCTGGAACGCCTGGCGCCCGAGGCGCGCGCCGCGTTCCTGTTGCGGGAGGTGTTCGACGCCGACTACGACGAGCTCGCGCAGGCCATCGGCAAGAGCGAGGCCGCGTGCCGCCAGATGGTCAGCCGCGCGAAGGCGCAGCTGCGCGAGGCCCGCCCGCGCTACGCGGTCGCGCCCGATGCGCACCGACGCGTGATGCGCCGCTTCGCCGATGCGCTCGCGCAAGGCGACTTCGCGTCGATGAAGGCGATGCTGGTCGAGGACGCCGAGCTGATCGGCGACGGCGGCGGCAAGGTGCCGAGCTTCGGCAAGGTGCTGCTCGGCGGGGCGCGCATCGCGCAGCTGTTCTACGCGGCCCACCTGCGCTTCAAGGCGGGGCAGCGCATCGAGCTGGCGGTGATCAACGGCCAGTGGGGCGTGCTGCGCTTCATCGACGGCACGCTCGAATCGGCGCAGTCGTACGAGACCGACGGCGAGCGCATCGTGCGGATCCACGTGCAGCGCAACCCGGACAAGCTGGTGCGCATCGCGGCGGCGTTCGCCGGTTCCTGACGCGGGCTGTCACAAGGCGGGGGTCTCGCGCGTCTTCAGGGCATGTTCCACCCACTCCCAGCGAAAGCGAGCTTCTCATGACCCAACGCATCGACTACACCCGGCAATCGCCCGACCCCTTCAAGAAGCTCATCGCCTTCAGCACCGCGATGAACGCCTGCGCGATCGAGGAGGGCATCCGCCACCTCGTCGAGATCCGCGCCTCGCAGATTAACGGCTGCGCGCTGTGCGTCGACATGCACATCAAGCAGGCCACGATCCACGGCGAGCGGCCGCTGCGCCTGCACCACCTGGCGATCTGGCGCGAGTCCACGCTGTTCTCGCCGCGCGAACGCGCCTGCCTCGCCTGGACCGAGGTGCTGACCCGGATCCCCGAGCATGGCGTGTCCGACGAGCTCTACGAGCGCGTACGCACCGAGCTGTCGGAGAAGGACATCTCGGACCTGACCTTCATCGTGATGTCGATCAACGCATGGAACCGCGCCAACGTCGCGTTCCGCACCGTGCCGGGCGCCTACGACGCGGCCTACGGGCTCGACAAGGCGGATCTCACATGAAGCCGCGTCAGGGCTGGGTCGTTCGTGAATCCGGTCAGGGCGAGATCACGCTCAGTCTCGGAAAGTAGGTCCGGTAGCCGGAAGGGTCGCGCGTCAAGACGCTCAGGTTCGCCACCGCTGCATGCGCGCCGATGAAGAAGTCAGGCAGCGGAAGGAGCTTGCTACCGCCGCGTTGCCTGTACAGATCGAAGGCCCGCGCAGCCAGTGCCGCACACGACCACGGCAAGGGGCTGCGCTGCGTGTCGTAAACATCGAGCAGCGTGTCCAGTGCGGCGACATTCGGCCCGGGAACGAGCAACTCGGTGTAAATGATCAGGTTCACGTGCAGCGGGGACTTCTCGCTGCAGGCCTGGAGTTGATCGACGGCCCATTCCTGCCACTCGCTGCCGGCGGCGATGCAGTCCACCCACACGTTGGTGTCGACGAGTACGCCGGCACTGCCGTCGTAGGCGGCCAGATCAGGGACGACTGCGGCCACGCGGCTTGCCTTTGGGGGCCGGTGCGTCGCCCCGCAGGAACGCCATGATGTCCTGCGAAGCCAGTTGCCTGAACTCCGGCGCCAGGCTCTCGCGCACCGCCGCAGCGGCTTGGCGCAACTCGGCCCGCCGGTCGCTGCGAACGCTGGTCGCGACCGGCGTGATCACGATCCGGTTGCCTTCCAGGCTGAAGGAGACCTCGCTGCCGGGCGAGACGCCGGCGGCGGCACGAATGTGTTTGGGGATCGTGACCTGCCCCTTGTCGGTGACGAGCATGATGTTGTAGTTGGAATAGGAAGTAGGAATCCTACCAGCAACCCCGAACCGCCGAGGTGTGGCCCGGCTTCAACCTCGCGCCGCGCGCCACGCCAGCGGCAGCGCGACCAGCGACACCGCGAGCCCGAGCAGGGCCGCGGCGGACCACCCGCCGGCCTGCACGCAGGCCGCCATCGCCGGCGGGCCGAGCAGCGAGCCGCTGGCGCCGCATTGCGCGAGCACGCCGTTGGCGCGCACCATCTGGCCGGGTTCGGTCGCGAGCCGCGGCAGCAGCGCGAAGCCGAGGCTGGCGAACACGCCGCCGGCCATGTTGAGCCCGATCGCCAGCGCGATCGCGACCGCGGCCGACGGCGCCGGCGTGAACACGCCGAACAGGAGCAGCGGCGGCAGGCCGAGCGAGACCATCGTCGGCCAGCGCAGGCCGACGCCGTGACGCAGCAGCCCCGCGGTCGCGGCACTGCCGACGATCGCGCTGACGGCGGCGATCGCGGTCCAGTGGCCGGCCGCCTGCGCGCTCAGCCCGGACTCGCGCACCAGCAGCGTCGGCAGGAGCCCGAGCACGCCGACCTGGAACAGCGCGAACAGCCCGAACGCGAGCGTCAGGCCCCACAGCGGCGCGGTCAGCCGGGCCACCGGCGCGGCGGTCGGCGCCTCGGCGTGTTCGGGCACGTCGGCGCGCCACAGCACGAGCCACAGCAGCGCCCCGACGCCGCCGCCCGCGGCCATCGCGAGCCGCCAGTCCCAGGCCGCCGCCGCGCTCGCGCTCGCCGCGGCGCCGAGCGCCAGGCCGACCGGCACGAAGGTGCTCCACAGCGTCAGCGCCAGCCCCTGGACACGCGCCCCGGCGAGGCCGGCGTGGTGGGCGATCAGCACCGGCGCGCTGACGATCACGCCGAGGTAGCCCGCTGCCTCGAGCAGGCGCCAGCCGAGCAAGCCGGTCGCGCCGTGCGCGAAGGCGCCGCCGACGCCGGCGATCGCCAGCAGCGCGACGCCCCCGCGCAGCGTGCGCCGCAGCCCGAGCCGGTGCGCGAACAGCCCGGCGACGGCGCCCAGCGTGGCGCCGCCGACCTCGATCAGCGAGATCGCAATCGCGACGGTCGTCAGGCCCAGGCCGAGCGCCGCGGCGACCAGCGGCGCCAGCGCCGACATCTTGCCGAGCTGCGCCGCGGCGAGCAGGCCGCACAGGTACAGCAGCCAGACCAGCGGCCACGGCGAACGCACGGCGCCCGTCATCGGCGCGACCCCGCGGCGCTAACATCGTCGCCACCATGTCCACGCTTCTCCGGATCAGCAGCGGCGACGAGCGTGCGCTCGGCCGCTCGCTGCGCACCTGGCGCGCGTTGCGCCGCGTCAAGCAGCTGCACGCGGCGCAGCTGCTCGGGGTCTCGCAGGCCACGGTCTCGCGCTGGGAAAACGGCCAGAGCCCGCCCGCGCCGGACGAATCGGCGCGGCTGCGCGCGCTGATGGCGGCGCAGCTCGACAGCGCGGCGGATCGCGTGCTCGCGCGGCTGGTGTGCCAGTCGGCCGTGCCGGTGCACCTGATCTGCGATTTGACGCACCGCCTGCTCGCCGCGTCGCCGGCGCGCGAGGCGCAGTTCAAGGTGCCCACGAGCCAGCTGATGGGCAGCTCGCTGTGGCGCTACGCGAGCGAGGACATCGTCGCCGCCGAGGCGCGCCTGGCCGAGCACGGCTGGTTCGGGCCGAGCCCGCCGGCGATTGAGTTCCACACCCGGGCGCGCGAGAGCGACGACCTCGCGATCCTCGCGTGCGACATGCGCTGGGTGCGCTTCCAGCTCTCGGACGGCAGCTTCGCGCGGCTGGTCGAGACGGTGCGCGCGCCGCGCGCTCACACAGTCCCGCCGGCGAGCCAGTCGGCCAGCGCGGTCATCGAATCGCATTGACGGAAGCGCGGGTCGCCGAGCGGCGCGGCGGCCTCCTCGTGCGCCCACACCAGCGGGTACGGGATCAGCACCGCGAAGCAGCCGGCCTCGAGCGCCGGCAGCACGTCCGAGCGCACCGAGTTGCCGGCCATCAGCGCGTGCTCGGGGCGCACGCCGTGGCGCGCGAAGGCGCGGCGGTAGGTGTCGGCGCTCTTCTCGCTGACGATCTCCACGCCCGAGAAGAAGCGGCCCAGGCCCGAGGCCGCGAGCTTGCTCTCCTGGTGGAACATGTCGCCCTTGGTGATCAGCACCAGCGGGGCGAGCTCCGCGAGCCGCTCCAGCGCTTCCGCGACGCCGGGCAGCGGCTCCATCGGGTGGCGCATCAGGTCGCGCCCGGCGGCCAGGATCTCCGCCAGCACTGCGCCGGGCGCCTGCGCGTCGCTGAGCTGCAGGGCGGTCTCCAGCATCGACAGCGTGAAGCCCTTGGCGCCGTAGCCGTAGGTGCCGAGGTTGCGGCGCTCGACGGCAGCGAGCGCGTCCTCCACCGTGGCCGCGTCGGCCCACGGCGCGAGCAGGGTGTTGAAGCGCTCGTGGGTGAGCCGGAACAGCGTCTCGTTGTGCCAGAGCGTGTCGTCCGCGTCGAGGCCGATGATCTTCGGGAGGGTCATGGGCGCCAGCTTAAGGGCTCGCCCGGCCGGCGCGACGAATCAAATATTCAGTCGCTCAGTCGGCGGTCTTCTCGTGGCCGAGCAGGCTGCGTTCGAGCAGGCGATCGGCCGGATGCGGCCCGAACCAGATGCTCAGCACCATGCCGAAGAACTCGGCGTCACCCACCGGCGTGCCCTGAGGCTGGCCCTGGATGTAGAACTGCGTGCCCTTGCCGGGGATGAAATCGAGCGTGAACGTGTCGCCGGGGTTCAGCTTCGAGCGGCCGGACAGCGCCTCGTTCAGCCGCGAGCCCGACAGCGCGTGCTTCTCGATCAGGTCGCGCGACGTGTTCTCGGCCATGCCGCGCAGGAACAACAGCCCCAGATCCGTGGTCGAGAGCTCGCGCAATGCCGTGAACTGCATGCGCATCGCGCCCGGGAGCGCCATCAGTTCCTCACGTGTGCGAACCTTGCGTGGCGTGTACAGCGCCATGTCGTAGACCTTGAAGATCGCCTTGAAGCGGGTCCCGGTGCCGTTGAGCTGGAGCTTCGTGCCCGCGACCTGGACCGACGGCTCGAAGCGCGTTGGCGTGGGGGCGGCGAGCGCGGCGGCGTGCAGTGTCGACGCCAGGATCAATGCGAGCAGAGCGCGGTTCGTCGCGGGCAGGGTGGTCATCGTGAAGGTCTCCGGATTGGCGGCTCTTGTCGGCCGCCTATCGTCAACGCCACACGGCGTTTCCCGGAAGCGCCCGATGTCACGGATCGCGCGCCTGGTGCTGGCAACTTCTCACGGCGGGCTCCCGAACCCGCAGCGCCAAGGCGTCACGCCGGTGTCGCCAGCCCCCGCAAGTACGCGTCGAAGACCTGCCCGCCGACGCGCAGCAGGTCGAACCCGTCGCGGTCGAGCATCCAGTTCTGCAGCAGGCCGTCGAACAGCGCGACCATGCCGATCGCGCCGGTGCGCGGCGAGAGGCCCTTGGGCAGGTGGCCGGCGCGCGCGGCCCGCCTGAGCGCGCGCTCCATGTCGGTCAGGCAGGCATTGCGCATCGCGAGGTGGCGCTCGCGCACGGCGTTCATCTCGCCCACGTACTCGACCTTGTGGGTGGCGATGTCGAACACGCGGCGCAGCTGCGGCTCGGTCATCACCTTGCGCAGCACGTCGACGAAGCCGCTGCGCATCTGCGCCAGCGTGATGTCGGGGCCCTTGAAGCCGCAGGCCTCGTCGGTCTCCTCGAGCGGCAGCGTCACGCGCTCCATCATCGCGTTGAACAGGTCGGCCTTGTCGGTGAAGTGCCAGTAGATCGCGCCGCGCGTCAGGCCGGCGGCCTTGGCGATCTCGGCCAGCGACGTGCCCGACACGCCACGCGCCTCGAACACGAGCTCGGCCGTGTCGAGGATGTGGCTGCGGGTGGCGAGTGCCTCTTCTTTCGTGCGGCGGACCATGGTGTGAAGTTTTGCTGCGACCTGTTGCCGCGCTTACATACATTCAACGATGTATGTATACTAACTTCGATCGACTCGGAAGCGTGTGTCTTTTCCGTACCGGCGGCCTTAGCATGGCGCCCGGCGGCCGCTGGCCCGATTCTTGATTCACCCCCGCCGGCGCGCCACGGCGCCCACCAGATTGAAGGGTTCTGCATGTCCGCGTTGAAGAACATCCCGGCCGCCTCGGCCGTCGTGCTGGCCATCTCCCTGCTGGCGTCCTGCGGCCAGAAGCCCGACGCCGCGGGCGGGCCCCCGGGCGGCGGCATGCCGCCCGCCGAGGTCGGCGTGATCACGGTCGCGACGCAGTCGATCGGCCTCGCCACCGAGCTGCCGGGCCGGCTCGAAGCCTCGCGTGTCGCGCAGGTGCGGGCGCGCGCCGCCGGCATCCTGCAGAAGCGCCTGTTCACCGAGGGCAGCGAGGTCAAGGCCGGCCAGGTGCTGTTCACGATCGACGCGGCGCCGTACCAGGCCACCGCCGCCAGCGCGCGCGCCGCGCTGGCCCGCGCCGAGGCCAACCTGACGCAGGCCACCGCGCTGGCCGAGCGCTACAAGCCGCTGATGGAAGCCAACGCGATCAGCAAGCAGGAATACATCAACGCCGTGGCCGCGCAGAAGACCGCGCAGGCCGACGTGGCCACCGGCCGCGCCACGGTGCAGACGGCGCAGATCAACCTCGGCTACGCCACCGTGACGGCGCCGATCTCGGGCCGCATCGGCCGCGCGCTGGTGACCGAAGGCGCGCTCGTCGGCGCCGGCGAGCCCACGCCGCTGGCGACGATCCAGCAGATCAACCCGATGTACGTGAACTTCACGCAGAGCACGACCGACGTGCTGCGCCTGCGCCGCGCCGTCGAGAGCGGCAAGTTCAAGCGCTCCGGCACCGACGGCGCCGAGGTGCGCGTGCTGCTGGAAGACGGCAGCGACTACGGCCAGACCGGCAAGCTGCTGTTCTCCGACCTGACGGTCGACCCGACCACCGGCCAGATCACGCTGCGGGCCCAGGTGCCCAACCCGACCGGCTTGCTGCTGCCCGGCATGTACGTGCGCGTGCGGCTCGAGGAGGCGCAGGCCGAGGCCGGCATCGTCGTGCCGCAGCAGGCGGTCACGCGCGGCACCAGCGGCGACAGCGTGATGGTCGTCGGCGCCGACGGCAAGGTCGCACCGCGGCCGGTCAAGGTCGGTGCCGCGGTCAACGGCCAGTGGGTCGTGCTCGACGGCCTCAAGCCCGGCGAGCAGGTGATGGTCGACGGCTTCCAGAAGTTGCGCGGCAACGCACCGGTCAAGCCGGTGCCGTGGAAGCCGGCGGCGTCCGGTGCGGCAGCGGCTGGCGCCGCACCCGCCATGGCCGCGCCCGCATCGGCCGCCAGCGCACCCGCCGCCGCGGCGTCCAAGTAAGAAGGGGCACGGCACATGGCCCAGTTCTTCATCGATCGCCCGATCTTCGCGTGGGTGATCGCGCTGTTCATCATCGTGCTCGGCGGCACCGCGATCACGCAGCTGCCGATCGCGCAGTACC
>JAZKIO010000041.1:0-38809 GCA_040384825.1 Pseudomonadota bacterium
GGTTGTCGGCGGTCTGGATCAGCAGGCCGGAGCCGACGCGCTTCACGTCCTGCGCATTGCGGCCCTGCTCCCAATCGGTGGCGCCGCCCGGGGGGAGCGCGATCTGCAGCACGCGCGTGTTCGGCTTGGCGGCGAACGCGGCCAGCGCCTCGGGCGTGAAGCTCGGGGCCATCAGCACCTCGACGAACTGCTTGGCGACGAGCGCCGCGCCGGCGGCGTCGAGCTCGCAGTTGAACGCGATGATCCCGCCGAACGCCGAAGTCGGGTCGGTCTTGAAGGCCTTGGCGTACGCCTCGGCGGCGTTCGCGCCGATCGCGACGCCGCACGGGTTGGCGTGCTTGACGATCACGCAGGTCGGCACGTCGAAACTCTTCACACACTCCCACGCCGCATCGGCATCGGCGATGTTGTTGTACGAGAGCTCCTTGCCTTGCAGCTGCTTGGCGGTGACGAGCGAGCCGGGCGCGGGATGCAGGTCGCGGTAGAACGCGGCGCTCTGGTGCGGGTTCTCGCCGTAGCGCAGGTCCTGCAGCTTGACGAAGCGGGCGTTCGACTGGGCCGGGAACAGCGCGCGCGAGCCGTCGGCCTGCAGTGCGGAGAGGTAATCGCTGATCGCGGCGTCGTAGTTCGAGATGCGGTTGAACGCGCCGACCGACAGCGCGAACTTCGTCGTGCGGCTCACCGCGCCGTCGGCCTGCAACTCCGCCAGCACCTGCGGGTACTGCGCGGCGTCGGTCAGCACCGCGACATCCTTCCAGTTCTTGGCCGCCGAGCGCACCATCGCCGGCCCGCCGATGTCGATGTTCTCGATCGCGTCTTCCAGCGTGCAGCCGGGCCTGGCGACCGTTGCCTCGAAGGGGTAGAGGTTCACCACGAGCAGGTCGATCGTCCCGATGCCGTGCTGCGCGATCGCGGCCATGTGCTCGGGCAGGTCGCGGCGCGCCAGCAGGCCGCCGTGGATCGTCGGGTGCAGCGTCTTGACGCGGCCGTCGAGCATCTCGGGGAAGCCGGTGTGCTCGGCCACTTCGGTCACTGGCAGTCCGGCGTCGGCCAGCAGCTTGGCGGTGCCGCCGGTCGACAGCAGCCTGACGCCCAGCGCGTCGAGCGCCTTGGCGAAGTCGAGGACACCGGTCTTGTCGGAGACCGAGAGCAGCGCAGTCAGGGAGTTCTTCATTTGATCAGCTTGTGGTCGAGCAGTTTGCGGCGCAGCGTGTTGCGGTTGATGCCCAGCCATTCGGCCGCGCGGCTCTGGTTGCCCTCGGCGTGTTTCATCACGACGTCGAGCAGCGGCTTCTCGACCACGCCGAGGATCATCTCGTACATGGCCGCGGGTTCGACGCCGCGCAGGTCCTTGAAGTAGATCTCCAGGCTGTCGCGAATGCACTCTTCGATGTGGACCGGTTTCTTCATGCGAATGCTTCTTCTTGTGTCGCGTGTTCTTCGGGGACGGCGCGTGGCAGCAGGCGATGGGTGTCGGCCAGTTCGTCGAACCAGTCGGTCACCGCGCGGACCTGCGTCTCGCAGCTCTCCAGCAGGTTCATGCGCGCCCGGAACGCCTCGCCGCCGGGCAGCGCGCGCACCGCCCAGCCGATGTGCTTGCGCGCGCTGCGCACGCCGGCAAACTCGCCGTACAGGCCGTAGTGGTCGTCCAGGTGTTCCAGCAGCCAGGCCTTGGCCTGCGTCACCTCCGGCGCGGGCAGGTGCGCGCCGGTCGCGAGGAAGTGCGCGATCTCGCGGAAGATCCACGGCCGGCCCTGCGCCGCGCGGCCGATCATGATCGCGTCGGCGCCGGTCGTGGCGAGCACGTCACGCGCCTTCTCGGGCGAATCGATGTCGCCGTTGGCGACCACCGGGATGCGTAGCGCCGCCTTCACCGCGCTGACCGTGTCGTACTCGGCGTGGCCCTTGTAGCCCTGCTCGCGCGTGCGGCCGTGCACCGTCACCATCGCGACGCCGGCGGATTCGGCCGCGCGCGCGATGCGCACCGCGTTGCGCTCGGCGTCGCACCAGCCGGTGCGCATCTTCAGCGTGACCGGCACGTTGCGCGGCGCGCACGCGGCGACCACGGCCTCGACGATTGCGAGGGCGAGCGGCTCGTCCTGCATCAGCGCCGAGCCCGCCCACTTGTTGCAGACCTTCTTGGCCGGGCAGCCCATGTTGATGTCGATGATCTGTGCGCCGCGGTCGATGTTGAAGAGCGCGGCCTCGGCCATCATCGGCGCGTCGGTGCCGGCGATCTGCACCGCGATCGGCGCGACCTCGCCGTCGTGGTTGGCGCGGCGGCTGGTCTTCAGGCTGTTCCAGAGGTCCTTGCGCGAGGTCACCATCTCGCTGACCGCGTAGCCCGCGCCCAGGCGCTTGCAGAGCTGGCGGAACGGCCGGTCCGTCACGCCGGCCATCGGCGCGGCGAAGAGACGGTTCGCCAGTTCGATGTGGCCGATCTGCATGGTGGAGGCGTGGGGCGACTGCTGAAAAAGGAGGCAGAAGTATAGCGGCGCGGGCCAGCGCCACGTCCTACGCGAAACGCGTGTGCGCGCTGGCGATAATCCGCCGCAATGGAAGCATGGATCGAATCGTTGATGGTGCTGCTCGCGTTGCCGAAATTCGGCCTCAGCACCGTCTTCATCGTCGCTTTCGTCTCCGCCACGCTGCTGCCGCTCGGCTCCGAGCCGGCGGTGTTCGGCCTGGTCAAGCTCAACCCCGACATGTTCTGGCCCGCGGTGCTGGTCGCGACGGCCGGCAACACGCTCGGCGGCGCCGTCACCTGGTGGATGGGCTACGGCGCCGAGCGCGCCTACGAGACCGTGAAGCACCACAAGCCGCCCAATGCGCGCGCGCTGCGCTGGCTGGAGCGCTGGGGAGCGAAGGGCTGTCTGCTGTCGTGGCTGCCGATCGTCGGCGATCCGCTGTGCGCGGTCGCGGGCTGGTTGAAGCTGCCGTTCTGGCCCTGCGTGTTCTATATGGGGATCGGCAAGTTCGCCCGCTACGTGACGATGACGGCGGCGGCGCTCTGGCTCTGGCCGGGTCAGTTCGTACACTGAAGGCCATGAACAGCGCCTACGAAGAACTCACCGGCATCTGGACCCGGATGCATCACTTCCGCCATCTGCAGGCCATCGCGAGCTGGGACCAGGCGGCGATGATGCCGCCCAAGGGCAACACCGCCCGCGCCGAGGCGATGGCCGAGATGGAGGGGCTGCTGCACGGGTTGCGCACCGATCCCCGGCTGGTCGATCTGATGGCGCGTGCCGCGACCGAAGCGATCGATCCGTTCGCCCGCGCCAACCTCGGCGAGATCCGCCGCGAGTGGCGCGCGTCGAACGCGCTGCCGCAGGCGCTGGTCGAGGCCATCACCCGTGCCGGCGCGCGCTGCGAGCACGCGTGGCGCACCCAGCGCCCGGCGAACGACTGGCTCGGGTTCCTCGACAACTTCCGCGAGGTGCTGCGGCTGGGCCGCGAGGTCGCGCAGCGCCTGTCGGACGAGACCGGCCTGGCGCCCTACGACGCGCTGATGGACCAGTACGAGCCCGGCACCACCAGCGCCGAGGTCGACCGTGTCTTCGGCGACCTGCAGCAGTGGCTGCCCGCCCTGGTGGTGCAGGTGCGCGATCGCCAGGCGCGCGAGGACGTGATCGCGCCGGTCGGCCCGTTTCCCAAGGCGGCGCAACGCGCGCTGAGCCTCGACGTGATGGCCTTGCTCGGCTTCGATTTCGACGCCGGCCGGCTCGACGAGAGCGCGCACCCGTTCAGCGGCGGCGTGCCCGAGGACACGCGGCTGACCACGCGCTACCGCGAAGACGACCTGATGCAGAGCCTGCTGGGCACGATCCACGAGACCGGCCACGCCCGCTACGAGCAGGGCCTGCCGCGCGCGTGGCTGGGCCAGCCGGTGGCGCGCGCCCGCTCGATGGGCATCCACGAGAGCCAGAGCCTGAGCTTCGAGATGCAGCTCGGGCGCAGCCGTGCGTTCGCCGAGCTGCTGGCGCCGCTGCTGCGCAAGCACTTCGGCGACCAGGCGGCGTTCGAGCCCGGCAACCTGCACCGGTTGATGACGCGGGTGGCGCCCGGTTTCATCCGGGTCGATGCCGACGAGCTCACCTACCCGGCGCACGTGATCCTGCGCTACGGCATCGAGAAGCAGCTGATCGACGGCAGCCTCGCGGCCGACGACATCCCCGCGCGCTGGGACGAGCGCATGCAGGCACTCCTCGGCATCGACACCCGCGGCAACTACCGCGACGGCCCGCTGCAGGACGTGCACTGGACCGGCGGCGCGTTCGGCTATTTCCCCTGCTACACGCTGGGCGCGATGTACGCCGCGCAGTGGTTCGCGGCCATCCGCCAGGCGCATCCCGATCTCGATGCGCGCGTCGCGGCCGGCGACCTGTCGCCTGCGTTCGACTGGCTGCGCAAGCACATCTGGTCGCAGGCGAGCCGCTGGCCGACCGCCGAGCTCGCGGCCCGCGCGACCGGCGAGACGCTGAACCCGGCGCACTTCAGGCGCCACCTCGAATCGCGCTACCTCGGTTGAGGCCGGCGGCGCCGCTCAGGCGCCGTGCGTGACCAGCAGGTCGTCCAGGTCGTCCAGCACTTCCTCGAGCCGGTGCAGCGCTTGCGCGGTGTTGCGCGTGGCGGCACGCACCGGGCTGAGCAGGCGACGCGGCTGGTCGAGCACCGCCGCGTCGATGCGCACGCCGTGCGGCGCGAGTTGCGCGGCGAGCCGGCCGCGGCGCGAGCGCAGCATTCGCCGCGTCTGCTGGTAGGCGTGCTCGGCCAGCGTGCGGCGCTGCGAGTAGCTGAAGGTGTTGGCGAGGAACATGGCCCGGTCGCGCTGGTCGGGCTCGAACAACACGATCGTCGTGCCGGGGTGGCTGCGCTCGTAGCCCTTCATGCCGATCTCCAGGCGCGAGTGGATCAGCGTGCGGAAGGTCTGCGAGAGCACCACCGGCAGCCCGCCGTCGACCAGCCGCGGGATCGCCTCGCCGGCGCGCGCGAGCACGCGCGGGTGCGTCGCATGCGTGCTGTCGAACGGCACCAGCGGATTCAGGCAGATCAGCAGGTCCAGGCCCTCGTCGAGCAGCACGGACGCATGCAGCGTCTTCTTCAGCGCGCCGTCGACATAGTGGTGGCCGTCGATCTCGACCGGCGGGAACAGGCCCGGCAGCGCGGCGCTCGCCTGCACCGCCTTGGAGATCGGCACGTGGTCGAAGCCGGGCTGGCCGAAGGGCGCCGACTCGCCGCTGTCGAGGTCGGTCGCGACCAGCACCAGCTTGCGCTTCAGCCGGCGGAAGTCGTTGGTGCGGCCGGGCGCATCGAACTGGCGCTGCAGCTGCACGTCGATCATCGCGTTCGAGAACAAGCCGGTGGGCAGCACGCGGCCGAGCTGTTCGACGGTGCTCGACAGCGAGCGCCGCGTGAACGCATAGCGCAGCGCCGCGCCGGCGGCCAGGCCGGGCAGGGTGGCGATGCGCCGCGCGAACTCGCCCCACGCGGGGCGGATCAGCAAGGCCGGCTCGAAGATGTCGTGGGCGGCGCCGACGTTCTCGATGAACGAGGCGCACAGCTCGCGCGGCCTCATGCCGTTGGCCAGGCCGGCGGCGATGAAGCCGCCCGCCGAGACGCCCACATAGCTGTGGCAATCGGTGAAGTCGAGGCCGGTGAGCGATTCTTCGAGCGCGCAGAGGGCGCCGATCTCGTAGATCGCGCCGAGCGGGCCGCCGCCGGCCAGGGCCAGGCCGATGCGCGGTGAGAGGGAGCGGGTCATGAGGGACAGGGAGCGGGAAACAGAAATTGGCGATCAGCCGCATGTCGACCGGGCATGAAAAGGGGCGCCGCAGCGCCCCGTCCGGTCGATCGTGCGCCCGATCAGGCGGCCGCGGCCTTCTTGGCGGCGGCGCGCTTCACCGCGGCCTTCTTGGCCGGCGCCTTGGCGGCCGGCGTGGCGGCGGCCTTCTTCGCCGCGGTCTTGGCCGGTGCGGCCTTCGACAGCTTCGCGACCTTGGTGCTCAGGTCGTCGATGCGCGCCATCAGTGCGTCCACGTCCTTGGCCGACGGCACGCCCAGCTTGTTGAGGGCGCGGGCGGTGCGCTCCTCGAAGATGCCTTCGAGCTTGTCCCAGTGCTGGCCGGCCTTGGCCTGCACGTCGCTGGCCATGCCGCTCATCTTGCTGGTGACTTCACTCAGCCGGTCTTCCGCGGCCGAGGTGGTCTTCTTCTGCAGGCTCGTGCCTTCCTTGACCAGCGCCTCGAACACCTTGGTGCCCTCGGCCTGCGCGCGCGAGAACGCGCCCATGCCGGCGAGCCAGATCTGCTGCGCCGAGTCCTTGACCTGACCGGCAAGCGCGCTGTCGAACAGGCGGCCGGTGTTGGCGGCTTGCTTGTCAGCCATCTGCTTGAGCTTCTTGACCATGGTGCGAGTCCTCGATGTGTTGATGCGCGCCGACTATAGGCAGCTGTCATAGGGAGCGCATCCTAATTTGCGGGCGTGCCGCTCCGGGTAAATCGCAGGCAAGCCGCGCGGGGCTTTGGTCAAGAATCGCCGCTGCCACTTTGAGCGCCCACGGAGGATCACCCCATGCACTATTTCGTCACCGGCGCGACCGGCTTCATCGGCAAGCGTCTGGTCAAGACCTTGCTCGAGCGGCGCGGCGCGACTGTCTCCTTCCTGTTGCGCCCGGAAAGCGAAGGCAAGGTCGCGGGGCTGCTCGAGTACTGGGGCACGACGAAGGCGAAGGCGGTCCCGGTCTATGGCGACCTGACTTCCAAGAAGCTGGGCGTCGCCGCCGACGACATCAAGAAGCTCAAGGGCAAGGTCGACCACGTCTACCACCTGGCCGCGGTCTACGACCTGTCGGCCGACGAGGAATCGCAGGTCAAGGTCAACATCGAGGGCACACGCAATGCGGTCGAGTTCGCCAAGGCGATCGACGCCGGCCACCTGCACCATGTGAGTTCGATCGCCGCGGCCGGCATGTACGAAGGCGTGTTCCGAGAGGACATGTTCGACGAGGCCGAGGGCCTGGACCACCCGTACTTCATGACCAAGCACGAGAGCGAGAAGATCGTGCGCAAGGAGGCCAAGGTGCCGTGGACGGTGTACCGCCCGGCGCTGGTCGTCGGCGATTCGCTGACCGGCGAGATGGACAAGATCGACGGCCCGTACTACTTCTTCAAGCTGATCCAGCGCATGCGCCAGATCCTGCCGCCGTGGATGCCGAGCGTCGGCCTCGAAGGCGGGCGCATCAACATCGTGCCGGTCGATTTCGTCGTCGCCTCGCTCGACCACATCAGCCACTCGAAGGCCGAGCTGAACAAGAAGTGCTTCCACCTCGTCGACCCGAACGGCTACCGCGTCGGCGACGTGCTCGACATCTTCAGCAAGGCCGCGCACGCGCCGAAGATGAACCTGTTCATCAACGCGGCGCTGCTCGGCTTCATCCCGAAGAGTGTCAAGAAGGGAATGATGGCGCTCGCGCCGGTGCGCCGCGTGCGCGCCGCGGTCATGAAGGATCTGGGCCTGCCGGACGACATGATGACCTTCATCAATTTCCCGACCCGCTACGACTGCCGCGAGACGCTGGCGGCGCTGAAGGGCTCGGGCATCGAATGTCCGAACCTGCGCGACTACGCGTGGCGGCTGTGGGACTACTGGGAGCGGCACCTCGACCCGGCGCTGCTGATCGACAAGTCGCTGCGCGGCACGGTCGGCGGCAAGGTGGTGCTGGTGACCGGCGGCTCGTCGGGCATCGGCCTGGCCGCGGCGGTCAAATTCGCGAAGGCCGGGGCCATCACGATCATCTGCGCGCGTGACGCCGCCAAGCTCGAGGAAGCGCGCCAGGAGATCCTGGCCGAGGCGGGCAAGGACGCGATCGTCCACGTGTACTCGGCCGACATCGCCGACGAGGCGAGCTGCAAGGCCTTCGTGGCGCAGCTGCAGGCCGATCACGGCGGCGTCGACTTCCTGATCAACAACGCCGGCCGCTCGATCCGCCGCGCGATCGAGGCCAGCTACGACCGCTTCCACGACTACGAGCGCACGATGCAGCTGAACTACTTCGGCTCGCTGCGCATCACCACCGGGCTGCTGCCCGGCATGGTCGCGAAGAAGCGCGGCCACGTCGTCAACATCAGCTCGATCAGCGTGCTGGTCAACGCGCCGCGCTTCTCGGCGTATGTGGCGAGCAAGGCTGCGCTCGATGCGTGGACCAGCTGCGCCGCCAGCGAGTTCGCCGACCAGGGCATCACGTTCACGACGGTCAACATGCCGCTGGTGCGCACGCCGATGACCGCGCCGACCAAGATCTACGACAACATGCCGCTGCTCTCGACCGACGAGGCGTCCGACCTGATCGTGCAGGCGTGCGTCGACAAGCCGGTGCGCGTGGCCACGCGCCTGGGCATCTCGGTCGAGCTGCTGCACGCGGCGGTGCCGCGCATCACTCAGATCCTGATGAACACGACCTTCCGCATGTTCCCGGACAGCGCCGCCGCCAAGGGCGAGAAGGGTGGCAAGGCCACGCTGTCACCCGAGGCCATGGCGATGGCCGAGATGATGCGCGGCATCCACTTCTGACCCCGGTCAGGGTTTCGCGTCGCGGACCAAGGTCGCGGCTTCGGCCGCGACCTTCTCGATCAGCGTGGAGATCGCCTGGGCGTGGCCCTGCGCGGTGTCGGCCGTCGCGGGGATGTCCACGCCCAGATCGCGCGTGGCCAGCACCTTGGCCGGTGCACCGGCGCCGCTCAGCGTGATGCGCGCCTTGGCCTGCAGCTTCTGGCCGCTGCGCACGTAGTCCATCGGCACCATGGCGACCTGCAGCGCGAGCGAGGGCACGTGGTCGCCGCAGCTGGTGTCGCACATCGTCCAGCCCGGCAGTTGCTGGCGCAGCGCCGACGCGAACTCGCGCGACACGCCGATCTCGATCCGCTCGGCCCAGTAGGTGTTCGGCCATTCGGCCAGCGTGGCGGCATCGGCGCGGTAGCGCACCCGGCGCGAGACCAGGTACTCCGGGATCGCGATCCGTCGCACCGCGATCAGCGCGGGCGCGGCCGAGGCCGGCGCAGCCGCGCCGGCCGGCACCACGACGGGCGGGAGCGTCAGCAGCACCGGCGCCGGTGACGACGACGCGCACGCGGCGAGCAGGACGGGCACCGCGGCGACCAGCGCGAATCGCGCGATGTAGGGCATCAGTTTCATTCGCGTCGGTTCCCGAAGATGACGGCGTTGGGCTTCTCTTCCAGCAATTCGCTCCAGTCGCGCAGGCCGCGCGCTGCCTGCGACAGGTCGCGCAGCGCGGCGTCGAGATCGGCGCGCAGCGCGGCGTCCGGCGCGGTCATCTCGGCGACCCGGTTCATCGCGAGCTTGGCCGATTCGGCCGCCTCGCGCGTGCCGGCCAGCGTGCGCTGCAGGTCCGGCTGCGCCGCGACCACGGTCTGCTTGGTCGCATCCGACAACTGCGTGATCGACGCCAATGTGGCGGCCGAATTGACCTGCACCTGCCGGATCGCCTCGCTCGCGACCCGCAGCGTCTCGCGCGAGGCGGTGCCCGCCTGGCCGACTTCGCTGGACGCGCTGGCCAGCACCTTCTGGGTGCCGTCGAGGGTGCGCTGCACGGAGGTCAGCGTGCCGCGCAGCTCCTTCACCGTCTCGCGGATCTCCTGCACCGTGTCGGCCAGCGGCAGCTCGGCGACCTGGTCGATCAGCGCGCCGAAGCGCTCGGCCAGCGCCGGGATCTCGGGCCGGGTGCCACCGCCCACCAGCGTGGACGGCGTGTTCGGCACGAAATCCAGTTCGATCGACTTCTGGCCGGTCACGAAGCTCTGCGCCACCAGGCGGGCGCGCAGGCCGCGCTGCACCAGCGTCGCCACGTCGACCGGTGCGCCCTTCTCGGCGCCGCTGAAGTGCATGGCATCGGTGCGCAGCCGGATGCGCACCGGCACCAGCGCCTTCAGCGTCGCGCTGTCGACCTGGATGTCGATGTTCTCGACCTGGCCGATCGCCACGCCGCGGAAGCCGACCGGCGCGCCCACGTACAGCCCGGTGACGTTGCCCTTGTAGTAGATCATCGCCTCCTGCTGCTTCTTGAACAGGTCGTTGCCGCTCAGCCAGAGCACGCCGATCACGACCATCGCGAGCGCGGCGATCACGAAGGCACCGATCAACAGGGCGTTTCGTTTCATGGGGTGGCGGTGGTGGGCGTGGTTGCGGATGGTACGGGCGGCGGCGGCTCTTCGCGGGCCAGGAAGGCGCGCACGGTCGGGTGCGTGGCGGTGTCGCGCAGCACGCTGGGCGAGCCGTGCGCGATCGGCGACTTGCTCTCGGCGTCGAGGAAGATGCCGTCGTCGGCGATCGCGAACAGGCTCGGCAGTTCGTGGCTGACGAACACCACGGCCGCGCCGGTGCGCTCGCGGATCATCAGCACCAGGTCGTCCAGGCGCTTGGAGCTGATCGGGTCGAGGCCGGCGGAGGGTTCGTCGAGGAAGATCAGCGGCGGCTCGGTCGCGATCGCGCGGGCCAGGCCGGCGCGCTTCTTCATGCCGCCCGACAGGTCGGACGGGAAGAAGTCGGCGAACTTGCCGAGATCCACCCAGTCGAGCACCTCGCGGGCGCGGGCCTCGCGCTGCGCCTCGTCGAGCTTGCCGGCCTGCTCCAGCGGGAGGCAGACGTTCTCGAGGATCGTCATCGACGACCACAGCGCCGCGCTCTGGAACAGCATGCCGAAGCCGGTGCGCAACTGCGCCTGGCCTTCCTCGTCGGCCTGCCAGTAGTCGACCCCGTTGTAGGTCACCGTGCCTTCGGCCGGCGGCAGCAGGCCAACCAGGTGCTTGAGCAGCGTGCTCTTGCCGCAGCCGCTGCCGCCCATGATCGCGAAGATCGTGCCGCGCTCGACCTCGAAATCGATGCCGGTCTGGATCAGGCGCTCGCCGAAGCGCATCTCGAGCTGGCGGACGGCGAGCAGCGGCGCGGCCATGCTCAGATGCCCAGCGCGTTCGCGACGATCGCGAAGATGGCGTCGAGCACGATGATGCCGACGATGCTGATGACCACGGCGTTGGTCGTCGCCACGCCCACGCCCTCGGCATTGCGCTCGGCGTACAGGCCGCAATAGCTGCCGACCATGCCGATCAGCGCGCCGAACACGAAGGACTTGGCGAAGCCGAGGCCGAGGTGCGACCAGTCGAGCGCGTCGAGCGTGCGGTCGAGGTAGGCCGCGGGCGAGATGCCGAGCATGCCGCCGGCCACCACCATGCCGCCGATCAGCCCGGTCACGCAGCCGTAGACGTACAGCAGCGGCATCATCAGCAGCAGCGAGGTGACCCGCGGCAGCACCAGGAAGTTGATGGCGTTCAGGCCCAGCACCTCGAGCGCGTCGACCTCCTCGTTGGCCTGCATCGTGGCCAGCTCGGCTGCGAAGGCCGCGCCGGTGCGCCCGGCCATCACCACCGCGGTGATGATCGCCGCCATCTCGCGCGCGACCGCGATGCCGACCAGATCGGCCACATAGATCCCGGCGCCGAACTTGACCAGCTGCACCGCACCGACGAAGGCCAGGATCGCCCCGACCAGCACGTTGACGACGGTGACGATCGGCACGGCGCGGGCGCTGCAATCGGCCATCACGCGGCCGAGATCCTTGAGGCGGAACTGCCACTGCCCGCGCAACGCCTCGAACGCAGCGATCAGCACCTGGCCGAGAAAGGCGGTGGGGCGGACGGGGAGGAGCGTGGCGAACTGCATGCGTGAGCGCGATTGTGCCGTCAAGGCCGCGCGTGCGCACTATTTCGTGAGCAATCGTCAGCGGGCCCGGCCTCTACAATCGATTTTCAATTCGCCAACGCCGAGCCGCCCATGACTTCCGACGCGCCGAAAACCGCTCCTGCCTCGCCTGCGGATGCCCCCGACCTGACGCACATCTCGCCGCGCGACAAGGCCGAGATCCTGGCCCAGGCGCTGCCCTACATCCGCAAGTTCCACGGCAAGACCATCGTCATCAAGTACGGCGGCAACGCCATGACCGACCCGGCGCTGCAGCAGGATTTCGCCGAGGACGTGGTGCTGCTCAAGCTCGTCGGACTGAACCCGGTGGTGGTGCACGGCGGCGGGCCGCAGATCGAGGAGGCGCTGGCCAAGGTCGGCAAGAAGGGCACCTTCATCCAGGGCATGCGGGTGACCGACGACGAGACGATGGAAGTCGTCGAGTGGGTGCTGGCCGGCCAGGTGCAGCAGGACATCGTGGGCCTGATCAACGTGGCCGGCGGCAAGGCCGTGGGCCTGACGGGGCGCGACGGCGGGCTGATCCGCGCCCGCAAGCTCAAGATGGTCGACCTGAAGGACCCGAGCAAGGTGCACGACATGGGCAACGTCGGCGAGATCGAGTCGATCGACCCGAGCGTCGTCAAGGCGCTGCAGGACGACCAGTTCATCCCGGTGATCTCGCCGCTCGGCTTCGGCGCCGACAACGAGAACTACAACATCAACGCCGATGTGGTCGCCGGCAAGCTGGCCGAGGTGCTGAAGGCCGAGAAGCTGATCATGCTGACCAACATCCCGGGCGTGCTGGACAAGTCGGGCAAGCTGCTCACCAACCTGAGCGCACGCGAGATCGACGAGCTGTTCGCCGACGGCACGATCAGCGGCGGCATGATGCCCAAGATCGACTCGGCGCTCGCCGCGGCCAAGAACGGCGTCAACACGGTCCACGTGATCGACGGCCGCGTGCCGCACGCGATGCTGCTGGAAGTGCTGACCGAGCAGGCTTACGGCACGATGATCCGGTCCCACTGAGCTTGCAGCGCCACGACCGCTCGACCGCCGCGCTGCTCGCCGCCTGCGGCGCAGGCGCGTTGTGGGGCACCGGCGCGCTGGTCGTCAACCTGCTGATCGTCCGGCACGGCTTCAGCCCCGAGACGATCTCGTTCTGGCGCTTCGTCGTCGGCAGCGTCGTGCTGCTGGCGGTGTTCGGGCGGCCGGCGCTGTGGCGCGCGGTCCGGCCGCAACTCGGGCTGGTGATCGCCTCCGGCGCCTGCATGGCGCTGTACGTGCTGTGCTGGTTCCTCGGCATCGAGCGCATCGGCGCGTCGATTCCGACCTTGATCTCGCTGTGCCTGGCGCCGGTGCTGGTGACGGCCGTGGCGGTCGCGCGCGGGCAGGAGCGGCTCGACGCCTCGCTGCTGGCCGTGCTGACCGCGGCGTTGACCGGCACCGCGCTGATCGTCATGCGGCACGGCGGCACGAGCGAAGCGGTGTCGGGGGCCACGATGCTGATCGGCGTCGGCTTCTCGATCGCGTCGGCGATGCTGTACGCCGCGTTCACGCTGGTCAGCGGGCGCATGTCGCAGACGCTGGGCGCCGGGCCGATGACGACCTGCCTGACCGTCGTGGCGGCGGTCGTGATGGGCCTGACCGGCCTGTACCGGCCGATCGCGTGGCCGGCCGAGGTCGCGCCGGAGGCCTGGCTGCTCTACCTGGGCGTCGTCACCGCGGCGCTCGCCCTGCTGGCGTTCAGCTGGGGCGCGGCGCGGCTCACGCCGACGGCGCTGACGGTGGCGACGCTGGTCGAGCCGCTGACGGCGGTGGCGCTGTCGGCGCTGATCCTCGGTGAACACCTGAGCGCCGGCCAGTGGCTGGGCGGTGCGCTGCTGATGGGCAGCATCTGGGGGCTGAGCGCACGCGGCTCGCGGGTCGCGCACGCATGAAGCGCCACGTCGGCCGCCCGCGCGCTCGGGTCTGGCTCTTTGACCTGGACAACACGCTGCACGACGCCAGCCACGCCGCGTTCGGCCAGACCACCCTGGCGATGAACGAGTACATGGTCGGCCACCTCGGCATGGAGCCGGCCGAGGCCGCACGCCTGCGCCTGCAGTACTGGAACCGATACGGCGCCACGCTGCTCGGGCTGGTGCGCCACCACGGCGTCCAGGCCGCGCACTTCCTGGAGGCCACGCACCGCCACCCCGGCATGGAAGACCGGCTGCGCACCAGCCTGCACGACCGCGCCGCGCTGGCCCGGTTGCGCGGGCGCCGCTACGTGCTGACGAACGCGCCGCGCGCCTACACGATGCGCGTGCTCGACACGCTGCGGCTGACGCCCCTGTTCGACGGCGTGATCAGCATCGAGGACATGTCGATGTTCGGCCAGCTGCGTCCCAAGCCCGATGCGCGCCTGTTCCGCCACATCGCCGTGCGCCTGCGCGTGCGGCCGGTCGACTGCGTGCTCGTCGAGGACATGCTGGAGAACCAGAAGGCGGCGCGCAGCATCGGCATGAAGACGGCGTGGATGAGGCGCTACCTCGAAGGGCGCTTCCGCGGCCACCTGCGCGGCGGCGCGAACAGCGGTTCCAACGCCGGTTTCAAGGCCCGCGAAGTTGGTGTTCACCCTTGCCCGAGCCCGCGGTACGTGTGTGCCAAAATTCGATCGCTGCAACAGTTGCTCACGCTCGGATGACTTCCCACTCAGACCCCAGCGAGCCCGGACCGGTCGAACCGACAACCGATGTTGCAGCGGCCGAGGCGTCGCCCGCCGTCGTGGCGCTGGCGCCGGTCCGCAAGCGTCCCAAGCCCGGGGAGCGCCGCGTGCAGATCCTGCAGACGCTTGCCAACATGCTCGAGCAGCCGGGCGCCGATCGCATCACCACCGCCGCGCTCGCGGCCCGGCTCGATGTGTCGGAGGCGGCGCTGTACCGCCACTTCGCCAGCAAGGCGCAGATGTTCGAGGGCCTGATCGAGTTCATCGAGCAGACCGTGTTCACGCTGATCAACCAGATCCACGAGCGCGAAGCGGCGTCGAACCTGCAGGTGCAGAAGATGCTGACCGTGCTGCTGCAGTTCGCCGAGAAGAACCCCGGCATGGCGCGCGTGATGGTCGGCGACGCGCTGGTGTTCGAGAACGAGCGGCTGCTCGCGCGCATGAACCAGTTCTTCGACCGCTTCGAGTCGCAGCTGCGGCAGAGCCTGCGCGGCATGGCCGATGCCGCCGGCTCGTCCACGCCGACGGTCGACGCGAACGCGCAGGCCTCGGTGCTCAAGGCCTTCGCGGTCGGCCGGCTGCAGCTCTATGCGCGCTCCGGCTTCAAGCGCAGCCCGACCGAGCACCTGGACACCGCGCTGCGGATGCTGGCCTCCTGAGCGGACCGGCCATGCACGCGGTGGCGACCGTCTCGCTGCAGGTCGCCGGCCAGACGCTGCTGCTGCTGCCGGAGAAGGTGGTCTTCCTGCCCGAGTGCGACACCCTGCTCGTGGCCGACGCCCACATCGGCAAGGCGACCAGCTTCCGCCAGCTCGGCGTGCCGGTGCCGGCCGGCACCACCGGCGAGACGCTCGGCGTGCTGACCCGCCTGATCCAGCGGCTCGATGTGAAGCGGGTCGTGTTCCTCGGTGACTTCCTGCACTCGGCGCGCTCGCTCGCGCCGGACACATTCGCCGCCGTGCGGCGTTGGCGCGAGCTGCACGGCCCGGTCGAGATGACGCTGGTGCGGGGCAACCACGACGACCGCGCCGGCGACCCGCCGGCCGCGCTCGACATCCAGCCCTTCGACGAGCCGGTCGCGCTGCGCGGCCTGGCACTCGCGCACCACCCGCGGCCGATGGCCGGCGCCTACGTGCTGGCCGGGCACCTGCACCCGTGCGTCAGCGTCGGCGGGCGCGCGCACGACTGGCACCGCCTGCCGTGCTTCTGGTTCTCGGAGCGGGTCGGCGTGCTGCCGGCGTTCGGCGCGTTCACCGGCATGCAGGCGATCCGGCCGCGGCCCGGCGAGCGCGTTTTCGCGGCCGCGCCGGATCGGGTCTTCGAGTTGCAGCCGCGGCCCGGGCTCGTCAAGCGCGTCTGAGCGCCCGGCCGGTGCGCCGCTAAACTGCCGCCGCATGTCTGAACCCACCGACCCCCTGCTGCACCTGATCACCCGCGCCGAGGCGCTGCTCGGCCGCCTGGAGGCGGTGCTGCCGCACCCGCTGACCGACCCGGACTGGGCGGCCTCGATCGCGTTCCGCTACCGCAAGCGGGGCGGCTCGGGCGTGATCGAGCCGGTGCGGCACGTGGCGCCGATCCGGCTGGGCTCGCTGGTCGAGGTCGAGCCGCAGAAGGAGCGGCTGCTGCGCAACACCCAGCAGTTCGTCGACGGCTTCGGCGCCAACAACGTGCTCTTGACCGGCGCGCGCGGCACGGGAAAAAGCTCGCTGATCAAGGCCTGCCTGAACGAGTTCGCCGACCGCGGGCTGCGGCTGATCGAGGTCGACAAGGCCGACCTCGTCGACCTGCCGGACATCGTCGACCTGGTCGCCGAGCGCCCCGAGCGCTTCATCGTGTTCTGCGACGACCTCAGCTTCGACGAGGGCGAGCCCGGCTACAAGGCGCTGAAGTCCATCCTCGACGGATCGGTCTCGCAGGCCAGCGACAACGTGCTGATCTACGCCACCAGCAACCGCCGCCACCTGCTGCCCGAGTACATGAAGGAGAACCTCACGTACCAGCACCTGGAGAACGGCGAGGTGCACCCCGGCGAGGTCGTCGAGGAGAAGATCTCGCTGAGCGAGCGCTTCGGCCTGTGGGTCAGCTTCTACCCGTTCAGCCAGGACGAGTACCTGGCGATCGTCGCGCAGTGGCTGCGCGGCGCCGGCGTGCCGGAGGACGCGATCGCCGCGGCGCGGCAGGAGAGCCTGGTCTGGGCGCTGGAGCGCGGCTCGCGATCCGGGCGCGTCGCGTTCCAGTTCGCGAAGGATTACGCCGGGCGGCATCACGCATGAGCGGCGGCGCCGAGCGCACGCCGGTCGACGTGGCCGTCGGCGTGCTGATCGATCCATGCGGCCGGTTCCTGCTGACCTCGCGCCCTGAAGGCAAGGTCTACGCCGGCTACTGGGAGTTCCCGGGCGGCAAGCTGGAAGCCGGCGAGACGGTCGAGGCCGCGCTCCGGCGCGAGCTGGTCGAGGAGATCGGCATCGAGATCGGCGCGGTGCAGCCGTGGAAGGTCGAGATCGTCGACTACGAGCACGCGCGCGTCCGGCTGCACTTCTGCAAGGTGTTCGACTGGACCGGCGCGTTCGAGATGCGCGAGCGGCAGGCGATGGCCTGGCAGGACCTGCCTGTCAATGTGACGCCGGTGCTGCCGGGCACGCTGCCCGTGCTGCGCTGGTTCGCCGAGGAACGGGGTTTCGAAGGCGCCACTACACTGCCCGCATGAACTGGCTGGACGACATCAAGTGGGACGCGAACGGCCTCGTGCCGGCCATCGCGCAGGAGATCGGCAGCAACGACGTGCTGATGTTCGCGTTCATGAACCGCGAGGCGCTCGCCAGGACGGCCGAGCTCGGCGAGGCGGTGTATTTCAGCCGCTCGCGCCAGCGCCTGTGGCACAAGGGCGAGGAGAGCGGCAACGTGCAGAAGGTGCACGAGCTGCGCCTGGATTGCGACAACGACGTGGTGCTGCTGAAGGTGGAGCAACTCGGCCACGCGGCCCACGAAGCCGGCATCGCCTGCCACACCGGGCGCCATTCCTGCTTCTTCCAGCAGTTGAAGGACGGCGAGTGGAAAGCCGTCGACCCGGTCTTGAAAGACCCGGAAAGCATCTACAAATGACTGCCACCATGAACGACACCCTGGAGCGCCTCGCCGGCGTGATCGAGCAGCGCAAGCTGGGCGACCCGGACAAGAGCTACGTGGCGCGCCTGTTCCACAAGGGCAACGACGCCATCCTGAAGAAGATCGGTGAGGAGGCCACCGAGGTGGTGATGGCCTGCAAGGACGGTGAGCGGCCGAAGATCGTCGGCGAGGTCGCCGACCTCTGGTTCCACTGCATGCTGGCGCTCAGTGCCTACGGCCTGAAGCCGGCCGACGTGCTGGCCGAACTGGAGCGCCGCGGCGCGCAGTCGGGCCTGGAAGAATTCGCGGCCCGCAGGTCGCAACAGCGGGAGAAGGACGGGACATGAACGACATCATCGAAAACGGCAGCAGCGCCGTGAAGCGCGACGATTCGCTGCGCACCATCGGCCACATCAGCTACGGGTTGCATGCGATCGTCGCGGTCACGGCCGTGCTGCCGGGCGTGCAGGCGAGCATCCTGCTGCTGATCGCCGCGTTCGTGCTCGACCTGGTCAAGAAGGACGACGCGCGCGGCACCTGGCAGGAATCGCACTTCCGCTGGCGCATCCGCAGCGTGCTGTGGGCCGGCGTGCTGTACGTCGTGACGATCCCGCTGTGGCTGCTGTTCCTGATCCCGGGGTGGATCGCCTGGGCGATCATCTCGATCTGGTTCCTCTACCGCGTCATCCGCGGCTGGCTGGCGCTCAGCGATCGCCGCGCGATGCCGGAGTGAGGTTCAGATGGCTCATGACCCGAACTGCATCTTCTGCAAGATCGTCGACGGCAAGATCCCGAGCCGCAAGGTGTACGAGGACGACGAGTTGCTCGTCTTCCACGACATCGCGCCGTGGGCGCCGGTGCACGTGCTGGTGATCCCGAAGGAGCATGTCGCGACGATGTACGAGCTCGAGCAGCGGCACGCGCCGCTGCTCGGCCGCATGCTGTCGATGGCGCCGGAACTGATGCGCCAGCTCGACGTCACGAACGGTTTCCGCACGCTGATCAACACGGGTGAGGACGGCCGCCAGGAAGTGCAGCACGTCCACATGCACGTGATGGGCGGTCCTCGACCCTGGGCGAAGGGCTAATCGATAAGCGGTACCCTAGAATTCCTCGAAAGTCGTTTGGAGAAACAATCATGGGTTCATTCAGCATCTGGCACTGGCTGATCGTGTTGCTGGTCGTCGTGCTGATCTTCGGCACGAAGAAGCTCAAGAACATCGGCTCCGATCTCGGTGGCGCGGTGAAGGGCTTCAAGGACGGTGTGAAGGACGGTGGCACCGCCACCGCCGAGACGCCGGCTGCGCCGCCGGCGCAGGTCAACACGACGCGGGCGAACGAGGCCAACACGGTCGACGTGGAAGCGAAGACCAAGTCGTGACCGGCACGTCCCGACGGGCTGAATCGACGTGATCGACTTCGGCTTCGACAAGATCGCGCTGATCGGCGCGGTCGCCCTGATCGTGATCGGCCCGGAGAAGCTCCCTCGGGTCGCGCGCACGGTCGGCCATCTCGTGGGCAAGGCGCAGCGCTACGTGGCCGACGTCAAGGCCGAGGTCAACCGGTCGATCGAGCTCGAAGAGCTCAAGAAGATGAAGACCGAGTTCGAGGACGCGGCACGCAATGTCGAACAGACGGTCTCCAGCCACGTGAGCCAGACGAAGACCGACCTGGAAAGCACCTGGACCGATGCCGACAACGGCATCCTGCCGCCGAACAGCGGCCAGCACCAGTCCTGGACGCCGCCGCCGCCCGAGTACAAGCACCCGAAGAAGAACTGGCGCCTGAAGCGGGGCGCGACGCCGCAGTGGTACAAGCAGCGCGCCGGGGTCCGGGTGAAGGCGCAGTCGGGTGCCGCCCGCGTGGCGCGCTTCCGGCCGCCGCGCTCGGCGGCGTGACGCGATGAACACCAACTCCGACAAGCCCGACGAAATGGAGGGCACCGAGCAGCCGTTTGTCTCGCACCTGGTCGAACTGCGCGACCGCCTGGTGCGCGCGGCCATCGCGATCGGCATCTGCTTCGGTGTGCTGATGATCTGGCCCGGCCCGTCGAACCTGTACGACATGCTCGCGGCGCCGCTGACGGCCCACATGCCCACCGGCACCGGCCTGATCGCCACCGGGGTGATCTCGCCCTTCCTGGTGCCGCTCAAGATCACGCTGATGGCCTCGTTCATGCTGGCGCTGCCGGTCGTGCTGTACCAGGTGTGGGCGTTCGTCGCGCCGGGCCTGTACACCCACGAGAAGCGGATGGTGCTGCCGCTGGTGGTGTCGAGCTCGCTGCTGTTCTTCCTCGGCGTCGCGTTCTGCTACTTCTTCGTCATCGGCCAGGTGTTCACGTTCATCCAGAGCTTCGCGCCGAAGAGCGTCTCGGCGATGCCGGACATCGAGGCCTACCTGAGCTTCGTGCTGTCGATGTTCATCGCGTTCGGCGCCGCATTCGAGGTGCCGATCGCGGTGGTCGTGCTGGCGCGGCTCGGCGTGGTCAGCATCCAGAAGCTGAAGGACTTCCGCTCCTATTTCATCGTGCTGGCGTTCATCATCGCCGCGGTGCTGACGCCGCCCGACGTGGTCTCGCAGCTCTCGCTGGCGATCCCGATGGTGATCCTGTACGAGGTCGGCATCATCGCCGCCGGGTTCTTCATCAAGCACACCCAGGCGCCTGCGGAAGATCAGACCACCAGCGCATGAGCCGGGTGAGGGGCGCCCTCAGGCCAGCGCCGGGCCGCCCCCAAGCGGCCTGAGACCCCCGCGGGGGGTGGCTGCGTACCCGCAGCCGGGGGCACCATTCACTCCTGCCGGGGGAGCGCGGTGCGCTGTTTCGGGCGCTGGCCGATCGTCACGTCGACGGTCAGTGCCTGGCTGCCGCGCTGCACGCCGATCGCGGCGACCGCCCTGGGCTTGAGGGCCGCGACCGCGTTCAGCAACTGGTAGCTGTTGGCCACCGTGCTGCCCGCCACGCTCACGACCACGTCGCCGGGGCGCAGGCCGCCGGCGCTGGCCGGGCCGTTCTGCACGACGCCGGTGATGAGCACGCCCTGCTGGATCGGCAGGTTCAGCGTCTGGGCGATCTCGGGGGTCAGGTCGCGCTGCTCCACACCGATGAAGCCGCGCGTGACCTGGCCGTCCTTGATCAGCGCCTCCATCACCTGGCGCGCGGTCGTCACGGGGATGGCGAACCCGATGCCCAGGCTGCCGCCGGTGCGCGAGTAGATCGCCGTGTTGATGCCGAGCAGGTTGCCGGTCGCGTCGACCAGCGCGCCGCCGGAATTGCCCGGGTTGATCGCGGCGTCGGTCTGGATGAAGTTCTCGAAGGTGTTGATGCCGAGCTTGTTGCGGCCGAGCGCGCTGACGATGCCGGAGGTGACCGTCTGCCCCACGTCGAACGGGTTGCCGATCGCGAGCACGACATCGCCGACCTGCAGCCGGTCGGCATCGCCGAAGGTGATCGACGGCAGGCGGTCGAGCTCGATCTTCAGCACCGCCACGTCGGTCTCCGGGTCGGTGCCGACGAGCTTGGCGCGGGCCTGGCGGCCGTCGGTCAGCATCACCTCGATGTCGTCGGCGCCGTCGACGACGTGGTTGTTCGTCAGCAGGTAGCCCTCGCCGGAGACGATCACGCCCGACCCGAGGCCGATCTGCGGTTCGCCACGGCCCCGGCGCTCGCGGTCGCCGAAGAAGAACTGGAACACCGGGTCGTCGCTGCGGGCGCCGCGCGGCGGCGCCTTGCTGGCCGTGATGCTCACGACCGCCGGCGAGGCGCGCCGCGCGGCGGCGCTGTAGCTCGTGACCGCCCCACCACCGACGGCCGGCGGCAGCGCGCCGCCCGGGCTGCTGGTGATCGAGACGATGCTCGGCGACGCCGAGGCCGGCCCGCGCTGCAGCCAGTCGGGCTTCAGCGTCGCGACGACGAACAGCACCGCGACCGCGACGGTGACGGCCTGCGAGAAGACGAGCCAGGTTTTGCGCATCGCTGTGCGGGAGCCTCGAGGGTGGTGAAAGGGGCGACGCCGGGTGTCCGAGCGGAGACTCGATTATCGGCGAGCGCGCGCGCCGATTCGCGACAATGCCGCGCATGACCACTGCATCGAAAAGCGCCCCGGCGCGGCCGACAGGGCCGATCGCCCTGACCATGGGCGACGCCTGCGGCATCGGCCCGGAGATCGTCGCGCAACTGTTCCGCGGCGCGGAGTCGGCCGGCTGCTTCGTGCTGGGCGATGTCGACGTGATGCGCCGCGCCGCGGCGCTGACCGGCGGCCGGCTCGCCGTCGCGCGCATCGCATCGCCGGCCGATGCGCTGACGATTCCGCCGAACTGCCTGCCCGTGCTGCCGGTTGCCGGGCTGCCGCCCGACGTGCTGGATGCGCCGATCGGCCGCATCGACGCGCGCGCCGGTGCGGCGGCGGGGGCGTGCATCGCCCGCGCGGTCGAGCTCGCGCGCGCCGGCGAGATCGCCGCCATCGTCACCGCGCCGATCCACAAGGAGGCGCTCGCCGCCGCCGGCATCGGCTACCCCGGGCACACCGAGATGCTGCAGGCCCTCGCGTCGCCGGGCGCCGCAGCGCCGCCGCCGGTGCGCATGATGCTGGCCAACGAGGAGCTGCGCACGGTGCTGGTGACGATCCACCTCTCGCTGCGCCGGGCGATCGACGCGGTCACCTTCGAGGCGGTGCTCGAGACGATCCGCATCGCCCACCGCAGCGCGGCACGCTGGGGCCAGCCGGCGCCGCGCATCGCGGTGGCCGGCCTGAACCCGCACGCCGGGGAGGGCGGGCTGTTCGGCGACGAGGAACTGCGCATCATCGGCCCGGCGATCGACGCGGCACGTGCCGAAGGCATCATCGCAAGCGGGCCCTACGCGCCCGACACGGTGTTCATGCGCGCGCGCCATGCGCCGGGGCACCCGGGCGAGTTCGACATCGTCGTCGCGATGACCCACGACCACGGGCTGATCCCGGTCAAGTACCTCGGCGTCGAAGAGGGCGTGAACGTGACGCTCGGCTTGCCGTTCGTGCGCACCAGCCCGGACCACGGCACCGCGTTCGACATCGCCGGCACCGGCCGGGCCGATCCGCGCAGCCTGATGGCGGCGCTGCGGATGGCGCGGCGCCTGGCCGCGGCCTGAGCGCGGCGCTCAGACGCGCGTGGCGGGCGCGGTGCCGGCCGGCGGCGCGGCCATCGCGGCGAGCTGGCGGCGCGCGCGGTGCGTCGCGCGCTCCATCAGGTAGGCGCTCTCGACTGCGCGGAAGCGGTTGGTCTCGCACATGCGCGCCAGCATCCGCGCGGTCATCGAGATCGTCTCCTGGTGCTTGCGGCCGCGGGTGAAGACGAAGAAGCTGCGCGCCGCGCTCACGTGCGCGAGCCGGACCTTCTGCCACTCGTCCTTCAGGTGCATCTGGTACGCGAAGCCGAGCCGCACGTGGTCCATCAGCTGGGGGCCGCGGGTCGGCTCGGGCGGGTCGGCGCTGGACAGCGCGATGTCGATGTCGATGCCCGGGAGGTCGGCCTCGGACGAATCGCCGGTGGTCGAGTTGACGGAATCGTGGCCGCTGTCCTGGCCGAGGTCGATGTCGACCGTGCCCGACCAGTCGACCGCGCTCTCGGTGATCAGGCCGACGCGCTGCGCCTCCTCGGCCGAGAAGCGCTTGACCAGCACCTCGGCGTCGACCTCGGGCACCGGGTCGGACGGCGACAGCGTGCTCGGCACCGGCACCGGGATGTTGAAGATGTTCTCGAGCTGCTTGACCAGCATGTTGTGGTCGAGCTCGCTCAGCGGCGGGGTCTTGAGCGACGCGGCGTGGGCCGGCAGCAGGCGCGAGAAGAAGTCGCGCTGCGCGGCCTCCGGCCAGCCGATCAGCGCCATGCCCTCCTTGAGGTCCTTCATCAGCTGCGGCAGCTGCATCAGGAACTTCTGGCGCAGCGGCGGCGAGCCCTTGGGCTGCACGCTCATGACCAGGTCGCGCGCGGCGCGGCGGTAGCGCAGCGAGCGATCGGAGTCGGCCCCGTCGCGGTTCGAGGCCAGCACCAGCGCCTGGCTCCAGACCTGTGGCAGGAAGTCCTGCAGGTAATCCGGCAGCGCCAGCGGCAGCAGCGAGGAGCGCAGCTGCAGCATGTAGCGCTGCTGCAGGCGCAGCTCGGCTTCCTTGGTGCCGAGCGTGGCGACCGTGCCGCCCTGGCGCACCTGCTCGTCGGTCTGGTCGGCGATGAAGTCCTCGAGCGCGCCGAGCTTGGCGCCGTACAGCTCGATCTGGTCGAAATCGCCCTCGACGATTTCCTGCACCAGCTCGCGCACCCGGTCGAGGAAGTGCTTGCCCGGGCCGTCCTCGAAATCCTCGAACGCGCATGCCAGCGAGGCGATCCGATTGACGAAGCGCCGCACCGGATGCCGGCGCGAGGAGAAGAACGTGGCGTCGTTCAGCGCGACGCGCAGCACCGGCAGCTGCAGCCGCGCGATCTGGCGCGCCATCTGCGGCGGCACCCGCGAGTCGGAGAGGATCTGGTCGAACAGGCTGCCGACCACGTCGATCACCATGTGATCGAGCTTGCCGGTCGAGGCCTGGAGCAGTTCCTCGCGGTGCGCGCGGATCAGGTTGACGGCCATCAGGCCCGTCATGCCGTCGGACGCGATCGGCACCGTGCCGACGCCGCCTGGGCGCGGCCCGCCGGCCGGCGCGTAGGCCGACGTTGCCGCGCCGGCCCGGGCGTCGGGCGCGCCGAAGTTCGATGCGAGGATGCTGTCGAGGTCGCCGGGGCGGCTCGCGGCCGCGGTGAGGTGGCGCAGCAGCGCCATCAGCTGCGCGTCCGCCAGCATCGCGCCCGAGCCGGCCTGCGAGGCGATGTCCGAGCGCGACGACACGCCGCCGCTGCCCGAGTTCGGGCCGCCGAGGCCGGAGCGCGGGCCGTAGCCCGACGTGCCGGCCCCCTGGGCGCCGGTCGCAGGCCCGTCGAGCTGGCCGCGGGTGCTGTTCAGCGTGGCATAGCCCGAGGTGACACCCGGCAACTGGTTGCCCGGCCCTTCGACCTGTCGCACCGCCAGCGCCATCGGCTGGATGCCGCGGCTTTGCAGCCCTTCGACGATCTGCGCGTAGCACCCGGGCATGGCCCGGGCCATCGCGTTGCCGTACTCGCGGGCGAGCAGCTTGCGGGTCTCGGGCTGGTCGGAGGCGACCTCGATCGCCTTGTAGACCGCCGCGCCGACCACGTCGGCCCGCAAGGGGTTGCGCTCCTGGTCGGCCGTCTCGTTCTGCAGCAGCGAGGCCATGTAGGAGGCCAGATCGCGGAGGTCGCTCTCGCACGCGTGCCAGATCTGCTGGCCGAGGCGCGTGGCGTACATCTGGCCCTCGACTTCGCTCTCGTCGACCAGCGTCAGCGATTGCCAGTTGGTGGCCGCGAAGCTGCGCTTGGACTCCTCGCGCGGTTTCAGTTCCTGGGCGACGCGCTCATTCAGCGTCTGGTCGAACGCGGCCAGCATGGCGACCTTGTTGCGGCGCAGGTCGAACCGGGCGGCGTTCTGCAGCGCCAGGTCGCCGGGCGGCTGGCCGGCCTGGGGCGCGGTGCCCAGGCTTTCGGACAACTCGGTCGTGACGGCCGTCATCGTCGTGCGCAGTTGCCCCGAGGCTACGTCCAGGGCGGCTCGCAATCGCGGTTCGATGAAGCTCATCTCGGGCAGGAGGGCATGGCGTGGCGCTGCCGCGCAGGCGTGTCGGCGGGATGGCCTGCTGCGCGGCCTTCAAGTATGGCCCGAAAACGACCCGCCTCGGCGCGCAGGACCGCTACTTCCGCAGCGCGTCGCGGATCTCGCGCAGCAGCACCACGTCTTCGGGCGTCGCGGGCGCCGCCGGGGTGATCGCGGCGTTCAACTTCAGGCGATTGATCTGCTTGATCATCATGAAGATGATGAACGCGAGGATCATGAAGTTGATGGCCACGGTGATGAAGTTGCCGTAGGCGAAGAGCGGCACGCCGGCCTTGGTGAGGGCCTCGTACGTCATCGGTCCGTTGTAGCCGGCGGGCGGGCTGGCCAGCATGACGAAGAAGTTGGAGAAGTCGAGCCCGCCGAAGATGCGGCCGACGATCGGCATGATCAGGTCCTTCACGATCGAATCGACGATCTTGCCGAAGGCCGCGCCGATGATCACGCCGACGGCAAGGTCGACGACGTTGCCCTTGAGCGCGAATTCTCTGAACTCCGATGCGAACGACATGATGGGCACTCCTGGGTGGACTCTTGAGGGAAGGGCCGAAGCCCGCGCTGTCGCGGGACGGTCGCCGCGTAGTATTCCGGAGGGCCCGATGAAGTCAAGCGCCTTGACACGTCCGCTAGAATCGCGGGTTGACCCTGCCTGAAGCCTTCAGAAGTCTCGTTTGAGGATCCCTATGAGTGACCAGCCAATCGACAGCAGCAAACGCACCTGGATCATCGCTTCCAGCTGTGCCGGTGCTGTCGGGACCGGATTTGCCGCCGTTCCGTTCGTCGCCAGCTTCCAGCCCTCGGAGCGCGCACGCGCTGCCGGCGCCGCCGTCGAAGCCGATATCAGCGGCCTGAAGCCGGGCGAGCGCATGACCGTCGAGTGGCGCGGCAAGCCGGTGTGGATTGTCCGCCGCACCGAGGCGCAGCTCGCCGAGCTGCCCAAGCTCGACAAGGCGCTGGCCGACCCGGCCTCCAAGCGCACCAACTACGCCGAGACGCCCGAGTACGCGCGCAACGAGTGGCGCTCGATCAAGAAGGAATACCTGGTGGTCGTCGGCATCTGCAGCCACCTCGGCTGCTCGCCGATCGACAAGTTCGTGCCGGGGCCGCAACCCTCGCTGCCGAACGACTGGGAGGGCGGCTTCCTCTGCCCGTGCCACGGCTCGACGTTCGACATGGCCGGCCGCGTCTTCAAGGACAAGCCCGCCCCCGACAACCTCGAGGTGCCGCCGTACATGTTCCTGTCGGACACCCGGCTGATCATCGGCGAAGACAAGAAGGCCTGAGCGGGCGCGCGCGAGCGACGCTGACCCCAGGCACCAAGACGGCACCCCAGGAGTACCACACCACATGGCCGAATACCACGAAGCCCCCGCCAACGCGACGGCGGGGCAGAAGCTGCTGAACTGGGTCGACAACCGGTTCCCGTTGTCCAAGCTCTACAACGAGCATGTCGGCGAGTACTACGCGCCGAAGAACTTCAACTTCTGGTACATCTTCGGCTCGCTGGCGATGCTGGTGCTGGTGATCCAGATCGTCACCGGGATCTTCCTGGTGATGAACTACAAGCCCGACGCGGCCAAGGCCTTCGAGTCGGTCGAGTACATCATGCGCGACGTGCCAGGCGGCTGGATCATCCGCTACATGCACTCGACAGGCGCGAGCGCGTTCTTCATCGTCGTCTACCTGCACATGTTCCGCGGGCTCATGTACGGCTCCTACCGCAAGCCGCGCGAGCTGGTCTGGATTTTCGGCTGCGGCATCTTCCTGTGCCTGATGGCCGAGGCGTTCATGGGCTACCTGCTGCCGTGGGGCCAGATGAGCTACTGGGGCGCGCAGGTCATCATCAACCTGTTCGCGGCCGTGCCGTTCATCGGGCCGGACCTGGCCCTGCTGATCCGCGGTGATTTCGTCGTCGGCGACGCCACGTTGAACCGCTTCTTCAGCTTCCACGTCATCGCGGTTCCGCTGGTGCTGCTGGGCCTGGTGGCGGCGCACATCATCGCGCTGCACGAGGTGGGCTCGAACAACCCGGACGGCATCGAGATCAAGGCGAAGAAGAACGCCGCGGGCGTCCCGCTCGACGGCATCCCGTTCCACCCGTACTACACGGTGCACGACATCTTCGCCGTCAGCCTGTTCCTGATGATCTTTAGCGCGGTGCTGTTCTTCGCACCGACCGGGGGCGGCTACTTCCTGGAGTTCAACAACTTCATCGAGGCCAACCCGCTGAAGACGCCGGCGCACATTGCCCCGGTCTGGTACTTCACGCCGTTCTATTCGATGCTGCGCGCGACCACCGACCTGATGATCCACATCCTGTCCGGCATCCTGCTCATCGCCGCGGTGCTCGCGATCCTGCGCGGCGGTTTCAGCGCCATGGGCAAGCTCGTGATCGCGATCGGCGCGCTGGTCGCGGTGGCGCTGCTGAACTACTTCGATGCCAAGTTCTGGGGCGTCGTGGTGATGGGCGGCGCGGTCATCATCCTGTTCTTCCTGCCCTGGCTGGACCGCAGCCTGGTGAAGTCGATCCGCTATCGGCCCACCTGGCACAAGTACCTGTACGGCGTGTTCGTGTTCTTCTTCCTGATCCTCGGCTACCTCGGTGCGCAGGCACCGTCGGACGTCGGCAACTACGTCTCGCAGTTCGGCACGCTGGTGTACTTCGGCTTCTTCCTGCTGATGCCGTGGTGGAGCCGGATCGGCACGTTCCAGCCGGTGCCCGATCGCGTCACCTACGCCGCCCACTGAGCCGACGCGCCGGAGCATCCACACAATGAAAAAGTTCTTTCTCTCCCTGCTCGTCTCGTTCGGGTTCGTCACCGGCGCCGCTGCCGCGGGTGGTGGCTATGCCTGGGACAAGTTTCCGAACGAGAAGATGTCGGACATGGCGGCGCTTCAGCATGGCGCGCAGTTGTTCGTCAACTACTGCCTGAACTGCCACTCGGCCAACTACATGCGCTACAACCGCATGCAGGACATCGGCCTGTCCGACGCCGAGATCAAGAAGAACCTGCTGTTCGCGGCGGACAAGGTCGGCGACACCATGAAGGTCTCGCTCGACCCGAAGCAGGCCACCGAGTGGCTCGCCGCCGCGCCGCCCGACCTGACGCTGATCGCGCGCTCGCGTGCCGACGTCTCCAAGGGCAGCGGCGCCGATTACCTCTACACCTACATGCGCACGTTCTACCGTGACGACACCAAGGCGACCGGCTGGAACAACATGGCCTTCCCTGACGTGGCGATGCCGCACGTGCTGTGGGAACTGCAGGGCCAGCGCGTTGCCAAGTTCGTCGAGGAGAAGGACGCGCACGACCCGAGCAAGACGGTCCACCGGTTCACCGGCTTCGAGCAGGTCACGCCGGGCAAGCTCAACGACCGCGCCTACGACGAGGCGGTCGGCGACCTCGTCGCCTACCTGCAGTGGATGGGCGAGCCGGCCCAGGAGCACCGCGTGCGCATCGGCGTGTGGGTGCTGCTGTTCCTGAGCGTGCTGACGATCTTCACCTGGCGTCTCAATGCCTCGTACTGGAAAGACGTGAAGTGACGTCGTCCCGGCTCGCCGCCTGACCGGGCAGCGGGCACCGCGCGCAGTGGCCCGCCGAACCGGCTGACCACTGCGTTCCCGTTTTTGACATGCCGCTCCGGTGAACCCGGCGCGGCCCGACCCAAGGATCCGCCGCCATGATGGTGCTCTACTCCGGAACGACCGACCCCTACTCGCACCGCTGCCGCTTCGTGCTGTTCGAGAAGGGCATGGACTTCGAGATCCGCGACGTCGACCTGTTCGCCAAGCCCGAAGACATCGCGCTGATGAACCCGTACAACGAGGTGCCGATCCTGGTCGAGCGCGACCTGATCCTGTACGAGTCGCACATCATCAACGAGTACATCGACGAGCGCTTCCCGCACCCGCAGCTGATGCCGGGCGACCCGGTGGCGCGGGCGCGTGTCCGCCTGTTCCTGTTCAACTTCGAGAAGGAGCTGTTCGCCCACGTGAACATGCTCGAATCGCGCGGCATGAAGGGCACCGACAAGCAGCTCGAGAAGGCCCGTTCGCAGATCCGCGACCGGCTGACCCAGCTCGCGCCGATCTTCCTGAAGAACAAGTACATGCTGGGCGACGACTTCTCGATGCTCGACGTGGCGATCGCGCCGCTGCTGTGGCGCCTCGACTACTACGGCATCGACATGTCGAAGAACGCCGTGCCGCTGCTGAAGTACGCCGAGCGCATCTTCTCGCGCCCGGCCTACATCGAGGCGCTCACGCCGTCCGAGAAGGTGATGCGCAAGTAACCGCGTGACGCCATGAGCAGCCCTCCGATCGCGCCGGCCACGTCGGGTTCGTCGACCCGGCCCTACCTGATCCGTGCCTTGCACGACTGGTGCACCGACAACGGCTTCACGCCGTATGTCGCGGTGTTCGTCGATGCCTCGGTGCAGGTGCCGAGCGAGTACGTGAAGAACAACGAGATCGTGCTCAATGTGGGCTTCGAGGCGACCAGCGCGCTGAAGCTCGGCAACGAGACGATCGAGTTCAAGGCGCGCTTCGGCGGCAGCTCACGCGAGATCGTCGTGCCGATCGACCACGTGATCGCGATCTACGCGCGCGAGAACGGGCAGGGCATGGCGTTCCCGATGCCGACCGACGCCGCAGGCGCCTCGTCCGGCGCGGCGTCTGGCGAGACGCCGGCCAGCATCACGCCGCCACGCGCCGCGCCGCGGCTGTCGCTCACCGATGCCCCGGCACCGTCCCGGGGCAAGGGCGTTGCGCCGGCCGACGAGCCGCCGCCCGAGCCGCCCGGCGGTGGGGGCAACCGACCGTCGCTCAAGCGGGTCAAGTAGACCGCGCCCCGTATACTTTTCCCTCGCTCCGGGCACGCCGGACGCGCGCCGGCTTAGCTCAGTTGGTAGAGCACCCGCCTTGTAAGCGGAAGGTCGTCAGTTCGATCCCGACAGCCGGCACCATAGCAACGAAGATGAGTGTGGATTTGCGAGTTTCTAGCGCTTTAGTCATGACCTGGCTTCGCAAACACGTCGCCAACGCGATGGGTAGATGCAACTGATAAACGCAAAATTTCGATCAGTTGTGCTGCGCTCATCCAGTCAGCTTGGAGCGCTACGATGTCACTGCGCGAGGCCGACATTGTGAGATTAAACCGTTGATAGCCAAGCCCTTCCAAATAGTCGATGCACTCGATGGCTTTATCCACTGACCAAGGCTGGTATTCAAATTGGAGCAACGGGATTATCTGATGGAGGCCCTTTAAAACCGGTAATTCGTATCCTTCCACGTCAATCTTACAGAACGCAGGAGTACCGTACTCGGCGATCATCTGATCGAGCGTGCTGACCTTTACCGACAGGCTCTTGGTCCAACCCGCAACCGCTAAACCCGGCAATTTTGCGGCTTCGCGCTTGTAGTCCTCGGACAAAGTTGAAACGTTGTCCATTCCGTTTTCACCTAGATATAACTTAGCCTCGCCAGGCTCGCTTCCAAGTGCCACATCCACGAGATGAAAGCGCGGGTTGCCTGAGTAAAGCGCACGCAACTCTCGCGTGCATGTCGGATGCGGCTCAAACGCGTATACATGTGCCCCTAGGCGAAGGAATGCATCCGTGAAGTCACCGCGATTCGCGCCCACGTCGAAAACCACTGCACCTTTTTGTACCAGTTTTCCGTAGAAGCTCATCAGTTGCCTGCGACTGAGTAAGAACTCTCGATTCAAAGTCCGCCTGTAGATCTCCTTGGCTATGGGATACAGCGAAGAGCGACGAATCGCTTCTTTGAGGGCGGTCTTCATAGGTAATCCGTTGGTCGTAGTGCTTACGATTTCGCCTTGCAGCGGCAGGCTGTTAGCAAAGTCGCTGTGCGGAGAGTATAAGGTCTCACGACTCCGCCAGCGGGGTCGGCTTTGGCTCGACACCCTTTCAATGTTGCTATGCCACCCAATGTGTTGGTCTCCGATGAACGAACTGCTTTTGGCAAAAGTGGGCGGCTTACACGAAAGAAAGATGAATCTTGGCAAATCAGACACAAATAATAGGAATTCAGATTCTTCGCGGCATAGCGGCATTGATGGTTGTATTTCATCACGCGCGCAGCTCAGTTCCTGATTCCGCTAATTGGTTTGAGTTTGGGGCGTCGGGCGTGGACGTGTTCTTTGTGATTAGTGGGTTTGTGATGGCCCATACTGCCCGATCACTTGATATAGAGACTATCGGGATCCGCGTTCGAAGCGCCGCGCACTTTATTTTTAAGCGCATTTTGCGGGTGGTACCACTGTACTGGTTGGCGTTGATTTGGACTTCGCGTCGTGAACTGAGTGAGGGCCGATTCGGAACAGGGCTTGTAAAGGATTTTTTCTTTTTGCCGCGTCTCAACCCTACATATCCAGATATGTTGTGGCCATCTGTTATTCAAGGCTGGACGTTGAACTACGAGATGTTTTTCTACGTATTGTTCGCGGTGGCGATGCTCGCTGGACGCTATCGCTATTGGGTTCTATTGGGCACGTTGACTTCGCTTGTGATTCTCGGTGTGGATTCATCGCTATGGGATACTTTGTCGTTTGGCGCGACGCTGCCTGCAGAATCGAGATTCTATACGAACGATATCTTGCTAGAGTTTGTATATGGCGTGATTCTGCAGAGGGTATTTTGTGCTTGCGGTTATCCGAGGTGGCCGAAATGGCCGTTTTTCCTCGCAATGTGTAGCGGATTTGTACTGCTTGCGATCGGTTTTGATCGTCCTTTGCGCGGAGTATTTGTAGGTTTGCCGGCGCTCGTAATAGTCTGGGCGGCGATTCCGATTTTTGCGGACATGCGGTTGCCCAAGTGGCAACTTCTCGGGGACGCTTCCTACGCAATCTATTTGTTTCATTGGGCGTCATTCGGTCTGGCTCACCCTGTCGCTGCTAAGCTCACTGCGCTCACGAATCAGTCGCTTCAACCCTTTGCGCTTACTGCATTGCTTATCTCTCTATATCTTTCCATTGCGGTAATTTCAGGAATATTTATTCACCTATTTCTTGAGCGCCCATTTTCACGTCATGCCTCCAATTGGCTACGCATGTCTCCTTTAGGGGCTACTCGATAAAGGGTTCGGTTCAGGCTTTTGTATAGGAGTGCAGAAGATGTCATTTCGTATTGTTGTGCCCAGAGTGATGACCGAGTCAGAGCTCGCCGCGATTCATATAAACGGGGATCGTCCCCGTCATGGAATCGCAATGCTTGCCCACGAGTTGGACGCGGAGATTCATTCGCCAAGTTTGCAAAATGCGTCCGGCTTAGACTCGTTGCGCGCGCGGATTGCTGGTCCAGCGGCGCTATGGGTTCTGGCGCGCGAGGTGGCAACGGTCGCTAACTCAGGTGATGTGATCTTTTGCGGTACAGAGGCCGGTGGACTTCAAATGGCAGAGGTGTGCGGTGGCAGTGCGAAGAAAATGCGCTTATGCATGTTCGTGCACAACCTCGATAGGCCAAGAGGCCGATTAGCGCTGGCATTGTTTGGTATTAGGGAGAGTGTTGATTTGCTGTTGGCGTGCTCGAGTTCTCAAACTGCCTTTCTAAAGCGAAGCCTAAACACGGACGACACGCGGGTACGTTTTATTTGGGACCATACGGACAACGCGTTCTTTTGTCCCGGTCCGGTGAGTGTTGGGAAGCGGCGGCCCTTAGTCGTGAGTGTTGGCTTGGAGCAAAGAGACTATAAAACTCTGGCGGCCGCGACTGCAGATATGAATGTAGACGTAAAGATCAGTGGTTTCTCCGAAGATGCTGCTGTTCTCAGCAAGACATTTCCTAGCACTATGCCGAGTAACATGAGCCGAAGATTCTACTCATGGCGCGATTTAGTTCAGCTATATAGAGACGCTGATGTCGTTGTGGTAAGTGTTCATGAGAACAAATATGCTGCGGGTGTCCAATCTCTGATGGAGGGCATGGCGTGTGGGCGACCCATCGTGGCCACCTCGACGACAGGGCTTAAAACATATCTCGACGAAAGTTCGGTGTTGAGCGTTCCACCGGGCGACGCCGCCGCGATGCGGAATGCAATAGTGCGCACATTGGACGATCCCGTTACGGCAAATCTGCGAGCCCGACGAGGCCTAGCCCTCAGTGGTGAGCGCCACGGTATAGAACGTTACGTCAATGAGATTGCTGCCCATTTACGAGAGTTGCAACAGCATACCGGGCGGTTGGCGCCCTGACGGCAAAAGTGAATGGTCACATCGATCGCAATACGACATAGAAACCTCCTGATGGAAACTGAAAAGACACGGTGCTGTCGTTCAGATTTAGCGTGAGATCTCGCAGGACCATGCCGTTCATGTCGAGCGCCGTCGCGCGCGTGAGCCCCGGGTTGCGGAGCGCCACCTCGAGCTGCGCGTTCTCGACGCGCCACGGCGCCTGGCCGAACGACTTCACTTCCCAGCCGGCGACTGCCGGCCGGTCCTTCACCGCCACCTGCACCGGCCCCTGAGCCCAGCCGCTAGGCCGGCTCTGCGTCGCGTACTGCACCAGCACCTGGCGGGAGCGCGCCAGCGGCAGCCCGTCGAGCGACACCGCCATGGCCGCGCCGAACGCGTTGCCCGACGTGAAGCGCACATCCGTCAGCTGGTGCGTGGGTACACCGGCAAAGTGTGCGGCAACGCCCTGCACCGAGGGCGCATCGACCGTGCAGAAGCCTTGCGCCGTGTTCATCACGATCTGGCCGCTGGCGGCGCGGACCGTTCCCGGCGCGATGCGGCCGGCGAGCCCGGTGCTCGTGGCGGTCGACCGCTCGCCGCCGAACGCCACGCTCACCGGCCCGGCGAGGAAGGCCTGCGCCGCGATCGATCCGGCCGTGCCCGCTGCGGCGCGCGTCGCATCGCGGTTCGGATCGAACGCGTTCGCCTCGACGAGCGCCGGCGTCTCGCGCCGCCACAGGTCCTCGAGCCGCCGCTTCTCGACGACGACGGGCGCGGCGCGCGCGAGGTAGCCGCTGCGGTACGCGAGCGCCGCCGCCGGGAAGCTGCCGAGCACGTCCGGCTCCGCGAACGACCACTTCTTCAGCGACGGCAGGTAGCCGTTCGCGGACTGCGGCGGGGCGAACCCCTCGTCGCTCGTGCTGAACCAGTAGTAGCCGCCGATGCCGGTCAGCGACGCGTAGGCCGCGATCAGGAACGGTCCCTCGGCGCCGTAGCCGTTCGGCGCCACCCAGCCGCCCTCGGTGACCAGCATGGGCCGACCGTGTGTCTGCCGCAGGTTGATCGGCAGCGCGGCCGGGTCGCGCAGCACGCTCTCGCGGGTGAATCGGTCGCCGTTCACGATCGCCCAGCCGTTCGACGGGCCCTCGTGCAGCCCGCCGGTGTAGACGTTGGTGGCGTCGACATCGGCCGTGGTGTACGACCAGCGCTCGGCGTCGCCGAGTCGCGCGTTGCTGGCCGTGCGCCAGTTGCCGGCGTTGACGAGCGGCCGCACGCCGAGTTCGCGCTTCAGGTAGTCGACCGTGCGCGCATTGAAGGTCTGCATCGTGCGCGCATAGAACTCGGTCTGGTCGGCCAGCCGGGCCGCGCGCCCGCCGCTCGGGGGCGCCTGCGTGAGCTGCCACATCGGCAGCAGGCCGAGGCGGTTCGCGGCGGGCGCGTCGCCGGCCGCGCGCTCGCCCGACCAGGCCGCGAGCGCCTTGTCGATCGAGCCGTGACGTCCCGCCGCGAACTGCGCGAAGCGCGTCTCCAGCGCCTGACGTTGCGCGCCCTGGACCTGATCGACGGTCCAGAACAGCAGGCTGTCCTCGTTCTGCAACTGGATCAGCGCCACGCTCGGGTCCTGCGCCAGCGGCACGCCGGTGTACGGGTTCTTTTCGGTCAGCAGCTTCTTCAACCAGCTGCGGTAAGCGGTCTGCAGCGTCTCGTCGAAGAACAGCAGGCCCCACGCGGCCTGTTGCGCGCCTCCGGGCACGGGCCAGCCCTTCGCGAACTTCATCCGCGCCGCCCAGTAGGGCGAGATGGTGGTGTAGATGCCCTCGCGGCGCATCGCCGCGACGGTGCGCCAGATGCCGTCGCGCTCGGCTTCGTCGATGTCGTCGATCGCGGCGTTCGGTCGGGCCGCGAGATCGGGGCTGATCTGGCGGTGCAGGCGGACCATGTTGACGCCGCGCTTGGCCAGGAAGCGGGCGTGGCGCGCGAGGTCGGGCGCGGTCTTCGGTCCGTAGGGCTTGGCGACGAAGCCGCCGTGCCCGACGTCGGTGTTGACGGCCCAGAAGCGGATCGGCTGCCCGTCACCGCGCACGAAGCCGCCGTCCGCGCCGACCTTGACGAAACCGCTCGCGCCGGCCACCGGCTCGTTGAGGCGGCGCAGGTCGAGCAGCGCGGCGGGGCTGAAGGTGTCGGCGGGCGGATCGAACGCCCAGGTGCCGGGCGGCTCGGCGGCCAGGGCGACCGGGCTGCCGAGCACCAGCGCCGCGGCGCCGAGCACGTGGCGCCGGCGCGGCCCGGTCATGTCGATTGAACCTTCACCCTGATTGCGCTAACCTCCCACCCCCGCTCCCGCAGCAGGTCCTCGAGGCGCGGTTGCAGCTGGCGCAGCTTGGCGGCCACCGCCGCGTTCGCGGCCAGCAGCGACCAGCCGTTCTCGTCGACCGGGCCCGGCCGGACGTGCGCTGCCAGCGCGCCCGGCATGCCGGAGCGGATCGCCTCGAAACGGGCATGGGAGTCGCGCATCAGCAATTGAAGGCGGGCCAGCGGCGCACTCTGCGCCAGCGCCTGCTCGATGCGCAACGCATCGGGGGTGACCGGCGGCGGTCGCGGTGAGGGCTTGGGATTCACCCGAGGGAGTGTAGCGATGCAGATTCTGATCACCCATGGCAGCCTGGCGCGCACGCGCGTGCTGCGCTTCAACCGCTGGCAGCTCGGGGCGGGGCTGGTCGGGTTAGTCATCGGGCTGACGCTGCTGTCCGGCACGGTCTACAACCTCGTGTTCCTGAAGGCCGCGCGCGAAGGCTGGCCGATCGTCAGCCAGCTGGTGCGCTTCGTCGTGCGCGACGAGTTCGCGCAGCGCGACCGATTCATGCGCGAGAACCTCGACGCGATGGCGCAGCGGGTCGGCGAGGTCCAGGCCAAGCTGATCCGCCTGGAGGCGATGGGCGAGCGCGTCTCGACGGCGGTGGGCGTCAAGCCCGAGGAGGTGAAGTCGGTGCCGCGTGCCGGCGGACAGGGCGGGCCGTTCGTGGCATTGCCCGCAGGCTCCGTGCCGACACTCGAGCAGCTCGGCGGCGCGATCGACGCGCTGGGCATCGAGGCCGACCAGCGCACCGATGTCTTCACGCTGCTCGAATCGCGCCTGCTCGAATCGCGCCTGACCGCGCTGATGATCCCGAACAGTCCGCCGGTCGAGGGCGCCGTCGGCTCGGGCTTCGGCTTCCGTTCCGACCCGTTCACCGGCCGCGCCGCGCTGCACACCGGGCTGGATTTCCCGACCGACACGGGCACGCCGGTGCGCGCGGCGGCCGGCGGCGTGGTGCTGTCGAGCGAGTACCACCCCGAGTACGGCCAGCTCGTCGAGCTCGACCACGGCAACGGCCTGGTGACCCGCTATGCCCACAACTCGCGCGTGCTGGTGCGGGCGGGCGATCTGGTCCGTCGGGCGCAGGTCATCTCGGAGGTGGGCACCTCGGGGCGGTCGACCGGGCCGCACCTGCATTTCGAGGTGCTGGTGGACGGGGTTCCGCAGAATCCGGCCAAGTTCCTGGCTGGCGGGGACGCCGCGCTCGCCACCTCGTCACGGCCGGTTCGGGCGCGCCGCTGACGCGCCCCCGGCGATGCGGGTCGTGAATGTTAAAATTCACAGCTTTGGCCGCACCGCCGCGCCGGCGAAACCTTGTTTGGCGCCCGGTCGCCCGCACCTAGCCTGAATCTTCAGCGGTCACCGCCGCGGAGCGGCGCCACGCGCTCCGCGGCCCGCCCTGGCGGCCTCGCTGTCCCGTTCCCAACCCAGACGCCGCATGTTGCCCAAGCTCCTCACCTCGATTTTCGGTAGCCGCAATGACCGCCTGCTGAAGCAGTACCGGCAGGTCGTGACGCAGGTCAACGCGCTGGAGCCGCAGTTCGAGGCGCTCGACGACGCCGCGCTCGTCGCCAAGACCGACGAGTTCCGGCAGCGCTACAAGGCTGGCGAGTCGCTCGACAAGTTGCTGCCCGAGGCCTTCGCGGTGGTGCGCGAAGGCGGCAAGCGGGTGCTGAAGATGCGCCACTTCGACGTGCAGCTGATCGGCGGCATGACGCTGCACAACGGCAAGATCGCCGAGATGCGCACCGGCGAAGGCAAGACGCTGATGGCGACGCTGCCGGTCTACCTGAACGCGATCACCGGGCAGGGCGTGCACGTGGTCACGGTCAACGACTACCTGGCGCGGCGCGACGCCGAGTGGATGGGGCGCCTCTACACCTTCCTCGGCCTGACGGTCGGCGTGAACACGCCGCAGATGAGCCGCGAGGAGAAGCAGGCTGCCTACGCCGCGGACGTGACCTACGGCACCAACAACGAGTTCGGCTTCGATTACCTGCGCGACAACATGGTCCAGGACGTGGCCGACCGCGTGGCCCGCGGCCTGTCGTACGCGATCGTCGACGAGGTCGACTCGATCCTGATCGACGAGGCCCGCACGCCGCTGATCATCAGCGGCCAGGCCGAAGACCACACCGAGATGTACGTGCGGATCAACGCCGTCGTCCCGCAGCTCAAGAAGCAGATCGGCGAGCTCGACCTGCGCACCGGCGAGGGCGTGATCGAGCCCGGCGACTTCACGGTCGACGAGAAGAGCCACCAGGTCTTCCTGACCGAGGACGGCCACGAGAACGCCGAGCGCATCCTCGGCGAGGCCGGGCTGCTGGCCGAGGGCGCATCTCTCTACGACCCGGCCAACATCACGCTGATGCACCACGTCTACGCGGCGCTGCGGGCCAAGCACCTCTACAACCGCGACCAGCATTACGTGGTGCAGGACGGCGAGGTCGTGATCGTCGACGAATTCACCGGCCGCCTGATGACCGGCCGGCGCTGGTCCGACGGCCTGCACCAGGCCGTCGAGGCCAAGGAAGGCGTGCAGATCCAGAGCGAGAACCAGACGCTCGCATCGATCACCTTCCAGAACTACTTCCGCATGTACGGCAAGCTGTCCGGCATGACCGGCACGGCCGATACCGAGGCCTACGAGTTCCAGGAGATCTACGGCCTCGAGACCGTGGTGATCCCGCCGAACAAGCCGACGATCCGCAAGGACGAACTCGATTTGGTCTACAAGACCAACCGCGAGAAGTTCGAGGCCGTGATCAAGGACATCCGCGACTGCCACGAGCGTGGTCAGCCCGTGCTGGTCGGCACCACGTCGATCGAGAACTCGGAGCTGATCTCCGGCCTGCTGCAGCAGGCCAAGCTGCCGCACAACGTGCTGAACGCCAAGCAGCACCAGCGCGAGGCCGAGATCGTGGCGCAAGCCGGCCGCCCGGGCGTGATCACGATCGCGACCAACATGGCCGGCCGCGGCACCGACATCGTGCTCGGCGGCAACG
>JAZKIO010000042.1:0-125220 GCA_040384825.1 Pseudomonadota bacterium
GTGTTCGTCGTCGAGGTGATGGGCCGGCACGCCGGCTGGATCGCCGCGGCCGGCGGGCTGGTGGAAGACCACGGCATCCCGGTCGTGATCCTGTTCCCCGAGATCGTGTTCGACGAGAAGAAGTTTCTGGCCCGGGTCGACAAGCTGGTCAAGGAACACGGCTTCTGCACCGTCGTGGTCTCCGAAGGCTGCCACCACGCCGACGGCACGTTCCTCGCCGAGCAGGGCGCGCGCGACGCGTTCGGCCACGCGCAGCTCGGCGGCGCGGCGCCGGTGGTCGCCAACATGGTCAAGCAGGCGCTCGGCTACAAGTTCCACTGGGCCGTGGCCGACTACCTGCAGCGCGCCGCGCGGCACATCGCCTCGAAGACGGACGTGCAGCAGGCCTACGAGCTGGGCCAGAAGGCCGTCGAGCTGGCGCTGAAGGGCCACAACGCGGTGATGCCGACGATCGATCGCATCAGCGACGTGCCCTACAAGTACAAGATCGGCGTCGCGCCGCTGGCCAAGGTGGCCAACGTCGAGAAGTTCATGCCGCGCGACTTCATCACCAGGGACGGCTTCGGCATCACCGACAAGTGCCGCCGCTACCTCGCGCCGCTGATCCAGGGCGAGGACTACCCGAAGTACAGGAACGGCCTGCCGGTCTACGTGACGCTGAAGAACATCGCGGTCGCGAAGAAGCTCGGCGCGTTCGAGCTGAAGTAGCACGGCGTCATCGGCTAGAATCCCGGTTTTGCCGCAAGGCAATGCCGGTGTAGCTCAGTTGGTAGAGCAGCGCATTCGTAATGCGAAGGTCGGGAGTTCGACTCTTCTCACCGGCACCAGAATTGACGAGGGTCAGCAGGCAAGCGCCGGCTGACCCTTTCGTCCTTCTGGCCGCGGCCACGCGCCGTCAGGCCCCGCCAATCCCCACGTTGATCTTGCCGCTGCCGCGGCAATAGCTGCACTGCGCCCCGTCCACCGAGCCGCTGCCGCCGCATTGCGGGCAGATCGTCTCGCCGGTGTCGGGCGTGCCTTCGGGGGCTTCGTCGCCGGGGGCCATCGGTGCGTTCGCCGGCACCTCGCCGGGGTCGGTGCCGCTCGAGCAGATCGTGGATGCAGCCATGTCGTGCCTCGCGAAGCTGGGGTGGAGCCGGCTCACGGCAATCGCCGTTCCGCCCGGGCACCCGGCTTGCCGCATCGGCGGACCATGCCTGCAGCCGCCACGCCACCGAACGCCGACGAGGGAGACCCGGTCATTCCGGTGATCGAGGAGCGCGCCCGCATCGCGAGCGCGCGCCACGAGACCGGCGCGGTCCGCATCCGGATCGAGACCGTCGAAGACGCGGCGACCCTGGCGCTCGAACGCGTCGAGGACCGCACGCAGGTCGAGCGGGTGCCCGTCGGCACGGTCGTCGATGCGCGGCGCGAGCCGTGGTGGCTGGGCGAGACGCTGGTCGTGCCCGTCTACGCGGAACGCGCCGTCGTCGAGCGGCAGCTGCTGCTCGTCGAGGAGATTCGTCTGCACCGGGTCTCGACACGCCACACCCGGCAGGTCGAGGTGCCGCTGGCGAGACAGCGCGCGGTCGTCGAGCGGCTGACGCCGCAAGGCGACTGGGCGATCGTGGACGACGGCTCGCCCGCGGCAGGCACGGAAGACTGACCTCCATCTCACTTCTTCACCCTTCTTCAACCGAACAGGAGTTCCTCATGAGACACACCGTCGTAGGCGTGTTCAACCGGTATGCCGAGGCGCAGCACGCCGCGCAGCAATTGCGGGAATCGGGTTTCGGCGACAGCGTGTTTGTCACCGAATCGCTCGGTGACGACGCCACGACCGGCACCACCGCCACGCCGGCGCCGGACCGCGACGAAGGCGTGCTCGCGAGCATCCGCCAGTTCTTCTCCGGCCTGTTCGGCGACGACGACACGACGGCGGTGCAACCCTACGCCGACGCGGTCCGGCGCGGCGGCGCGGTCGTCCGGGTCGAGGTGGACGAGGATCGCGACGCGGACAGCGCGCGCGGCCTGCTCGAGTCCGCCGGCGCGGTCGACGTGGGCGAAGAAGGCAACGTGGGGCTGGAGCCGGCGCTCGGCGGGCTCGACACGGGCTCGGCCGCCGCTTCCACGCCGACGCCCGCCGCCACGGGCGCCACGGACACGGCATCCCGCCGCGGCGACGTCGAGGACGAGCAGGTCATCCCGGTCGTGCAGGAGGACGTGCAGGTCGGCAAGCGCCGGGTCGCGACCGGCGGCGTGCGGGTCTTCGCGCGCACGGTCGAGACGCCGGTCCACGAATCGCTGGACCTGCGGACGGAGCGCGCGGTCGTCGAGCGCACGCCGGTCGATCGCCCGGCGACGAGCGCCGACCTGGAGCGCGGTGCCGAGCAGACGATCGAGGTCCGGGAATCGGTCGAGGAACCGATGATCCAGAAGGAGGCGCGCGTCGTCGAGGAAGTGCGCGTCGGCAAGGTCGTCGAGGAGCGCACCGAGCAGGTCGACGACAGCGTGCGGCGCACCGAGGTGGAGGTCGAGCCCTTGCAGGCCGCTCGGTCCGGCGGTAGCACCCAGGGAGTCGCTGTCGGGAGCACCGCCACGGACGATGATGGCGCCCGCTTCCGCCGCCACTTCGACGCCAACTTCGCCAGCGGTGGCTCGCGCTACGAGGACTACGAGCCCGCCTACCAGTACGGCCGCAGCATGAGCGACGACCCGCGCTACAGCGTTCGCGACTGGGACGCCTCGGAGCCCGACCTGCGCCGCAACTGGGAAGCGCGCTACCCCGGCAGCGCGTGGGAGCGCTTCAAGGCCGCGGTGCGCCACGGCTGGGAGCGCATGACCGACTGACGGCCCGCCCGCGGCGTGCAGATTCTTCGGCAGCGATTACCGCTCCAGGAACGCGGCGCCAGGCGGGGCGCCGGTTCAGGTCGGTTCACAAATGACGGTGACTTTGTCCGCTTTTCGACGGTTCGCATGGCCTGGCCATGCCCATCATGCAAGCCATGCGCACCATCCGCGTCTCGGACCCCTTCCCTCGTGGCAAGCCCCCGCAACGGCTCGAATGGGGCAGCAGTGCCTGGGCGGCGGATTCGTGCCTCGTGGAATGGTCCAAGCTCGAGCGGGAATGGCTGGGCCCGATGCCCGCGCCGCGACCGGCGCGGCGCCGGATCGGCTACGAACTCCCGCTCGCCTTCTGGCTGACGCTGCTGGCGTTCGGCCTCGGGCTCACCTGGATGATCCTGGCCTGACGCCGACGGTCAGTCGCGGCCCTTGCCGTTGCCATGACCGTGGCCGCGGCCGCGGTCGTCGTGCTTGCCGTGCTTGTCGTGCTTGTCCCAGCCCTTGTGCTTGCCGCGGTTCCAGCCCGGGTGCTCGCGCTCGTAGCGTTCGCGCACCCACTGGTCGCGCACGAAGTACACCGGCTGGCCGCAGGCGTCGTAGCGCCCGCAGTAGCGGCGCCAGTTCTGCTGGTGGGTCGGCGGCACGTAGAGGTAGACCGGTTCGGCCCGGACCGCGACCCGCGGCGCGGCGATCAGCACCGGCTGCGGCAGCACGAGCGCCGGGCGCGGCACGTCGCCGATGTTGATGCGCCCGTAGACGCCCGGCTGGTTGATGCCGATCGACACGCCGACCTGCGCGGCGGCCGAGCCGATCGCGCCGACGGACAACAGCAGAACCGCAAGAATCTTCTTCATGACCTCTCCAGGGATGGTGGTGTATCAAGAACGCAACGCGCCGACCTTTCGCCGACACCGCGTCGTCACAGTGACGGCATTTCTGCACGGCGCACGTCCGTTCGATCGGAAGTCGACAACTCCTGCACGGCCGCCTGTCCAGCAAGTCGCATCGCACGCGTGAATCGCCGTCTAATGACAACAGACGCGCGCAGTCCGGGCGCACAAGGGAGGTTCTCGTGTCGGTGCTGGCTGGCCTTTTCGACGACCTGGACAACATGAGCCTGGTGCAGTTGCTGCTCGTGTTCGCGGCCTGCATCGCCACGGCCTTTGCGCTCGGCGCGCTCTTCTCGGCACGAACGCGGCTCCTGGCCGGCGCCTCGGCACTGGCCTGCACCTCGGCATTCATCGTCTCCAGCAGTTCCTGGCCCAACGCCGTGATGCTCGCGGCCATCGCCGTGGCCGGGCTCGGCGTGTTCACGGCGGCGGTGTGGCTGATCACCCGCCTGACCGGCCTCGAGCCGCGCGGCCGCGCCGCTGCCCGACAGGCGGATTCGCTGTTGCCCGGCGACGGGCCGGCACCGGCGCCTGCGTCAGCAGCGGCGCCATCGGTCGCGCCGACGCGCAGCGGGCGCGACCACCTCCCGTCGACCTGACTTGATCAGGCACAAACAGGGCGTTGACATTCGCACTCAAAGTTGTACTGTCCGTGAAGGGATACCAAAACTATCACGATAGATACAACGACTCGGCTTGACGACCGTTGAAGTCGGCCCGCCGCGGGCCATCGTCGAGATCGCGTCCTTCGAATCGCGACTCCATGAATTGTGTCGATGGCACTCGACCACACGCGCCGCTGGCCGGTACGAACACCCGCTGCTCGTGCCCCGAGGCCGAGTTGCTGGCCGAGAGCGAGCGCCGCCTGCAGATGGCGCTGCGCGCCTCCGGCCTGAGCCTGTGGGACTGGGACATCGTCAACGACCGCATCCCCTGGTCGCCCAGCCTGCAGACACTCACCGGCCTGTCGGCCGAGCGCTTCGTCGGCAGCCGTGCCGGCATGCTGAAGCTGGCGCACATCGATGACCGCGCGCTGCTTTCCGCCGCGCTGGACCGCACGCTCGCCGGTCAAGGGGACTTCAGCGCCGAATACCGCATCGTCCGGCCCGACGGCGCGGTGCGCTGGATCGCCGAACAGGGCCACGTCTTGCGCGACGCGGGCGGCCGACCGCTGCGCATGATCGGCACCGTGGCCGACGTGACGCGGCGCCGGCGCACGGAGAGCGCGCTGCGCGACGCACGCGAACGCCTCGAACGGCGCGTCGACCGGCGCACCCGCGACCTCGCGCTCGCCAACGCGGCACTGCGCACCGAGGTGGCCGAGCGGCAGGCCGCGGAGGCGCGCGTGCGCGAGCTGGTGGCGCGGGTCGTCGGCGCGGCCGAGGACGAGCGTCGCCGCATCGGCCACGAACTGCACGACACCTTCGGCCAGCAGCTCTCGCTGATGCTGCTGCAGCTGAACGCGCTGCGTCGTGAACTGGAGAACGACCCGGCCGCGACCGCCCGGCTCGGGCTGGTGGAGCGCCTGTTCGACACCGTGCGCCATCTCGACGAGGCGCTCGACCGGGTCGAATCGGAGTTGCGCCCGCCCGCCCTCGACGAACTCGGCCTCGAGGCCGCGCTCGCCCACACCGCGCATGCGTTCACGGCCGATTCGGGCGTGCCCGTCGCGCTGCACGACGAGGGCCTGCGCAACCTGCAACTGACGCCGCTGGTCGAGACCACGGTCTACCGGATCGTGCAGGAGGCGCTCGCGAATGTGCGGCGCCATGCCCGGGCCCGCCGCGTGGCGCTGCGCGTCGAGCGGGTCGACGACGAGTTGCGCGTCACGATCGCGGACGACGGGCGCGGCTTCGCGCAGGGCGACGCCGCGGTCGATCCGCGCTCGCGCAGCTTCGGGCTCGTCGGCATGCGCGAACGCGCGGCGCTGGTGGCGGGCGCGCTCGACATCCACTCCGAGCCCGGCCGTGGCGTCACGGTCGCCCTGCGCATTCCGCTGCACCCCTCACCGGTTCGTTGAACATGGAGGAACCCACATGTCACCACTGAACATCCTGCTGGCCGACGATCACATGCTGCTGCGCCAGGGGCTCGTCGCGCTGATCGAGGCGGAGGCCGACATGAACGTCGTCGCCGAGGCCGCGGACGGTCGCGAGGCGATCCTGATGGCGCGCCTGCATTCGCCCCAGGTCGCGGTGATCGATGTCTCGATGCCCGGCGTCGACGGCATCGAGGCGACCACCCAGATCCGCCGCCAGTGCCCGAACGTGCGCGTGCTCGCGCTGACCCGCCACGCGGACCCGATCTACATGCGACGCCTGCTGCGCGCGGGCGCGAGCGGCTACGTGCTGAAGCGCTCGAGCGCCGAGCTGCTGATCAACGCGGTGCGTGCGATCGCGGCGGGCGGCACCTACATCGAACCGTCGCTGACCGACGGCATCGCCGTGCCGGGCGCGGGGCCGCTCTCGGCCGGGGCGCACCGGTCGCCGCCGCGGCGCCACGAACTCACCGAGCGCGAGGAGCAGGTGCTGCGCCACATCGCCTGGGGCCGCAGCAACAAGGAGGTGGCGGCGCAGCTCGGCATCAGCATCAAGACGGTCGAGGGCTACAAGGCCGAGGCGCTGGCCAAGCTCGGGCTGCGCAGCCGCTCGGACATCCTGCGGCACGGCCTGTCGCGCGGCTGGATCTCGGACGACGCCAGCCCGCCCTGACCCGCGCCCCGGGAGGGCCGCCGGCGGGCGGATAAACTACGCGGTTGTTCGGCAGCCCTGCCGGCCGCGCCAACGTTGCGCTTCACCCTCACCGGAGACTTCAGATGACCCGTTCCGTCACCTTGCACACCCGTGCGCTGATCGTGGCCCTCGCCGCCGCCGGCATGGTCGCATCCGCTGCTGCCGCAGACATCAAGATCGGCGCTGCCGAGGCGCTGTCCGGCCCGGCCGGCCAGTACGGCCAGTCCATCAAGAACGGCTTCGAGCTTGCCGCCGAGGAGATCAACGCCGCCGGCGGCGTCAAAGGCAACAAGATCGTGCTGCTGTTCGAAGACGAAGCCGGCAAGAAGGAACAGGCCATCGACGTCTTCAAGAAGCTGATCTTCCAGGACAAGGTGCTGATGCTGTTCGGCCCGACCCTGTCGAACTCGGCCCAGGCCGCCGACCCGATCGCCCAGGCCGCCAAGGTGCCGGTGTTCGGCACCTCCAACACCGCCGACGGCATCACCTCGATCGGCAACTACGTGTTCCGCAATTCGGTGACCGAAGCCGACGTGCTGCCCGAGACGCTGCGCGTCGCGATCAAGCACAACAGCATCAAGAAGGTCGCCGTGCTGTACGGCAACGACGACGTCTTCACCAAGAGCGGCTACGACGCCTTCAAGAAGGCGCTGGAGACGCTGAACGTGCCGGTCACCACGACCGAGACCTTCGCCAAGGGCGACGTCGACTTCAAGGCGCAGCTCACCAAGATCAAGGCCAGCGGTGCCGATGCGATCGTGCTGTCGGCGCTGATCGCCGAAGGCGCACCGATCATGGTGCAGGCGCGCCAGCTGGGCATGAACATGCCGGTGATCGGCGGCAACGGCATGAACTCGGTCAAGATCTTCGACCTGGCCAAGGACAAGAGCGACAACCTCTGGGTCGGCAGCCCGTGGGCGCTGGGCAACCAGACCAAGGAGAACACCAAGTTCGTCGTCGCCTACACGCAGAAGTTCAAGTCGGCACCGGACCAGTTCGGCGCGCAGGCCTATGACGCGATGTACATCGTGGCGTCGGCGCTCGGCAAGATCAAGCTGAGCGGCAACCTCGAGGCCGACCGCAAGGCGCTGCGCGACGCCCTGCCGACCGTGACCCACACCGGCGCCACCGGCCCGTTCAAGTTCCGTCAGGCGATGGGCAGGGACGGCAAGCCGGCCGGCTACGACGCGCAGCAGGCGGCGATCGTGTCGGTCACCCAGGGCGGCAAGTACAGCATCGAGAAGTAAGGCGCTTGGGCACGGCCCTCACCCCTGCCCTCTCCCGCCAGCGGGAGAGGGTGCCCGCTCTTCCCCCTCTCCCGCTCGCGGGAGAGGGCCGGGGTGAGGGTCTTCGCTGATGCTTGAACAGCAACTCGTCAACGCCCTCTCGCTGGGCTGCGTCTATGCCTTGTTCGCGCTCGGGTTCACGCTGGTGTTCGGCGTGCTCGGCGTGATCAACCTGGCGCACGGCGCGATCTTCATGATCGGCGCCTACGCGGCGCTAGAAGTCGTGACGCGGCTGTCGTTCCCGCTCTGGGGCGCGCTGCTCGCGGCGTTCTTCATCGCCGGCGGGTTCGGCCTGGCGATCGACTACTTCGTGCTCAAGCCGCTGCGGCACCGCAACGCGCCGCACCTGATCCCGATGATCGCCACGATCGGTCTGGCAATCTTCTTCAACAGCGCCGCGCAGGGCATCTTCGGGGCCGAGAACCAGCGCTTCCCGAGCGAGCTGGTGCCCGACGAGCAGCTGCACTTCTGGGGCGTGCAGATCAGCGTGCTCGAGCTGGCGATCGTGCTGCTGTCGTTCGCGCTGATGGCCGGCCTGCTCATCCTGATGCGCAAGACGCAGCTCGGCCGCGCGTTGCGCGCGATCGCCGAGTCGCCCAAGGCCGCGATGCTGCTGGGCATCAACGTCGAAGGCCTGTTCTACCTGACCTCCTTCACCGCGGCCGCGCTCGGCGGCGTCAGCGGCGTGCTGATCGCGCTCTACTCGAACGCCGTGTTCCCGCTGATGGGCCAGCCGATGCTGCACAAGGGCATCGCGGTGATCATCCTCGGCGGCATGGGCGATATCCGCGGCGCGCTGATCGGCGGGCTGTTCCTCGGCTTCGCCGAAGTGATGTCGGTCGCCTACATCGGCTCGACGATGCGCGACGCGGTCGCTTTCGGGCTGCTGTTCATCGTGCTGCTGCTGCGCCCGCAAGGCATGTTCGGCAAAGTGCTCGAACGGAAAGCCTGACCGATGGAGTGGCTCGAGAACTTCTGGCAAATCTACAGCAACCTGGTGCTGACGATCGGCATCAACGCGCTGCTGGCGCTGTCGATCTGGCTGACCCTGTCGTGCGGCCTGCTGGCGATGGCCAACGCGGCGTTCATGGGCATCGGCGCCTACACCGCCTCGATCCTGACGATGAACTACGGGGCGCCCTTCCCGCTCGCGCTGGCCGGCGGCATCGTCGCGCCGACGCTGGTCGCGTTGGTCATAGGCGGGCCGACGCTGCGGCTCTCGGGCGTGTACCTCGCGATGGCCACACTCGGCTTCGGCGAGGTCGTGCGCGTGATGATCCTGAACGCCGAATCGCTGACCGGCGGCGCGCTCGGCCTGAACGGCATCCCGCAGGCGACGCAGTGGTGGCACGTCGTCGTGGCGCTGGTCGCGACGCTGCTGATCCTGTGGCGTATCCGCCGCTCGCGCGTCGGCCGTGCGTTCGAGGCGATCAAGGAGGATGCGGTCGCCGCCTCGCTGATGGGCATCGGCGTCAACGCCCACAAGATGCTCGCGTTCGCGCTCGGCGCCAGCATCGCGGGCCTGGCCGGCGCGCTGAACGCGCACCTGACCTTCTTCATCGGCCCGAGCGAATACGGCTTCGACCGCGGCGTCGACATCCTGACGATGGCGATCCTGGGCGGCACCAGCGCCCTGACCGGCCCGGTGCTCGGGGCGCTGATCATCACGCTGCTGCCCGAACTGCTGCGCGCGTTCAAGGACTTCCGCACCATGATCAACGGCGCCATCCTGGTGCTGATCGTGCTGTTCCTGCCGAAGGGCCTGTGGGACCCGCAGCGCATCCGCCAGTGGTTCGGCAAGACGCGGAGCGTCCGCTGATGCTCAAGCTGACGAACGTCTCGAAGCGTTTCGGCGGCCTGAGCGTGCTGCAGGACGTGTCGTTCGAGGTGCCCGCAGGCCAGGTCTTCGGCCTGATCGGCCCGAACGGTGCCGGCAAGACGACGGTGTTCAACCTGATCACCGGGTTGCTGGCGCCCAGCGGCGGCGAGATCGAGTTCGGCGGCGCGAGCCTGGTGGGCGTCAAGCCGCACCAGATCACGCGCCTGGGCCTGGGCCGCACGTTCCAGAACATCCGCATCTTCAAGGAGATGACGCTGATCGAGAACGTCGTCGTGGGCATGCACGCGCACCTCGACTACGGCGTCGCCGGCTGGCTGTTCTCGCTGCCTGCGTTCCGCGCCCGCGAGCAGCAGGCGCGCGATCGCGCGCACGAGCTGCTCGGCTGGGTCGGCCTGGACGCGAAGGCGTTCGACACCGCGGACAACCTCTCCTACGGTGACCAGCGCAAACTCGAACTGGCCCGCGCGCTGGCCACACAACCCAAGATGCTGCTGCTCGACGAGCCGGTCGCCGGCATGAACAGCGGCGAGAAGGTCGCGCTGATGGAAGTGATCACCCGAATCGCGCAGCGCGGCTTCACCGTCTTCATGATCGAGCACGACATGCGCTTCGTGATGGGCCTGTGCGAGCGCATCGCGGTGCTGAACTTCGGCAAGATCATTGCCGAGGGCACGCCCGACCAGATCAAGAACAATCCGGACGTGATCGAAGCCTATCTCGGGCGCGACGACGACGCGGAGGTGGCCGCGTGACCGCCTTGTTGGAGGTGCGCGACCTGCAGGTCGCCTACGGCCACATCGAGGCCGTGCAGGGCATCAGCTTCGATGTCAACGCCGGCGAGATCCGCACGCTGGTCGGCGCCAACGGGGCGGGCAAGTCGACGACGCTGCTGGCGCTGTCGGGCCTCGTCAAGCCAAAGGCCGGCTCGATCCGCTTCGAGGGCGAGGAACTGACCGCGCTGAAGACGCACCAGATCGTCGAGCGCGGCCTCGTGCAGGTGGCGGAAGGCCGCGCGATCCTGACGACGCTGACGGTGCGCGAGAACCTCGAACTCGGCGCCTACCGCCGCAAGGACCGCCCCGCGATCGGGCGCGACCTGGAGCGCGTGCTGACGCTGTTCCCTCGCCTGAAGGAGCGGCTCGACGGTCTGGCCGGCAACCTTTCCGGCGGCGAGCAGCAGATGCTCGCGATCGGCCGCGCGCTGCTCGCCGCGCCGCGCCTGCTGCTGCTCGACGAACCCTCGATGGGCCTCGCGCCGATCATCGTGCAGGACATCTTCCGCACGCTGCGCGAGATCAACGCCGACGGGCTCACGATCTTCCTGGTCGAGCAGAACGTGAAGCAGGCGCTGAAGATCGCGCGCCACGGCTACGTGCTGGAGAGCGGCAAGATCGTGCTCGACGGCAGCGGCCAGGCCCTGCTCGACGACCCCAAGGTGCTCGCTGCCTACATGGGCGGCTGAGGCCGCGCCCGGTCGCGTTTCAGCGGCCGGCCAGCACCAGCGCCGCGCCCTTCTCGGCGATCATCACCGTGGCGGCGTTCGTGTTGGTCGAGACCATCGTCGGCATCACCGACGCGTCGATCACGCGCAGCCGCTCCACGCCGCGCACCCGCAACTGCGCATCGACCACCGAGCCGGCGTCGCCGCCCATGCGGCAGGTGCCGACCGGGTGGAACACCGTGCCGCCCTTCTCCCGCGCGAAGGTCTCCAGCTCGGCATCGCTGCGCAGCGCCGTGCCCGGCAGGTACTCCTCGCCCGTCACCAGCCCGCGGAACGCCGGCTGTGCGTAGATCTCGCGCAGGATCTTCAAGCCGGACACCAGCACCTTGATGTCGGCCGGCGCGGTCAGGTAGTTGGAGACGATGCGCGGCGCGGCGAACGGATCGGCGGAGCGGATCTCCACGCTGCCGCGCGAGTCGGGCCGGCACTGCGTGGCCGAGGCCGAGAAGCCCGAGAAGCGATGCAGCGGATCGCCCGGCTTGTCGACCGACAGCGGCATCACGTTGAACAGCACGTCGGGCCGCCCACCCTGCGCATGCTCGCTGCAGACCAGCCCGCCGACCTGGCCGGCGCCGACCGTCAGCGGCCCGCGCTTCTGCAGCGCCCATTGCAGGCCCATCTTCGCCAGCCCGAACGGGCTGCGCACCTGGTCGTTCAACGACATGCGCTCGCGCAGCTTGACGATCACGCGCGCCTGGTAGTGGTCCTGCAGGTTCGCGCCGACCTCGGGCGCGTCGACCTGCACCGGGATGTCCAGCGAGCGCAGCAGCGCCGCCGGGCCGATGCCGGAGAGTTGCAGCAGCTGCGGCGACTGCAGCGCACCGGCGGACAGGATCACTTCTACATCGGCGCGTGCACTCGCGGGCTGCCCGTCGCGCAGCCATTCCACGCCGACCGCGACGCCGTGTTCGACCAGCGCGCGCGTGACCTGCACGCCGGTCAGCACCGTCAGGTTGGGACGCGCACGCGCCGGTTGCAGGAAGGCGGTCGCGGCGTCGCAGCGCCAGTGGCCGCGCAGGGTGAGCTGGTAGGCGCCGAGGCCGTCGTCGTCGGCGCCGTTGAAATCGGCGTTGCGCGGGTAGCCCGCCTCCACGCCGGCCGCGAGCCACGCCGCGCAGTACGGGTGGTCGTTGCGCAGGTCGGCCACGTCGAGCTCGCCGGCATCGCCGTGGTATTCGTTGGCGCCCTTCTCGTAGCGCTCCGAGCGCTTGAAGAACGGCAGCACGTCGCGGTAGCCCCAGCCCTCGGCGCCGCGCGCGGCCCAGTCGTCGAAGTCGGCATGCTGGCCGCGGATGTAGAGCAGCCCGTTGATCGCGCTGGAGCCGCCGAGCACGCGGCCGCGCGGCCAGTGGATCGTGCGGTGGCCGGTGGCGGCCTGCGGCTCGACCTCGAACTGGCGCGACACGCGCGGGTCGTAGATCGAGCGGAAGTAGCCGACCGGCAGCTTCAACCAGAACTGCCCGCCCTCGCCGCCCGCCTCGAGCAGCAGCACGCGCACGGCGGGATTCGCACTCAGCCGGTTCGCCAGCAGGCAACCCGCCGAGCCGGCGCCGACGACGATGTAGTCGTAGCCGGCGCTCACCGTGTCATCCCTTGACGACACCCAGGTACGGCTTGGTGTCGAAGTACTGCGCAGCCTTCTGCGCGTTCGGGATGTTGCCGGTCTGCACGAAGAAATCGGTCACCTGCTGCAGCCAGCCGGTCACGGTGCCGTCGGCGTACTTGGCGCGCCACTCGGCCGAGCTGTAGTAGCGCGAGGCCTTGGACTGCTCGCGGAAGTCGGCCAGCGGCACCTGCGGGTACTGTTTCTGCACCACTTCGGTCGCGGCGTCGAAACTGCCGACAATGCGGTCGTTGGCCTCGACCCACGCCGCGATGAGCTTGTTGATCGTCGCGCCGTTCTTCTCGTAGTAGTCGTTGCGCGCCGCCCAGCCGCCGACGATCGCCGCCTGCGGGAAGAACGCCGACGCGTCGACGAGCTTGACCGCGCCGGGCAGCTTGTCCTTCACCGTCGAATCGAACGGCACCCACAGCGCCACCGCAGGCACCGCGCCCGAGATGAACGAGGTGACCGCCTCGGCCATGCGCTGGTTGACGATCTGCACGTCCTTGGCCGGATCGAGCTTGGCGGAGCGCAGCGCGCGGTCGAGGAACACGTGCGCGGTCGTGCCGGTCGTCGTCGAGATCTGCTTGCCCTTCAGGTCGGCGAGCGTCTTGATGCCCGAATCGCCACGCACCCACAGCTGCGCGGTCGCGTACTCGATGTTGTTGATCAGGAAGACCTTGCCCTGCCCGCGCGCCGGGAAGTTGGAGACGACCGCGCCGGTCGACAGCACGTCGAGGCTGCCGCCGATCATGGCCTGGAACAGCTCGAGGCCGGTCGTGAACTGGATCAGCTCCAGCTCCAGCCCCTGCTTCGCGAACGCGCCCATCTGCTGGCCGAGCCAGATGTGGCTGTCGACCGCCGGCGTGTGCAGGTAGCCGACCTTGAGCTTGGTGGTGCCCTGCGCGAACAGCGGCGCGCCGAGGCCGGCCAGCGTGGCGCCGGCGGCGGCCTGGATCAGGGTTCTGCGTGGGATCGTCATGGTCGTCTCCTTCGGTTGTTCGGGGGTCAATCGGACAGGCGCACCGTCTGCTTCGCCTGCGCCGCGTACTCTTCCATCACCAGTTCGCGGATCTGCGAGCGCAGGGCCGCGAAGCGCGGGTCTTCATGGACGGCCTCGGCGCGCGGGTAGCCGAACGGCACGTCGATCACGGTGCGGATGCGCGCCGGCCGCGCCGTCACGACGACGATGCGCGAGGACAGGTAGATCGCCTCGTCCACCGAGTGCGTGATCAGCATCACCGTCTTGCCCTCGGCCTGCAGCACCTGCAGCAGCAGGTCCTGCATGGCGGTCCGGGTCTGCGCGTCGAGCGCGCCGAACGGTTCGTCCATGAGCAGGAACTGCGGCTTGACCGCGTAGGCGCGGGCCAGCGCGAGCCGCTGGCGCATGCCGCCGGACAGATGCTTGGGAAAGTGGTTGGCGAAGTCGGCCAGACCCATCAGCCCCACGTAGCGCTCGCAGGTCTGCGCGCGCTCGGCGGCTGGCACGCGGTTCGCGCCGAGCTTCAGCCCGAACTCGATGTTCTGCTTCACCGTGAGCCACGGGAACACGCCGTACTCCTGGAAGATCACGCCGCGGTCCGGGCCCGGGCCGGCGACCGGCTGGCCGTCGAGCAGCACCCGGCCGGAGGTGGGCTGCACGAAGCCGCCGACGATGTTCATCAGCGTCGTCTTGCCGCAACCGGACGGGCCGATCACCGAGACGAACTCGCCTTGCCGGATGTCGCAGCTGACGCCGTCGAGCACGCGCATCGGGCCGTGCGCGGTCGGGAAGTCGACCGACACGTCCTCGAAGCGGATGCGCACCGGCGCGCCGTTCACGGCGCTCATGCCAGCCGGTCCTGCCAGGCCACCAGGCGGCGGCTCGCGACGCGCAGCAGCAGGTCCATCGTCAGCGCGATGAAGCCGATGCAGATGATGCCGACGTAGATGATGTCGAGCTGGAAGAACGACGACGCGTTCTGGATCAGCGCGCCCAGCCCCTGCTGCGCCGCGATCAGTTCCGACGCGACCAGCGTGGCCCACGCCACGCCAAGCGCGACGCGGATCGCGGTGAGGATGTGCGGCACCGTCAGCGGGATGATCACCTTCGTGAAGATCTCGGCGTCGCTCGCGCCGAGCGTGCGCGCGACGCGGATGAAGATCGGGCTGATCTGCGCGATGCCCTCGTACATCACGATCACGCCGGCGAAGAACGAGGCGTAGAACAGGATCACCGTCTTGGCCACTTCGCCGATGCCGAAGTACACGATCACCAGCGGGATCAGCGCGATAGGCGGCAGCGCGCGGAAGAAGTTGATCACCGGGTCGATGAAGCTGCGCAGGCCCTTGTACCAGCCGAGGCAAAAGCCCACCGGCACCGCCAGCGCGACGCCCAGCGCCACGCCGATCACCACCCGCTTGGTGGACATGAAGATGTCGATCGCGAGCCGGTCACGCATCAGCTCGACGAACTTCGCGGCCACCTCGTGCGGCGCCGGCACCAGCGCCGGCGGCACCAGGCCGCTCGCGCGCACGCCGTACCAGGCCAGCACGATCAGCAGCCAGGGCGCGAAGAGCAGCAGGAATCGGAGGAGCGGGTTCGGGGCGCGCATGAAGTTGATGTTCGGGTGCCGCGCGGGATGCGCAGGCTCTTGCAGGACCGTATCGTCTAATCGTACTATCGACCATACGTTAGGACAAACGAAGATCCTGTCAGAAGCTTTCTCGCTTTCCCCTACTCCACGATGACCATCAGCTTCGCGACGAGCGGCCCGCCGCGCTACCGGCAGCTCGCCGACCTGCTGCGCCAGCGCATCGCGCGCGGCACCTGGCCGAGCGGCCACCGGCTGCCGTCGCTCGAGGAGCTGGTCGGCGAGTTCGGCGTCGCCCGCGTCACGGTGCGCCAGTGCATCGACGTGCTGGCGCGCGAGGGCCTGGTCTCGCCGCAGCAGGGGCGCGGCACCTTCGTCACCGGCCGGCCCAAGGACGAGCGCTGGTTCAAGGTCTCGACCACGCTCGACGCGCTCTCCGAGCTCTACCACGACACCCAGCCCAAGATCGTGACGATCGACGAATCCACTGCCACCCCGCCGCTGCGGCCCGCGGACGGCACGCCGGCGCCGAAGTACGTGTTCATGCGCCGCGTCCACGCGCGCGGCGGCGAGCCGTACTGCGTGATCAACATCTACCTCGACCAGCGCATCTTCAAGCGCCAGGCCCGGCGCTTCCGCAGCGAGACGGTGATCCCGCTGCTGATGGCGATGAAGGACGTGACGATCGCGCGCGCCCGCCAGGTGCTGACGATCGCGACCGCCGACCTGGAGCTCGCCGGTATGCTGAACGTGGCGATGAACGCGCCGGTGGCCGAGGTGCGGCGCGTCTTCAACGACGCCGCCGGCACGGTGATCTACCTGGCCGAGGTGACCTACCGCGCCGACGCGATCCATGTCGAGATGGACCTGAAGCCGTGAGGCCGCTGCCCACATCCGCCCTGCAGATCGAACGCGTCGACGCGTTCGTGTTCCGCGCGCCGATCGCCGTGCCCGTGCGAACCTCGTTCGGCACGATGCACGACCGGCCGGCATTGTTCGTGCGCGTCACCGACGTGGACGGCGCGCAGGGCTGGGGCGAGGTCTGGTGCAACTTCCCGGCGTGCGGCGCCGAGCACCGCAGGAACCTGATCGACACCGTGCTGGCGCCCCTGCTGCTGGCGGCGGCACGCTTCGACGGGCCGTCGGCGGCGTTCGAGCACCTGAGCGCGCGCACCGCCGTGCTCGCGATCCAGTCCGGCGAGCCCGGGCCGCTGGCCCAGGCGATCGCCGGCATCGACCTGGCGCTGTGGGACCTGGCGGCGCGCCGCGCCGGCGAACCGCTGTGGCGGCATCTGGGCGGCCCGAGCGACCGCATCGACGTCTACGCGAGCGGCATCAACCCCGATCGTCCGCACGAGACCGCCGCGCGCATGCTCGCGAGCGGGCACCGCGCGTTCAAGCTCAAGATCGGCTTCGGCAACGAGCGCGACCTGGCGAACTTGCGCGCGCTGCGCGCCACGCTGGGCGACGCGCACCGCTTGATGGTCGACGCCAACCAGGCCTGGACGCTGGCCGAGGCGCTGGCGTTCGCCCCGCAGCTCGCGCCGTTCGCGCTCGGCTGGCTCGAGGAGCCGCTGCGCGCCGATCGGCCGTGGTCGGAGTGGCAGACGCTGGCGCGCGGCAGCCCGGTGCCGCTGGCCGGCGGCGAGAACCTGGCTGGCGCGGCGCCCTTCGACGCCGCCCTCGCGGCCGACGTGTTCGCGGTCGTGCAGCCCGACGCCGCCAAATGGGGCGGCATCTCCGGTTGCTGGCCGGTGATCGGCGCGGTGCAGCGGGCGGGGCGCCGCTACTGCCCGCACTACCTGGGCGGCGGCATCGGCCTGCTGGCCTCCGCGCACCTGCTGGCCGCGGCGGGCGGTGACGGCATGCTGGAGATCGACGCCAACCCCAACCCGTTGCGCACGGTGCTCAGCGGGCCGCTGGCGGCGATCGACGCCGGCGCCGCGCGCCTGGGCGATGCGCCGGGCATCGGCGTGGCGCCCGATCTCGCGCAGCTGCGCGACGCCTGCCGCGCCGCCGCCTGAGGACGAGGGCGGCGCCGCCGCGAGCGTGATGCGGGCTTTCCAGCGGTTGTCATGCCCCGGTCGTTGGAGCACCATCCTCAAGTCGACTCGTCCCTTTCACCCCTCGCGGAGCGCGCCTTGAAGAAGAACACCACCGAACTCTCAGCCGCCGAGAGCGCCCTGCGCGATGCCGCGCTCGAGTACCACCGCACCCCCGTGCGCGGCAAGATCGCCGTGGTGCCGACCAAGCCGCTGAGCAACCAGCGCGACCTGTCCCTGGCCTACTCGCCCGGCGTGGCCTACGCCTGCCTCGCGATCGAGGCCGACCCGTCGCTCGCCTTCGAGTACACCTCGCGCGGCAACCTGGTCGGCGTGGTCACCAACGGCACCGCGGTGCTGGGCCTGGGCGACATCGGCCCGCTGGCCGGCAAGCCGGTGATGGAGGGCAAGGGCTGCCTGTTCCAGAAGTTCGCCGGCATCGACGTGTTCGACATCGAACTCGCCGAGCGCGACCCCGACAAGCTGGTCGAGATCATCGCCGCGCTCGAGCCCACGCTCGGCGGCGTCAACCTCGAGGACATCAAGGCGCCCGAGTGCTTCTACATCGAGAAGAAGCTGCGCGAGCGCATGAAGATCCCGGTGTTCCACGACGACCAGCACGGCACTGCGATCATCTCGGCCGCGGCGCTGCTGAACGGGCTGGAGCTGGTGAACAAGCAGATCGGCGAGGTCAAGGTCGCGGTCTCGGGCGCGGGCGCCGCGGCGATCGCCTGCCTGGACCTGATGGTCGAGCTCGGCGTCTCGCGCGCCAACATCTTCGTCTGCGATTCCAAGGGCGTGGTGCACGACCGCCGCGAGGACAAGCTCGACGCCTCCAAGCAGCGCTACGTGCAGAAGACCGCCGCGCGCACGCTGGCCGACGTGATGGACGGCGCCGACGTGCTGCTCGGCTGCTCGGCCGCCGGTGCGGTCACGCAAGACATGGTCAAGTCGATGGCGCGCCAGCCCATCATCCTCGCGCTCGCCAACCCCGAGCCCGAGATCCGCCCCGAGCTCGCCAAGGCGGTGCGGCCCGACTGCATCATCGCGACCGGCCGGTCCGACTACCCGAACCAGGTCAACAACGTCCTGTGCTTCCCGTACATCTTCCGCGGCGCGCTCGACAGCGGCGCCACCTCGATCACCGAGGCCATGAAGGTCGCCTGCGTGCGCGAGATCGCCGATCTGGCCAAGGCCGAGATCAGCGCCGAGGTCGCCTCGGCCTACGCCGGCCGCGAGCTGCGTTTCGGCCCGGACTACCTGATCCCGACGCCGTTCGATTCGAGGCTGATCCTGCGCATCGCGCCGGCCGTGGCGCGCGCCGCCGAGGCCTCGGGTGTGGCGACCCGGCCGATCGCCGACATGGAGGCGTACCGCCAGTCGCTGACCCGCTTCGTCACCCACACCGGCATGTTCATGCGGCCGGTGTTCGGCGCCGCCAAGGCCTCGCCCAAGCGCATCGCCTACGCCGAGGGTGAGGACGAGCGCGTGCTGCGCGCGGTGCAGATCGCGCTCGACGAGAAGCTGGTCAAGCCGATCCTGATCGGCCGCCCGGCGGTGATCGCCACGCGGATCGAGCGCGCCGGGCTGCGGCTGCAGGCAGGCCGCGACTTCGAGGTCGTGAACCCCGAGGACGACGCCCGCTTCCGCCAGTACTGGGAGACCTACCACCGCCTGAACGCCCGCGACGGCGTCACGCCCGACATGGCCAAGGCGGCGGTGCGGCGCTCGGCCACCACCATCGCCGCGCTGATGGTGCACCTGGGCGACGCCGACGGCATGCTGTGCGGGCTGGTCGGCCGCTACGAGAGCCACCTCTCGCACATCGACGAGGTGATCGGCAAGCGCAAGAACGCCCACGTCTACGCCGCGTTGAACGCGCTGATGCTGCCCAAGCACACGCTGTTCATCACCGACGCCTACGTCAACGACGAGCCGAGCGCCGAGCAGCTTGCCGACATCGCCGCGATGGCGGTCGAGGCGGTGCGCCACTTCGGCGTGCCGCCGCGGGTGGCGTTCCTGTCGCACTCGGCCTACGGCAGCAGCAAGCGGCCCTCGGCCCGCAAGATGCGCGCGGCCCGCGACCTGTTCGTCGCCCGCATGCCCGACGTGCCGGCCGACGGCGAGATGCACGGCGACCTGGCGCTCGACGAGACCATGCGCGAGGCGGCGATGCCCGACTCGACGCTGACCGGCAGCGCCAACGTGCTGGTGCTGCCGAATCTCGACGCCGCGAACATCCTCTACAACGTGCTCAAGATGACCGGCGGGCAAGGCGTGACGGTCGGGCCGATCCTGCTCGGCGTGAACGCGCCCGCGCACATCCTCACCCCGGCCGCCACGGTGCGCCGCGTCGTCAACATGACGGCGCTCGCGGTGGCGCATGCCAACGCGCTGGAGCAGCGGCGCCAGGAGAACGGCTGAGCGGCGCCGCGGCTGCCGACTGCGCGCCGCCCGGCGTCAGTCGGCCAGCGTGTAGATCTGCGACAGCGCCTTGCGGCGCATCGGCAGCAGCGGGTGCAGGGCCAGCATGCCGGTGTGGCCGATGCTGCCCTCCAGGTAGTGCAGCTCGTCGAGCTTGGCCCGGGTCTCGTCGTCGAAGCTCGGCTCGAAGCCGTTCTCGCGCATCATCAGCACGCCCTTCGCGCGCAGCGCCAGTTCGGTGAACAGGCCCAGGTAGCACAACAGGTCCGCCACCACCGGCCCGCGAAACCGGCTGCGCAGGCCGTGCAGGTAGCGCCCGGCCGGCGAGGCGGTCAGTTCGCCGGAGTGGATCAGCGCGAGCAGCTGGGTGTCGGCATCGAAGCCGCGGCCGAGCCAGTCGCCGAGCGCGCGCTCGCCGCGGTGGAACGCGAACAGCAGCATCGGCGGCACCGCGACCAGCACCGTGAGCGTCGCCGCCTTCGGCGCCTGGATCAGGTGGTTGAACGCGGAGTGAAGCAGCACCGCCACCGCGAAGCCGGGCAAGGCCGCGAGCAGGCCGCGCCGCTCGTCGTCCTCGCTGACGGCCAGGCCGATCATCGCGACGATCGCGGTCGCGCCGCCATGCATGATCGCGGTGCCGAAGCCGCGCACCACCCAGGTCGACCAGACCGCGCCCTGCGCGTGCCAGAGCACGTACACGTTCTCGATCAGCGCGAAGCCGCAGCCGACCGCGAAGCCGAGGATCGCCGCGTCGACCAGGAAGCCGATGCGGTGGCGCCGGATCAGCACCACGATCACGACCGCCTTCAGCGCCTCCTCGATGACCGGCGCGACGTAGCGGCTGTACGTCAGCTGATCGATCGCGACGCGCCCGAGCAGCGCCTGGTTGACGAAGAACGCGAGCACCGCCGCGGCCACGCCGCCGGCGAGCACCACCACGACGTGGCCGGGCCGCACGAGCTGGTAGCTGTCGAGCCAGAACAGCGTGGTCAGGAAGCACAACACCGGCAGCAGGCACAGCAGCGCGGCGATCATCGACGTGGACAGCATGGACCGGTGCGCGCTCCCTACATGATCTTCAGCGAGACCATCCACTCGTGCCCGGTGCGGCCACCGCGCTCCGAGCCCATCGCGACGCCGGCCGAGAGGATCATCTCGTACCAGTGCAGCACGCTGAAGCGCAGGTCGAGCTGCGTGCCGACGCTCGTGTAGCGCCGGCGCAGCGCGGCGCGGGTCGGGTCGGTCCAGAGCGCGCTGGCGAACACCGCCGGCCGCAGCCAGGTGGCGTGCAAGCCCGGCACGCCGGCCGATTCGAACACCAGCGGCGGCAGGTTCAACTCGACCATCTGGCGCACGAACGACAGGCCGGCGATCTCGTTCAGGCGGAAGCCCGGCATCGCGTCGTGCTCGCGGTAGCGCTTGACTTCGCCGTCGTCGATGCGGTTGTTGCCGAAGCCGCCGAAGTAGAAGTTCGCGAGCGGGTCGTAGCGGTCGCCGCGCGCCGCGCCGAACGCGGTGCGCGACCAGATCGACGCATGGCCCCAGGGCAGCGCGTAGCCGGCGTCCACGTTGCCCCGCAGCTGCGGGGCGGTGCGGCCCCTGGCCAGGCTGGCCGACAGCACGCCGGTGGCGCGCACGCCCTTCTCGTCGTCGACGCCACCGAGCGAGCGACGCACGTCGGTGAAGTACAGGCCCGCCGATGCGGTCGTCAGCCGGGTGAAGCCGCTGGAGACGTTCTGGTAGTCGGGCAGCGTGTCGATCTTGTCGAAATAGGCCACGTCGAGCTTCAGGTCGAGCCGGCGCGGCGCGTCGAAGACGAGCGACCGGTCGTAGCCGAGCTTCACGGCCAGGCCCTTGCGGCTGCGCTTGGTCGGGCCCGACAGGTCGTAGAAGTCGGAGCGGTTCCACGACAGCGCGCCGCGCCAGCCGAGGTAGCGCGCATCGATCTGCACGTGGGCGCGCTCGTCCTGCCTGAGCCCGGCATCCGGCGTGTACGCGGCCGTGATGCCGATGTGGGCGAAGCCGAGCAGGTCGTCGATGTTGACGTGGTAGCCCAGGCCGACCGCGTCCTTGTAGCCCTGCAGCACCGGGTAGGCGCTCTGCAGCTGCAACTGCTGCAGCGGCGCGTAGTGGCCGCGCCGCGTGACCAGCTGCTCGTCGTCGACCGTGCTCGGCGGCGGCACCTGCCAGCGCGTGACGACCGGGTGGCGCGCCGCCAGCTCGGCGCCGAGGAAGCGCACCGCGCTCACATCCTCCAGCGGGCGCGGCGTGACCACGCTGGGCACGAAACCCTGGCCGGTGAAGTTGAGCACCATCAGGCGCCCGTCCTCGGTCGGCACCGGGCGGAACAGGCCGGTCTCGGCGTTCGTGACGGCCTCGGTCTTTCCGGTCGCGACCTCGTAGCGGAAGATGTTCGACGCGCCGGTGTAGTAGCTGCTGCCGTAGAGATACCGGCCGTCGCGCGAGAACACGAAGCCCTCGGGCGCGGCCTGGCCGAAGCGGAATTCGCTGACCTGCTCGAGCCGGCCTTCCAGCAGCGGCGCGAGCGTCCAGACCCGCACGAACTGGTCGCCGTGGACCTCGCTGACCGAAGCGGAAACGCGCAGCCCGTCGGGCGAGACATCGAGGTCGGTCGGCACCACGCCGTACGCGAAGGTGTGGAGCTGGTTCCACTCGGTGTACGGGTACGGGATCCGCACGAGCGTCGCCAGGCCGTTCTGGTGCCGCACACCGAGCAGCGAGCGGTCGGCCGCGTTGAACACCAGCTCGCCGATGCGCGCGTCCTTCAGCAGTTGCGTCGTCTTGCCCGTCACGACATCGAGCGCCACGACATCGCGGTAGGCGAGGTTGTCGGTCGTGAAGAACGCGGTGTGGTGCGCCGGGTCGTAGGCGAAGGACGTGACCGAGTAGAGCATCGCGCCCTTGATGTCGGCCAGGCGCCGCACGGCACCGGTGCGGGTGTCGATCGCGCCGACGTGCTCGACCACGCCGGGGTAGCGGAACGCGCCGTACAGCAGGCCGCTCGCCTCGTCGAAGTAGGTGCGAGAGCTCGAGCCGACCGCCACCGGCACCAGCGCCCGCAGCGGCGTGATCGGCTGCTTGCGCACCTCCGCGAGATTGCGGCGCTGGAACTCGCGCTCGAACGCGACCCAGTCGCGCCACGCCGTGTCCAGCGGCATGCCGAACACCTGCTCGAACTGGTCGGCGTAATGGCGCCGGCTGCCCTCGTCGCGGCGCAGCCACTCGACCACCTTCTCCGGCGTGTGCGCGTAGGCGAGCCAGGTGATGAAGCGCGTGCCGTACAGGTAGGCGTTGGCGCCGACCTGGAAGTCGATGCGCACGCCGCGCGACTCGAGCCCGAGCGGGTCGTGGAACGGCGCGTCGTCGCGCACCATGGCGCGGAACACCATCTCGTCGTACCCGCCCTGCGCGCGGCCGAGGCCACCGCCCATCCAGGTCTCCATGAACACCGCCGCGCCTTCGAGCAGCCAGCGCGGCACGTTGAAGCGCGGCACCGTCAGCAGGCTGTAGAGCAGCGTCTCAGGATGGTCGGATTGCGGCGGCACCTTGCCGAGCAGCAGGTCGCGCCAGCGCCGGTCCGATGCGGTGGCGATGTCGGTCGTCGCGATGTGGACCAGCTCGTGGTTCATCAGCGAGTACAGGCGCTCGCTGCTCGGGTTGGTCTCGAACGCGTTGGACGCCGGCGAGACCTCGACCCGCAGCGTATTGAACGGCATCGGCGTGGCGCCGGCGTTGCCGTAGTCCGAGAAGTCCTTGAGCATCACCGTCACCGGCCGCGACGGTGCCCAGCCGAAGCGCTCGCGCTGCCAGCGCAGCGAGTTGGTGAAGGTCTGGATCGTGTGCGGCAGCAGGTAGTCGAGCGTCGGCGACTGGTAGATCAGCCGCAGGTCGGGCGTCTCGATCATGCCGAGCCCGAGCGGATTGTCATCGTCGGCCGCTGCGGCGTGGGTGGCGGCTGTGGCGCCGAGCAGCAGCGCGGCAAGAAGGACGAGCGGGCCTGGGCGCAAACAACGACTCCTGGTGACGCCAGCGCCGAAGGATACCGACATTCGTTACCAAATGAAAACCGCCGGCACGCGGCCGGCGGTTCCACCTCCCGGGAGGGCGCTTCTACGCTTCTATTGAGCGACGCGCTCCACCACCGAACGATCGGCCTGCGCCCGTTCGAGCTGCATCCGGCTCGCCTCGGCGCGCTGCATCATCAGCGCGGCCTCGGCCTTGCTCGCCACGCGCGACGCGTCGGTGCTCATCAGCACCCGGCTCGCCTCGACGTTGGCCACTACGGCCTGGGCGACGGCCGGTGAGCGCATCGCCATGCGGCTCGCGTCGACGCTCAGCATGATCTGGCGGCCGGCGTCCATCTTCTCGGCGATCGCCCGCGCCAGCTCGGCGCGCTGCGCGACGCTGAGGTTCATTCGCAGGTCGGCGCTCTGGGTGCGCTCGGCGGCGGCCGTCAGCGCCGCGACCATGGCGGCCTGGCGGACGTCGGCAGTGGCCGTCTTGTCGGCGGCCACGGCGTCCAGCGCGATCCGGCTGGCGGCCACGTTCTCGAGCATCGTCTTGGCCAGCGCCTGGTTCTCGAGCGTCGCCCGCGTCGCCTCGATGTTGCCGAGCATCATGCGGCTGGCCTCCGGGCTGCGCGCCAGCACCTGCGCCAGCATGCGGACGCTCGCGTCCTGCGACAGCGCCTGCATCTGCGGGTCCTTGATCGCCTTGTCGAAGCCGTCGTTCTGCATCAGCTGCGCAATCGTCTGGTCGCCGAGCTTGACGGGCTCGGCGGTCGCCTGCGGCGCGCGGTAGCGTTCGGCCGGCGCGATGGTGCCGGTCACGTCCTGGCTCTTCGGCGGATAGTCGAACGCGATCATCGCGACGCCGATCGCCAGCACCGCCATCGCCCCGCCCGCCCACAGCCTGCGGTGGGAGCCCATACGTGCCTGTTCGCTCATGTTCTCTCTCTCCTGATGTGAACCCGGCCGGTCGTGCGGACGGATGGTTCCTCGAATCCGGGCCGCCGCGTCGCGGCGATCCGGTGCCCTGTACCCAATTACGTGGTCGTGATCGAAAAGTTGGTCCGGTTGGCGGGATGCAGAGAAATGTTGAGAAGCCGCGGCGGTGATCGAGGCCACCAGCCCTTCGGGTGGGGACGCCTGCGGCACGCGGTCGAGCGCCAGGAACAGGCGCTGCCACTGGTCGAACTCGGCGCGCGCCGCGGCGTCGTTCGCGAGCCGCTGCTCCAGTTCGCGCTGTTGCGCCGGCGAAGCCGCGCCTTCGAGGACGAGCTGGATGCGTTCGATGAGTTCGGCGTGCGTCATGGCCGTCAGCCCAGGTCGCCCAGCAGCCCGCGCAACCGGCGGCGCGCGTCGAACAGGCGGGACTTCACCGTCTTCTCGTCCAGGTCGAGGATCTCCGCGATCTGCTCGTAGCTGCAGTCGGAAAAATGGCGCAGCGTCAGCACCACGCGGTCGTTGACCGACATGCTCATCACGCTGCGGCGGACGCGGGCGTTCATCTGCGTTTCGCTCAGCAGCGCCTCGGGGCCGCGCCCGTCGAGATCGGGGATGTCGATCTCGTCGTCGAGCGGCGCCTCGCGGCGGCTCCGGCGCAGCAGATCGAGCGATTCGTTGACCGCGATCCGGTAGAGCCAGCTGAACAGCTTGTACTGCGGGTCATATCCGTCTCCTCGTTCGACGATGCGCAGGAACACCGTCTGGGTCACGTCGCTCGCGTCTTCGGCCCGGCGCAGGATCGCCAGGGCCGCGTTGTAGATCGGCCGCTGGTAGCGCACCACCAGCAGCGTGAACGCCTCGCGGTCGCCGGCGCGGAAGCGCGCCAGCAGGGCCCGGTCGTCGTCCTCTTCCACAAGTACGGGCGGCGGCGCGAAAGGTTGGTGCGGCGGTTGAAACAGTCGGCTACGGCGCGGCCTCGATCTCGATGATCTGGTCGAAGCCCGAGTACACGAGGATGTCCCGCACGTGGCGGCTCACGCCGCGCAGCCGCAGGCGGCCGGCGTGGGCCATCAGGCGCTTCTGGGTCTTCAGCAGCACGCCGAGCCCGGCGCTGGAGATGTAGTCGAGCCGGCTGCAATCGAGCAGCACCGGCCCGCTCAGGCGATCGAGGAACGCTTGCGCGGCGGGCGCCTGCGCGGCGTCGAGCCGGCCCACGATCGCCACCGTTCCATCCGCTTCCGATTCCAGGCTCAGCATCGTCCCGCTCCTGCCGTTCTCAGGCCGTTCGCCGGTAAGGGACGCGGAAGCCGATCCGGCTCTCGCGCGTCGCGTCGAGGTAGTCGCAAGTCAGGTCGTCGACCAGGCGGCGCACCAGGTGGAGCCCGAGGCCGCCGGGTGTCCGCTGCGCCAGCGGCAGCGTGGTGTCGACCTCGGGCGCCGCCGTGATGTCGAAGAAATCGACGTCGCTGTCGACGAGGCGAACGGCCACCGCCGCCTCGCCGCACGCGATCGTGATCTCGACCGGATTGGCGCCGGTGCGACTGTACTTGATGATGTTGGTGAACAGCTCCTCGATCGCGAAATCGATCGTGCGGCGCTGGTCGGGCTCGATCTCGCGGCCCTGCAGCGCCTGCGTCGTGAACGCGGCGATCTCGTCGAGCGCCTCGATGCGGCGCGCGAAGGTGCGGGACGCGGTCATGCGGCCGGCAGCCGCTTGACGAGCACCATCGTCACGTCGTCCTCCTGTGGCGCGCCACGCGCGAAGGCGCGCACCGCGTCGAGCAGGCGGGCCGTGAGTGCCGCGGTCGGCTCGCGGTGGTGATCGCGCAGCACCGCCTCGACGCGGTCCTCGCCGAAGGCCTCGCCGTCGGGCGCGAAGTACTCGAACACGCCGTCGCTGAGCAGCACGAGCATGTCGCCCGGCGCCAGTTCGATGACGGCCGCGGGCCGCCGCACCGGCAGCACCATCGCGCCGAGCGGCAGGCCGGTGGGCCGATGCCGCACGCAATCGCCGGTGGCCGCCTGGAAATGCAGGATCGGCCCCTGGCCGCCGCTCAGGTAGCGCACGCGGTGTTCGGCGGCATCGAGCAGGCCGACGAAGGCAGTGATGAAGCGGTCGTCGGGCAGGCTCGCCTCGAGCTGCTCGTTGACCTGGCCGAACGCGGTCTCCAGGTCGGCGCCGAGGCGGAACGCCATCCTGAGCATCGCGTGCATGCGCGTCACCGACAGCGCCGGCGCGATGCCGTGGCCGGTGGCATCGCCGAGCACGACCAGCAGGCCCTGCGGGATCAGCGCCAGGTCGTAGGTGTCTCCGCCGGTCTGCGCGGCGGGCATGAAGGTGGCCGCCAGGTCGTAGCCGGGCACGGTCGGCATGGCAGCGGGCAGCGTGCTCATCTGCACCGCGCGGGCCAGCTCCAGTTCCTGCCGCATCTTCTCGCCTTCGAGCAGCGCCTCGGTCATGCGCACACGGGCGAGCGCGACGGCGCACTGCGCGGCGAGCGCGTTCGCGAGCGTCTGGTCGGCGGCGTCGAACACGCCGCCTTCCTTGTTCAGCACCTGCATCACGCCGACGAGCTGGCCGTCGTGGCCGATCAGCGGCTGGGTCAGGCTGCAGCGGGTGCGAAAGCCGGAACGGCGGTCGACGCCGGGATCGAAACGCGGGTCGGCATAGCAATCGGGCACGTTGATCGCCACCCGGCCGCGCGCGCAGGCGCCGACCAGGCCGGTGCCGACCGGCACGCGCACATGGCGGATGTCGTCGGCGACCTCGAGCACCAGTTCGTCGGTGACCGGATCGTGCAGCCAGATCGAGCTGCGCTCGGCATGCAGCACCTGGCGTGCGGCGGCCGTCACGGTGGCCAGCATCGTCAACAGGTCGAACGGCGCGGCCAGGGCGCGCGTGACATCGAGGATCGCCTCGATGTCCTGCGGCGACAGGCCGGCGACGGTGCTGTGGGTGGTCATCGGCGGCGTCCTGGTGGCAGCGACGCGGCCGGGCTCAGGCGGGAACGCGCTTCAGGAAGCCGTCGAGCGTGGCGGCGAATGCCGCCGGCTGCTCGACCACGCTGAGGTGCGAGGCTTGGTCGAACACGACCAGCTCCGCGCCCGGGATGCGCTCGGCCATGGCCTGCGACATCGCGACCGGCGCGCCGACGTCGAGCGCGCCCGCGATGATCAGCGTCGGGCAGCGCACGCCGCGCAGCCGCTCGAGCCAGTCGACCTGGCCGACCGCATGGCAAGTGGCGACATAGCCGGCCGGGTCGCTGCGCAGCACCTTGGCGCGCGCCGCGGCCACCGCGTCGGGCTGGGTCGCGCGGAAGTCGGCGCTGAAGTAGCGCTCCAGCACCGACTCGACGATCGAGCCCATGCCGCCCTGCTCGACCTTCTCGATGCGCTGCGCGAACACTGCCGCAGCCGCGGGCGGGTACTGCGACGTGGTGTTCGCGAGCACCAGCGCCTGGAGCAATTCCGGGTGGCGCACCGCGAGCCCCTGCCCGACCATGCCGCCCATCGAGAGGCCGACCCACACGACCGGCCCGCGGCCCCATTCGCGGATCAGCCGCGCGGCGTCGTCGACCAGCGCGTCCATCGTGTACGGCCCCGCCGGCACGGCCGAGCCGCCGTGGCCGCGGTGGTCGTAGCGCAGCACCGGGTGCCCCTGCGCGGCGAGGTGCGCGGCGAGGTCGTCCCACATGTGCAGGTCCAGGCCGAGCGCGTGGCTCAGCACGATCGGTGCGCCGGCGGCGTCGGCCGCACCTTGCACCGCGACCTTCAGCTGCGGCTGGCTGAAGGTGTGGTGCACCGCCACCCGCGCGTTCGCCGACAGGGGCGCCGGCGCGGGCAGCAAGCCCTCCTCGCGCAGGATGTCCATCGTGATCTTGAAGCCGGTGTTCGCGGCCGGCACGCCGCAGTAGATCGCGCCCTGCATCAGCGTTTCCTTGATCAGCGCCAGCGGCACGCCGCCACGGATCGCGGCGCGGCAGTGCAGCTCGAACTCCTCCCAGCGCGCCAGCCCCATCGTCATGCCGAGCACGAGCAGGCGGCGGGTCGGGTGGTCCAGGCCCGGGCGGCCCCAGATGTCGTTCCAGGCGTAGCGGGTGATCAGGTGCTGGAACTCGGCGTTGAAGGCGGTGGCGTTGTCGAGCGACTTGTCGACCCAGGCGTCGCCAAGCACCGCGCGGCGGTTCTTCACGCCGCGGTCGAAATCGTCCTGGCGGTCGTCGGTGGGCTTCATCGTGATGACCTCATGTCGGGATGTCGAAGGGGTGGGCGTCGAGCGCGGCCGCCGAGGCGCGCAGCGCGGTCCATTGCGCGGCCGCGGCGGCGCTGGCCTGGCGCGCGGCGGCGTCGATGTCGAACGCCGCCGACAGCGCCGCGGAATCGATGGCCGCGGCGAGCGTGGCGTCGTTCGCGACCGCTCGCTGCACCTGGCCGAGCAGCGGCTGCGCGTCGGTCGTCGCGCGCGACAGCGTGTCGAGCAGCTGCTGCGCGCGGGCCTTGCCCAGCGGCGGCGCGAGCAGCATCGACGCGGCCTCGGCGAACACCAGCCCGTTCAACGCGTCGATGTTGCGGCGCATGCGCGCGCCGTCGATCGTCAGGCCGGCGGCGGCGTCCGCCAGCGCGTCGAGCGCGCCGTGCGCCGACAGGAACAGCCCCGGCCACTCGGCCAGCTCGGCCTGCCAGTCGCCCAGGCCGCGCTCGTGCGCCTGCGGCATCGCGGCCAGCAGCGCGGCGACGCGATGCGGCGCGCGCAGCGCCGCGGCCAGCGCCGTCATCGACGCGACCGGGTTGCGCTTGTGCGGCATTGCCGACGAGCCGCCGCGGCCGTCGCCGGACGGCTCGGCCATCTCGGCGATCTCGCCCTGCGCCAGCAGCGCGATGTCGGTCGCGATCTTGCCGAGCGAGCCGCACAGCAGGCCGATCTCGCAGCCGAGCGCGACCCACTCGTCGCGCTGCGTGTGCCACGCACCGGGCGGCAGCGCGAGGCCCAGCGCGTGCGCCATGCGCGCCGCGACGGCCGGCCCGGCCGCGCCCATCACCGACAAGGTGCCGACCGCGCCGCCCAGCTGTAGCTGCAGTGCGCGGCCGGCGGCGGTGCGGATGCGCTGCCGCGCCCGCACCAGCGGCGCGACCCAGCCGACGAGCTTGAAGCCGACGCTGACGACGAGCGCCGGCTGCATGAGCGTGCGGCCGAGCATCGGCGTCTCGCCGTGGGCCTGCGCGACGGCGAGCAGGCCGCGGGTCAGCTCGCCGAGGCGGGTGTCGATCAGCGCGACGGCGCGACGCGTGGCCAGCACCATCGCGGTGTCGATCACATCCTGGCTGGTGCTGCCGCGGTGGACCCAGCTCGCGGCCGGTTCGTCCGTGGCGGCGACGGCGGCGGTGAGCGCCTTGACCAGCGGGATCGCGATCGACCCGGCACGCGCACCGGCGACGACCAGCGCGTCCAGATCGAAGCGCTCGTGGCGACACTGCGCAGCGATCGCGCCGGCCGCCTCGGCCGGGATCACGCCCTCGGCAGCCTGTGCCCGCGCGAGCGCGGCCTCGAAGTCGAGCATGCCCTGCACGAGGGCCGGGGTGTCGAAGACCTCGCCCATCGCGGCGGTCGACAGGAAGCGGTCGAAGAGCGCGACCGCCGTGGTCATTCCGAGGCCCCGTTGGCCGACTTGTCAGCCGCCAGGCGGCTCGCCAGCACCTTGTCGACCCGCTTGCCGTCGAGGTCGACGACCTCGAAGCGCCACCCGTCCCACTCGACCGAATCGGCGGTGTGCGGCAGGCGGCCGAGCAGCAGCATGATCATGCCGGCCAGCGTGTTGTAGCGGCCGCGGTCTTCCTCCGGCAGCTCCTTGAGCTCGAGCCGGTCCTTCAGCTCGGGCACCGGGATCAGGCCGTCGAACAGCCAGCTCCCGTCCTCGCGCTTCACGGCCCAGGCGTCCTCGGCGGTCGGCGTGGCGAACTCGCCGGTGATGGCCTCCAGCACGTCGCGCACGGTGATCATGCCCTGCACTTCGCCGTACTCGTCGACGACGAACACGAGTTGCGCGCTCGACGCGCGGAAGTGCTCCAGCAGTTCCATGCCGGACAGCGTCTCGGGCACGAACACCGACGGCTGCAGCCCCTCGGCCAGCGCCATCGACTGGCCCTTCATCACCTGCTGCAGCAGCGTCTGCGCGGAGATCACGCCGAGCACGTCGTCGAGCCCTCCGCGGCACACCGGGTAGCGCGAATGCTCCTCGTTGCCGATCAGGCCGAGCACGTCCTCGGGCGAGGCGTCGATGTCGAGCCAGACGATCTCGGCGCGCGGGATCATCATCGAGCCGACCTGCCGGTCGTCTAGGCGGAACACGTTGCGCACCATCGCGTGTTCCTGGGCCTCGATGATGCCGGCGTCCAGGCCCTCCTCGAGGCTGGCGGCGATCTCCTCCTCGGTGACGCTGCGGCCCGGGCCGTCCTTGATGCCGAGCAGGCGCAGCGTGGTCTCGGTGCACACCGTCAGCAGCTTGACGAACGGCCGGCCGATCAGCGAAAGCCACTCCATCGGCCGCGAAACGAGCCGCGCGACCGACTCCGGGTGCGTCTGGCCGATGCGCTTGGGCACCAGCTCGCCGAAGATGATGGTGACGAAGGTGATGACGACGACGACCAGCCCGGTCGCGGTGATCTCGGCGGCGCGTTCCTGGATCGAAAAACGCTCCTGCAGCCAGTGGGCGAACGGGGCCGAGAACGCGGCGTCGCCGACGATGCCGTTCAGCACCCCGATCGACGTGATGCCGATCTGCACGACCGACAGGAACTTGGTCGGGTTGTCGTGCAGGTCCATCGCCGCCTGCGCGCCGGACTCGCCGGCCTCGATCATCACCTGCAACCTGGCCTTGCGGCTCGCCGTGAGCGCCATCTCGGACATGGCGAACAATGCGTTCAGCACGATCAGGAAGAACAGAAGGGCAACGTCCATGCGGCGGGCGCGGCTATGAGGAAGCGGGCAGGGTAGCAGAATCCAACCCGGCGCCACCCCGGGTCGCGCCCCGCCGCCCGGCTAGGATCGGGCGATGGACTACCTGATCGGCGATGTGCAAGGCTGCTGCGACGCGCTCGACCGCCTGCTCGCGAAGATCGGTTTCTCGCCGTCGCGCGACCGCATCTACCTGCTCGGCGACCTGGTCAACCGCGGCCCCGAGTCGCTGGAGACGCTGCGCCGCCTGCGCGGCTTCGGCGACGCCGCCGTCTGCCTGCTCGGCAACCACGACCTGAACCTGCTCGCGGTCGCGCAAGGCATGCGCCGGCCGCACCGCAGCGACACCATCGACGTGATCCTCGACGCGCCCGATCGCGAGGCGTGGCTGGACTGGCTGCGCCAGCAGCGCATGGCGGTCGCCGCGCACGGCTGGCTGATGGTCCACGCCGGCGTGGTGCCGCAGTGGGACGCGGCCCAGACGCTCGCGCTCGCCGGCGAGGTGGAGGCGCTGCTGCGTGGCAGGGAACTGTCCGATTTCCTGCCGCAGATGTACGGCGACCAGCCGGCGCGCTGGGACGACACGCTTGCGGGCGCCGAACGTCTGCGCTTCGTGATCAACGTGCTCACGCGCACCCGCTTCGTCGCGGCCGACGGCACGCTCGACCTGGTCACCAAGGACGGCGTGGGCAGCGCCCCGCCCGGCTACCACCCGTGGTTCGACGTGCCCGGCCGGCGCACGGCCGGCACGCCGATTGCGTGCGGTCACTGGGCCACGCTCGGCCTGATCTCCCGGCCCGACCTGCTCGCGCTGGACACCGGCTGCGTCTGGGGCCGCCAGTTGTCGGCCGCGCGCATCGACGGCGGGCGGCGCGAGATCGTGCAGGTCGATTGCAGCTGAGCGGGGCATTCGCGGCGTCGTGACCGCATCCGGCGCGCCACGGGCTGCGTAACGAGGCCTGTCCGACTGCCACCCGCCTGCCACCCCACCCTTGCGATGCCGCTCGCCTCACCCCACCGCCGCCGCCGAATCGCCACGCGCCTGATCGCCGGCTGGCTGGCCTGCGCGCTGGTGATCTGCGGCCTGGCCTCGGTGCGGATCGCGATGCTCGGCACGAACCACGTCCACCTGCAGGCGGCCAGCGCGGCCGCGCAGGCGATGGCGGGCTGGCAGGACTTCCGGCGCGCCGCGCACCTGGGCGGCGGCCCGCGCGACCATCACCACGCCTTTCTCGAGCGGCACCACCACGACGCGGTGGACACGAGCGTCGCCAGCGCCGACGCTCCGGGCAGCGCCGCCGTGTCGGGCGACGCGGGCGGTGCGGCCAGCCTGCCGGTGATCGCGCTGGCGACCGCGCCGGCCTGGCCCGCGGCACCCCTCCTCACGGGCGCCGACACGCGCCGGGCTGGCGCGAGCGCGCACGGCATCGAACTCATCGAATCCGGGCGCCTGGAGCGGCCGCCGCGCGGCTGAATCGCGGGCGCCCCGCCCGCCTTCGCCCGCCCGCAGCGGGCCGCCCACATCTCGTCGCCGCATGCGCGCGTGATCCGCTCACGCCGCGAACCACCCCTCTTGCCCGACGGCCCCGTCGCGACCCGCTCGCGCGTGGTGCCGCAACGCCCGGACATCCCATGACCACTCCATCACGCCAGACGCGCGCCCCTTGTCCACTCACCGCGGGGGCCGTCGCTGCGCTGCTCGCACTCGCCGGTGGCCAGTCGCTTGCGCAGACCGCACCTGCCACTTCCACGTCCGCGCCCCTGGCGCAGCTCGCGCCGATCACCGTGCTCGGTCACTACGACAACGCGGTCGGCACCTCCGACGCGGCCAGCCAGGGCAGCGTGACCGCGGCACTGATCGGCGCGCGGCCGACCCTGCGACCGGCCGAGCTGCTCGAGTTCGTGCCCGGCGTGATCGTCACGCAGCACAGCGGCGACGGCAAGGCGAACCAGTACTTCCTGCGCGGTTTCAACCTCGACCACGGCACCGACTTCGCGACCTGGGTCGCCGGCATGCCGGTGAACATGCCGACGCATGCGCACGGCCACGGCTACAGCGACCTGAACTGGCTGCTGCCCGAGCTCGTCGGGCGCATCGCCTACCGCAAGGGACCGTACTTCGCGGAGGAAGGCGATTTCTCGTCGGCCGGCGCCGCGCGCATCGGCCTCGTCGACACGCTGCCGCAAGGCATCGCGTCGCTGGCGCTGGGCGAGCACGGCTACCGCCGCGGCCTGCTGGCCGGCTCGCGCCCGCTGGGCCGCAGCGGCTCCGGCGGCAACCTGCTCTACGCGATCGAGGCAGCGCACAACGACGGCCCGTGGGAGAACCCCGAGAAGTTCCACCGCGTCAACGCCGTGCTGCGCTACAGTCTCGCCGAGGGCGGCACGCGGCAGGCGATCACCGCGATGGGGTACAGGGCCGGCTGGAACGCGACCGACCAGATCCCGCCACGCGCCGTCGATGCCGGCCTCGTGGGCCGCTTCGGCGCGATCGATCCGACCGACGGCGGCTCGACCTCGCGGCTCAGCCTGTCGTACGAACTGGAGCGCACGCTCGACGATGGGCAATTCCGGTTCAACGCCTATGCGATCGCCTCGCGGCTCGACCTGTACTCCAACTTCACCTTTCTTCTGGACGACCCGGTGAACGGCGACCAGTTCCAGCAGGCGGAGCAGCGCCGCGTCGCCGGCTTGGCGGCCAGCCGCAGCTGGTACACGCCGCTCGCCGGTCGCGACGGCACGACCACCATCGGCCTGCAGCTGCGCCATGACCGGCTCGCGCCGGTCGGGCTGTACCGCACCGTCGCGCGCACGCGGACCGCGACGACGCAGGAGAGCGCCGTGCGCCAGACCAGCCTGGGCCTGTACGCCGAGAACTCCACGCAATGGACGCCGTGGCTGCGCAGCGTGGCCGGCGTGCGCGCCGACCGGTTCGAGTTCCGCGTGCGCAGCTCGATCGCGGCGAACAGCGGCGACCGCAGCGCGAGCATCGCCTCGCCCAAGCTCTCGCTCATCCTCGGGCCGTGGGCGAAGACCGAGTTCTTCGTCAACGCCGGATCGGGCTTCCACAGCAACGACGCGCGTGGCACCGTCGCGACCGTCGCCGCGAAGGACCCGAGCGGACCGGCGATCGCGCCGGTGGACCCGCTGGTGCGCTCGAAGGGCGCGGAGCTCGGCCTGCGGACCGAGTGGGTGCCGGGCCTGCAGAGCTCGCTGTCGGTCTGGGCGCTGAAGCTCGACTCGGAGCTGCTGTTCGTCGGCGACGCCGGCGAGACCGAGCCGAGCCGCGCCAGCCGGCGCTACGGCATCGAGTGGAACAACCACGTCGTCGCGAACGCGTGGTTGCGGCTCGATGCCGACCTCGCGTTCTCGCGTTCGCGCTTCACCGCGCCCGACCCGTCGGACCCGCTGCTGGGCCGCCACATCCCCGGATCGATCCAGACGGTCGCGTCGCTCGGCGCGACCGTCACCGACCTCGGCCCGTGGTTCGGGCACTTCCAGCTGCGCCACTTCGGCCCGCGGGCGCTCGACGAGAACAACGCCTACCGCTCGAAGGCGACCACGCTGGCGTCGGTGCGCGCCGGGTACAAGCTCGACAGGAACCTGACCCTCACGCTCGACGTCTTCAACCTGTTCGACCGCCAAGCCAGCGACATCGACTACCGCTACGCCTCGCGCCTGAGCGGCGAGCCGGCGCAGGGGGTCGAGGACGTCCACTTCCACCCGGTCGAACCGCGCAGCGTGCGCGTCACGCTCGCCGCCAGCTTCTGAGCCGACACGCGCTCGATACAATCGACGCTCGCTGTTTTTCCGGGAAGCGTGGCCGAGCGGTTTAAGGCTGCAGTCTTGAAAACTGCCGTGGGGGCAACTCCACCGTGAGTTCGAATCTCACCGCTTCCACCACCCGACATCTATCGGGTGCCCTCCGACCCCCGACGCGACCATAGTGCGGCCCATTGGGCAACACAGTGGTGACGAGCGTGGGTTTGGCAATGCGGCTCGCCCTGATCCGCTGGCGCAGGGGCGCATCGAGCTGGCTGATCGGGCTGATCGGGCTCGTCTCGCTGGCGGCCTGGTCAGGCGTGGTCTGCGCCCAGTTCTCCGCCCCGTCCGCGGCGGCCACGCGCACCACGGCCCTGCTCTACCAGATCGATCCGACCGGTCGCCTCTCGCTGCCCGAACTGCTGGCGCGGCCCGCGACGCACTGGCAGGCCATGCCGCCCAACGGCTCGCTGGGCTACCGCCCGGACGTGATCTGGTTCCATGCACGCTGGTCGGTTCCGCCCCACGCGGCGGGCCAACGCTGGGTGCTCGAGATCGCCAATCCGGTGCTCGACGACGCCCAGGTCTGGGTGCAGGGCCACGCCGCCGACGGCCGGGCCGGGCCGTGGCAGCACTGGCGCGTGGGCGACAAGCTGCCGTTCGACCAGCGGCCCATCACGGCCCAGCACTTCGCATTGCCGATCGGCAGTTCCGACATGGCGTCGCTGAGCGTCTACATCCGCGTGGCCACGAGCAGTTCGATGCAGCTGCCGCTGCGCCTGCTCGGCACCGAGGAGTTCGAACGCAGCGAGCGCACGCGCAGCACGCTGTTCGGCGTCTACGTCGGCCTGATGGCGGGCCTGTTCATCTACAACCTCGTGATCTGGGCCGTCGTGCGGGAGCGTCAGTACGGCTGGTACGTCGGCTGGCTGCTCACCTTCACGCTGTTCGTGCTGAGCCTGGACGGGTTCACCTTCCAGTACCTCTGGCCGGAGGCGACGCAGTGGAACGACCGCGTCCTGATCCTGCTGCTCGGCACGAGCGTGGTGATGGCCAGCTGCTTCATGAACGAATTCCTCGCCACCGACAGCGACTTGCCGCCCCTGTCCCGGCCGGTGACGCACGAGGCGCTGTGGCTGTTCCCGGCGGTGCTGGTGGCGACCGCCCTGCCCTACAGCACCGGCATCCGCATCGCGATCGCCTTGTCGCTGCTGCTGTTGCTGCGGGCCCAGATCCAGATCGTGATGTGCATCCGGCGCGGCAGTCGCCCGGCGCGCATCCTGATGGCGGCGTTCGTGCCGGTCTCGCTCGGCGGCGTGGTGCTGGCCACGCAGCGCTTCGGCCTCACCGAGTACGGCGTGCTCACCCAGCACGGGCCGATGGTGGGCTCGGCCATCGAGGTGATCCTGCTCTCGCTCGCGCTGGGCGAGCGGCTGATCCACGCGCGGCAGGTGGCCACCTCGGCCGCCAAGCTGGCGACGCTGAACGAGAGCCTGTCGAACAGCAACGCCGCGCTGACCACCTCGCGGGAGCTGGCGGAGGAGCGCCTCGCGGCGCTGGCACGGCTGCAGGAGCGGCTGCGGCTCGAGACCGAGGCCCGCGACCGCGAGCGGCTGCGCTTCCTGGCCAGCGCGGTGCACGACCTGAAGCAGCCGCTGCAGGCCATCGCCTCGCTGCTGCTGCCGCTGGAGCACGCGCTGGCGCACCACGACCAGGCCCACGCCACGCAGATGTTGGGGCTGGCGCGGCAGGCCACGATGGGCATGTCGAACCAGTTGACGGCGCTGCTCGACCTGTCGCGGCTCGAATCGGGCATGGAGCCCGCCGAGCTGCAGCCGCTCGCGCTCGGTGCGTTCATCGAGGGCCTGATGCCGCAGTTCGAGCTGCTGGCGCAGCGGCTCGGGGTGCGCCTATCGGTGCAGGTTCCCGCCGGGCTCACGGTGCAGTCCGACCCGCAGCTGCTCGCGCGCGTGATCACCAACCTGGTCACCAACGGCATCAAGTACTGCGATGCGCGGCGCGCGCCGGATTGCCGGGTCGACGTGACGGCGCAGGCGGGCGAGCACGGGCAGACGCTCGTCATCTCGGACAACGGCCTGGGCATCCCGGCATGCCAGCTGTCGAGCGGCGCGATCTACCAGCCCTTCTTCCAGGGCTACAACCACCTGCCGGAGGAGATCAAGGGCGTCGGGCTGGGTCTCTCCATCGTGAGCGCGGCGATGCGCCTGCTGCCCCAGCACCACCTGCAGCTCGTCAGCGAGGCGGGCGCCGGCACGACCTTCACGCTGACGCTCCCGGCGGGCCGCTCGGCGCCGGCGCTGGCCGAGCTGCGCGGCGGGCTCTCGCCCACGCATGCGCAGCAACTGGCCGGCTGCTACGTGCTGGTGGTCGAGGACGACTACCTGGTGCGCGAATCGATGGTCCACCTGTTGAACTCGCAACAGATCCTGACCGACGCCTACCCGTCCGTCGACGCGCTGGCGCAGGCCATCGGCCGGATCGAGCGCACTCCCGACGGCGTGCTGTGCGACTACCGGCTGCCCGACGGCCGCACCGCGCACGACGTGGCCGCGATGATCCTGGCGCACTTCGAGAGCGTGCCCTTCCTGACCGTCTCGGCCGAGCGGCTGGAGGCGGGCGACTTCCCGGGGCTGGACATCGTCGCCGTGTGCGCCAAGCCCATCAACGCGGAGGAGCTGATCAAGACGCTGGCCGAGTTGCTGATGCAGGGCGCGGCGCGGCGCGCCCGAGGAAATGCCCGGGCTTGACCCTCGTGAAAGCGGCTTTGTTTCGCGCGTGTGTCCGACCAGGACGCGGCAATGTCTTACAAACCGAGCCTTGCACACCGCACCCTCGTTTTGGTAGATTTTTCCCACGATGGAAACAGTCGACCGAGGCCAGCTGGTGTGGTGCGCAACCTTTGCGGCGCTCTACGCATTCGAGACCCACAACGACCGCCGCGCGGCCATGAAAGTCGCGCGTGCGGCGTACTCGAGCGCCGGCGCGCTGACCCCCGCCGAGGCCGTGCGTTCGCACCTGCGTGGCGTGCTGACCTGGCCCGCCAAGCGCGCCGACCAGCGCGAGCGCTGGACGACCCAGGACGATTGACGCCGATGATCAAGCGCATCGAACTCTGGCTCTGGACGATCCGTGACGAGCTCACCGGCAAGACACGCGTGACCCGGCACCGCATGACCGCCGACGACGCCGCGTCCATCCACCCCGGTGCCGTGCGGGTGCCCGGCAGCCTGCAGTACCGCGAGGTCGAGCAGTCGAAGGACGCCGAGCTGAGCGCGTCGATCGACGCCTGGATGCGCGGTGCGCCTGCGCTCCCGCAGCCCGCCACGCGCGGCGGGCCCGACTGACGCACCCCGACCTGCGTCGGGTCGCCCTGCCGGCATCAGGCTCCCGCGCCTGAGGGGGCGCCGTGGGTCGTTCTCCTACAGCCTGAAACGCCACAAAACGTTAAGGTTGCGCCCAAGGAGTCGAGACGACGATGGGCACAGCAGGCAGCAGGGATGAGTGGATCGCGGAGTTCGCCCTCTTGATCTCGCAGGACGCAGGCATCTCCCTGCGCGACGCGAGCGGCATGGCGCCGAGGTTCTACGCCGAGCTGCAGAACTTCGAGCCGTCCGAGGCCGCCGCCATCGTCGCGACGACCGGGCTGATCCGGCGCGAGGACCGCGGTCTGCGCGGCGCACCGCCCTCGGCCGCACGCACGGAGCGCCGCGGGCAACCGCAGGCCGTTCCATGACGGTTCCCACCACGCGCGAGGCGTGGATCGATCGCTTCACCACGCTGCTGGTGCAGCAGGCCCCGGTGAGCACGCCGCAGGCGCAGGCGATCGCGCCGCGCATCTACCAGAGCCTGTTCGTGCTGCCGCCCGAGGTCGCCGCCAAGCTGGTGATCCAGATCCGCATGTTGCGCAAGCCCGACCTCGATGCCGGCTGCGCGCCCGAGCGCATCCGCGGCGATCGCCGACGCGCCTGACGACGCACCGCGCGACGGCGGTGCTCCACAACACAGCCTCTTCGCCGTTTGTCCGACATTGGACAATGCCGGGCGCTTACAAGTTTGTCCTGACGACGGTCCTAGATTGGTGACGGGCAGATTCCGCCCTCCACTCAAGGAGACAACCATGGACAAGATCATCGACAACGACAACGCGAACCGTGATCCGCTGACCGGTGCGCCGGGTGCACACCCGGTCGGTACCGGCGTGGGCGCGGCCGTCGGCGGCGCGGCCGCGGGTGCCGCGACCGGCACCGTGGCCGGCCCGGTCGGCACGATCATCGGTGCGGCGGTGGGCGCGATCGTCGGCGGTCTCGCCGGCAAGGGCGTCGCCGAGAAGATCGACCCGACGCGCGAGGACGACTACTGGCGCGAGAACTACGCCGATCGTCCGTACGTGAACAGCGGCGATTCGTACGACGACTACGGCCCCGCGTACGGCTACGGCGTGTCGTCGTACCAGCGCCTGGCGGGTTCGTCGTTCGACGAGGCCGAGCCCGATCTCGCGCGCGGCTGGAACGATGCGCGCGGCAGCTCGTCGCTCGAATGGGACCGCGCCAAGGGCGCGGCCCGTGACGCGTGGACGCGCGTCAGCGACTCGGTCGAGCGCGCCGTTCCGGGCGACTCCGACCGCGACGGGAAGTAATCTCCCGCGCCCCGGCCGCACGCTCGCCGTGCGGCCGGGGCCATCGTCGGACGCACGCGCTCGTGTGCGGCGCGTTCGGCGATGATCACGGCCCCGCCACCGCCGAGGTCCGCCGTGTCCAGCACCCCATTCCCCGCCCTGCCGCCGAACGCGCTGCAGGGCGTTCGCGTCGTCGAGATGGGCCAGCTGATCGCCGGCCCGTTCGCCGCCAAGACGCTGGGCGACTTCGGCGCCGATGTCGTGAAGATCGAGCCGCCCGAGGGCGGCGATCCGTTGCGCCAGTGGCGGCTCACGCAGGACGGCACCTCGGTGTGGTGGCAGGTCTCGTCGCGCAACAAGCGCTCGATCGCGCTCGACCTGCGCATCGCCGAAGGCCAGGACATCGCGCGGCGCCTGATCGCCGAGGCCGATGTGCTGGTCGAAAACTTCCGTCCGGGCACGCTCGAGGGCTGGGGGATGGGCTGGGAGGCGCTCAGCGCGCTCAACCCCGGGCTCGTGATGCTGCGCATCTCGGGCTACGGCCAGACCGGCCCGTACCGTGACCTGCCGGGCTTCGGCGCGATCGGCGAGGCGATGGGCGGCCTGCGCCACCTGACCGGCGAACCCGGTCGCGTGCCGGTGCGCTGCGGCGTCTCGATCGGCGACACGCTGGCCGCACTGCACGGCACGATCGGCGTGCTCGCGGCGCTGTACCACCGCCGGGCCCACGGCGGCGCGGGCCAGGTGATCGACGTCGCGCTGCACGAGGCGGTGTTCAACGTGATGGAAAGCCTGGTGCCCGAGTACAGCGCGTTCGGCGCGGTGCGCGAGCCGGGCGGCAGCGCGCTGCCGGGCATCGCCCCGTCGAACGCCTACCGCTGCAGCGATGGCGTCGTGCTGGTCGCCGGCAACGGCGACAGCATCTTCCGCCGCCTGATGGAGGCGATCGGCCGACCGGACCTGGCCGCCGCGCCCGACCTGGCGCACAACCCGGGCCGTGTCGCCCGCGTCGGCGAGATCGACGCCGCGATCGAGCACTGGACGCTGAGGCGCCGCGTCGACGAGGCGCTGGAGGCGCTCGGCGCCGCCCGCGTGCCGGCCGGCAAGGTCTACACCGCGAAGGACATCTGCGAAGACCCGCACTACCGCGCCCGCGACATGATCGTCACCCAGCGCACCCGCGACGGCCACGAGCTGGAAGTGCCCGGCGTCGTGCCCAAACTCTCGGTCACGCCCGGCACCCTGCGCAGCCCGGCGCCGCACCTCGGCGAGGACACGGACCGCGTGCTGGCCGAGATCGGCGTGACGCCGGCGCAGATCACGGAACTGCGCCGCCGCGGCATCGTCGCCTGAGGGCGCGGGCGGCGCGTCAGAAGTCGGCTTCGCCGAGCGCGTAGGTGTGCATCGCGCCCTCGCCCGGCAGGTAGAGCCGGACGGTCGTCGAGCTGTGCTGGGTGCCGCGATCGCTGCGCACCTCCTCGAGGATCAGCGCCGGCGAGCGCAGCAGCGCGCCGTTGGCGAGGTTGCGGTAGCGCACGTCGTAGGTGCCGGTCGTCAGGCGCGCGAGCGTGAAGCGGCTGCGCGCCAGCACGAGGAAGCTGCGCACCGGCTGGGCGGTGGCGCCGTCGAGCGAGAAGAGCTTGACGAACATGTCGCTGTCGTTCTTCGAGTTGTCGATCGTGATCTCGGACAGGCCGCCGTCGTTCAGCTTCTCGTAGCCGGCGATGTAGCCCGAGCCCGCCGGCCACGGCTGGCCGTTGGGCGCGGTGGGCGGGCGGGCATAGCCGCTGGCGCGCGCCGGGGCGTCGGCGCGGGTCTCCGCCAAGTGCTGGCCGATCGTCGGCTCGAACAGGCTGCGCACGCCGACGCCGAGCAGCACCAGCGCGAAGATCATCGCCACGCCGTAGGGCAGCCGATGCGCGAGGGCATGGGCGCGCAGCCGGCGCGCCGCGCGGGCTGCGCGCCGCGGCCAGTCCCGCCGCGCCGGTCCGCCTGCGCGGGCGGCCGCGCGCGCGGCGCCGGCGGGGGAATGCAGCGTGTGCGGGCTGCGCACGACGCGGGCCCGCGGCGACTCCGCCTGCGCGATCCATTCATCGTGCTCGCGCCGCCGCACCGGGTCCGACAGCACCTCGTAGGCGACGTTGATCACCGACATCACGCGTTGGGCGTCGGCGACGCCGGCATTGCGGTCCGGGTGATGCTTGCGGGTCAGCGCGCGATACGCCGCGCGGATCTGCTCCGGCGAGGCATCGCGTGCGACCTTGAGGTTGTCGTAGTGGTTGTGGACCTTGGGCATGGAACGAGACCGGCCGAAGGCTGGACAACCGCGATCATGCCAAGTTTGCCGGTGCTCGCCGCCGCGCCGCGCGTGCGCAGGCGATCGGCGAGAATCGCCCGATGATCGTTCGCATCGAAATCCACCGCGCCGGCGATGACTACGAGTACCGCGTGCTCGCCGAAGGCGACGTGCTGTTCGACGACGCCGGGTTCAGCTCGGTCGTGCACGCGCTGGTCGGCGCCGTCGAGGGCCTGCCGCCGGAGGTGCGGGCCGTCGAGGTGGCGTGCGGCGGCGTGGTGTCGGGCACCTATCCGCTGACCGTGCTGGCCGGCAGCGCAGCGCAGGTCGCGCAGCATGCGGTCAACACGACCGCGGCGGTCTACGAGGCGCTGCAGTACTGACGCGGGCCTGCGGTCGGCCGGGGGGCCGCTTCAGCGGCGCACCCAGCCACCGCCACGCAGGTGCCACTGTCCGCGCTGCTGCACCCAGGCGTGCGGGCGCCAGCCGTAGCCGGCGCGCGGCCGCTCCCAGCGCCCGGGCACCCAGGCGTGCCGGCCGCCGCGCCAGCCCCAGTAGCCGCCGATCCACAGCGCGCCCGCGTAGGGAATCGTCGGCACCACCTCGACATACGGCGCGGGCGGCGCCACGTCGACCACGGCCTCGTCGTCGTCGTAGGAAGGCACCGGCTGGCCGTAGCCCGGCTGGGGCGCCGGGTAGGCCGGCACCGGCTGCGAATAGACCACCCGGCGCGCCGGATAAGGGGCGACCACGCAGGCCGTCAGCAACGCGGCGGTGAGCGGAAGGATGAGCAGTCTGGGCTGGAACATGGCGGGTGGTCTCCGGAAGGTCTGCCGCGCGCGCGCGGCCCTGCCTGCCTAACTATCGAGCCGCGCCGTCCGCCGACGCCGGGGCCCCGGCTTTACAGAAATTTTCAGCGGCCGAAGCGCTCGATCGCCGCCTCGGCAGCCATCGCATAACCGCGCACGCCGAACCCGACGACGACCCCCGTCGCCAGCTCGGACAGGTAGGAGTGATGCCGGAAGGCCTCGCGACGATGCACGTTGGACACGTGCACCTCGTAGAACGGCAGCGCGACGCCGGCGAGCGCGTCGCGCAGCGCCACGCTGGTGTGCGTCAGGCCGCCCGGGTTGATGACGATGGCGCGGGTGCCGTCGAGCCGCGCGGCATGGATGCGGTCGATCAGCACGCCTTCGTGGTTGCTCTGCAGGCACTCGACAGTCGCGCCGCGGGCGGCCGCCACCGCGGCGACCAGGGCCTCGACATCGGCCAGCGTCTCGCGGCCGTAGACCTCGGGCTCGCGGGTGCCCAGCAGGTTGAGGTTCGGGCCGTTGAGCAGCAGGATCTGGGTCATCGAGGGTCTCGCGGGGTTCGAGGGCCGACCATTGTCGCAAAGCGCAAACGCCGGTGGCCCTGTAACATCGTGCGACGACATCCGGGGGTGGAACGACATGCTGAAGTACATCGCGACCATTGGCGGGCTCGGTCTGGCGGTGGCCTTCGTGGTCGTCTTCTTCATCGGCCGCACCGAGTTCAAGCACCTCACCGAAGTCGCACCCCGGGTCGGCATGAGCTACGACGATCTGATGGCGATGGGCCCGCGGGTGGCGGCTTCCAGCGGCGTCACGCTCGGCAGCTCGCGTCACGTGGTGTACCTGCTGGCCTGCAGCGGCCTGTCCGGCAAGCACGTGCTGGAGGCCCAGGCCGGCGAGGCCGCGCGCCTGGCCCGCAAGGACCTGCTCAGCGACCGCGAGGCCGTGGTCGCGGTTCTGTCGCGCGAACGCGCGGGCATCAGCGCGTCGCAACTGAAGGGTTGCTGACGGCTCAGCCGGCGCAGGTGCGGTTCTTGCCGGTGCGCTTGGCTTCGTACAGGCCCTGATCGGCGCGTTCGAGCGCATCCTCGATCCGTTCGCCGGCCCGGTAGGCCGTGACGCCGGCCGAGAAGGTCACGAACACCTGCTTCTGCTCGTGCATGAACAGGCCGCCGGTGAGCGATCGCTGCAGGCGCGTCAGGATGTCGCGCGCTTCCTCCAGCGGCGTGTCGGGCAGCAGCACAACGAATTCCTCGCCGCCGTAACGGGCGACGTGGTCGGTCGGGCGCAGCGTCTTGCTGACGAGCGCGGCGAGCGACTTGAGCGCCTCGTCGCCGGCGCCGTGGCCGAGCTCGTCGTTGAGGCGCTTGAAGTTGTCGATGTCGAGCAGCCCGACCGCCAGCGGCGTGGCCGAGCGTTCCAGGCGCGCCCGCTCGGCGTCGAAGGCCTGCATCAGGCCGCGCCGGTTGGCGATCTGGGTCAGCTGGTCGGTCGAGACCTCGCTCGACAGGCGCAGCATCTCGGACTCGAGCTCGTTGACCCGCTGCGTCAGGCCCTGCGCCTTGCCGTGCTCGGCCTGCAGGCGCGCCTGGGTCTGCTGCACCAGCGCCTGGACGGTGCGGCTCTCCTCGACCATCTCGCGCACCACGCCGGTCAGGCTCTCCAGCGTGTCCGCCTTCTCGATCACGTCGGCATAGCGGCCGACGCTGTCGTGGAAGTGGCCGGTCTGCGAACCGAGCTGGTCGAGCTCGCTGAGCATGCGGTTGATCAGGCCCTTGAGCGAATCGCGGGCGCGCTCGCGCTCCTCGCGCAGCTGGCCCTGGCGCTCGCGCGTGTCGCGCAGCAGCTCGCTGACGGCGCGGATGCCGCGGGCCGACAGACCCTCGTCGATCTTCAGCCGCATCGCCTCGCACTGGCCCTGCGCCCAGCTGTCGTTCTCGGCCAGGTCGGTGAGGCTGGCGGTCAGCTCGCCGCACAGCGCGCCGAGCTGGTCGACCAGGTGATGGCGGTGCTGCAGCACCGGCACGGCGCGGCGGCACAGGGCTTCGAGTTCGTCGATCAGTACGGAGGTGGCGCCGTCGCCGTCGAGGCGCCCGGTGATCGCGGCCAGTGTCGCGGCGATCTCGTGCGGGGACTCGTCCTGCGGCGGCAGTGCCATCTGCACGGCGCCGCCGAGCGCCTGCACGGCGCGGCCCCACGGCAGTGGCGCGGCCAGCGCGTCGAGCGGCGCCGGTGCCGTGGCCAGCGGCTCGAAGGCCGTCTCCTGCGGATCGGCCGCGGCCGCGGGATCGACCGGGGCGGAATCGCTGTCCCAGCTCGCGAACAACTGCGTCAGGCGCTGCTGCAGACGCCGTGCGTCGCTGCGGCTGCCGTCCAGCACGCGCTGCAGGCTGTCCTTCTTGCGCGCCGCCGTCCAGCCCTTGCTTCCGCGTTCGATGCCGCGCACCGCGCGCTCGATCAGCGTGGCGATGGCGACGCCCTCGGCGACCGGCACCGGCGGCTCGCCGGCCTCCTGGCGCCAGGCGCGGGCGTAGTTCTCGGGCGTCGGCTCGAGCTTGTCGAGCGCGAGGCGGCGCAGCGCGGCCTTGGCCAGCTGCGCGGTGTCGAGCGGGGCGCCGCCGAGTGCGGCAGGTCGGGTCGCTTCCATCGCGGAAACCGCCGCGCTAGACGGCGGGCTTGGTGCGAGGATCGCGGCCCTCGGCGAAACGCAGCACCTCGGCGATCTCGGCGTCGCCGGCCTTGCCGATCCACGGCGCCTTGCGCGGCAGGATCGTCTGCTGCAGCCAGGTCTCGATGTCCTCGGGCGGCTGCGGGCGGCTGAACAGGAAGCCCTGCATCACGCCGCAGCCCAGGCGGTGCAGCACCTCCATCTGGCGCAGGTTCTCCACGCCCTCGGCGATCACGCGCAGGCCGAGCGAACGCGCCAGCGCGATGATCGCGGTGACGACGGCCGAGCTCTGCGGCGTCATGCCCAGGTCGCGCACGAAGCTGCGGTCGATCTTGAGTTCGCTGATCGGCAGCGTGGTGAGGTAGGCCAGCGACGAGTAGCCGGTGCCGAAGTCGTCGATCGAGATCTCGACGCCGATCTCGTTCAGCCGGTGCAGCGACGGGATCACGTTCTGCAGGTCCTTCATCAGGCCCGTCTCGGTGATCTCGAGCTCGATCGCGTGGTGCGGCACGCCGTAGGTCGTGACCGCGTTGTGGATGTATTCGACCAGGTCGGTGCGCTCGAACATGCGGTTCGGCAGGTTCACGGCGATCGAGTCGGCGAAGCCGAAGCTGTCCTGCCACACCCGCGCCTGGCGCGCGGCCTCGCGGATCGCCCATTCGCTGAGCGGCACGATCAGGCCGGTCTCCTCGGCCATCGGGATGAAATCGCCCGGCGGCACGAGCACGCCGTTGCGGCGCCAGCGCATCAGCGCCTCGGCGCCGACCATCTTGGCGCCGCGCACGTCGACCTTGGGCTGGTAGTGCAGCACCAGTTCGTCGCGTTCGATCGCCTTGTGCAGCGCGCTTTCCAGTTCGAGCTTTTCGCGGCCCTGGCCGGCCAGCGCCGGGCGATACAGCGAGGCCGAATTGCGCCCGGCCGACTTGACCGAGTACATCGCCACGTCGGAATTGCGCATCAGATCAGCCACCGACAACCCGTCGCGCGGGTACAGCGCGATGCCGACGCTGGCGGTCACGAAGCATTCCTGCCCGCCGACGAAGATCGGCTCGCGCATCAGGTCGAGGATGCGAGAGGCGACGCGCTCGGCGTCGCGCTCGTCGGCCACCTCGGGCAGCAGCGCGACGAACTCGTCGCCCCCCAGCCGGCCGACCGCCTCGAGCGAGCGGTGCGAACGCGAGCCGAGCGATTCGATCGAGCTCTCGGTCACTTGGTCGGAGTGCCGCACGCAAGAACGCAGGCGACGCGCCACTTCCATCAGCAACTCGTCACCGGCGCCGTGGCCGAGCGTGTCGTTGATGATCTTGAAGCGGTCCAGGTCGATCAGCAGCAGCGCGACCTGGTGGTTCAGCCGGCGGCCGTGTTCGAGCGCGCGCTCGGCGCGCCAGATCAGCTGGCGGCGGTTCGGCAGGCCGGTCAGCACGTCGAAGTTGGCCAGGTGGCGGATCTTGTCTTCGGCCAGGCGCCGGTCGGTCACGTCCTGCACGATGCCGGAGTAGCCGATCAGGTTGCCGTGCTCGTTGAACTCGGGCTCGGCCTCGACGTGGACGATGCGCTGGCGCCCGTCGTGCAGCGTGGCCGGGATGTCGGTGGCGAGCACGGTGCTGTGCTTCATGACCTCGTGCAGCACCTGCATCAGGCCGCTGCGGTCGTCGTCGGACAGCATGCGCAGCAGCGGTCGGAACGCGAGGTTGTCGTGCGGGCTCAGGCCGAACACGCGCAGGCCCTCGACCGAGAACACCGGCCCGCCGTGGCCGCGCCGCCAGTCGAAGCTGCCCATGCGCGCCAGGTCTTGCGCGCGGGCCAGGCGCGACTTGCTGCGCTCGAGCTCGACGCGGGTGCGCGAGGCGCGCAGCAGGTAGCGCAGGCGCCCGGCGAGCAGGCTCCACTGCGTGGACTTGACGAAGAAGTCGGTCGCGCCGGCCTCGTAGGCGCGGGTGATCGAGGCGTCGTCGTCGAGGCCGGTCAGCATCAGCACCGGCAGGGATTCGAAGCCGGGCAGCACGCGCAGCTCGCGGCAGGTCTCGAAGCCGTCGAGGCCGGGCATCAGCGCGTCGAGCACGACGACGTCGGGCAGCCACTGCGCGAGGATCGAAATGGCCTGTTCGCCACTGCTGGCCTCGGTGATCGCGAAGCCGCGCTCGCGCAGCGCGATCGAGGTGAGCAGCAGGTTGACCTCGTCGTCGTCGACCAGCAGCACCTTCGGCTGCTCGGGCAAGTCGTCGTCGGCGCCGGTCGGGCGCGAGTTCACCCGCGACCTCCGAGTTGCGCTGCAATCGCGTGCAGGGTGTCGTCCAGCGCGCCGTCGAGCGCGTCGAGGGGGGTGCCGAGCTCGGCCGCCGGGTCGAGCCGGATCGCGGTCTCGATCTCGGCGCACAGGTTCGACAGACGCATCGCGCCGATGCTGGCGGACGACGACTTCAGCGTGTGCGTGACCAGCCGGATGGCTGCGCGATCGTCCGCGGCCCGCCCGGCGGCGAGTTGCGGCCGCAGCCGGACCACCGAGGCCTGGAACGCCTGCAGCACCCGCTCGAGCAGGCGGTTCGCGCCGCTCGGGTCGAGCTCGGCCAGCCGCGCGAGCGCGGCCGGATCGAGGGTCGACGCGGACGAGCCCTGGCCACCGGCAGCACCGGTGTCGGGCGCAAACGCTTGGAGCGGCCTGTTCAGCATCACGCGCGTCTGCCCTCGGCGCTGAGTTTTGGAGGAATGGTCATCGAAACCCGGTTCGCGACACCGCCCGTCGCATCGGTGGCCGGCGGGCCCCGGTGGACCGGTGTCGACCCGAATTGTCCACCACGAAGCGGCTCGCCGCCATCCAGCATGCCAGAGCCAGGCAGCGCACGGCCCTGGGCGGCGCCGGATCGGCGGACCGCGGCGTGTCCCGACGCTGCATTGTCTTCAATGACCAACACTTTCGGCGCGCTCGGACGATGGGACGGGTGCCGGGTCATGGTCGGGTGGCGTGGCGGGTGGAGCGCGGGAACGTCATCGGGCAGAGGGCCACCAGGGCGCAGGCTCGCGGCAGGTGCGAGGTGTTCCCCGATTTCGGCCTGCCGCGGCCGAACTTGACCCCCGCGACGCCGCCGGACGCTCGGCGCGGCCCGAAACGCGCTCCGTACAATGTTTCGCATGACTCGTCCCACCACCGACGGGGCCGGGCTCCTCGTCTGGCTATGGCGCAGCGGGCCTGACCACCGGGCGCTCGAGATGCAGCCGCCGACCGACGTGCCGCCCGCCGAGGTCTCCCCCGGCGCCGCGCCGGTGGCCCTGTGGGACGCCTTCGCCACCGACGATCCGGCGGCCCTGCGCGCCCTGCTCGACGCGCGCGCGCCGATCGACAACCTGCCCGCCCGCTGGACCGGCCCCGGCGCTGCGCCGGTCGCCGGGAGGCTGGACGGCCGACCGTTCGACGACGCGGCGGGGCGCTTCAGCGGCTACCACGGCGCGTTCAGCGCCGCTGCGCCATCGGCCCAATCGACGCCGCGCTCGCCCGACAGCGCCGTCCCGCCGGCCGCGGAGGCGGACTCGTTCAGGCACGCGATCTCGCACGACCTGCGCGCGCCGCTGCGGGTGATCGAGGGGTTCACGAAGATCGTCAAGGAGGACTACGGCGCGCTGCTCGACCGCGTCGGCAACGACCACCTGGACCGCGTGCTCGGCGCGGCGGCGCGCATGAACGGCATGATCGACGCGCTGGTGGTGCTGTCCAAGCTCTCGAGCCAGCCGCTCGCGCTGCAGCCCGTCAACCTGTCGCAGCTCGCCGGCTACGTCGTCGACGACCTGCGCCGCGCCGCGCCGGCGCGCGAGGTGGAGATCGCGATCGAGCCCGACCTGCACGTCCGGGGCGACCCGGCGATGCTGCGCACGCTGGTCGAGAACCTGCTCGGCAATGCCTGGAAGTTCACCGGCAAGACCGCGCCGGCCCGCATCGGCCTGCACCGCGACCCGCAGCGGGCCGACGCCTTCGTGGTGCAGGACAACGGCGCCGGCTTCGACATGCGTTTCGCCGATCGCCTGTTCGGCGTGTTCCAGCGCCTGCACAGCGCCAGCGACTTCCCCGGTGCGGGCGTGGGCTTGGCGGCGGTGCACCGGATCGTCCGGCGCCACGGTGGCGAGGTGCGGGCCGAGGCCGAGGTCAACGGCGGCGCACGCGTGCGCTTCTCGCTGCCGCAGGGCGACGCGGCGCCCGGCTGACCGCCGCGTTCAGGCCGCGGCCGGGATCGCGAGCAGCTCGACCGCGCCGACCAGCCGGCGCGCGTGCTCGTCGAGCGTGACACGCTCGGCGGCCGCCATGCGGCGCAACCGGTCGAGTGCGGGCTCGCGGGCCAGCGAATGGCGGTGCATCAGCACGCCGACCGCCATCAGCACCTCGGGCGACAAGGTGGCGCCGGGGGCCGAGGCGGTGGGCACCCTGTGCGCGGCCTGGCGCACCTGGACGAGCGCCTGCGCCACGGCGGGCAGGATCTGGCGGATGTCGAGGGGCTTGGTCAGGCAGGCGACGGCGCCGAGCGCTTCCGCCTGCGCGATCGTCTGCGGATCGCAGAACGCCGACAGGAACATGAACGGCACGTGCCCCGATCGCTTCAGGCTGGCCGCGACGTCGAACCCGCTCAGGCCCTGCATCCGGATGTCCAGCAGGGCCAGATCGGGGCGATGTTCGCGGGCGAGCAGGATCGCGTCGTCGCCGTTGTCGGTGTCGATGACGCGGTAGCCGGCCTGCGCGAGGCCGTGCGTCAGGGTGGCCAGGACCAGCCGATCGTCGTCGACGACGAGGATCGTGGCGGGAGCGTCATTTGTCATGTCGGAGTCGATTTTCGGCGATGCGACGCGGGCCGGGACCGTGACGATTTGTACCGCCGACGCGTCGATGCCGAAGCCGCGTGCGCTGGTTCACGCCCCGGCCTGCACCGCGGCACGAAATTGCATTAGTTCACTTTGTGCGCGTGGAAACGATGCAGGGCGGGCGCAGCGTCAGCGTCGCCACCACGTGGTCGGCGCACTGCGCCAGCGACAGGCTCGCGCTGCGCCGCGGCAGCAGCGAGCGGACCAGCCCGAGGCCGGACACGCCGCCGGGAATGCCCTTCAGCGTGAACCCGTCCGGCAAGCGCGCCGGGTTCTCGATCGTGACCTGTACCTCGGCGTCGCTGCCGACGAGCGTGCAGCGCACGCCGGTCCCGGGGGCCGGCGCGCTGTGCTTGATCGCGTTCGTCAGCAGCTCGTTCAGCGTCAACGCGATCGGGATCGCCTCGGCCTCGGGCAGCGACCACCCGGCCGCGTCGGCACCACGGCTCTCGGTGCGGATCGGGCACCCGAAGGTCCGCTGCACCGAGGCGACGATGGCCTCGACCACGCCTTGCAGCCGCAGCGGCCCGCCCTGCCCGACCTGCAGCCCGTAGACCTGCGCGATCGCATGCACCTGGCCGACGACCTCGGCGATCGGCTCGGCGACTTCGGGCTTGCGCTGCGCGATCTGTTCCAGCAGCCCGGCCACGCCCTGCAGGTTGTTCTTGATGCGGTGATGGACCTCGCGCACCAGCATCTCGCGCTGCTCGATCGCCGCGGCGAGGCGCGCCTCCTGAGCTGCCCGCTGCTCGGTCACGTCGGTCGCCACCGAGAGCAGCTGGTCCGGCGGCTCGCCGGGGCGGCTGGCGAGCGGCAGGTAGCGCGTGTCCCAGATGCGGACCTCGCGGCCCTGCTGCACGCGGTACTCGCGCGTCGTCACGTCGGCGGCCGCCAGCGCATGCAGCATGTCGGCGCGCTGCTGCGCCGCGATCTCGGGGGCGTGCGTCTCCTCGGGCGTGCAGCCGATCAGGCCGCCGGGCGCGTCGCGGGCGTGCGCCTCGGCGACCGCGTTGAGCTGCAGCACGCGCAGGCTGCGCGCGTCGCGCAGCGCGATCGCCAGCGGCGCCGCCTCGATGATGCGCTGCAGCTGCGCCTGGGCCTGCGACATGCGCGCCTCGGCGTCGCGCCGGCGTTCGATGTCGAGCAGCGCATAGGTCAGCTGGCGTCCGCCGGACTCGCGCGCGGTCGAGACGACGTTGCCGACGACCCAGAACACCCGCCCGTCGCGCGCGTGCAGCCGGCATTCGAAGGTCTCGTCGCGGCCCTCGGCCAGCTCGCGCAGGTAGCCGGTGCGCCGCAACGGGTGGTCGGGCTCCGGCGTCGCGACCGTGGCGATCGGCAGGTTGACGAACGCGGCGAGTTCGCCGCCGAACATGCGCCGCGCCGAGCGGTTCATCCACTCGATGCCCTGCTCGCCGACCGTCACGATGCCGACCAGCGCCGAATCGAGGATCGCGCGCGTGCGCTCGGCCTGGCGCGCGACGGCGTGCTCGGCGCGATGCCGGGCGTCGACGTCGACGAAGGACACGATCGCCGCGCCGCCGCCCTCGTCCGCGTCGATCGCGCGCCAGTGGGCGCGCACCCAGCGCGGGCGGCCGTCGCGCGCACGCAGGCTGCGTTCGCCGCTCCAGTCGCCACCGGCCGCGGGGGCGGCGTCGGTGAACAGCTCGCTCAGGTGGACGCCCGACAGACCGGCCGCGTCGCAACCGACCAGCTCGGCGAGTGCGTGGTTCGCGCGGTCGATGCGGTCGTCACGGACGAAGGCGATGCCCACGCCCGGCAGGTCGAACATCAGCTCGCCGTCGCGGGCGAGACGCGCCATCTCGCGCTGGCGCGGGCGACCGCGCCACGCGTCGAGGAATCCGCGCCAACCCGCGGCGCTGGGCCACGGCCCGGCCGATGCCATGGTTCAGGTCAGGCTATTCCAGCTCGCTCGCGGACATGAGGGCGCGCAGCTCGGCGCGGTTGATCTCGCTGACGCTCATCATCAGGCGGTCGGCCGCCTCGCGGAAATCGAACAGCGCCTCGTTCTCGATCGCCTGCACGAGCTCCACGTAGGGCTGGTACGGGCCTTCGTTGTCGGCCAGCGCCTGGCGCACCCGCTCGGGCACGGGGATCGACTCGAGCAGCTTGGCGAACGGCTGCTGGAACATGCGGTCGAGCAGCGAGAACACGCCGCAGATGAACATCTCGTTGCGCATTTCCTCGTCGCCGCTGCCGCGCACCAGTTCCTCCATCAGCAGGCCGCGGCGCACGGCGGCGAACATGACGGGCTTCAGGTTCACGTCCTTGCTCGCGGTGGCGAGCAGCAGTGCCAGCCAGCGCTTCAGGCGCTGGTAGCCGAGCATCATGATCGCGTGGCGGAAGGAGCTGATCTCGACCCGCAGGCCGAACGCCGGCGAGTTGATGTAGCGCAGCAGCTTGAAGGCGAGCGCCGGGTCGCGCTTGAGCGTGGCCTCGAGCTTCTCGATCGGGTCTTCCTTGTCGACCTGTCGGATCAGTTCGGCGATCGCCTGCATGCCCGGCGCTGCGACGGCCTGGCCGCTGCGCGCCGCGGTGGTCGTGACGGCATCGTCGATCGGCCAGCCGAGCACCGCCTCGGCGCCGCGCGCGAACGCGCCTTCCATGTCCGCCACGGTGCGCACGCCCGACTGCACGTGCAGGATGTTGCGCGTGACGCCGGCCGGCGCGGCGGGGTCGTTGACGCGACGGTCGTCGGCCAGGTCGATGATCGAGTACTTGAAGCACGGCAGCACCGCGCGCGGCAGTTCGCGCAGCGGGCGGCCCTTGAGCAGCAGCGTGCTGCCGTTGGCGTGCAGGGCGACCAGCGCGTCGATGTTGGCCTCGTCCGCGGCCATGAACGCCGGCACCTCGACCATCAGGTTGGCGGTCGGCTGGGCCAGCAGCAACTCCTGCAGCAGGCTCTCGCTGACCAGGTTCAGCGACACGCGCGCGCCGCTGGCCGGCCAGACGTTGCCCACCTCGTGCAGCAGCTGGCCGACATCGAGCACGGCGTCCGGACGCAGCGGGAAGACGGTCAGCCGGGTGGCGGTGACGGCGCGCTTGCGATCGATGAAAGGCGAGTAGCCGAGCGCGACCTGGCCCAGGATCGTGATGTCGCTCATGCCACCGGCTCGCAAGTCATGTCAGGTCAGGTATTGAGATAGTTGAACAGCGACAGCCGCTGCACCATCGAATAGGCTTTCAAGGCCGCATCGTAGCCGGTCTGCTGGTTCGAGAAATCGGAGATCGCCTGCGTCATGTCCAGGTCCTCGGCATGCGCGCGCTCGGTCTGGCTCGACAGCTTGAGTGCCGACAGGCGTTCGGTCACCGCGTCGACGCGGTTCATCGTCGCGCCGACCTGGCTGCGGCCGGCCGCGACCTGGCCCATCACCGCGTCGATGTTCGACAGGTTCTCGACGTTCGACTGCGCGATCTGCGTGCCGGTGCGGCCGGGCGTCTTCAGCTCGGCGATGGCCTTGTCCAGCGTGTCGAACACGCTCAGGCCCGGGCTCGAGGGCGCGAGCTGGAAGGCGTCGCCGTTCGCCGGCTGGCCGGTGACCTTGGCCGACATGCCGTCGAACTGGATCGCGGTGCCGGCGGCGTAGGCGACGTTCGTCAGCGCCGTCGGCAACCCGTCCTTCAGGACCGAGTAGGTGGTGCTGGCGCCGCTCACGCTGAACTGCAGGCTGTAGGTCGAGCCGGTGATCGCCGACGGGTCGGTCACGTTGCCGGAGTCGATCCAGGCCGTGCCGGTGCTGGTGACGGCACTCGCGACGAACACGCCGTTGCCGTTGCGGGCCTGCATCCAGGTCGATTCGCCGTCGACCGTCAGCGGCAGCGCGTCGCGCGAGGCGGCCTGCGTCTGGCCGGCGGTGGCCTGGAACTGCACGCCGCCGGGCAGGTCGGTGAACGGTGCCTCGGTCGCGCCCTGGCCGCCGAACAGGTGGATGCCGGCGCTGTCGGTGCGGTTCGCGACCGCGAGCAGCTGCGCGCGCAGGTCGGCGAGCTGGTTGGCCACACCGAGCCGCTCTTTGTCGCTGAAGGTCGGGTTGCCGGCCGAGACCAGCGCCTCGCGCGCCGTCTGCAGCAGGTCGCCGGCGTCGCCGAGCGCGCCTTCGGTCAGGCGCATCGCGTTGTCGCTCGCGTCCACCGCGCGCTGGCTCGCCACGCTGCGGCGCTCGGCAGCGAGCGCGCGCTCGGCGCGCGCGGCGGCGGCCGGGTCGTCGCTGGCGCGGTTCACGCGCTTGCCGGTGGTCATCTGCTCCTGGGTCTCGGCCAGGCGCGACTGCCGCGCCATCAGCGAGTCGAGCGAGGTGTTGTAGCTGTTGGTGGTGCTGATGCGCATGGTTCGCTCCGTCTCGTTCAGCGGGCTGCCGTCTGCAGGATGGTGTCGAAGATCGACTGCGCGACCTGCAGGATCTTGGCGGCAGCCTGGTAGCTCTGCTGGTACTGGATCAGCTTGGCGGCTTCCTCGTCGAGGTTGACGCCGGCCTTGTTGGCGCGCGCCGATTCGGCCTCGCTCGCCGTGGCGCTCGAGATCGAGGCCGCGGTCTTGCCGCCCTGCACGCGCACGCCGATGTTGGCGAGGGCGCTGGCGTAGGCGTCGGTGATCGACTGGGCCGGCGCGCTGGTACCCGCACCGCCCGCGGCGGCGACGATGCCCTTGTCCGTCAGGCGCGCGAACGCGAGCGCGTTGCCGTTGTTCGAGGCGACCGAGACGGTCGGCACCACGGCGAGCGTGTCGCCGCTCTTCGGCACGCCGTTCAGGGTCAGCGCGAAGCCGTTCAACGTGATCGGCGTGCCGGCCGTCCAGGTGCCGGTGCCCGACGAGCCATTGCTCATCGTCCAGGCGTAATCGCCGGTCGCCGAGGTGAAGGTGATCGCGGTGCTCAACGTGCCGTCGTAGGCCGGATCGACGGCCGCGAGCGATTCGATCGACGCGGTGCCGGTGTTGTTGACGCCAGCGCTGCCGGTGAACGGCGCCGCCGCGGCGAGGCCCCTGGTGCTGGCGAGCATGCTCTGCATGCTCTGCGCCGCGTTGCCGACCGGCTGCAGCAGGAAGCGGTCGCCGGTCGCCGCGGCGCCGCCGGACAACTGCAGCGTCAGGCCGTCGAGCTGCACACCCGCGGCGAGCTGCGCCGGCGTGTACGGGCTGCCGGGCACGGCCGCGCGGTCACTCAGGCGCGTCAGCGTGTAGTTGGCGCCGTCGAACGCGAGTTCGTAGTCGCTCGCCTGCACCTGCGAGGCGTCGTCGACCGTGATGCCGAGCGTCGCGTTGCCGGCGTTCGCGCTCGCCTCGAGCACGCGCGGCGCGCCGATCGCGAAGATCGGCGCGCCGGCGCCGGGCGGCTGGCCGATGTCGAGACCGAGCGCCTGCTGCCCGTTGATGGCGCCGCTGAGGCCCGCGGCCATCTGGCCGAGCAGGTTGTTCGCGGCCGTGAGGTCCTCGTTCTGGAACTTCAGCAGGCCGGCGAGGGAGCCGCCCGAGAGGCTGTCCGGCGGGATGATGCGATCGACGCCGCCTTCGGTCATCGTCAGCATCACCTTGGCCGGATCGAAGGTGTCGGGCACGGCCTTGAGCGTGCTGGCGTGCGCGCCGAGCACCAGGTTCTGGCCACCGCCGATGAACAGGCCGACGCTGCCGTCGTCGGCCTGGATCGTCGTGACGTTGATGGTGCCCGCGATCTGGCTGACCAGGCGGTCGCGCTCGTCGAGCAGCTGGTTCGGCGGCTGGCCGGCGCCCCGCAGCGCGGCGATCTGCTCGTTCAGCTTCGCGACCTGCTGCGCCATCGTGTTCAGGCTCGCGACCGAGGTCTTCACGTCCTGCGTCACGCCGGCCTGCAGCGCGCCGAGCTGGTCGGCCGCGGCGCGGAAGCGCGAGGCCAGCTCCTGCGCCTGGCTCAGCACGACCTGACGGCCCGACGAGTCCGCCGGGTTGTTGGACAGGTCGACGAACGAGTTCAGGAACTCGCCGGCCGCGTAGCCGACGCCGGAGGTGCCGATCGGGAACACGTTCTCCAGCTGCGTCAGCTTGTCGAGCCGCGCGGCATCGCTCGCGGCGACCGCGCCGGTGCTGACGGCCTGGTTGGTCAGGTACTTGTCGTAGGAGCGCGAGACCGTCGTCACGTCGACCCCGCGGCCGAAGAAGCCCGAGCCGGTGAACTGCCCGGGCGCGTCGGCCAGCACGGTGGTCTGACGCGAGTAGCCGGCGGTGTTCGCATTGGCGATGTTGTTGCCGACGGTCTGCAGCGCGGCATAGCTCGCGAACATCGCCGTCTTGCCGATCGACATGAGAACGCTCATGTGAGCCCCTCGTCCGCCGAGTACGGCGGCCGACCCCCCACGGGGGTGCGGGCCGGCTTGGGGCGGCCCGGCGCTCGGCCCGCGCGCTTCGACGAAGTGTTCATGCGATGTTCCGCGTGTTGGATTGGAGCGAGGCCTGCTGCATTCGCAGCGTGGTGTTGATGACGCGGGTCAGCTTGGCGGCGTAGGCCGGGTCGGTCGCGTAGCCGGCCTTCTGCAGGCCCTGCGCGAAGCCCTGCACGTTGTTGCCGGCCGCCACGACCTGCGCGTAGCGCGGGTTGTCCTTCATCAGCTGCGCATAGTCGCGGAACGACTCGTCGTAGCTCGCGTAGGCGCGGAACTTCGCGACCACCTTGCGCGGCTGGCCGTCGATCACCTCGGTGGTGACGACCTGCGTGACCTTGCCCTTCCAGCTCGCGCCGGCCTTGATACCGAACAGGTTGTGCGAGCTGCTGCCGTCGGGGTTGCGAATCTCGTGCTTGCCCCAGCCCGACTCGTGCGCCGCCTGCGCGACCATGAAACTCGCCGGGATGCCCGTCTGCGCCTCCGCGCCGGCCGCGGAGTGCTGGTGCATCCGCAGGAATTCTTCCTGGTTCGGCCGGATGCGCGCGGTGCCGCCCACCGGCGCACCGGCCGCGCTCGCCGCGGGAACGGCCACCTGCGCCGCCGGCATCACGCCGTTCATCTGGCGCTCGAGCTGGCGTGCGATCACGTCGGCCAGGCCGCCGGGTGCACCGCTCATCTTGTTGGCGAACTGGGTGTCGAGCATCTCGGTGCCCATCTGCGTGCCCGAGTTCTCGAGCAGGCCGGTGCCGAGCGAGGATTCGCGCATGCTCTTCATCAGCTGCTGCATGAACATCGCCTCGAACTGCTTGGCGGCCATCTTGATGGCCGCCTTCGGATCGCTCGCGGCCCGCGCACGCAGCGCGCTGCCCGTGGGGTCCAGTGCGCCGGCGTCGCCGGTGGTGGCGGAGGTGCCCGAGATCGCCATGATCAGATCACCTCGATTTCCGCGTTCAGTGCGCCGGCCGTCTTCATGGCCTGGAGGATCGCGAGCAGGTCCTGCGGCGTCGCGCCGAGCGAGTTCAGCGCCTTGACGACGTCGGCCAGCTTGGTGCCGGCCGGCAGCTGGATCAGCGAACCGGGCTCCTGCCGGATCGTGATGTCGGCCTTGTCGCGCGACACCGTCGTGCCGTTCGAGAGCGGGCCGGGCTGGCTCACCATCGGCGTCGAGTTGATCGTGACCGACAGGCTGCCGTGCGCGACGGCGCAGGCGTTCAGCGTGACGGTCTGGTTGACGACCACCGAGCCGGTGCGCGCGTTGATCACGACCTTGGCGGCCGGTGCGGCCAGCTCGAGCGGCAGGTTCTCGATGTCGGCCATGAAGGCGACGCGCGCATCGGTGCTCTGCGGCATCCGCACCCGCACGACGCGGCCGTCCAGCGCCTGCGCGACGCCGGCGCCCATCTTCGCGTTGACGGCGCGCGCCACTTCGCGGGCGGTGTTGTAGTCGCTGGCGTTGAGGTCGAGCTGCAGGTACTCGCCCTGGTTGAGCGGCGTCGGCACGGCGCGCTCGACGGTCGCGCCTTCCGGCACGCGGCCGGCGCTGAGGTGGTTGATCTGGACCTTGGAGCCGGCCGCCGAGGCGCCCGCGCCGGCGACGACCAGGTTGCCCTGGGCCAGCGCGTAGATCTGTCCGTCGGCGCCCTTCAGCGGCGTGGCGATCAGCGTGCCGCCGCGCAGCGACTTGGCGTTGCCGAGCGACGAGACCGTCACGTCGACCTGCTGGCCGGGCTGCGCGAACGGCGGCAGTTGCGCGGTGACCATCACCGCGGCCACGTTCTTCAGCTGCATGCTGGTGCCGGGCGGCACGGTCACGCCCATCTGCTGCAGCAGCGCGTTGATGCTCTGCGTGGTGAACGGGGTGGAGGTGGTCTGGTCACCGGTGCCGTCGAGGCCGACGACCAGGCCGTAGCCGACCAGCTGGTTGGTGCGGACCCCTTGCACCGTGGCGACTTCCTTCAGGCGCATCGCCTGGGCCGGGGCGGGCCACCAGACGGCGGCCGAGGCCAGCACCGCGGTCAGGGCGATCAGTCGGCGAACGATTTTGTCGGTGTTGATCATGGCGGCCCATCGGTTGATGGAACCGATTCTGAAGAACGCTAGATCGGGAGAACGTTCAAAAAGAAGCGTCCCAACCAGCCTATTCCCTGCGCTTCGGCCTGCTGGCCCTTGCCGCGCTGCTCGATCCGCACGTTGGCGATCTGCGCCGAGGCCACGCTGTTGCCGGCCTGGATCGCCCGCGGGTCGACCTGGCCCGAGAAGCGCAGCACGTCGACGTTGTGGTTGACGCCGATCTGCTTCTCGCCCGAGATCAGCAGGTGGCCGTTGGGCAGCACCTCGAGCACGGTCGCGGTGATCGTGCCGGCGAAGTCGTTGCTGTTCTCGGTGCTGCCCTTGCCGGCGAAGGTGTTGCTGGACGTGGCGCCGAGCGTCGCGCGCGCCGGCGTGAACGAGTTGGCGGACAGGCCGGGGATCGCCGTCACGGCCGCCGCGAGGCCGCCCGACTTGTCGATCGAGCTCGTGCTCTTCTGCGTCGCGCTGACCTTCTCGACGATCTGCACCGTGAGCGTGTCGCCGACCAGCCGTGCGCGGTGGTCCTCGAACAGCGGGCGGTACTGACCGGCCTGGAAGATCGAGCCGTTGTTGACCGGCATGACGACGACCGGCTGCGGTCGCACCGCCTCGGTCTTGAGCACGTCGACCGGCGGGCGCTTGTTCAGGTGCTCGCTGGCGGTCTCGCAACCGCCGAGCGCGAGGGTGGCGATGGCCAGCGTCAGCGCGGAAAGTCGGTTCATCGCGGCGGGCCTCACAGCTGGGCCAGACGCGCCAGCATCTCGTCCGAGGTCTTGATCGCCTTCGAGTTCAGCTCGTAGGCGCGCTGGGTCTGGATCATGCCGACCAGCTCCTCGACGACGTTCACGTTCGAGGTCTCGACGAAGCCCTGCTGCAGGATGCCCAGGCCGTTCTGGCCCGGTGTGCCGGTGTTCGGCGTGCCCGAAGCCGCCGTTTCGGCGTAGACGTTCTGCCCCAGCGGGTCGAGGCCGGCCGCGTTGATGAAGCTCGCCGTCTGCAGCTTGCCCACCGGTTGCGGCGCCGTCTGCGCCGGCAGCAGCACGCTGACCGTGCCGTCGTTGCCGATGGTCACGCTGGTGGCGTTGGCCGGGATCGTGATGCCGGGCTGCACGGTGTGGCCGTTGTTGGTCACCAGCTGGCCCGTGGCGCTGACCTGGAACGAGCCGTCGCGGGTGTAGCCGGTGGTGCCGTCGGGCATCTGCACCTGGAAGAAGCCCTGGCCGCTGACGGCCACGTCGAGCGGGTTGCTGCTCTGCTGCAGGTTGCCCTGCGCGAAGTTGCGCGAGGTGGCGACCGCCCGCGTGCCCAGGCCGAGCTGCAGGCCGGTCGGCAGGGTCGACTGGTCGGTGCTGTTGGCGCCGGCCTGGCGCAGGTTCTGGTACATCAGGTCCTCGAACACCGCGTGCGACTTCTTGTAGCCGTTGGTCGAGGCGTTGGCGAGGTTGTGCGAGATGGTGTCCAGCTGGGTCTGCTGGGCCTCCATGCCGGTCTTCGAGATCCACAGGGAACGCATCATGGCGGTGCTCCGGTAATGCTGGCGATGATGAATCGCCGCCGCCGCGCCGAAAGCGCAGATAAGCAGCCGGATTCCGGCCACTTCTCCGCCGACAGCGCGGGAAAACACGGGCACGCGCCGGATTGCGCGCCGCCCGGGGCGGGCGGATACTGGCGGGAAACATGGTTACTCGTCAGTAGACCAGTCCGGGCGCACCGACCCGGCAGGAGACCCTCCCCGTGCGTTCCCCCGTCGCGCCTCGCGTTGCCGCCGCGTCCCCCTGGGCGACCGCCCGGACGCGCGCGCTCGACCGCGCCGACAAGCGCGATGCCGTGCTGCGCACCGCGGCGCGGCTGTTCAACGAGAACGGTTTCCACGCGACCTCGCTCGACGACGTCGCCGAGCGTCTCAACGTCACCAAGCCGACGCTCTACTACTACGTCAAGAGCAAGGACGAGATCCTGTTCGACTGCGTGCACGCCGGGCTCGACCTGGTGCGCGCCGGCATCGCCGAGGCCGGCCGCAGCGGCGGCAGCGCGCTCGACAAGCTGCGCGCCTGCATGCGCGCCTATGCCGACGTGGTGACGCAGGACTTCGGCATGTGCGTGATCCGCGTCGGCGAGGACCCGCTGCCGCTGGCGCGCCGACGCAAGCTGCGGCAGCTGAAGGCGCAGATCGACCTGGAGTTCCGCAAGCTCATCGAGCAGGGCATCGCCGAAGGTTCGCTCGAACCCTGCGACCCCAAGCTCGCCGCGTTCATGCTCGCCGGCGCACTGAGCTGGATCGGCCGCTGGTACCGGCCCGACGGCGAACTCACGCCCGACGAGCTCGCGGAGCGCTGCATCGCCATGCTGCTGAACGGCGTGGTGCGGCGCGCGCCGCCGGCCGCCCCCGCGAAGAAGCGCGCCGCCCCGCGAAAGCTCACCCGATGAGCGGCCTGATCGTCAGCCGTGAAGGCGCGCTCGTGCGCCTCACGCTGAATCGCCCCGACGCCCTGAACGCGCTCGACACCGCCACTGCCGTCGCGCTGCTCGACGCCTGCCGCGCGCTGCAGGGCGATCCCGGCGTGCGCGCCGTGCTGCTGGCCGGCAACGGGCGCGCGTTCGCGGCTGGCGGCGACCTGGCGCAGATGCGCAGCGATCCGGTGGGCGTCGCCGAGGCCCTGATCACGCCGCTGCATGCGGCGCTGGCGATCCTGGCCCAGATCGACGCACCGGTGGTCGCCGCGCTGCACGGCGTCGTCGCCGGGGCCGGCGTGAGCCTGGCGTGCGCGGCCGACCTGGCGATCGCCGCCGAGGGCACGAAGTTCAACCTCGCGTACGTCAACGTCGGCACCAGCTGCGACCTGGGCTCGACCTGGTCGCTGCCGCGGCTGGTCGGCCTGCGGCGCGCGCTAGAGATCGCGCTGCTGGGCGACACCTTCGACGCCGCGCACGCGCTGCAGATCGGCCTGGTCAACCGCGTCGTTGCCCCGGACGAACTGGCCGCCGCGGCCGACGCCCTCGCCCTGCGCCTGGCCAAGGGCCCGACGCTCGCGATCGGCCGCATGAAACGCCTGATGCGCACCAGCTTCGAACGCGATCTCGCCGGCCAGCTCGACGCCGAGCGCAGCGCGTTCCTGCAGAGCGCCGCGACGCCCGACTTCCGCGAGGGCCTGGCGGCGTTCCTCGACAAGCGCCCCGCCACCTTCACCGGCCGAGCATGACCGCGCCCGTGCTCGAGATCGACCGGCTCACGCTCGCCTTCGGCGGCGTGAAGGCGCTCAACGACGTGAGCCTGCAGGTGATGCCGGGCTCGATCACCTCGGTCATCGGCCCGAACGGCGCCGGCAAGACTTCGCTGTTCAACACGATCTCGGGCTTCTACCGCCCGGCGAGCGGCACGATCCGCTTCCGCGGCGAAGACATCACGCACCGCCCTGCGCCGCAGCGCGCCAAGCTCGGCCTGGCGCGCAGCTTCCAGAACATCGCGCTGTTCCGCGGCATGACCGTTCTCGACAACATCAAGCTCGGCCGCCACGCTCACCTCAAGACCAACCTGCTGCAGGCGCTGCTGTACTGGGGCCCGGCGCAGCGCGAGGAAGCGGCGCTGCGTGCCGACATCGAGGAACGCATCATCGATTTCCTCGAGATCGATCACATCCGCCACGCGTCGGTCGCGGCGCTGTCGTACGGGCTGCAGAAGCGGGTGGAGGTCGCACGCGCGCTGGCGATGCAGCCGCAGGTGCTGATGCTCGACGAGCCGGTCGCCGGCATGAACCGCGAAGAGACCGAGGACATGGCGCGGTTCATCCTCGACCTGCGCGACGAGTGGGGCATCACGGTGCTGATGGTCGAGCACGACATGGGCATGGTCATGGACCTGTCGGACCACGTCGTGGTGCTCAACTTCGGCGAGGTGATCGCCCGCGGCACGCCGCGCGAGGTGCAGGACGACCCGGAGGTCGTGCGGGCGTACCTGGGCTCGGGCGCGGTGCAGGCGGTGGCGTCGTGACCGAGGGCTTCGACTGGCTGTTCCTGGCCGAGATCTCGCTCGCCGGCCTGGGCAGCGGCGGCCTGCTCGCGCTGACCGGCCTCGCGTTCGTGATCATCTACAAGGCGACCCGGGTCGTGAACCTCGCGATCGGCGAGATGCTGATGATCTCGGCCTACCTCTTCTTCGCACTGGCCGCGAGCATGGCGCTGCCGATCTGGGCGGCGATCCTCGGCACCGTGATCGCCAGCGGCGCGATCGGCGCGCTGGTCGAGCGCACGCTGATCCGGCCGATGCTGGGCGAGTCGCCGATCTCGACCTTCATGGTGACGGTCGGGCTGTCGTCCATCCTGGTCGGGCTGGTCGAGCTGGTCTGGACGGCCGACCCGCGCCGCCTGCCCGAGTTCATGCCGAGCGATCCGGTGCTGCTCGGGCCGGCGATGGTCGCGCCCAAGGTGTTCTACGGCTTCCTCGTCACGGCGCTGCTGATCGGCGCGGTGCTGCTGGTGTTCCGCTTCTGGCGCGGCGGCGTGGCGCTGCGCGCGACCGCGTCCGACCAGGCCGCCGCGTACTCGATGGGCATCAACGTCCCGCGCGTGTTCGCGCTGGCCTGGACGGTGGCCGCGATGATCGCCGCGGTCGCCGGCATCGTCGTCGGCGCGGTCGGCGGCATCTCGTCGACGATGGGCGTGTTCGGGCTGTCGGTGCTGGTGGTCGTGATCGTCGGTGGGCTGGACAGCGTGGTCGGCGCGCTGGTCGGCGGGCTGATGGTCGGGCTGGTCGAGGCCTGGGCCGGCGCGTACCTGGGCGGCGAGTACAAGATGATCGCGACCTTCGCGCTGCTGATCGTCGTGTTGCTGGTGCGGCCCTACGGGCTGTTCGGCACCCATGAAATCGAGAGGCTATAGACGACGATGCGCATCGGAGCCGCCAAGCAGACCTACACCGCCGACGCCGCGCTGTTCGACACGAACACGCAGCGCGGCTGGGTCGTCGTGTTCGCCGCGGCGCTCGTCGCGTTCCCGTTCCTTGCCGACGAGTACTGGCTCTACCTCGCCTGCCTGATCGCGATCAACATCGCGAGCGCCAGCGGCTTGAACATCCTGACCGGCTACACCGGCCTGGTCAGCCTCGGACAAGCCGCGTTCATGGGGCTGGGCGCCTACACCGTCGCCGTGCTGGAGACGCGGCTCGGCACGCCGTTCCTGCTGAACCTGCTGGCCGCCGGCACGGTGGCGATGGCGGGCGGGCTGGTCGTCGGCATCCCGTCGCTGCGGGTCAAGGGGCTGTACCTCGCGATCGCGACGATCGCGGCCTCGGTGTTCGCGCACTTCCTGTTCGCGAACCTGGCGCTCACCGGCCGCTCCTCCGGCTTGTCGGTCCCGCCGGCGCGCTTCTTCGGCGTGGCGCTGGACACCTCGTTCCGCCTGTACTGGCTGATCGTGCCGCTGACTGCGCTGATGCTGCTCGGCGCGGCCAACCTGTTCCGCACCCGGATCGGCCGCGCGTTCATCGCGATACGCGACCGCGACATCTCGGCCGAGGTGCTGGGCATCCCGCTGCTGCGCTACAAGCTGCTGTCGTTCGGCATCTCGTCTTTCTACGCCGGGGTGGCGGGCGGGCTGTGGGCGTACTTCTTCCGCGTCGTCACGCCGGAGAGCTTTCCGCTGATCCTGAGCATCTTCTTCCTGGCCGCGATCATCGTCGGCGGCATGGGCACGGTGCTGGGCAGCATCCTCGGCGCGCTGTTCATGACGCTGGTGCCCGAGCTGCTGAAGCTGGTGCTCGGCTGGCTGCCGCTGACGACCAACGCGACGCTGATCCTCTCGCCGGTGCGCACCATCGTCTTCGGCGCGCTGATCGTCGGCTTCCTGATCTTCGAGCCGCACGGCCTGGCCGAGATCTGGCGGCGCGTGCGGCGCTACTTCCACCTCTGGCCGTTCCGAACCTAGGGCGCACGAGACGCTCCCCACTGTCCACTTCCACAGGAGACTGACATGCACATCCCACGCCGTTCCATCCTCGCCGCCGCGGCCCTCGCCGCCACCTTCGCCTCGGCCGGCGCCCGAGCCCAGGCCGAGGACATCGTCCTCGGCGGCTCGATCCCGATGACCGGCGTGTTCGCGTTCGCCGGCATCGGCATCAACGCCGGCATCCAAGACTACGTGAAGATCGTCAACGACGCCGGCGGCATCAAGGGCCGCAAGCTCCGCTACGTGCCGGAGGACACCGGCTACAAGGTCGACGCGTCGGTCGCCGCATTCAAGAAGATCACCAGCTCGAACAAGGTCAACCTCTACTACGGCGACTCGACCGGCTTCTCGAAGACGATCAACCCCGAGCTCGAGCGCTCGGGCCAGATGCTGATGGCCGGCGCGTCGTTCGCGACCGAGATCAACAACCCGCAGAAGTACCCGTACCAGTTCCTGGTCGGGCCGGACTACACCGAGATGGTCGGCATCCTGCTCAAGCACATCGCCAAGACCAAGCCGGGCGCGAAGGTCGCGTTCGTCTACTCGGACAGCGAGTTCGGCCGCGACCCGATCGACGAGAGCCGCGAGGCCGCGAAAAAGCTCGGCCTGACGGTGGCCGTCGAGATCATGACGCCGCCGGGCAGCGTCGATGTCTCGGGCGAGGTGATCAAGCTGCGCCGCGCCGACCCCGATTTCACGATCTTCCACGGCTACGTGCTGGCGCCGATCCCGGAGTTCGTGACCCAGGCGAAGAAGCTCGGCATGAAGAGCCAGTTCATGGGCACGTTCTGGACCATGGACAACTCGATGGTGATGAAGATGGGCGAGGCCGCCGAGGGCTTCATGGGCGTGATGCCGTTCCGCTACTACTACGACACCGAAGGCAAGTCGCCGATGCTCGAGAAGATCCGCCAGATGCGGCCCGAGTACCAGAGCACCGCCTACATGCAGGGCTTCCTGACCGCGATGCTGATGACCGAGGCGGCCAAGCGCACGCTGGACGCCGGCAAGCCGCTCGACGGCAAGAACATGAAGGCGTCGCTCAACACGATCAAGAACTTCGACACCGGCGGCATCATCGGCACGCCGATCACGATCAAGGGCAACTCGATCCCGGTCGGGCGCATCTACAAGGCCGACACGAAGCAGCAGAAGATGCTGCCGGCATCGGACTGGATCACGCTGGAGTGAGGCCTCGATGAGCGCGGCCCCGATACTCGAAGTCAACAACATCGAGGTCGTCTACAACAAGTCGGTGCAGGTGCTGCGCGGCTTGTCGCTGGCCGTGCCGCGCGGCCAGGTGGTGGCGCTGCTCGGCAGCAACGGCGCGGGCAAGAGCACCACGCTGAAGGCGGTGTCCGGCCTGCTCGCGCTCGAGGACGGCGAGATGCCGAAAGGCAGCGTGCAGTTCGACGGCGCGACGACCGCGCGCCGCGCACCGCACGAGCTGGTCCGCGCCGGCCTGTTCCATGTGATGGAAGGCCGGCATGTGTTCGAGGACCTGACGATCGAGGAGAACCTGGTCGCGGCCACCTACGCCCTGACCGGCCGCAGGATGGCGCGCGCCGACTTCGACCTCGTCTACCAGTACTTCCCGCGGCTGCACGAGCGGCGGCGCGGGCTGGCGGGTTACCTCTCGGGCGGCGAGCAGCAGATGCTGGCCATCGGCCGCGCGCTGATCGCCCGGCCGACGCTGATGCTGCTGGACGAGCCGTCGCTGGGGCTGTCGCCGGTGCTGGTCGAGAACATCTTCGGGATCATTCGCCGCATCAACGCCGAGCAGGGTGTCTCGATGCTGCTGGTCGAGCAGAACGCGTCGGTCGCGCTGGCGATCGCGCACTACGGCTACATCCTCGAGACCGGCAAGGTCGTGATCGACGGGCCCGCCGCGAAGCTGGCGGCCGACCCCGACGTGCGCGAGTTCTATCTCGGCATCGGCGGTGCCGGCGGCGCGAAGAGCTACCGCGACCTGAAGCACTACAAGCGCCGCAAGCGCTGGCTTTCATGACGCCGGGCGCGTTGCCCGAGAAGACGCTGCCGCAGATGCTGCGCGAGCAGGCGCGCGTGCGCCCGGACGCGACCGCGATCCGCCAGAAGAACTTCGGCATCTGGCACCCGCTCAGCTGGGCCGACTACCACCGGCGCGCCTGCCACGTGGGCCTCGGCCTGCGCGCGCTCGGCCTGCCCGAGGGCGGGCACGTGGGCGTGATCTCGGAGAACCGGGTCGAGTGGGTGCTGAGCCAGATGGGCGCCGGCCTGGTCGGCGCGGTGACGGTCGGCGTCTACCCGACCAGCCCGACGAACGAGGTCGCGTACGTGCTCGCGCATGCCGACATCGAGATCGTCGTCTGCGAGGACCAGGAGCAGACCGACAAGGTGCTGGCCGCGCTCGACACCTTGCCGCGCCTCAGGCGGATCGTCGTCTGCGAGAAGAAGGGCCTGCGCAACACGCCGGCCGAGCACCGTGACCGCGTGATCGCGTTCGACGACCTCGAGGCGCTCGGCGCCCGGCACGCGGCGCAGGAGACGGCGCTGATCGACGCGGTGCTCGCCCGCCAGCGCCTGACGGACCTCGCGCTGATGATCTACACCTCGGGCTCGACCGGCAAGCCGAAGGGCGCGATGCTGAGGTACGCGAACCTGCGCGGCGCCGTGCCCGGCATTGTCGACCGGCTCGGGCTGGACGCCGGCACGACGCACCTGTCGTACCTGCCGCTGTGCCACGTGGCCGAGCAGATGCTGACGGCGTTCGTGCCGCTCTACCTGGGCTCGACCGTGAACTTCGGCGAATCGATCCGCACCGTGCAGGAGGACCTGCGCGAGGTCGCGCCGACGATGTTCCTCGGCGTGCCGCGCATCTGGGAGAAGCTGCACTCCGCCATCGCCATCAAGATGCAGGAGGCCGGCGCGGTGCAGCGCGCGCTCTATGCCTGGGCGCTGAAGGCGTGCACGCCGTTCGCCGAGAAGTCGCCGGCGCAGCGCACCCTGGGCGAGCGCGCGACCTTCGCGCTGGCCTACGCGCTGGTCTTCCGCGCGCTGCAGAACTTCATCGGCCTGCGCGAGGCCCGCGTCGCATTGACCGGTGCCGCGCCGATCCCGCCGCCCATCGTGCTGTTCTTCCGCACCCTCGGCGTGCCGCTGATCGAGGTCTACGGCCTGACCGAGTCGAGCGGCATGGTCACCGGGCAGCATCCGGAGCGCGTCAAGGTCGGCACGATCGGCGAGCCGACGCTCGGCGTCGAGCACCGCCTGAGCGACGCGGGCGAACTGATCATCCGCGGCCCGATGGTGTTCATGGGCTACTACAAGAACCCGGAGGCGAGCGCCGAGAGCATCCGCGACGGCTGGCTGCACACCGGCGACGTGGTGGCGGTCGACGAGGCCGGCCGGCTGCGCATCATCGACCGGCTCAAGGACATCATGATCACCGCCGGCGGCAAGAACCTGACGCCGTCGGAGATCGAGAACGCGATGAAGGCGAGCCCGTTCATCAAGGAATGCATCGTCGTCGCCGATGGTCGCAAATTCGCCTCGGCGCTGATCCAGATCGACCTCGACAGCGTCAGCCAATGGGCCGAGTCGCGCGGGCTCGCCTTCACCCATTTCCGGTCGCTGGTCGAGACGGCGGCGGTGCGCGAACTGATCGACGCGGAAGTGCAGCGCGGCAACGCCGGGCTCGCGCCGGTGTCGCAGATCAAGCGCTTCCACCTCCTGACCAAGGAACTCGACCACGACGACGGCGAAGTCACCGCGACCATGAAGGTCCGGCGCTCCAGCATCTACAAGGCCTATGCGGCCGAGATCGACGCCCTTTACGCGTAGCCTCGACAGTAAAACCGGACAGCTCGACCCAGTACGACAGGTGCCAACGATGGCTGAAGGATTTTTCTCTCCCGATCAGATTCAGGTTCCCGGTCTCACCGCAGACCAGCTGTGCGCTTCGATGGTGCGGATTCTTCCGCGGACGCTGCTCGTGTTGGACATCCTCGCGAGCGCAGAGGAAGCCAGAGAGCGCGCCAGAAATGAAGTGCTTCCTGATGGCTCCGAATGCTGGTACCGGTTCTTCACACCGGGTGACATCGCGCAAGCCACCGATCCGGAGTTTGCGATGGGGATGGTGCGGCACGAGTTTGCGCGCATCGTCAAGTCCGGGGCGGCATTTCCTGCGACGGTTCCGCTCGACGGTGGCGGTAGTGGGTTTGCCGTTACGCCCACCGGCCTGCTGGTGACCAACTACCACCTGGTCACTGCAGAGATCGCCAACTACCGCCGCGAGGCCGGAGTTGTCGCTCACGAAGTGCCGTGCCGATCGCTGCGCGCCCAAGTCGCGAAACGCAACGGCGATGGCACGTGGGAGTGGCGCGATGCCGAGTCGCTGTGGCTGGTATCGAATCCGCCACAGGCCCGTGCGGTGTGGCAAGACGAGAGCGGATCGAGTCACCTGAAGGAAGACACTGCGCTGCTGCGGGTCGAACCCTGTCCATCGATGCATCTCGAGCTGTCCGCGGCCCCGGCTGTCGCTGGGGATCGGGTCTGGATGGCTGGCTTTCCGCTGCGCAGCGCGAGGAGCATCGAAGCGCTCCGCGCAATCGGCTACCGTGATGCCGATGGCGGCCTGCGCGTCTCCGCCGGCAAGGTCCTGGCGGGCGAGACCACAGCGTACTTCACCACCGATCTGGACGGTTCGATGGGCAACAGCGGCTCTCCCGTCATGAACGGCAGTGGCGAAGTGGTCGGCATGTTTTCAAGAGCGCTCGGCAATGGCCCTCGCAATGCGTTCGAGTATGGGCACGTGAAGCGGGTTGCGGTCAGCACCGAGCTGATTGTCGGAGGACTGGGCCTCGGCACCGCCCCACTGTGACGGGCTGTCGCCCGGTCTCCCGGATTCTTTGACACTCGTAGCTTGTGAGCTACACTTCGAGAATGCGCGTCGAGCAGACAGATGTCTATCGTGAATGGATGGGCGCACTGAAGGACAGGACCGGCAGAGCGCGCATCCAGGTTCGCGTCGAGCGGTTAATTCACGGCAATCCGGGCCAACATCGCGATCTGACCGATGGCGTGTCGGAACTGAAGATCGACGTCGGTCCCGGTTACCGCGTTTACTACACGTGTCGCGGAAGCCGACTCCTTCTGCTGCTTGCCGGCGGTGACAAGTCGACGCAGCAGAAGGACATCGAAATGGCCATCTCGCTCGCCCGTAATTTTCAGTGAAGCCCCGCCATGACCAAGCCCGCCGTCAAGAAGCCAATGAAGACCCGGACCACACCGTACGATGTGGCGGAACAGCTTCGTACACCTGTGGAGATGGCCGCGTATCTGGATGCCTGGCTCGACGAGGCGCCCGAGGACGCGTCAGGGATCGCCCGAGCGCTGGGGGACATCGCTCGTGCGAAAGGAATGACCCAGGTCGCCAAGGATGCCGGCCTCAGTCGGGAGAGCCTGTACCGTGCACTCAGCGCCGACGGGAATCCGAGTTTTGCTACCGTGCTGAAGGTGGCGCGTGCGCTTGGCGTGAAATTGCACGCCGAAGCCGCGTAGTCGGAGCCTTCAGCCAGCGACTGCGGCGCGGCTGCGCCGCCCCACCGCCCGCACCCGGCTGAGCAGGAACACCGCGATCGTCAGGTTGAGCAGGTTCCAGCCGATCCCGTTCAGGAACGCGGCGTGGTACGAGCCGGTCAGGTCGAAGACCTTGCCGGACATCCAGCCGCCGAGCGCCATGCCGAACAGCGTCGCCATGATCACGGTGCCGACGCGGGCGCCAGCCTCGGCGGCCGGGAAGTGCTCGCGCACGATGATCGCGTAGCTCGGCACGATGCCGCCCTGGAACAGGCCGAACAGCGCCGAGATCACGTAGAGCGACACCAGCCCGTCGAACGGCAGGAACAGCAGCAGCGCCACGCCCTGCAGCACGGAGCCGAGCAGCAGCGTGCGCAGGCCGCCGATGCGGTCGCAGATCAGCCCCGAGACGAGCCGGCTGACGATGCCGGCGGCCAGCATCAGCGACAGCATCTGCGCGCCGCGCGCCGCGCCGAAGCCCAGGTCGCTGCAGTACGCGACGATGTGCACCTGCGGCATCGCCATGGCCACGCAACAGGCCACGCCGGCGATGCACAGCAGCGTCTGCGCCTGGCCCATCGAGAGGCCGAACGGCCGGGTCGACGGCACGACGCCGGTCTGGCGCGCCGCGGCCGTGGCCACCGCGACCGGCGGACGCGCGCGCATCAGCAGCGCCAGCCCGGCCATCGTCAGGCCGCTGAAGATCCCCAGGCCGATGTAGGTCGCGCGCCAGCCGCTGGTCTCGACGAAGTGCTGCACGATCGGCGGCCAGAGCGCGCCGCCCAGGTAATTGCCGCTGGCGCAGATCGCCACCGCGATGCCGCGCCGGCGCACGAACCACAGCGAGGTGTCGGCCACCAGCGGCGCGAAGGTCGTCGAGCTGCCGACGGCGCCCAGCAGCAGGCCGTGCGCGAGCGCAAAACCGATCAGGCTGCCCGACAGCCCGGCCACGATGAAGCCGGAGCCGATGCCGAAGGCGCCGATCAGCATCACCCGCATCACGCCGAAGCGATCGGCCAGCTTGCCCATCGCGACGCCGCCGAGGCCGAAGCCGACCATCATCAGCGTGTAGGGCAGCGACGCGTCCGCGCGCGCCACACCGAACTCGGCCTGCACGGCCGGCAGCACGACCGCGACCACGTACATCGCGCCGCTACCGAGCGTCATCAGCGCGAGCGTGACCGCCAGGCGCGTCCAGGCGTAGCGCGAATCGGCCGCGTGGGCGGCGGTCTCGACGTTCACCGAACGCTCAGACCAGGTCTTTCTGGCGCTCGATCGTGCGCGCGACGATGCCGTAGGCGATCGCCTCCTCCGCGCTCATCCAGTAGTCGCGTTCCATGTCGACGGCGACGCGCTCGTAGGGCTGGCCGGTCTGCTTGGCGACGACGCGCGCGAGGCGCTCGCGGGCCCGGATGATCTCCTTGGCCTGGATCGCGATGTCGGTCGCCTGGCCGCCGGCGCCACCGGCCGGCTGATGGATCATGAAGCGCGTGTTGGGCAGGCACAGGCGCCGCTCCTTGGGCGGCGCCAGGAAGATGTGCGCGCCGGCGCTCGCGACCCAACCGCTGCCGACGGTGGTGACCGGCGCGCGCACGAAGCGGATCAGGTCGAAGATGGCGTCGCCCGATTCGACATGGCCGCCCGGCGACGAGATCAGCATCGTGATCGGCGCCTCGGATTCTTCGGAGAGCGCCAGCAGGCGCCGGCAGGTGGCGTAAGCGACCTTGTCGTCGATCTCGCCGAACACGAGCACGAAGCGCGACTTGAACGCGAGCTGGTCTTCGAGCTTGTCGGCCTTGGGGTCGACCTTGGGCTGCTTGTCTTCGGCAGCGTTGTAGAACGTCATGACGGGCTCCTGGTAGGTCTGTGCCGACCAGTTTAAGCCGCCCGCGCGGGCCGGTGGCCCCGCAGGGTCGCGTCAGTTCATCGAGAGCAGCTGGGCGGCGGCCTTCTCGTCCGCCTCGGCCGTCTGGATCATCTTCATCTGGGCCTCGAACTGGCGCGCGGCCGCGATCATCGCGACCATCGATTCGACGGCGCTGACGTTCGAGCCTTCGAGCGCGCCGTCCTGCACGCGGGCGCGGTCGTCGGCGCCGAGCGGGCCCTCCGCGCCGCGGAACAGGCCGTCGTCGCCGCGCACCAGCGGTGCCTCGGGCGTGACGAGCTTGAGCTTGCCGATCGCGGTGTTCTTGCCGTCGGCGCCCTTGGCGCTGACGGTGCCGTCGGCGCCGATGCTGACGGCCGCGTTCGGCGGCACCTGCAGCGGGCCGCCGTCGCCCAGCACCGGCAGGCCGCTGCGGGTCGTCAACGTGCCGTCGTTCGAGACCTCGAGCGAGCCGCCACGGGTGTGGGCCTCGGTGCCGTCGAGCGCCTGCACGGTCAGCCAGCTGTTGCCCTTGACGGCGACGTCGAGGTTGCGGCCGGTCGCGGTGATCGGGCCGGCGCTGGCGTCGTAGCCGGTCGTGGTCTCGAGCGAGAACACGCGCGTGCTCGCGCCGCTGCCCTCGACCGGCACCGCGCGGAACGCCTGCAGCTCGGCGCGGAAGCCGGGCGTGGAGACGTTCGCGATGTTGTTGGCGAGCGTGTCCTGGCGCTGCATCGTCGCCTTCGCGCCCGACATCGACAGGTAAATCATGCGGTCCATCGCGAGCCCTCAGTCGGTGTGGTCGGCGGCGCGATCAGCGCAGATTCACGAGCGTCTGCAGCACCTGATCCTGCGTCTTGATCGTCTGCGCGTTGGCCTGGTAGATGCGCTGCGCGGTGATCATGTCGACGAGTTCGCCGGTCAGGTCGGTGTTCGATTCTTCCAGCGCGCCGGCCTGCAGCGCGCCGATGTTGCCGCTGCTCGGCGTGCCGACGGTCGGGTCGCCGGAGGCATAGCTGCGCGCCCACATGTTGCCGCCCAGCGGCGTCAGGCCCTGCGGGTTGCGGAAGGTCGCGAGCTCGAGCTGACCGGCCGCCTTGGCCTGGCCGTTCGAGTAGGTGGCCATCACGATGCCGCTCTTCTCGACCGACACGCCGGTCAGCAGGCCGGCGGCGTAGCCGTCCTGCGTCATGTTGGTGACGCCGAAGCCGGAGCCGAACTGCGTCGCGCCGGTCAGGTTGAGCGCGATGCCGGTGATCGGCAGCGTCGCCGCGCCGACCGCGTTGGTCGTCGAGGGCACGTCGAACGCGACCGGGCCGGCCGGCGAGGTCGGCGAGCCGCCGTCGGGCGGGAACGCGATCGAGGTGATCGGCAACGGGTTGCCGCCGCCGTCGACGTTGACCGAGGTGCCGTTCGCCGTCGCGTAGACGTTCCAGGTGTCGGTGGCCGACTTCTGGAAGTAGTAGGTCAGCGCAACGTCCTGGCCCTTGGCGTCGAACACGGTGACCGAGGTCGCGTCGTTGTAGGTCTTGGCGTTGGTGAAATCGATCTGCGGCGCGGTGGCCGGCAGCGTGGTCGCCTTGCGCGAATCGAGGTTCATCTCGACCGTGATGCCGCTGGTCGGGTTCGGGTCGACGCCGCCGGTGGGCAGCTGCAGCGGCACGGCCGCGCCGGGCTGGATCGTGCCGTCCTTCGAGGCTGGGTAGCCCACCAGCTTCAGGCCGGTGTTGGTCGTCAGGAAGCCGTCCTTGTCGGCCTGGAACTGGCCGTTGCGGGTGTAGAGCGTCTGCGAGCCGTTGCTCACCTCGAAGAAGCCGTTGCCGTTGATCGCGAGATCGAGCGGACTGTCGGTCGTGGTGATGTTGCCCTGCGTGAACTGCTGCGTCACCGCCTGCAGGTTCACGCCGATGCCGATGCTGGTGCCGTTGATCGCGCTGGCGTACATGTCGCCGAACTCGGCCCGCGAGGACTTGGCGCCGATGGTGTTGGCGTTGGCGACGTTGTTGCCGATCACCTCGAGGTTCTTGCTCGATGCGTTCAGACCGGAGAGACCTTGCTGGAAGCTCATGGGATGTTCCTCGGGGACAGGATGAAGGGGTGGCGCGGCGCGCTCAGTTGATCGCCTTGACGGTGCCGTAATCGATCGTGCCGGCGCGCGCCAGCTCGAGCTGCAGCGTGCTGCCCGAGGCGCTGACGGCGTTGACCGTGTCGCGCATCAGCGGCGCGGCGGCGAGCGAGGTGGCCCCGCTGGTCGCGGTGACGCGGAAGCTCAGGTTGCTGGCGTTGTCGTACGCGCCGGCGGGCCACGAGAAGCCGTGCACGCCGCTGCTCTGGGCGCCGATGTTCATCGTGTCCAGCACCTTGCCGGCGGGGCTCAGCACCTCGACCTTGACCGCGTCGGCCGGCGTCGACAGCTCGAAGCCGCCTTGCGCCACGCCGTCGGCGATGTCGAGCTTGTTGCCCGGGACGATCACGTTCTTGCCGACCAGCGAGGCGCCCTGCAGCGTCTGCATCTGCAGGAACTGGCTCGACAGGCCCTGCACGCTGGTGTTGAGCGTGGCGATGCCGGTGACGGTGTTGATCTGCGCGATCTGGCTCGTCAGCTGCGCGTTGTCCATCGGGCTGAGCGGGTCCTGGTTCTGCAGCTGCGTGACCAGCAATTTCAGGAAGCGGTCCTGGCTGCCCGGGTCGTCGACGCCGGTCCTGGCCGTCGTCTCGGTGCCGTTGATGTTGCTCAGGGTCGCTGCGGTGATGGCCATCGTTGTTCCTCAGCGGCTCACTGGCCGATCTGCAAGGTCTTGAGCAGCAGGCTCTTCGCCGTGTTCATGACCTCGATGTTGTTCTGGTAGGAACGCGACGCGGAGATCATGTTGACCATCTCCTCGACCGCGTTGACGTTGCTGTAGGTCACGTAGCCGTCACCGTCGGCGCTCGGGTGCTTGGGGTCGTGGACGCGGCGACCGACAGTCTGGTCTTCGCTGATCGTGCTGACCTTGACGCCGGCGGCCGTCGGGTCGTTCGCGTTCGCGCCCATCAGCTGGGTCTGGAACGTGACCTGCCGCGCCTTGTAGGCCTGGCCGTCGGGGCCGGCCACCGTGTCGGCGTTGGCGAGGTTGCTCGCCACCACGTTCAGCCGCTGGCTCTGCGCGCTGGCGGCGCTGCCTGAAATATTGAAGACATTCATCATCGACATGAGCTGTTCCCTTACTGGCCGGTGATCGCCGACAGCGTGGTCTTCACCTGCCCGCTGATGAAGCGCAGCGTGGCCTCGTACTTCACCGAGTTGTCGGCGAAGCTGGCGCGCTCGCGGTCCATGTCGACGGTGTTGCGGTCGAGGTTGGTCTGGCTCGGGGCCGCGTAGGCCAGCGTGCTGTAGGTCCCACCGCTGGGGCCGGCCGCGATGTGGCCGGGCTGGCTGGCGGCCAGCCGGGCGGCGGGCTGCCCGGCGCCGGTGGCTTCCTTCAACGCCTGGGCGAAGTTCATCTCGCGGGCCACGTAGCCGGGCGTGTCGGCGTTCGCGATGTTGCTGGCGATCAGACGCTGGCGCTCCGAGCGCAGGCTGAGCGCCTGGGCCTGGAAGTCGAGCGAGTCGGTGATTCGATTCAGCATGGAGGCCTCTCGGCGGCGGACCGCGGGTGGTCGTGGTGGGGCGATGTGAGCGGATTGTCAGAGCCGGCCCGGCGGGACATAAGCGCGAATAGGCGCCGGTTGACCCGTCAATTCGCGGCCCTGCCGCCGGCCCGGCGCCCCTAGAGTTCAGCCCATGCAATTTCGGCCCGCCCTCGCCTTCGCCCTGCGCCGCCTCGTGGGGCACGGTGCTGCGCTGCTGGCCGTGGGCACCTTGACGACGATGGCGCTGGCCCAGCCGGCCCCGGCCGCCGATGCCGCAGCCACCGGCCTCGCGGGCGCTTTGGAACAGCAGGTGCGCCAGATCGCCCTGGCCGGCAGCCAGGGCGGCCAGCCCGGCGCGCCGCGCATCGAGGTGCAGGTCGGCCAGCTCGATCCGCGGCTGCGTCTGGCGCCGTGCCAGCAGGTGCAGCCCTACATCCCGGAAGGCGCGCGCATGTGGGGCCGCAGCCGGATCGGCCTGCGCTGCGTGCAGGGCCCGACCAAATGGAATGTGTACATGCCCATCACCGTGAAGGTGTTCGGCCCCGCGCTGACGGCCACCAGCGCCCTCAGCGCCGGCAGCGTGCTGACCGCCGCCGACCTGGCGACGGCCGAGATCGACCTGGCCGAGGACGGCTCGCTGCCGGTCGCCCGCGCCGAACTCGCCGTCGGCCGCACGCTCGCCCGCCCGCTCCAGCCCGGCCAGGGCCTGCGCCAATCCCATCTGAAGGCGCGCCAGTGGTTCGCCGCCGGCGAGACGGTCACGGTGCTGGCCCAGGGCGAAGGCTTCAGCGTGGCCGGCGAGGCGCAGGCGCTGAACCCCGGGATCGAGGGCCAGCCGGTCCGGGTACGCACCGAAAGCGGGCGCGTCCTGACCGGGCAGCCGGTCGGCGAGCGCCGGGTGGAACTCAGTTTGTGAACTCCCTTTTCCGCGGTTACTCAGAAAACTCTAAAGTCGCCCCTGACCCGGGCCGATACAAGGTGCACATTGAACGGCCCGACATCCATCCGGCCCTTGGAGAGCACCATGAAGATCGGCAATCCCGCAGACAAGCCCGCCCACTCGACCGCCACCCATGGCGTGCCGAACAGCCACGCGTCGGCGAACGGCATCGCTCATGCCCGCGGGACCCGGGCCACCGCCGCTCCGGTGGCGCCGACCGAGCCGCCGGCCACCACGCCGGTGACGACGCCGCCGCTGTCCGAGCCGAGCGCCACGCTGGAGCTCTCGAACACCGCCGCCACGCTGCTGACCAGCGGCGCGACGGCCGAGTTCGACGCAGAGAAGGTCGCCCGCATCTCCAAGGCCATCGAGGACGGCACGTTCCAGATCAACCCCGAGGCGATCGCCGACAAGCTGATCGCGAATGCGCAGGAAGTGCTGACCAAGGTCCAGGCCTGACACCGGCACCCGCCATCCGTTTCATCCTTCTCGCTGTTCTGGATCCATCTCACCTCGGACCCATACCCTCATGACCTCACTGGTCCCCGATCGACCTGCCCCGGAACTGGAATCCGCCCTCGCCGCCGTCGAACACCGGCTGAGCGCGCTGGGCATGGCGCTGTGCGTGCGCGACACCGTCGGCATCGACCTGCACGCAACCGAACTGCACCGCGCGCTCGCGCTCGCGGTCGATCAGTTCGGCATCGCGGCGCGCCGGGGCTCCGTGCCGCCCGACCTGCGCCTGCGCCTGGTCAGCACGAGCGGCCAGGTCGCCGCTCAACGCGAATCGCTGGCGCGAGCCACCGCCGCGCTGGACCGCGCTATCGACGTGCTGATGCCGCGCGAGAACGCGTCGACGCTGTACTCGACCCAGGGCAGCGCCGATCGCCCAGGTCGCGGCGGCTCGGTCCTCGCCTGACGCGGCGCGCCGCGCGCGGCGCGGCCGGCTTACACCCCCGCTCAACCGGGCGCCACCGGCGCCACCCACAGGTCCTTGGCGAGCCGCACGCAGGCCTCGACGCCGCGGTAGTAGCCCGGCAGCGTCTGGATCTCGCGATAGCCCAGCCGCGCGTAGAACGAGCGCGCACCGTGGTTCGTGAGCCGCGCCTCCAGGTAAACCTGCCCGATCCCGGCGATGCGCGCCGAATCCTCCAGCCACGCCACCAGCGCCGCGCCGATGCCGCGGCGGCCCGCGTTCGCGCGCACCGCGAGCAGCAGCAGGTGCGCCTCGTCGTCGTGGTACTTCATGATCCCGAAGCCGTCGAGGTGATCGCCGCCGGGCGCGACGACCACGTTCGTCGCCGCGTCGGCGATGCTGCGCAGCACGCGCGGCGCGGTCCAGCTCCAGCCCAGGCCCTGCTCGATGCGGTCGCGCGAGAGCGTGGCGATCGCGGCCGCGTCGCCGCGCGTGGCCGGGCGCAGCGCGGGCGAAGCCGGCATGCGCGCCCTATTTCACCGTGACGTCGAAGCTCACCGCCTGCAGCGGCGCATCCAGCCGGTGCGGCCGGCGCAGCGCGAACTTCAGCGTCACCGCACCCGGCGCCTGCGGCCGGAAGCGGAACACCGTCGTGCCATCGGACTCGAGCGGGTTCACGTCGCGCGGGGTGCGATCGAAACGCGAACCGGCGGGCGCGAGCACGCCCGGTCCCAGATCGACCACCGACCACTCGAAGTTCTGCGCGATCGACCAGGCCGAGTTCGGCAGTTCGACGCGCAGTTCCTGCGCCTGCGCGACGACGACGCGGGCGCGATCGCTCGCGCTCGTCACCGTGACGACCGGCTTGCCCGGCGCCTCGATCAGCACCGGCGCGGGCGGCGGCTTGGGCGTGTTGTCGCGGGCGCAGGCGCCCAGCAGCACGAGGGGCACGCACAGCGCGAAGTGGCGCCAGGCGCGCAGGGGCATCGTCATTCGTTCATCTCCATCGATTCGTTCGATCCGTGTTCAGCGGATTCAGTAGAGGCCGGCTTTCAGGCGCGCCGGCAGCGCACGGTCGTATTCGGTGCCGTCGATCTCGTCGTGCGTGAGCGCCGCCAGCATCTGCCCGGGGGTGGGCAGGCTCGCTCGCGCGACATGGCGCGACGGGTCCCACAGCGCCGAGCGCAGCAGCGCGCGCGAGCACTGGAAATACACCGCCTCGACCTGCACCACGAGCACCGAGCGCGGGCGCTGCCCGTCGACCTCGAAGCGCGCCAGCAGGCCGGGCTCGATGCTGATGTGCGCCCGGCCGTTGACGCGCAGCGTCTCGCCCACGCCCGGCACCAGGAACAGCAGCGCGACGCGCGGATCGCGCAGCACGTTGCGCAGCGTGTCGGTGCGGTTGTTGCCGCGCCGGTCGGGCAGCCACAGCGTGTGCGCATCGGGCGCGACGACGAAGCCCGGCGCATCGCCGCGCGGCGAGACGTCTAGCCCCTCCGGCCCCGCGCTGGCGACCGCGACGAACGGCGACGCCTCGATCAGCGCGCGGTAGTGCGGGTGCAGGTGATCGGTCTCCTTGCGGATCGACGTTTCGCCCGGCGTGCCGTAGAGCGCGGCGAGCGCTTCCAGGTCGTCGATGCGGTGTTCGGCGGGCGTCGGGGTCATGGTCAAAGGGTATCAAACATTGCAGGCGGTGCGCGCTATCCTTGGCGCCCCGCGCTGAATCGACATGGCCGCCATCCACATCACCGACATCGAGACCGCCATCAACTGGTGGCGCGAGCGCTCGCCCTCGCCCGACGGCATCACCGCCTGCCCGGAGGTGCGTGCGCTCGCCACGGTGTACGGCCTGATGGTGTATTACCACGAGACCGAATGCGACGAGGCCACGATGCCGCAGAAGGCGCGCGACGCCTGGCTCGCCTGGTACGCGACCACGCCCGACGCGCCCTGCATCGCGATCTGCTCCACCAGCCAGGGCGACGACGTGTGCAAGGGCTGCGGCCGCCGCTTCGACGAGGTGCAGCACTGGCCGGTGATGACGCCCGCCGAAAAGCGCGCGACCTGGCGCCGCATCACGATGGAAGGCAGCGCGTGGCGCTTCAACCGCTATGCCGAGCGCGCGGCCGAGGGCGTGGCCGAGCGCAGCGCCGAGCCGGTCGCCGAGCCCCTCACGCCACCACGCTGAACACCACGCCGGCGCTGCGCAGCGCGTCGACCGCCTCGATGCCCAGCCCGGTGGCCGGCGTGACGATGCCGAAGTGCGGCGTGCGCCCGAGTTCGCCGCGCGCCAGGCCCACGCCGGCGCTGACCATCATCTCCGGCGTCGACCGGTAACCCGGGTGGCCCTGTGCCTCGACCCGGCCGTGCAGGCGCTGCCCGCCGGTCGAGGTGGCGAAGACCTCGAACGTGTAGCCGCTGCCGGCCAGCATCGCCTCGCTCGGGCCGACGCCCGGCTTGGGTGCGAACGCGTCGATCAGCTTGCGCAACGCCCCGCGCTGGAAGCTCAGCACGCCGGACACCGATGCGCTCAGGCTCGCCAGCGGCGCCGCGATCGAGGCGGCGGCGGCCCACTGCATCGGCAGCGTCGCGGCCCGCGGGACCAGCGCCAGCTTCGGCACCAGGCTCGCCATGTCGGTGGCCTCGATGTAGCGGAAGTCCGTCGCGAACAGCGCGGGGTCGTCGGCGAGCGCCACCGAGCGCAGCACCACCGGCGGGTTGATGAACGGCGCGGGAATCGTCGGCGCCAGCACGGCCTGCACGTCGCTGTCGTACTGCGGCACGAAGCGGTAGGCGTTGCGCTCGGCCACGGCCGGCGCGTCCGGCGCATCGGGCGGCAACAGGCAGGCCGGGTTGCGCACGCTGTCGGTGGTGTCGAGCTCGAGCAGCATGCGCATCGAGCCGACGGTGCCACCGCTGACCGCGTCGCGCGCGCTGGTGATGCGCTTGCCGGTGAAGCTGACGATCAGCTTCAGCTCGCGACAGGCCTCGCCGGTGCGCTGGCGCAGCTGCTGCGCGGCCCACAGCACCGCCAGGTCGAACGGCAGCGCCTCGTAGCCGCAGCACGCGATGATCTTGACCTTGGCCCGCTGCGCGGCGCGGTGGTGGCGCTCGATCAGCTGCCGCACCCAGAAGGTCTCGCCGCTCAGGTCGAGGTGGTGCGTGCCATTCGCGATACAGGCCTGCACGACGCCCTCGCCGGTCAGCGCGTACGGCCCGGCGAGGTTGAGCAGCACCTTGGCCTGCGCGGCCAGCGCCTGCAGCGTATCGGGCTGCTCGGCATCGGCGACGACGATGCCCGGCTGCGGCGCGGCCTTGGGCACCAGCTCGCGAACCACCGCCTGCAGGCGCTCGGCATTGCGGCCCGCCACGGCCCAGCGCAGCGGTTGCTCGGCGGCGCGGCGTGCCAGCGCCAGCACGGCCTGCCGGCCGGTGAAGCCGGTCGCGCCGAACACGATCACGTCATAGGGTTTCGCAGCAGCGGCCATGGGAGTGCCCGGCGTCCATCGAGCGCGCAGCTTAGCGCAGCGCGCGGCCGGAAGACGGCGCGCGTCAGCCCGCCGTGGCGGCGCGGGCCAGGGGCAGCGACAGCACGAAGCAGCTGCCGCCGCCCTCGCGCCCTTCGCAGCGCACGCTGCCGCCGTGGCGCTCGGCGATCTGCTTGACCAGGCTCAGGCCGAGGCCGACGCCGCCCGCCTGCTCGGCGTGCCCCGGCATCCGGAAGAAGGGCTCGAAGATGCGCTCGCGCATCGACTCCGGGACGCCGGGGCCGCGGTCGCAGACGCGCACCTCGGCGCGCGCCTCCGACCCGCCGCCGCGGGACTCGATCTGAACCTCGACCTCGCGCCCGCCGTAGCGGCGCGCGTTCTCGAGCAGGTTGCGCAGCGCGCGGCGCAGCAGGCGGTCCTCGCCGACCACGACGGTGGGCACGCCGTCGACGCCGGCATCGACGCGGGCCGCCTCCTCGGCCGCCATGCCGAGCAGCTCGACGCGCTCGTCCTGATCCGGCGTGGCGGCGGCGTCGAGGCGGCTCGCGAGCAGCACCTCCTCGACCAGCGCATCGAGTTCGGCCACGTTGGTGTCGATCTCCTGCTTGAGCTGCGCGCGCTGCGCCGGCGCCGCGTTCTCGAGCATCGACACCGCCATCTTCATGCGCGCGAGCGGCGAGCGCAGCTCGTGGCTCGCGTTGGCGAGCAGGGACTGGTGCGAGCGCACCAGCGCCTCGACCCGCGCCGCGGCCACGTTGAAGCTCGAGGCCACGGCCGCCACTTCGTCGTGCCCCGTCACCTGCACGCGGTGGTGGAGCTGGCCTGCGCCGAACTGCTCGACGCCCTGCTTCAGCGCCTCGAGCCGGCGCGTCAGGCGGCGCACGACCGGGTAGGCCCCGGCCGCCACCGAGACGAACAGCATCACCAGCACCGCGACGAGCCCGAGCCCCTGCCACGCCGGCGGGATGAACGGCAGGAACGGCGGCCGGCCGTTCGGCTCCTCGCCCGGCGGCGGGCCGCCCCGGCCCAGACCGGGCCGCGGCCGCGCGAACACCGGCCGCATGATCCACAAGGTGCGCCCGTCCTCGAGCCGCACGGCCAGGCTGCGCTGCACGCCATCGGCCCGGCGCCGCTCGAACGACTCGGACTGCGCGATGCGCTCGCCCTCGGCACTGTCCAGCGCGAGCGGCAGCCGCAGCCGCTGCGACCATTCGCGCAGCGCCGCGGCCTGGTCCTCGGCCGGCATCTCGTGGCCCGGCAGAGAGCGCTGGATCAGCTCGCCCCAGGCCGCCATGCGCTCGGTGAGCACGCCCTCGGCGCGGACCCGCTCCTGCTCCATGTGGCGCTGGAAGACCCAACCCGAGGCCGCCGCGAACAGCAGCAAGACGACCACGACGGTCGCATAGATGCGCAGGTAGAGGTTCTTCATGGCGTCATGACGACGGCCGAACCCCGACCGCGCCGCCCATCAGGACTCGCGCGACTCGTCGGCGTCCTGCTTGCGCGCGAACACGTAGCCGGCGCCGCGCACGGTGAGCACACGACGCGGCAGCTTGGGGTCGTCCTCGATCACCGCGCGGATGCGCGAGATGTGCACGTCGATCGAGCGGTCGAAGGCTTCGAGCGGGTGGCCCTTCAGCGAGTCCATGATCTGGTCGCGCGAGAGCACGCGGCCGGGGCTCTGCGCCAGCACGACCAGCAGGTCGAACTGGTGGCCGGTCAGGTCGCAGATCGTGCCGTCCAGGCGCGCCACGCGCGCACCGAGGTCGACCTCGAGCCGGCCGAAGCGCAGCACGTCGTCACCGGCGGGCTGCGGCGCGGCGCGGCGCAGCAGCGCCTTGACGCGCGCCAGCAGTTCGCGCGGCTCGAAGGGCTTGGGCAGGTAGTCGTCGGCACCGAGCTCGAGGCCGACGATGCGGTCCATCGGCTCGCCACGCGCCGTCAGCATCAGCAGCGGCAGGTGGCGGTGGCGTGCGTCGCCGCGCAGTTCGCGGCACAGGTCGAGGCCGTCGCCGTCGGGCAGCATCAGGTCGAGCACCAGCGCGTCGTACGGGTCGGCGGCCAGGCGCTCGCGACCGGCCGCCAGCGAGCCGGCGGTCTCGACCTCGAAGCCGGAGCCGCGCAGGTAATCGCCGACCATCGAGGCCAGCCGGGCATCGTCGTCGATCAGCAGCAAGCGTGCGGTCATGGCGTGGGCATGGGAAGGCGACCTGGGCGAGGCGGCGACCGCGCTCTGCAGCGCGAACGCGGCCAGGCCGCTGGTGGGGGCGAGCATAGCCCGCGACGAGGTCATTTCGGCGCGGCGGGCTGCTGCGGCCCGTCGCGGCGCGGGCGATGCTGGCCGCGCTCGTGCTGCATGCGCTGCTGGCGGTCCTTCATGACCGCCTGGCGCTCCTTCATGCGCTCGCCGAGCTTGGCGCGCTGCTCGGGCGTCAGCACCTTCGAGACATCGAGCATGGCCTGCAGCATGCGCTTGCTGGCCTGGTCGTGCTGCGCGCTCATCTGCTGGCGCAGGGACTCGGCGGCCGCCGCGTCGACGACCGGCGCGGTGAACAGCTGCATGCCCTGCTCGCGCAGGCCGCGGCCGGCTTCGTGCTGGGCCTTCATGTCGGCCGCCGCCGCGGTGGCGATCTGCCGGACCTGGGCGCGCTGCGCCTCGGTGGCGTTCAGGCCGTCGAGCATGCGGTCGAGGCCGCGCGCGACCCGCTCGGGCGGCCCGCCGAACATCATCATCCCGCCCGCGCCCGGCCCGCCGCCCATGCCGGGGCCGTGGTGGCCACCGTGGCCCTGCGCCAGCGCCGGCAGCGTCACGCTGGCCGCAGCGGCGGCGAACACGCCCAGCGCCAGCAGGCGCCACAAAGTCGTCGAACCCTGCTGCGGCACGGGGGCCGCCTTCACGTCATGCATCGAAGTCTCCAGTCGGTTTGGGGCGCAAGCCCGTGGACGAATCCTCGTGCGCCCCGGTGAAGACCGCTTGGCTACGTCGTAAAGAACTGTGAACAACGGCAGAATCCGGAGCCAGCCGCCGCCGTGGCAAGATCGCGCCACACGACGGCCACGCGCCACGACATCGCAGGAACCCAAGATGACGAAGACCGCCGCAGCAGTACTGGCCGCCACCCTCCTGGTGGGCGCCTGCGCCTGGAACGATCCGGCTCCGCCGCGCGAGACCATCGTGCGCGCGATCCCGCCGCGCAACCACGAGTCGTCGATCACCAACTACTTCGACGCGACCGCCAAGGGCATCGACCCGAACCGCGAGCTGGTGATCGGCACGCCGCAGCGCGGCGCCTGCCCGATGGGCGGCAACAGCGGCGGCTATGTCGGCTGGGTCGTGCCGGTCGAGTACAAGACCCGCACCAAGGACAGCGCGACGGTGGTCATCACGCGCTACTTCTTCTGGTTCAGCGACGAAGTGATCCGCGGCGTCACGCGCCGCATGGAAGTCTGCCCCTGAGCTGACGCCGCCGGCCGGCGGCCCGGCATCACAATCGACCGCGATGGATGCCTCCCCGATCGACCCTGCCACCCCCGCGGGCGGTGCCGGGCAGCGCTTCGTGCCCGTCGAATCCGGCCAGCGCATCGAGGCGCTCGACGTGATCCGGGGATTTGCCCTGTTCGGCATCTTCCTGATGAACGTGGAGTTCTTCAACCGCACGATCAGCAGCATCAACCAGGGCCTGCCGCGCCACCTGACCGGCCTGGACTGGTGGGCCGGCTGGTTCGTCGCGTACTTCGTTCAGGGCAAGTTCTGGACGATCTTCTCGCTGCTGTTCGGGATGGGCTTCGCGGTGATGCTGGTCCGCGCCGAACGCGCCGGGCGCGCGTTCATCCGCGTGTACCTGCGGCGCATCCTGGGGCTCGCGGTCATCGGCGCGGTGCACTACATCTTCATCTGGGACGGCGACATCCTGTTCAGCTACGCGGTGGGCGCGCTGGCGCTGCTGATCATGCTGTACGGCCGGCCCCGGCCGATCGCGATCGCCTGCGCCGTGCTGGTCGCCCTGGGCTTCATCCCGGAGATGGACGGGTTCTTCGCGGTGGCGGGCGGCGTCGGAATGGCAGGCGCGATCGGGCTGTACCTGCGCGGCACGGTGCGCGCGCGCTGGCGCGGCCGGTCGTGGCCGCTGTTCTCGTTCATCCTGATGGCGGCGGGCCCGGTGGTGGCGATCGCGGCGGTGGTGGTGTGGGTGATGCCGAACGGGCCGATCGGACCGCGCCTGCCGCTCACGGTCATGGGGCCGCTGCTGTTCCTGGCGGGCTGGCTCTCCTGGAAGTACCGCCAGCCCCGGCGCCTGCGGCTGCTGCGCGCGGCGGTCGGCCTCTACCTGTTCATCGCGACCGCCATGATCACCGGCGGGCTGCTCCAGCGCTTCGGCCCCGACCCGCTGCAGCTCCCGCCCTCGACCGCCACAGCGGCCGCCACGGCCGCGCCACCCGCCGCCGCGGCCTCGGTGCCCAAGCGCGTGGCCGAGGCGCGCGCCGAACGCGAGAAGCAGCTCGAGCGCAACCGCAAGCGCAACGCCGAGGAACTGGCGGTGTTCACCCGCGGCAGCTACGCCGAGACAGTGATGTGGCGCGCCGACAGCTTCATCGACAAGGCCGCGGGCGATGCCGGCTTCGCGATCCTGCTGGCCTCCATGTTCCTGCTCGGCACCTGGTTCGTGCGCTCCGGCGTGATGGAGGACACCGCGGCGCACCTGCCGCTGTTCCGCCGGCTCGCGCTCTACGGCCTGCCGCTCGGCATCGGCCTCGGGCTGCTGGGCAGCGCGATCGCGATGTCGCACACGCCCGGAGACCGGCTCGACGGCTGGGGCATCGCGAGCGGGCTGGTGTTCCTCGGCAACCTGCCGGCGTGCCTGGGCTACGTCGGCCTGGTCGTCGTGATGCTGCACAGCCGGGGCGCATGGTCGCAGGTGCGGCTGCTCGCGCCGCTCGGGCGCATGGCGCTGACGAACTACCTGCTGCAGTCGCTGGTCTGCATGGTCTGGTTCTACGGCTTCGCGCTCGGCCACTGGGGCATGCCGCGCGCGCAGCAGCTGCTGTTCGTCGTGCTGGTGTTCGCGCTGCAGGCCGCGTTCAGCCACTGGTGGCTGGCGCGCTTCCGCTACGGCCCGATGGAGTGGTTCTGGCGCGGCTTCACCTACCGCCAGGCGCCGCCGTGGCGGGTGCCACCGACGGATCCGCGGCAGCCGCGCCCGGCTTGACGCTGCCGTCCGGCTGCGGCACCGCGATCGGCGCCACCTCCACCGTCGCCAGGCCCTCCTTGCGGTCGAGGCCGACCTTCTCTGCCGTGGCCGGCGTCAGGTCGACGATGCGGCCGGCCACGTACGGGCCGCGGTCGCGGATCGTCACGACGGCGCTCTGCCCGGTCTCCAGATTGGTGACCTTGGCGGTCGTGCCCAGCGGCAGGGTCTTGCTCGCGGCGTGGTGCTGCTGCGGATTCATGCGCGTGCCGTCGGCCATCTTCCGGCCGTTGAACTTCTTCGCGTAGAACGACGCCTTGCCGACGCGCTTGCGGCCGCTCAGGTCGAGCGTGGGCGCCTTCTTGTGGGGCGGGACCTGCTCAGATGCGGCCGCCGGTTTCGCCGGCCTTTCTGCCGCCGCAGCGGTGCCCGGCATCGCCAGCGCGCCGCACGCGATGGCGGCAGCGAGCAGGCGGGCGACGCTGTCCGCTGCGCGCCTCATCGCATCACCTGGTCGACGAACTCGGCGTGCGGGTCGGGCGCCTGCGCGCAACGGGCGCGGCACTTCGCGGCGGTGAGTTCGCCGATGCCCGAGACGGTGAGCAGCTCGTGGTCCGTGGCGGCCAGGATCTGCGCCGCGGTGACGAGGCCGCGGCGGCGGAACCCGGCCTGCGTGGCGTTGCGGACGTCCAGCGTGCTGATGAACGCGGGGAAGAACCGGCCGAGGATGTCGTCGACGCCGCCCAGCTTGACGACGAAGCCGTGCCACGCGTCCTCGGCCAGCTCGGCGGCGAGCGCCTGCCGGCGCTCGGCGACGGGCCGGTCCGATTCGACCACCGCACGCACCGCCAGCAGGAACGGCAGGTAGTCGCGCGGCTCGACGCGGCCCGCGTCGGAGGGCACGCGGTCCAGCAGGTGACCGGCGTAGCCACTCCCATGGCCGGGGCGCTGGCCGGCATCCGGCCGCCGGACGACCCAGCGGCCCTGCCAGACCTCGGTGGCGATCTGCGGTGGCGGAAGCGCCGGATCGGCGTGGACCTCGCCATGACGCAGCAGCACGCGGCGCGGCGTGCGCAGTTGCATCGAGGCGCGGAACTCACGGGCGTCGAAAGGCGGTGGCGTCGGGAGCATGAGTCGGACTCGAAAGATAGATTAACTGTCGCCCGGCCCCGGCCCCGCGCGTGTAGGAGACCGCCATGCCTGGCCATCGGAATGCCGCTCAGCACGCGCCGCCATCGCACCCAAGACGGCACCCGACGGACTGTTCCTACAGCCCGAGGGCCGCTGGACCGATCGCCGAACCGCGGCGCGTCGCCAAACATTGGAAAGGTGCGGTGCACTTCCGCGACGCACTCGAATCGACCAGTGAAGGAGAACCATGGACACCACCACCACCACGACCGAGCAGAGCACCCACGACGTGATCTCGTCCGATCGGGTCGAGGGCACCGCCGTCTACAACCAGGCAGGCGACCGGCTCGGTTCCATCGACGACCTGATGATCGACAAGCGCTCGGGGCAGGTGCGCTACGCCGTGCTGGAGTTCGGCGGCTTCCTCGGCATCGGCACCGACCGGTACCCGCTCCCGTGGGACGTGCTGAAGTACGACACGGACCGCGGCGGCTACGTCGTGCCGCTCGGCAAGGAGCAATTGACGGACGCGCCGCGCTACTCCGATGCCGAGGTGCCGACCTACACGCCGGAGTACAGCCGCCGCGTCAACGATTACTACGGCGGCTACCTGTGATCGAAGGGGGCGCGCGATCCTCGGGCTTGCCCTGCATCGCGCGCCGCCCTTTTCCTACAGCCGGAGCGAGTCGGCGCCGGTACGGTACGGGACCATGCAGCAACCGCCGTCCCACTCCACCGACGCCGACTTCGCCTTCCGTGTGCTCACCGTCAACACGCACAAGGGCTTCGCGTTCCTGAACCGCAAGTTCGTGCTCCACGAGTTGCGCGATGCGGTGCGCGTCGTGGGCGCCGACGTGGTCTTCCTGCAGGAGGTGCAGGGCGCGCACCACCTGCATTCGAGCCGCGTCGTCCGCTGGCCGGAGGTGCCGCACTACGAGTTCCTGGCCGACGAGATCTGGCCCGATTTCGCCTACGGACGCAACGCGGTCTATCCGCACGGCGACCACGGCAACGCGCTGCTCTCCAAGTTCCCGATCACCGCGTACGAGAACCGCGATGTCTCCATCGACGGCCACGAGACCCGCGGCCTGCTGCACTGCACGCTGCGCATCCCCGGCCGTACGACGGCGCTGCACGCAATCTGCGTGCACCTCGGGCTGAAGGAATCGCATCGCCTGCGGCAGCTCGACCTGCTGGGCGAGGTGATTCGCACCCACGTGCCCGACGACGCACCGCTGCTCGTCGCCGGTGACTTCAACGACTGGCGCCAGCGCGCCCACGCCACGCTGGAGCGCAGCACGGGGCTGCGCGAGGTGTTCGTGCACGCCAACGGCCGGGCCGCGAAGACCTTCCCTGCGCAGCTGCCGATGCTCGAGCTCGACCGCATCTACGTGCGCAACACGCGGGCGAACGCGCCGCTGCCGTTGCCGCGCGACCCGTGGTCGCGCCTGTCCGACCATGCCCCACTCGCCGCGGAGATCCGCCTGTGAGCTCGCGCTGGACCGGCGGCAACGACGCCCGACTGCTCGAGAACGGCGAGGAGTTCTTCCCCGCCGTGTTCGAGGCGATCCGCGCGGCGAAGCGCGAGGTGATCCTCGAGACCTTCATCGTGTTCGAGGACAAGGTCGGCAAGGAGCTGCATGCCGCGCTGCTCGATGCAGCGGCGCGCGGTGTGCAGATCGACGTGATGGTCGACGGCTTCGGCTCCTCCGACCTCACCGCCGACTACCTGGGCGCGCTGACCGGCGCCGGCGTGCGCGTGCGCACCTTCGACCCGACCTCGCGCCTGTTCGGCGTGCGCGTCAACGTGCTGCGCCGCATGCACCGCAAGATCGTGGTGGTGGATGGCGAGCGCGCGTTCGTCGGCGGCATCAACTACTCTGCCGATCACCTCGCGGACTTCGGGCCGCAGGCCAAGCAGGACTACGCGGTCGAGCTGCGCGGGCCGATCGTCGACGAGATCCGCCAGTTTGCGCGCAGCGCGATCGGCGACCACTCGGGGATGCGCAAGAACGCGGCGAAGCGCACCGCGCCCGCAGGCGAGGTGGAAGCGATGTTCGTCACGCGCGACAACATCGACCACCCGAACGACATCGAGCGCCACTACCGCGCCGCGATCCGCAGCGCGCGCAAGAGCGTGCTGATCGCCAACGCCTACTTCTTCCCCGGCTACCGCCTGCTGCGCGAGATGCGCCGCGCCGCACGCCGCGGCATCGACGTGCAGCTGATCCTGCAGGGCGAGCCCGACATGCCGATCGTCAAGACCGCCGCCGCACTCCTCTACGAGCACCTGCAGCGCGACGGCGTGCACATCCACGAGTACTGCAAGCGGCCGCTGCACGGCAAGGTGGCGGTGGTCGACGACCACTGGGCGACCGTGGGCTCCAGCAACCTCGACCCGCTGAGCCTGTCGCTCAACCTCGAGGCCAATGTCGTGCTGCGCGACCGCGCGTTCGCGCAGCACCTGCGCGGCCGGCTCGATCACCTGATCGAGAACGAGTGCACGAAGGTCGACCACCTGCAACACACCGGCTGGCGCTGGTGGGTGAACCTGCGTTCCGCGGTGGTGTTCCACGTGCTGCGCCACTTCCCGGGATGGGCCAGCCGGCTGCCCCGCCACCAGCCCACGCTGGCGGCGTGCGACACGCCGACGGAGGAGATGTCCCAGGCCCAGGGAGCACGCGGTGGCGGCTGACGCCGCCCGCGCGAGCCGCCTGCCGCGCGCCCGAAGGAAAAGCCTGACGAAGCGCGCCTGGTGGGGCCCCGCCAAGCGCGTGCTGACCTTCGCCTTCTTCGCCCTCGTGCTCGGGCTGGTGGCCCACCAGGCGCGCACGGTCGACTGGGGCGCGGTGCGCACCTCCTTGCTCGCCTACCCGGCCTCCACCCTGCTCACCGCCGCGGCGCTGGCGGCGACCAGCTTCATCGTGTACTGCAGCTACGACCTGATCGGCCGCCACCAGACACGACATGGGTTGCCGGCGCGGCGCGTCGCGGCGATCGCGTTCACGTCGTACGCGTTCAACCTCAACCTGGGCTCACTGGTCGGCGGCGTCGCGTTTCGCTACCGCCTGTACTCGCGCCGCGGCCTGCGGACCGAGACCATCACGCAGGTGCTCGCGCTGAGCATGCTGACCAACTGGCTCGGCTACCTGGTCGTCGGCGGGCTGGTGTTCGCGCTCGCGCCGCTGGCGCTGCCGCCGGACTGGCGCATCGGCAGCGAAGGCCTGCGCCTCCTCGGTGCGGCGATGCTCGCGGGCGCACTCGCCTACCTGGCGACCTGCGCGTTCGCGACGCGGCGCGTCTGGCACGTGCGCGGGCACGAGGTGAAGCTGCCCTCGGCCCGCATCGCGGTGCTGCAGCTTGCCGTCTCGGCCATCAACTGGCTGCTGATCGCGGCGGTCGTGTGGACGCTGTTGCAGCACCGGATCGAGTACCCGACCGTGCTGTCGGTGCTGCTCGTCGCCGCCGTCGCCGGCGTCATCACCCACGTACCCGCCGGGCTCGGCGTGCTGGAAGCGGTGTTCGTCACGCTGCTCTCGCACCGCGTGCCGCAGGGCGAACTGCTGGCCGCGCTGGTCGCGTACCGCGCCGTCTACTACCTCGGGCCGCTGGCGATCGCGTGTGGGGTGCTGATGGTTCTGGAGCGCAAGAGCGCAGGGGCACGCAAGGACCAGCGCGACGTTGCGACGACCCGTTGATCACCCACCCGCGCGGGACCTGTCCTTACCGCTGGCGGGCAGGCCCAGCACATTCAGGGGAATCTTGAGGTAGCTCACGCCGTCGTCTTCCGCAGGCGGCAGTCGACCGGCACGGATGTTGACCTGGATGGACGGCAGGATGAGCGTGGGCACGTCCAGGGTGGCGTCGCGCGCCTGGCGCATCGCCACGAATTCGTCCTCGCTCACGCCGTCCCGCACGTGGATGTTCTTCGCGCACTGTTCGGCCACCGTCGTTTCCCAAGCAGCCTCTCGCCCCTGGGGCGGGTAGTCGTGGCAGACATACATCCTGGTCTCGGGGGGCAGCGCGAGGATGCGTCGCATGGAGCGGTACAGCGTGTGCGCGTCGCCGCCAGGGAAATCTGCGCGCGCAGTGCCGACGTCCGGCATGAACAGCGTGTCGCCCACGAACACGGCGCCGTCGACCAGGTAAGCCATGTCCGCAGGCGTGTGCCCCGGCACGAGCAGCGCCTGCGCCTCCACCTCACCGATCTTGAAGACCTCGCCGTCCTTGAAGAGGTGGTCGAACTGCCCTCCATCGGGAAGGAAGTTTCGCTCCAGGTTGTAGAGCTTCTTGAACGTTGCCTGCACCTCGGTGATGCGCTCGCCGATGGCGATCAGGCCGCCGACACGCTCCTGCAGATAGCGCGCCCCCGAGAGGTGGTCGGCGTGCGCGTGGGTTTCCAGAATCCATTGAACCTGGAGTCCGCGGTCCTCGACGAACGCGAGAAGCCTGTCCGCCTGGACAGTCGTGGTGCGGCCAGACTTGAAGTCGAAGTCGAGCACCGGGTCGACGATCGCCGCGAGTCGAGTCGCGTTGTCCACGATGACATACGACACGGTCCAGGTCTTGTCATCGAAGAAGGGCTGAACGGTGGTGCTTGCAGTCATCCGATGCTCCTTTTCACTATGTTGACAGACATTATATTTGTTTATATACTGATAGCAAGCTCAACGAATCGCCATGCCCCGGACTGCACGCACCACCATCGACCCCGCCCGCCTGCGAAGCGCAGCGGGTCAGGCCGTGGGCGCATTGAAGGTCCTCGCCAACGAAGAACGATTGCTGCTGCTTTGCCAGCTCTCGCAAGGAGAGATGTGCGTCAGCGATCTGGAAGAGGTCCTCGACATCCATCAGCCCACGCTTTCGCAGCAACTCGGCGTCCTCCGGACGGAAGGCGTGGTCAACACGCGCAAGGACGGCAAGTACGTCTACTACAGCGTGGCGGACCCGAACGTCATGCAAGTGCTCGAAGTGCTCTACCGCATCTACTGCCCCAAGGAGTAAACCGTGACCATCGACTGGAACGCATTCACGCCCTACGCGTCGCTCGCAGGGGGCGTGCTCATCGGCGTGGCGGCTGCCCTGTTCGTGCTCCTGAACGGCCGCATCGCCGGGATCAGCGGCATTCTGGGCGGGCTGCTCACGCCGGTGAAGGGAGACATCGGCTGGAGAGTGGCCTTCGTCCTCGGCCTGGTCGGCTCGCCCTTGCTCTATGCCCTGTTCGCCTCGGTGCCCGCACCCCGCATCGACGCCGGTTGGGCCGCGCTCGTGCTGGCCGGACTTCTGGTGGGGCTGGGAACCCGATACGGCTCGGGATGCACCAGCGGCCATGGGGTCTGCGGCTTGTCCCGGTTGTCGCCTCGCTCGCTGGCCGCCACGGCCACGTTCATGGGCGCCGGGTTCGTCACTGTCTATGTCATCCGCCACGTGTTCGGGTTCTGAGGAGTTGTCATGGCTGTCTTCGCATCTCTGCTGGCCGGTCTCGTGTTCGGGCTGGGCCTCATCCTCTCCGGGATGGCCAACCCGGCCAAGGTTCTCGGCTTTCTCGACCTGACCGGGGCGTGGGACCCCTCCCTTGCGCTGGTGATGGTTGGCGCCATCGCCGTCGGACTCGTGGCGTTCGCTCTCGTCAGGCAGCGGACCCTGTCATTTCTCGGCTTGGACATGAAGCTTCCGACGGCGCGCCACATCGACCGGCGCCTGATCGGTGGCAGTCTCCTGTTCGGCGTGGGGTGGGGCATCGCAGGCTTCTGCCCGGGTCCGGCGCTCGCCGCGCTCGGCATGGGCGAGATCAAGGCGGTGGTGTTTGTCGGCGCGATGCTGCTCGGGATGGGCCTCTTCGAGCTCCTCGAGCGGCGTGCAGCGCCCTCGCCACAGAAGGCCTGACCGATGGACGCGGCATGGACCTGGGCTGCCGTCGGCGCGACCGGGGCCGTGCTGCTCCTGTACGAGCTGCTGCTTGGCCTGCTTCAACGACGCCGACTCGAGCGGCTCGCGCGCGCCCGGCATGCCAGCCTGAGAGAAGACTGGTTCCACGCGGTCTCGGCGCAAAAAGGGTCTGAAATCCTGGCCGTCCAGACGCTGCGCAACTCCTTGATGTCCGCCACCATGCTCGCCTCCACGGCCGCCCTCGCCCTGATGGGCGCCCTCACGCTGGCTGCGCCATCGCTTCATTCCAGCTTCGGAGCGGCACAGGAGATTGCGGATGTGAGCCCCCGGCTGGTGCTGGAGCTGATGCTTCTGACGCTGCTCTTCGTCTCGCTGGTCTCGACGATGATGTCGGTCCGCTTCTACAACCACGCCGGCTTCATCGGCGGAATGCCTGTCGACTCGGAGGCGAGGCAGCGCTGGGCGTCCGGCGGCGTGCGTTACGTGCGCCGCGCCGGCATTCTGTATGGCGTCGGTCTTCGACAGCTGGTTCTCGTCGTTCCAGTCGTCGCGTCCATCCTGATACCGCTCGCTGGTCCCGCGGCAGCGCTGGTTGTTGCCGGCGTGCTGTTCTGGTTCGACCACCACGGCGACGAGACAGCCGAGACCTGATGATCGAGCTCGACAACGCCGCCACGCCCCCTCAGAACTTCATCGTCGCCGACAAGCTCGCCAGCCACGTGCGCCCCGGCGCGGGCTCGAAGAAGCGTGAGTTCCCCTCGTTGACGATCACCGAGCCGGCGTAGCGCCGGTCGAACAGGTTGTCTCCGCGCACGAAGCCATTCAACTCCCAGCGGCCGAGCGGCACCACATAGCCGACCGAGGCCGAGGCAATGGCGTAGCGCGGGGCCGCGTCGGTGTTGGCGTCGTTGACGAACACGCCGGTCACGTAGCGCGCTTCGACGCCGGCGCGCAGGCCCGCGGGCGGCGCCCAGTTCAGCGCCGCGAACACCGAGCCGCGCGCGATGCCGGGGATGCGGTTGCCGGCAGGGATCTGCGTGCTCGCCGCCGCGCAGGGCACCGCGGTGCAGGTCAGGAAGCCGTCGCGGTAGGTGGCGTTGAGCAGCGTGGCGGCGAGCTGCGCGCGCAGGTGCTCGAAATACGTGCCGGTCCAGCTCGCCTCGACGCCGGTGCGCCGCGTCGCGCCGGCATTTTGGAAGGTGGAGCGCCCGCCGAGATTGGTCTGCGTGACGATCTCGTCGTCGGTGTCGGTCCGGAAGGCCGCGAGCGTCGCCTCGCCCCAGCCGCCGAGCCGGGCCTTCACGCCCACCTCGACGCTGGTGCTCGTCGCCGACTGCAGGCCAAAGTTCAGGCCGGTCTGGCCGCCGCTGCGGTAGGCCAGTTCGTTGAGCGTCGGCGTCTCGAAGCCGCGGCCCACGGTGGCATAGAGGCGCAGGTCGTCGTTGACCTTGAACATCAGGCCTGCCACCGGCAGCGTGGCGCTGTACGACGCGCGGCCGCTGTCGTCGGGGTTGGTGCCGACGATGTACGCGTCGGTCGACGTGAAGCTGACGCGGCTGTGCCGCACGCCCAGGTTCAGCGACCATTGCGGCGTGAACTGCCACGCCGCCTGCAGGTACTGGTCGAACGCGGTCACGTCGTTGCGCTCGTCACGGCGCAGCGCGCCGCTCACGCCGCGCGTGCTGCCGACGAAGTTCTGGAAGCCCTGGCGGCGCTCGGCGAGCACGTCGTACGCGATGCCGCCGACCAGCGTGAGCGGCGTCGTGCCGAGCTGCAGCCTGCTGGTCCAGCGCAGGTCGGTGCCTTCGTAGTCGCGGCCGAGCAGGATCACGCCGCCGGGCTGGCGCGGCGAGCTCTGCTGGGTGGCGACCGGGATCGACTGATACTGCTCGGTGCCGCGGTGGCCGCCGTAGACCATCGCCTGCAGCGAGTTGGTGGCATCGATGCGGCGCTCGTAGATCACGCCGAGCTGGGTCTGGTGGACGGTCTTGCGGGTGTCGAAGTCGAGCGCGGACGGGTCCACGCCGCGCGGGTCGGCCTCGTACTGCGCGCGGGTCAGTCCGAGCGGGTCCTGTGCCTTGGGCAGCTCCAGGCTGTTGGCGATCAGGGTCCACTTGTTGTCGGCGTCGGGCCGGAAGGTGAGCTTGGCGTTGCCGAGGGTGCGCTCGGTCTCGCTGTGATCGCGGTAGCCGTCGGTGCGGAAGCGGCTCGTGCTGAGGTTGTAGCCGAAGCCGCCGGCCGTGGCGCCGCTCGCCTGCACGCCGAGGCGCAGCGCGCCGTCGCTCCCGGCCGAGACGCCGAAGCCGAGCGTCGGCGCGCCGCGGCCCTCGGCGGTGAACACCTGGATCACGCCGCCCGAGGAGTTGCCGTAGAGCGCCGAGAACGGCCCGCGCAGCACCTCGATGCGATCGACCGAGCCGAGCTCGACGTTGGTGATCTGGCCCTGCCCGTCCGGCAGCGTGGCGGGGATGCCGTCCACGTACAGCCGCACGCCACGGATGCCGAAGGTGGAGCGCGCGCCGAAGCCGCGCACCGAGATCTGCACGTCCTGCGCGTAGTTCTGGCGGTCGCGTGCCAGCAGACCCGGCGCGGCGCCCAGGCTCTCCGAGATGTTGACCAGCGCGCGGGCGTTGCGGATGTCGTCGCCGTCGATCCGCGTGATCGAGGCGGGCACGTCGGCGGCGAGCGACTCGATGCGCGTCGCGGTCACCACCACCGGCGCGAGCTGGGCCGCAGCGGGCGCGCGCGGGGCGGCGTCGCCCTCGGCGGCCAGCGCCAGCGACGTGGTCGTGCAGAAGGCCGCGCCCAGGCGCGTCAGGAAGGTCGGTTTCATCGTGTCTCCGCTCGTTGTCGTGCGGCGCCCGCGCGCCAGCCCCGGTTGTAACGCACGCTGCGCGGACGAGAAAAAGCCCCGACGGTGCGGGGCCATGTCTGGAAGCCGTCGGCGCGGTCAGCCCGCGAGCCGGCGCCGCCGCGTCATGTAGCCCACCACGCCGAGCCCGGCGAGCATCAGCGCATAGGTGCCCGGCTCCGGGATCACCGAGGCGAAGCTGATCTTGCCGCCGCCCTGCGTGATGTAGAAGCCGCCCGCGAACGGCGTGACCGTGTCCGGCGTGTTTGCGAAGGTGGTCAGCGCGGTGCCGTAGAACGGGTTCGGCGCGGCGAAGAAGCCGGCGGCGGCCGGGTCGATGTCGAAGTCGAGCGATGCGCCGGCGAAGGCGTAGAACCTGCCGGTCTGCGGATCGGGCAGCGTCGAGGCGCCGCCACTGAGCAGCGAGCCTGTCGCCAGCACCGTTTCGCCCGCCGCGGTCTCGACCGCGTTGCCGCCGGCGTCGAAGCCGAAGGTCGCGGTGCCGACGTCGTTGTAGCCATAGAGCGTGTAGGTCAGCGAGTCGAACGTGGCCACCGTGGGCGCGGCGCTCGGGTCGGTGCCGACCGTCGTGCCGCTGGCCTCGAAGAAGACGTACATGCCCAGGCCGGGCACGCTGATCTTCGGGTCGGTCGCCGACTGGAAGCCCGTCATCACCAGGTAGCCGGTCTCGGTGAACGTGGTCGCACTCGTGAAGGTGACCTTCGAGTAGTCCGAGATCAGGATGTTGTTGGCCGTGACGCTCGCGCCCGTCAGGCCCGCGGCGGCCGGATCGAACGTGAACGGCGGCGGGTCCGCGGCCAGTGCCGCCGAGCCCAGGCTGGTGATCGCCAGTGCGACGGCCGTGTGCAGAACGCGCGTCGCGGTGATGTTCTTGGTCGACAAGTTGCTCTCCTGAAGTGGTGGATCTCTTCGCAGAAAGCATCGCGCGGACGAACGAACTTCGGTTAGGGCGATCCCCGGTTCGGCATAGAATTGATTGTTTCCATTCGTAAGCACGAGGCGACCATGACCCTGTTCCGCCGCATCACGACCGCTCTGTATCGGTGGCGCATCGCGCGCCTCGACCACCGGCTCGACGTGTTGCAGGAACAGCGGCACCGCCAGCCCGGGCGAACCGTGGCACGGCAGTTGGTCCCGCAGTTCGACGCGCTGGCGCTCCGCCGCGCCGTGCTCGCGCGGCGCATGGGTGACGCGGGCGCGAAACGACCCCACTGACCCCGCGAGGGCCAGACAAGACCCGTGACACCGCAAGAACGTCTTGTAACGAATTGGCCCCCACGGGACGCCGGATTCGGTTGACGCGACGCGGCCTGGAAACGACACGCGCCGCCGTCCTACGGCCCGCCCGGTGACGCCGGCGGCCCCGACACGTACCATCCACGACACCCCGAGCACTGGAGTCCGTCCATGGCAGCACGTTCCATCGCGTCCCTGAACCTGAGCTTCGGCCTCGTGTCGATCCCGGTGAAGCTCTACTCGGCCACCGAAAGCGCCGCCACCGTCAAGTTCAACCTGCTCGCCAAGGACGGCTCGCGGGTCAAGCAACAGTACGTCTCGGAGCGCGACCAGTCGGTGGTGCCGCGGGCCGAGATGGTCAAGGGCTACGAGGTCGAGAAGGACCGGTTCGTGCTGTTCACCGCCGACGAATTGAAGCAGCTCGAGGAAGGCGGCAGCCACGTGATCGAGATCGTCGCGTTCGTGCCCGAGAAATCGGTCGACCCGCGCTACTACGACAAGGCCTACCTGCTGGCGCCCGACAAGCGCGGCGGCAAGCCCTACGCGCTGCTTCAGGAGGCGATGCGCTCGAGTGGCAAGTCGGCGCTGGCGCGCTGGTCCTGGAAGGCCAAGCAGTACGTGGTGCAGGTCCGCGCGACCGACGAGGGCCTGGTGCTGCAGCAACTGCTCTACGCGGAAGAGGTGCGCTCGTTCGCCGAGCTGAACATCGAGCCGGTCACGATCTCGCCGCCGGAACTGCAGCTCGCGCTGCAGCTGATAGACCAGATCTCCGAGCCGGCCTACGACCCGGCGCAGTTCAAGGACGAGGAACGCCAGCGCGTGCTCGCCGCGATCGACGCCAAGATCGCCGGCCAGCAGGTCATCGCCTCGACGCACACCGAGGAGGCGCCGGTCGGTGCCCAGGTGATCGACCTGATGGCCGCGCTGCAGGCCAGCCTCGGCAAGAAGCAGCCGGCGACCAGCGCCAAGGGCGCGGCGCCGCAGAAGGCCGTCACGCCGCTCGTGGCGGTCGGCGAGACGAAGGTGCGCAAGGGCGTCAAGCGCGCGCCGGCGGCCGAGCCCGAGGTGGCGGCCGCGCCGGCCAGGTCACGCGCGAAGAAGTGAACGCGACGGCGATCGAGACCCCGTTCACCCTGAAGCGCGTGCAGGAGATGCTCGGCCTGTCGGGGGCGACGGTGACCAAGCTGATCGCCGCCGGCTTCGTGACGCCGGTGCGCGGCCAGCGCAACGAGCACCGCTTCTCGTTCCAGGACCTGATGCTGCTGCGCACTGCGCACGCGCTGCAGCAGGCCCGCATCCCGCCGCGCAAGATCCTGCGCTCGCTGACGCGGCTGAAGGCCGAGCTGCCGGCCGAGCTGCCGCTGACCGGGCTGCGCATCACCGCGGTCGGCGCCGACGTCGTCGTGCGGGATCGCTCGGGGCAGTGGACGGCGGACTCGGGCCAGCTGGTGCTGGACTTCGAGGTCGCCGAGGTCGGCGGCACGGTCTCGTTCATGGCGCACCCGACGCCAGTGTCACCCGCCGCGCCGCAGCCCCCCGCCGCGCCCGCCACCGACTGGTTCCGCCAGGGCGAGGCACTCGAAGCGACCGACCGCCACGGCGCCGAGGCCGCGTACCGCCGCGCCATCGCGCAGGATCCGGCGTGCACCGCCGCCTACCTGAACGCCGGCGCCCTGCTCTGCGAGGACGGTCGCGCCGAGGAGGCCCTCGCGCTGTACGACCAGGCGCTGCACGCGCTCGCGCACGAGCCGCTGATCCACTTCAACCACGCCATCGCGCTCGAGGACCACGGCCGCCAGCGCGAGGCGCTCGCGGCCTACGAACGCGCGCTGGCACTGGACGCCACGCTGGCCGACGCGCACTACAACGCCGGCATGCTGCTCGAGGCGCTTGGCGACGCCCGCGCGGCGATCCGCCACTTCAGCGCCTACCGGCGCCTGCACCGCACCGAGGGGCGCTGACCGATGCCGGCGCGGAAGGCGGCCGATCCGGCCCGTCCCACCGGCCCGCTGGCCACCTACTGGGCCAAGCGCAATTTCGACCTCACCGCCGAGCCGCGCGGCGAGCACGGCGCGGCCACCGAAGGCCGCTCGTTCGTCGTGCAGAAGCACGCGGCGAGCCGCCTGCACTACGACTTCCGGCTCGAGCTCGGCGGCGTGCTCGTGTCCTGGGCGTTGCCGAAGGGCCCGAGCTTCGACCCGGCCGACAAGCGCATCGCCGTGCACGTGGAAGACCACCCGCTGAGCTATGGCTCGTTCGAAGGAACCATCCCGCCGAAGCAGTACGGCGCCGGCACGGTGATCGTGTGGGACAACGGCACGTGGGAGCCGGTGGGCGATCCCGTCCAGGGCCTCGCCAAAGGCAAGCTGCTGTTCCAGCTGCACGGCCAGAAGCTGCAGGGCCTGTGGGAGCTGGTGCGCATCGCCAAGCCCGGCGACAAGCAGGACCTGTGGATCCTGTTCAAGAAGCACGGCGATGCGCATGCGCGGCCGAAGGCGGAATACGACGTGCTGAGCGCCTTGCCCGACAGCGTGATCGCCAGGCCGCTCAAGAAGCCCGCACCGCCGGCTGCGGCCGGCACGGGCCGGCGCCGCCAGGGCCAGGCCGCGATCGCCGGCGCGGTGAAGGCGAAGCTGCCGGCCACCTTGTCGCCGCAGCTCGCGACACTCTCTGCCGGCATCCCTGCCACCGGCGAGTGGCTGTGCGAGATCAAGTTCGACGGCTACCGGATCATGGCGCGATTGGAGGACGGCCAGGCGCGGCTGATCACGCGCGGCGGGCACGACTGGTCGGCGAAGATGCCCGAGCTCGTCGCCGAGCTGGCGTCGATGAAGATCGGCTCGGCCTGGCTCGACGGCGAGATCGTCGTGCTCGACGAGGCCGGCCTGCCGAACTTCAACCGGCTGCAGAAGGCCTTCGACCGCAAGGGCAGCGGCGCCGGCATCGACTACTTCCTGTTCGACCTGCCGTTCTTCGAGGGCTACGACCTGCGCGCGGTGCCGCTCGTCGAGCGCCGCCGGCTGCTCCAGGCGTTGCTCGACGACAAGGGCACGACGCACGTGCGCTACAGCGCCGACTTCGCCGGCGACCCGGCCTCGGTGCTGCAGTCGGCCTGCCGCATGCAGCTCGAAGGCATCATCGCCAAGCGCGCCGATGCGCCCTACGTCTCGCGGCGCGCCGAGACCTGGCTGAAGCTCAAGTGCAAGCTGCGCCAGGAGTTCGTCGTCGCCGGCTACACCGACCGCAGCGACGGCGCGGCGCAGATCGGCAGCCTGCTGCTCGGCGTGTACGACGACGCGGGCCAACTGGTCTCGGTCGGCAGCGTGGGCACCGGCTGGGACGCGGCCGAGGCGGCGGCGCTGAAGAAGCAGCTCGCGAAGATCGAGACGCCGCGCGCGCCGTTCGCCGCCGGGGCGAGCGCGCCGGGCCGCTGGTCGCGCCGCGCGGCGGGCAGCGAGCGCTGGGTCGAGCCGAAGCTGGTCGCGGAAGTCGAGTACGCCGAGATGACGCCGGACGGCCAGATCCGCCATGCGACCTACGTCGCGCTGCGCGCCGACAAGCCGGCCAAGCAGATCCGCCGCGAGCAGGCGCGTGTTGCCGCGGTCGCGGCACCGGCGCCCGCGCCGCGCGGTGCGGGCGCAGTGCAGGTCAGCCACCCCGAGCGCGTGATCGACGCGACGACCGGCCTCACCAAGCTCGACCTGGTGCGCTACTACGAATCGGTCGCCGAGCACATGCTGCCGCACCTCAAGGGGCGGCCCTGCTCGCTGGTGCGCGGGCCCACCGGCGTGGCCGGGCAGCTGTTCTTCCAGAAGCACGCCGAGCGCACCGCGATCCCCGGCATCCGGATCATGGACGCGGCGCTGTGGCCCGAACACGATGCGCTGCTCGAGATCCCCAGTGCACTCGCGCTGGCGGGCGCCGCGCAGATGAACGTGATCGAGTTCCACACCTGGAACTCGACCGCGCGCCACATCGACCTGCCGGACCGCATGATCTTCGACCTCGACCCGGGTGAGGGCACGGCGTGGCCACAGGTCCAGGAGGCCGCGTTGCTGGTCCGCGGCCTGCTGCAGGAGCTCGGCCTGCGCAGCTGGCTGAAGACGAGCGGCGGCAAGGGCCTGCACGTGGTCGTGCCGCTGGCACCCGTGTTCGACTACGACACCGTCAAGGGCTTCTCGAAGGCCGTGGTCGAGCACCTCGCGCGGGTCGTGCCCTCGCGCTTCGTCGCCAGGAGCGGCGGCGCCAACCGCGTCGGCAAGCTGTTCGTCGACTACCTGCGCAACGGCCACGGCGCGACCACCGCCGCCGCCTTCTCGGCCCGCGCGCGGCCGGGGCTCGGCGTGTCGATGCCGGTGTCGTGGGACGATCTCACCGCACTGAAGAGCGGCGCGCACTGGACCATCGCGACCGCGCGTGAGCACCTGTCGTTCCAGCACACCGATCCGTGGGCCGACTACGCGCGCACGAAGCAGAAGCTGCGCGCCGCGATGCGGGCGCTCGGGCATGCGCCGCCCAAGTCCGACTGACCCCGGCGCGAGTCACCGATGCCCTGCGCTTCCCACGCACACGACTCCACCCTGGAAACCTGCCATGTCACTGAACCCGCAACACGACTACGTGCACCTCGCCACCGATGGCAGCGCCACCGCCCTGGCGGGGGGCGATGCGTTCTGGCAGTTGCCGGAGGCCGAGGCCGCACGCTACGGCGGGGGCTGGCTCGTCGCCGAGTTCGAGTTCATGGCCGACTGGCCGAGCTGGGAGATGCACCCGGAGGGCGACGAGTTCGTCTACCTGCTCTCGGGCGAGGTGGAGCTGATCCTGGAGCTCCCCGGCGGCCTGAGCCGGGTGCCGCTGCGCGGCAGCGGCGCGGTCGTCGTGCCGCGCGGCGTGTGGCACACCGCCCGCGTGATCGCGGCGCCGAGCCGCATGCTGCACGTGACGCGCGGCGCCGGCACGCAGCTGCGGCCGGCCTAGCGTCCCGGTCGGGCGGCCGGCGAACCGGCCGGCGAACTGGCTGGCGAACCGGCCGCTTTTCGGGGCGTCGCACCGCCGGGGGCGGGCTATCGTGGGCGAAGGTCCGCCCCACGTCATGCCGTCACTCCAATTCCGCAGCGCCCAGAGCATCGTCGTCGCCAGCGTCGTGCTGGCGATGGGCGGGATCGCGTTCGAGGCGCAGCGAACCCTGCGCAACGAACGTGCCGCCGCGCTGGAGGAGATCCTCTCGTCCGGCGACCGCAAGGCGCACAAGCTCGCGACGCAGACGATGGAGGTGTTCGACCGCGTCAACCAGGCGACGCTGCTCGTCAAGTACCTGCACGAGCGCGAGCAGCTGCCGCCACTGGCCGCGCTGCGCGACGCGGGCGTGATCTCCGACGAGCTGGTGCAGTTCGTCTACCTGACCGACCGCCGCGGCTTCGTGCTCGACACGACCGCCGGGCTCGCGGCCGCGAACGTCTCGGACGAGGACTTCTTCAAGCGCCACCGGCGCGAATCGGATCTCGACGTCTCGATCGCGCCGGTCTGGACCGATCCGATCGACGCGCGCGTCGGCATTCCGGTCACGCGGCGGCTGTCGCGCGGCAATGACGCCTTCGACGGCCTCGTCACGGCGACCGTGAACCCGGCCGCGCTCTCGGTCGACTACGCGCGGACCGAGCCGCGCGGCACCGCCATCGGCGTGCTCGGGGCAGACGGCGTGTTCCGCTCGCGGACCGTCGACGGGCGGCTCTCCTTCGGCGAGAAGGCCAACGCCGCCCGCGTCGTGGAGCGCGCGGCCGAGATCCGCATCACCGGCGTGCCGGCGAAGAGCCCGATCGACGGCGTGGCGCGCTTCGTGTCGGCCGTCAAGGTCGAGAAATACCCGCTCTATGCGGTGGTCGCCGTCGACGCCGACAGCGCCCTCGCCGCCTACCGCGCCACGCGCGACAAGACCGTGACCTGGGCGATCGTGGTCGCGCTCGCCGCGCTGTTCGCGGGCGGGATCGTGTTCACGCAGGCGCGCCGGCTCGACGCGAGCCGCACGCGGTTGCGGCGGGCCGAGGCCACGTTCCGCGCGACGCTGGAAGGCAGCCTCGACGCCGTCACCGTGCTGCGCGCCGAGCGCGACGGCGCGGGCCGGCTCGTCGACATGCGGGTGAGCGACTGCAACACGCACGCCGCGTCCATGCTCGGCCTGCAGCGCGCGGAGTTGCTCGACCAAAAGCTGTGCGATGTCGCCCCGTCGATGGCGGCGTTCCTGCCCCACTTCGACACGGCCATCCGCAGCCAGCGGCGCACCGAGGCCGAGCTGCCCGCCACCGAGCCGCATCTCGCGGACCGCTGGCTGCATCACCAGGTCGTGCCGCTCGAAGACGGCGTAGCCTTGATCACGCGCGACGTGACCGACGCCCGCGCCACGGCCGACGCGCTGGCCTCGCTCGCGCGCAGCGACGCCCTCACCGGACTGGCAAACCGCCGCCATGTCGAGGAGGTGCTCGATGCCGCGCGGGCGCGCGCGGTGCGCTCGAAGGAACCGCTCGCCCTCCTGTACCTCGATCTCGACGGCTTCAAGACGATCAACGACACGCTCGGCCACACCGCGGGCGACTGCGTGCTGGTGAACGTGGCGGCGCGCCTGCGCAGCAAGGTGCGCGAGACCGATCTGGTCGGCCGTCTCGGGGGTGACGAGTTCGTCGTCATCGCCGAGCGTGCCGGCACGCTGCACGACATCGAGGAGCTCTGCGGCCGCATCCTGCGGTCGTTGCAGGAGCCGCACCCTGTGCTGGAGCATCAGTGCCTGGCCACTCCGAGCATCGGCGTGGCGATCTTCGATGGCGCGGAGCCGGCCCCCACGCTGCGCGAGCGGGCCGACGAGGCGATGTACCGCGCCAAGACGGGCGGCAAGTCGCGCTATGTGATCGCCCCGGTCACGGGCCCATCGGTCGCGGAGCGCGCATCGGGGTGATCGGCGCGCGAGCCGCGGCGCTGCGCCCGGTTCAGCTCAGGAAGTGGCGCCGGTAGCGCGCCGGCAGGTCCGCCAGGCGCATCATCAGCGGCAGGTCCGCGGTGTTGAAATCGGGGTCCCAGGCCGGCGGGCCGAGCACCCGCGCGCCGCAGCGCAGGTAGCCCTTGATCAACGGGGGCGGCTCGACCGGGAGATCCTGCCGCAGGTCGTCGACCGGCAGCGCCAGGCGCGGCTCGACGCGCCATTCGATCGGCGCGAGGTGCGTCCGCCGCAACTGCGCCCAGAGGCTCGCGGCCACGTGCCCGCCGTCGGCCATGCTGACGCTGGCGCAACCGATCATCGTGTCGAGATCGTTGCGCTGCATGAACTCGCCGAGCGCGCCCCACAGCGCCAGGATCGCGCCACCGGAGCGGTGCTCCGGATGCACGCAGGAGCGGCCGAGCTCGACCATGCGCTTGCGCAGCGGCTGCAGGCGCGTCAGGTCGAACTCGCGGTCGCTGTACAGGCCGCCGACGCGCGTGGCGCTGACCGGCGTCATCACGCGGTAGGTTCCGATCAGCAGGCCGGGCGAGCCGTCGGCGCGCTTCAGGCGCACCAGCAGGTGCTCGCAGAAGGGATCGAAGATGTCGATGTCGTGCCCGGGCGGCGAGCCCTTCGGCACCGTCAGCGTGGCGCCGAGTTCCAGCGCGAAGATCTGGTAGCGCAGGCGCTGCGAAAGTCGCACGTCGGCCTCGTCGCGGGCCCAGGACACGTGGAACTCGACGCGCGCCGGCTTCGCGTCCGCCTGACGCAGCGGCGCGGGCATTGGACGCGACCGCTCGAAGCGGGTGAGCCCCGCGAACGGCGAGGTGGGCATGGGCAGCTCGTACATGGGCATGCGAAGGAAGCTCGGATGCGCGCATCGTGCCGCGCCGATGTGACGCGCCGAAGGGCACGCCGTGACCGGTCGATGACACCCGCAGCGCCGCGGCCGACGCGCCTTGCGGGGCCGTTCGTCAGGGTGTATATCTTTCGACGTGAGCACCGACCCGTTCGCCGAACACCGACAGCGCATGCTCGCGGGGATCGCCGCGAAGACGATCTACGCCTGCGCGCAACTCGGGCGCGCCGCGCTGCGGCCGCGCGTGCTGGACGCGCTCGCCAGCGTGCCGCGGCACGAGTTCGTGCCGACCTCGATGCAGGGCTACGCGTACGAGGATTCGCCGCTGCCGATCGGCTGCGGCAAGACGATCTCCCAGCCGTTCATCGTCGCCGTGATGACCGACCTGCTCGACGTGCAGGCCACCGACACGGTGCTGGAGGTGGGCACGGGCCTGGGCTACCAGACGGCAGTGCTGGCGGCGCTGGCGCGACGCGTGGACAGCATCGAGCTGATCGAGGAGCTGGCCGTGCAGGCGATCCACCGGCTGGCCCGGCAGCGCTGCACGAATGTCGACGTCCGCGTGGGCGACGGCTCGGCCGGCTGGCCGGCGCACGCCCCGTACGACAAGGTGATCGTGACCGCCGCGCCCGCGGCGATCCCGCCGGCACTGGTCGCCCAGTTGAAGCCGGGCGGCCGCATGGTCCTCCCGGCAGGGCCGCCGGAAGACCAGCAGCTGATCGTGCTCGACAAGGCGCTGGACGGCTCCACCTCGACGCGCGCGATCTTCGCGGTGCGGTTTTCGTTGCTGGCCTGAGGGGAAGGTGCCCAAAGCGGGCGGGCAAAGAAAAAGCCCGCGCGAGGCGGGCTTCGACTTGTCTGGAGGAGAGGGAGGGATTCGAACCCTCGGAACCTTACGGTTCGCCTGATTTCGAGTCAGGTACATTCGACCACTCTGCCACCTCTCCGGTGTCGGCGGGTCTGCGCCGAGTCTCGCATTCTAGCCTAGGCTTTCGGCCCGTTGGTCGGCGCCAGTCGTTCCATGCCGCCCAGGTACGGGCGCAGCGCTTCGGGCACGGTGATCGACCCGTCGGCGTTCTGGCAGTTCTCGAGCACCGCCACCAGGGTGCGCCCGACCGCGAGTCCCGAGCCGTTGAGCGTGTGCACGAACTCGTTGCGGCCGTCGGCGCCCTTGTAGCGCGCCTGCATGCGCCGCGCCTGGAACGCGCCCATGTTCGAGCACGAGCTGATTTCGCGGAAGGTGTTCTGCGCCGGCACCCAGACCTCGAGGTCGTAGGTGCGCGCCGAGCCGAAGCCCATGTCCCCGGTGCACAGCAGCACCACGCGGTACGGCAGGCCGAGCTGCTGCAGCACCGCCTCGGCGTGGCCGACCATCTCCTCCAGCGCGGCGTCGCTCTGCTCGGGCCGCGTGATCTGCACCATCTCGACCTTGTCGAACTGGTGCTGGCGGATCATGCCGCGCGTGTCGCGCCCGGCGCTGCCGGCCTCGGAGCGGAAGCACGGGCTGTGCGCGGTCAGCTTGATCGGCAGTTCGGCCGCGGGCAGCACCCGCTCGCGCACGGTGTTGGTCAGCGAGATCTCGGAGGTGGAGATCAGGTACTGCTCGGGCGAATCCTCGTCACCGCCCCGGCTGACCCAGAACATGTCCTCCTTGAACTTGGGCAACTGCCCGGTGCCCTCGAGGATCTCGCGGTTGACGATGTAGGGCGTGTAGCACTCGGTGTAGCCGTGCGCCTGGGTCTGCAGATCAAGCATGAACTGCGCGAGCGCGCGGTGCAGCCGCGCCACCGGGCCGCGCAGGAAGCTGAAGCGCGAGCCGGACAACAGCGCGCCGGTGTCGAAATCGAGCCCGAGCGGCGCGCCCAGGTCGACATGGTCGCGGACCGGGAAGTCGAAGCTGCGCGGCGTGCCCCAGCGGCGCACCTCGACGTTGCCGGTCTCGTCGGCGCCGACCGGCACATCGTCCTGCGGCAGGTTGGGCACGCTCATGAGCAGCGCCGACAGGCCGGCGAGGATGCCCTCGAGCCGTTCCGCCGAGGCCTTGAGTTCATCGCCGATGCCACCCACCTCGGCCATCACACCAGCGGTGTCCTCGCCCTTCGCCTTCAGTTGCCCGATCTGCTTGGACAGGCTGTTGCGTCGTGCCTGGAGTTCCTCGGTGCGGACCTGGATGGTGCGGCGCTCCGCTTCGAGCGCACTGAACCGATCGACATCGAGGTAGGGCTGGGGCGACTTGCGCTTGTCGAGACCGGCGACGACGGCCGCCAGGTCCTTGCGCAGCAAAGTGATGTCGAGCATGACGAGGCGCGCGAACCGCGCGCGGAGGAGCCAGTGAAGCGCGGATTGTAGGCAGCGCGTGCGCCGCCGATCAGCGCGCGCGCGGGCTCAGGCCAGCTGCGCCTGCTGCGGCCGGGCGATGGTGATCACGTGCTGCTGGTGGTTGCCGCCCGAGGCGCGGGCATCGCACAGCACGCGCGAGGCGCAATCCGCGCAGCGGCCGCATTGCATGGCCACGCCCAGGTCGAACTGCAGGCATTCGAGGCTGTGCGCCCCGTCGGCGGCGGCCTGGCGGATCTGGTGATCCGAAATCCTGCGACACACGCAAACGATCATGTCCGTTCGTCCTCTGCCCTTGCGGGCTGTCGTGGAGCCGCCGCGCCCGGTGCGCGTCAGCTCACCTCACCCATCTGCGACTGCAGATAGTTCTCCAACCCCACCTTGCCGACCAGATCGATCTGGGTTTCCAGGAAATCGATGTGCTCTTCGGTGTCGTCCAGGATGTGCTGCAGCAGGTCGCGCGAGACATAGTCGCGCACCGACTCGCAGTACGCGATGCCGTCCTTGATCGTCGCCTGCGCCCCGGTCTCGGACTGCAGATCGCACTGCAGCAGCTCGGGCACGTTCTCGCCGATCATCAGCTTGCCCAGGTCCTGCAGGTTCGGCAGGCCGTCGAGCATGAAGATGCGGTCCATCAGCTGATCGGCGTGCTTCATCTCGCCGATCGACTCCTCGTATTCCTTCTTCGCCAGCTTGTCGAAGCCCCAGTGCTTGAGCATGCGGTAGTGCATGAAGTACTGGTTGATCGCGGTCAGCTCGTTCTTGAGCTGGGCGTTCAGGTGTTCGACGACTTTCGGATCGCTTTTCATGGAGTGCTCCTCGGGGTTTCAAGAAGCCATTCTGACGGTCATCGAGCACCTTCCCAACCCGGCCTGTGCGCTATTATTACTGACAATGATTCGCATTTGCAATGAAAGACCTCACGGTTCCAAATGAGAGACAATCTCATTTGCATTGACGCCCTCCACCACCCGGCACACCCGACATGCTCCTGAACGATCTGCCCGACGGCGCGCACGCCACCGTGATGCGCGTCGTGTCGAGCTCGACCGAGGTCGACGCGGTCTCGCTGCGCCGGCTCGCCGAACTCGGCTTCATCCCGGGTGAACCGGTGCAGCTGCTGCGGCGCGGCCCGGGCGGGCGCGAGCCGCTGGCCGTGCTGATCGGCGACACGATGTTCGGCCTGCGGCTGCTGGAGGCGCAATGCGTCGAGGTCAGCACCGCGGCCCGGCCGGCCTGAGCGGCGCGATGACCGCCGCCCTCCATCCCACCGCCGTGCCCTGGAGCGTGGCCCTTGTCGGCAACCCGAACTGCGGCAAGACGGCGCTGTTCAACCTGCTGACCGGCGCCCGCCAGAAGGTCGCCAACTACGCCGGCGTGACGGTCGAGCGCAAGGTCGGCACCACCCGGCTGCCAGGCGGCGCACAGGTCTCGGTGATCGACCTGCCGGGCGCCTACAGCCTCACGCCCGCCACGCCCGACGAGCAGGTCACGCTCGACGTGATCGAGGGCCGCCGCCGCGGCGAGGACGCGCCCGACGCCCTCGTGGCCGTGGTCGACGCGACCAACCTGCGCATGAACCTGCGCCTGGTGCTGGAACTCAAGCGCCTCGGCCGGCCGATGCTGGTGGCGCTGAACATGGCGGACATGGCCCGCGCGCAGGGCCTGAACATCGACGTGGCCAAGCTCTCGGTCGAACTCGGCTGCCCGGTGGTCGAGACCGTCGCGGTCAAGCACGACGGCCACGCCGCGCTGCTGGCGCTGATGGAGCGCGAGTTCTCAGCCTTGCCCGCCCCAGCGCTCGCGGCGGCGCCGTTCCAGCCCAGCTCCCCGGCGGAACTGCAGCGCGAGGTGCGCCGCATCCTGGCGATCGTCGAGCCCGGCATCACCACGGGCGCGGCGAACGACAAGCGCTTCCACCACCGCATCGACGCGGTCGTGATGCACCCGGTGTGGGGCCTGGCGATCCTGGCCGGCGTGCTGTTCCTGATCTTCCAGGCGGTGTTCTCCTGGGCCAACCTGCCGATGGACCTGATCAAGGACGCCATGGCCTGGGCCGGCGAGCAGGTCACCGCGCACATGACGGACGGCCCCCTGCGCTCGCTGCTGATCGACGGCGTGATCGCAGGCGTCGGCAGCGTGATCGTGTTCCTGCCGCAGATCCTGATCCTGTTCTTCTTCATCCTGATCCTGGAAGACTCGGGCTACCTGCCGCGCGCGGCGTTCCTGCTCGACAACCTGATGGGCAAGGTCGGCCTGTCGGGCCGCGCGTTCATCCCGCTGCTCTCGAGCTTCGCGTGCGCGATCCCGGGGATCATGGCGACGCGCACGATCGCGAACTGGAAGGACCGGCTCGCGACCATCATGATCGCGCCACTGATGACCTGCTCCGCGCGGCTGCCGGTCTACGCGCTGCTGATCGGCGCGTTCGTGCCCGAGCGCAGCGTCGGCCCGTTCAACCTGCGCGGGCTCACGCTGTTCGGGCTGTACGTGGCGGGCGTGGTGTCGGCGATGCTCGTGGCGTTCGTCTTCAAGCGCATCTGGATCAAGAGCCGCTACCAGCCGCTGATGCTCGAGCTGCCGCCCTACCGCGCGCCCGGGCTGCGCAACCTGGCGCTGGGGCTGTGGGAGCGCGCGCACATCTTCCTCGCGCGCGTCGGCGGGATCATCTTCGCGCTGATGGTGATCCTGTGGTTCCTGTCGAGCTACCCGGCACCGCCTGCAGGCGCGACGGGTCCGGCGATCCAGTACAGCATCGCCGGCTGGCTCGGCCAGGCGCTGCAGCACGTGTTCGCGCCGATCGGCTTCAACTGGCAGATCTCGATCGCGCTGGTGCCCGGGTTGGCGGCGCGCGAGGTCGCGGTCGGCGCGCTCGGCACGGTGTATTCGATGTCGGCAGCGGGCGGCGAGGTGGCCGATGCGCTCGCCCCGGTGATCGCCAAGGGCTGGTCGCTCGCGACCGCCTACGCGTTGCTCGCCTGGTACGTGTTCGCGCCGCAGTGCATCTCGACGCTGGCGGTCGTGAAGCGCGAGACCAACTCGTGGCGTTACCCGCTGCTGATGGCGGCGTACCTGTTCGTGCTGGCGTACGCCGCCGCGTTCGTCACCTACCGGGTCGCGCTCGCGCTCGGCGGCGGCTGATCACCGGAGACCCAACTGATGCAGATCCTGATCGTCGCGCTGCTGGTCGTCGGCAGCGCCCTCTTCGCGGCCTGGACGCTGATGCCGGCCGCCGCACGCCGCGCACTGGCGATCGCGCTGCTCAAGCTGCCGTTGCCCGCGTTCGCGGCCGCTCGCCTGCGACGCGCCGCGACGGTCTCGTCGGGTTGCGGCTGCGACGGCTGCGATCACGCGCCGGCGAAGGCCGCGGCCCAGGCCGCGCCGCAGGTGGTGCGGTTTCACCCGCGCGCGGACAGGTAGCGGGTCGAGCGCCGGGCCGCCCCAAGCCGGCCCGCATCCCCTCGGGGGATCGGCGAACGTATTCGTTCGCCGAGGGGCTTAAGTTTTCGGCGCGAGGCCCATCGCCTTGTCGCCCAGCCCCATCGGCAGCGGGAAGTGGATCGTCTCTTCGACGCCGGGCAGCTTGCGGACCGACACCGCGCCCAGCGAGCGCAGCCGCTCGATCACCTGCTGCACCAGGATGTCCGGCGCCGAGGCGCCCGCGGTCAGGCCGACGCTCGCCTTGCCCTCGAACCACTCCGGGCGCAGGTCTTCGGGCGCGTCGACCATGTAGGCGTCGGTGCCGAGCCGCTGGGCCAGCTCGCGCAGGCGGTTGCTGTTGGAGCTGGTCGGGCTGCCGACGACGATCACCACGTCCACCGTCGGCGCCAGCACCTTGACGGCGTCCTGGCGGTTCTGCGTCGCGTAGCAGATGTCCTGCTGCTTGGGCTCGCGCACGCTCGGGAAACGGCGCTTCACGGCGGCGAGGATCTCGGCGGCGTCGTCCACGGACAGCGTCGTCTGCGTCACCACCGCCAGCTTGTCGGCCTGCGCGACCTGCACCGTCTCGACATCCGCCACGTCCTCGACCAGGTAGATGCCTTCGCTCAGCTGGCCCATCGTGCCCTCGACCTCCGGGTGGCCCTTGTGGCCGATCATGATGAAGTCGTAGCCCTCCTTGTGCAGCTTGGCGACCTCCACGTGCACCTTGGTCACCAGCGGGCAAGTCGCGTCGAACACGCTGAAGCCGCGCTGCGCCGCCTCGCGCCGCACCTCCTGCGAGACGCCGTGGGCGCTGAAGACCAGCGTCGCACCGGGCGGCACGTCGGCCAGGTCCTCGATGAAGATCGCGCCCTTGGCCTTCAGGTCGTTGACGACGTAGGTGTTGTGGACGATCTCGTGGCGCACGTAGATCGGCGCGCCGAACTTCGTCAGCGCGCGTTCGACGATCTCGATCGCGCGGTCCACGCCGGCGCAGAAGCCGCGCGGCTCCGCCAGCACGATCTCTTCGAGCAGCGAGTTCATCAGAGCACCCCGATCAGTTGCACTTCGAAGATCACCGGCCGGCCGGCGAGCGGGTGGTTGAAGTCGAACACCAGCACCTCGCCGCCCTCGACCACCTCGCGCACCACGCCTGCGTAGGCGCCCTGCCCGTCGGGCGTGGGGAACTGGACCACGTCGCCGACACGGTACTGCTCGTCCGGATCGCCCAGCTCGTCCATCAGCGTGCGCTTCACGCGCTGCAGCAGTTCCGGGTTGCGTTCACCGAAGGCCTCGCCGGCGGCGAGCTCGAACGAGCGGCGCGTGCCCTCGGGCAGGCCGAGCAGGCGCGCCTCCATGGCGGGCGCGAGTTCGCCGGTGCCGAGCGAGAGCGTCGCCGGCTTGTCGTCGAAGGTGTTGATCAGGTCCGCGCCATCGGGCCCGGACAAGCGGTAGTGCAGGGTCAGGAACGACCCCGGTTGGACATGGTTCAAGGGAGATCCCGGTACGGCGCGAGTGCCGATAGACTGGCCGTGATTTTACGAGCCCCCCGCCTCTCCCTCGTCTTCGCCCTGAATCGACCCTGCCGTGGTGCTCAAGGACATCCCCGCCGCCGCGCGCCCGCGCGAAAAGCTGCTCGCCAGCGGCGCCGGCGCGCTGGCCGATGCCGAGCTCGTCGCGCTGCTGCTGCGCACCGGCCTCAAGGGCGTCTCGGTGCTGCAGCTCGCGCAGCAGTTGCTCGATGCCTGCGGCGGCGTGCGCGGCCTGCTCGCGGCGCGGGCCGAGGACCTGAAGCGCATCAAGGGCCTGGGCCCGGCCAAGCGGGCCGAGATCGGCGCGGTGATCGAACTGGCGCGCCGCGCGCTCGTGCAGCAGCTCGTCGAGCGGCCGGTGTTCGACACGCCGGCCAAGGTCAAGGACTACCTGCAGCTGCAGCTCGGCGGGCGCGGCGCCGAGGTCTTCGCGGTGATGTTCCTCGACGCCCAGCAGCGTTTGCTGCGCTTCGAGGAGATGTTCCACGGCACGCTGATGCAGACCAGCGTCTACCCGCGCGAGGTCGTCAAGCGCGCGCTCGAATGCCACGCCGCCGCGGTCATCCTGGCGCACAACCACCCTTCCGGCGTGGCCGAACCATCGCGTGCCGACGAGGCGCTGACGCAGGCGCTGAAGGCCGCGCTGCGGCTCGTCGACGTGCAGGTGCTCGACCACTTCATCGTCGGCCACGGCGCCGTGTTCTCGTTCGCCGAACGGGGGCTGATGTGAGGGCGCCGCGGCCATGAAGGTGCGAGCGCTCGGCGAACTTGGCCCCATCCGCCAGGCCTTGCGCGATTCGCAGCGCGCCGCCGCGGAGGCTGCAGAGCGCGAACGCGAGCAACGCGCGCGCGAGAAGCGCGAGCGCGAGCTGTTCGCGATCAGCGTCGGCGCGGTGGTCCCGCTGCGCGCCGTCGCGCGGGCAGCCCACGAGGCCGTGCGCCCCGAGCCGCGCGCCCGCCAGCGCGAGGCCGACGAGGCGGCGGTGATGCTGGAGGCGATCTCCGACGAGTTCGATGTCGAGTCGTTGCTCGATACCGACGAGGCGCTCTCCTTCCGCCGCCCCGGCATCGGCCCCGAGGTCGTGCGCAAGCTGCGCCGGGGCGTCTGGGCGATCCAGGCCCAGCTCGATCTGCACGGCCTGCGCCGCGACGAGGCGCGCGAGCGCCTGGCGCTGTTCGTGCACGACGCGCGCCGCGCCGGCCTGCGCTGCGTGCGCGTGATCCACGGCAAGGGCAACGGCTCGCCCGGCCGCGAGCCGGTGCTCAAGAGCAAGGTGAAGACGTGGCTGGTGCAGAAGAAGGACGTGATCGCCTTCACCCAGGCGCGCGCGAGCGACGGCGGCACCGGCGCGTTGTTGGTGCTGCTGGGGCCCGTCGTGCCATCACGCCCGCGAGCGACCGCATCATCACGCGACGCAACGTGAATATGTCGCGCCAGCCTCCCCCCTAGAGCGCACGCGCCCCACGCCACCCGCCAACTCGAATTCCTACACTGGGTTCGGCCCCTTCGGGCCGACACAACGACATCGCACCAGGGGAGTTCAACATGTTCGGGTATTGCAAGACCAGCTTAACGGCGCTGGCATGTCTGGCGTTCAGCGCCGGCTCCAGCCATGCAGCATTCGTCGACGAGCCGTTGCCGAGCGGTGCCTACATCCAGTTCGACGGCCTCGACTGGGCCTGGGCGAACCCCGTGGCCGCAGACGGCTCCTACGTTCCCTTGCCGGGTGAGCCCGGCCCGGGCTTCACCGGCGTCGACCTGAGCCATCAATCGCGGTTCGGCTGGCGCTTCGCCACCGCCGAGGAACTGCGCCATGCGCCCACGGCGATGGACTTCATCTTCGCCGGCGCGAACGTGCCGGCGCCCGGGGGCGGTCCCGACCCGGTGAGCGGCGCCGACAGTTCCTTCATCGCACCCGGGCCGACCGTCGAGCGTCCCGGACCGATGGCCTGTGCCACGCCGTACTTCAGCAGCTGGACCCGCAATTGCAACTGGCAGAACGGCCCGGGCAGCGGAGAGTTCTTCACGTCGACCGCCTGGTGGCAGCCCGGCGGCCCCGCCTATGCCGAGACGCTCGTCGTGCGCGCGATCAACCCGGTGCCGGAGCCCGGCACGTGGCTGCTGATGGGAGTGGGGCTGGCGGCACTGGCGCTCGGCGCTGCGCGCCGCACCTGACGCAAGCAGCGAATCGCGTGACGGCGACGAAGAGTCAGGCGCCGGCGCGGTTGCGCATCCAGTCCGCGGTGCCGAAGAATGACTCGGCCAGACGCTGCGCGAGCGCCGGATCGACGGCCTGCTCGGTCATCGCGCGCTGCATGCAGGCGAGCCACTGGTCGCGCTCGCGGATGCCGATGCTGAACGGCAGGTGCCGCGCGCGCAGCATCGGGTGGCCGAAGCGGTCGGTGTAGTGCGCCGGGCCGCCGAGCCAGCCGCACAGGAACCAGAACAGCTTGTCGCGCGAGCCTTCGAGCGTGGTCGGATGCAGCGCGCGCAGCTCGGCCCAGCCGGGCTCCAGGTCCATCAGGTCGTAGAAGCGATCGACCAGCGCGCGCACGCCGGGCTCGCCGCCGAGGCGCTCGAAGGGCGTGGGGGCCGCGGGCTCCTCGATCATGGCGCGATCCGGCCCGCGAGCGCGTCGACCGCCTGAGACGCGGCGCAGCCCGGCAGCAGCTCGAGCAGCAGCTGGCGCTTCTGCACGGCCTCGCGCACGCTCGGGTCGAGCGGAATCTCGCCGACCAGGTCGAGCGCGGGCGCGTGGCCGGCCTCGGCCAGCATCGGCGCGACGAACTTGTCGACGACCAGCTGCAGCTGGTGGCGGATCACCTTGCCCTCGCCGATGCGGCCGACCTGGTTCACGACCAGCCGGATCGCGCGGCGCTGCTGCTGCGTGGCCAGCACCTTGATGGTGGCGTAGGCGTCGGTCATCGAGGTCGGCTCCGGCGTCGCGATCACGAGCACGTCGTCGGCCAGCGAGACGGCGTACAACACCACGTCGGAGATGCCGGCGCCGGTATCGAGCAGGATGTGGTCGAAGCGGGGCGCGAGCGTCTCGATGATGCGCTGGAGCTGCTCGCGCACCTCCGGCGTCAGCCGCGAATACTCGACCAGCCCCGAGCCGGCGAGCAGCACCGAGAAGCCGCCGGGCGCGGGCAGGATCGCGTCTTCCAGCGGCACCTTGCCGGTGAACACGTCGTGCAGCGTGACCTTGGGGTACAGGTTCAGCACCACGTCGAGGTTGGCCAGGCCCAGATCGGCATCGAGCACGAGCACGCGCTGGCCGCGCTTGGCGAGGGCCGCGGCGAGGTTGGCCGACAGGAAGGTCTTGCCCACGCCCCCCTTGCCGCTGGTGATGGCCATGGTGCGCGCGCGGCGTGCCGGCGCGTGGGGAACGGGAACGCTCATTCGAACTCCGCAAACTTCGAGGTGCCGAACAGCAGACCTTTTTCCTCGGCGCTGACGAGCGAGACGGTGGGCTGCTCGAGGCAGGCGCGGTCGCGCCCCTCGCTCTTGGCCCGGTAGAGCTGCTGGTCGGCGCGCTCCAGCCACAGCGGTGCGGACGACCGCACCCACTGCGGCGCGAACGCTCCGCCGATGCTGACGGTGATGGTGACCTGCTGGCCCGGCGCAAGGGCGATGGGCGCGCGCTGCACCCGCGCGCGCACGCGCTCGGCGACAGCCAGGCCGAACGACGGCGGGCAGTTGGGCAGGATCATCGCGAACTCCTCGCCGCCGATGCGCGCGAGGGTGTCCATCGGCCGGATGCACTCCTGCAGCGACTGCGCGATGCTGCGCAGCACCAGGTCGCCGGCCGGGTGGCCGTAGCCGTCGTTGATGCGCTTGAAGTGGTCGATGTCGATCATCAGCATCAGCGCCGGTTCACCGGCGCGCGCCACGCGGTCGATCTCGCTGGTCAGCGCGAGCTCGAACTGGCGGCGGTTGGCCAGGCCGGTCAGCGCGTCGCGGCTGGAGAGATCGCACAGCGCGTCGAGCACCGCCTGCATCCAGGCCGTCTGGCCGACCGCGTGGCGGTCCGGCAGTTCGACGCCCGACTGCTGGAGCAGCTGCAGCGCCGGCACGAGGCGCAGCGGGGCCGCAGCGGCGGCGGGAGCTGGGTCGGGCGGCGCGTGCACGAATCGGGTGGTCGGTAGGAGGGAAAGGCGGCGACGCGGGAAGTCTAGCAGCGGGTCGTCGCCGGGCGCCCCGCATTTGGGCCCGCAACGCCCGCCAGTTGCACCGACCGGCCGCGGCGCGCGCGGCCGCTCAAGAGTGCGGCGCGGATGCCGATACAGCTCCTGGGCCGGCTGTCTGACCGCCGACGACCCGCATCGCCGCACCCGACCCGGAGACCCCATGAGCGCCGCAGCCCTGTCGATCGCACCCGCGAGACCGTCGGCCGACGCCGACCTCAACGGCGAGTTCAGCTTCGACGCCCGCGATTTCGAACGCGTCCGCGCACTCATCTATGCACGCGCCGGCATCAGCCTGCATGCCGGCAAGCAGGCGATGGTCTACAGCCGCCTGTCCCGCCGGCTGCGCGATACCGGCCACCGCTCGTTCGGCTCCTACCTGCAGTTTCTGGAGGCCGCCGCCGGCCCGGGCGCCGACGAGGAATGGCAGGAGTTCGTTAACTGCCTGACCACCAACCTGACCTCGTTCTTCCGCGAGTCGCATCACTTCGAGGCGCTCACCGCCGACCTGAAGGCGCGCGCCGGCCGCCCGCTGCGCATCTGGTGCAACGCGGCCTCGACCGGCGAGGAGCCGTACACCATCGCGATCACGGTCGCCGAGGCGCTGGGCGCGTCGGCCGACGCGCGGATCGTCGCCAGCGACATCGACACCAAGGTGCTCGCCACCGCCAGCCGCGGCGTCTACCCGGTGGACGCGCGCGGCCTCACGCCCGAGCTGCAGCGCCGCCACTTCATGCGCGGCACCGCCTCGAACGCCGGCTTCATGCGCGTCAAGCCCGAGCTGGCGAAGATGATCGAGTTCCGGCCGCACAACCTGATGGACGCGCGCTGGTCGCTGGGCGAGCCGTTCGACATCGTGTTCTGTCGCAACGTGATGATCTATTTCGACAACGCGACCCAGCGCCGCGTGCTCGGCCAGATCCATGCCGTGATGAAGCCGAAGGGGCTGCTGTTCGTCGGCCACTCGGAGAACTTCACCGACGTGAAGGACCTGTTTCGCCTGCGCGGCAAGACGATCTACGAGCGGGTCTGACCCCCGACCGAACCCCCCATGGCCCTCGCCTCTCCCGCCCGCCCCGCCGCGCGACCGTCGCCGACATCCGACACCGCGACGACCCGCCTGCAGCGGCTCAAGAACCAGCCGCGCAAGCCCGGCGAAGCCTCGTTCTTCTTCCACGACGCGTTCTTCGACAACGACGCCGTGAAGATCCTGCCCTGCGAGTACTTCGTGTACCACGAGGACATCCTGATCATGACGACGCTGGGCTCGTGCATCGCCGCGTGCCTGTGGGACCGCGAGGCCAGGGTCGGCGGCATGAACCACTTCATGCTGCCCGAGGGCGACGCCGGCTCGGGCCGGTACGGCTCGTACGCGATGGAACTGCTGATCAACGAGATGATGAAGCAGGGCGCGACCCGCACGACCATGGAAGCCAAGGTCTTCGGCGGCGGCCAGGTGGTCGACGGCATGACCTCAATGAACATCGGCGAGCGCAACACGGCGTTCGTCACCGATTACCTGAAGACCGAGCGCATTCCCATCGTCTCGAAGGACGTGCTCGGCATCCACGCGCGCAAGGTCTGCTTCCTGCCCGCGAGCGGCAAGGCGATGGTCAAGCGCCTCGCCGCGACCAACACCGCCGCGCTCGCCGCGCAGGACCGCGTCGCGGTGCAGCAGGCGGTGCCGCAAAGCACGGGCGGCGGGTCGGTCGACCTGTTCTGAACGCTGGAGCCGAAGAGATGGCAAAGATCCGTGTGGTGGTGGTGGACGACTCGGCCCTGGTGCGCAGCCTGCTGAGCGCGATCATCGGCCGCCAGCCCGACATGGAGTGCGTCGGCACCGCTGCCGACCCGCTGATCGCGCGCGAGATGATCCGCGCGCTGAACCCCGACGTGATCACGCTCGATGTCGAGATGCCGCGCATGGACGGCATCGATTTCCTCGGCAAGCTGATGCGCCTGCGGCCCACGCCGGTGGTGATGGTCTCCACGCTGACCGAGCAGGGCGCCGAGGTCACGCTGCGCGCGCTCGAGCTCGGCGCGATCGATTTCGTCGCCAAGCCGAAGATCGGCGTGGCCGACGGCCTGCGCCTGCTGGCCGACGACATCACCGACAAGATCCGCGTCGCCTCGAAGGCGCATCTGCGCCGCCCCGCCGCGGCGAGCGCGCGCGCCGGCGACAGGCCGGCCGCGCCAGTCAGCGCGATCGGGCGCCTGTCGACCGAGAAGATCGTGTTCATCGGCGCCTCCACAGGCGGCACCGAGGCGACCAAGGAGGTGCTGACGAACCTGCCGCCGGACTGCCCGGCGATCGTCATCACGCAGCACATGCCGGCCGGCTTCACGAAGAGCTACGCGGCGCGGCTCGACGGTCTGTGCCGCATCCGCGTCGCCGAGGCGCGCGATGGCGAGCGCATCCTGCCGGGCCATGCCTACATCGCGCCCGGCGGCACCGCGCACCTGAGCGTCGAGCGCTCGGGCGCGAACTACGTCGCCCGCGTCGTCGACGGCGACCCGGTCAACCGGCACCGCCCTTCCGTCGAGGTGCTGTTCAAGTCGGCCGCGCGCGTGGCGGGGCCGAACGCGCTCGGCATCATGCTGACCGGCATGGGCGCGGACGGCGCCACCGCGATGCGCGAGATGCGCGAGGCCGGCAGCTACAACCTGGTGCAGGACGAGGCGAGCTGCGTCGTGTTCGGCATGCCGCGCGAAGCGATCGCCGCCGGGGCGGCGCACGAGGTGCTGCCGCTGTCGCAGATCGCGCCGCGGCTGATCGAGCGGCTGCGCAGCACGTCGGGCCTGTCGACCAACCGCGTCTGACGCGGTTCAGGGCAGGAACAGCGCCTGCAGGTCGTTGAGGAAATCGAAGCCGCGCTCGGTCGGCCACACGCGCGTGAAGTCGCGCTCGATCAGGCCCTTGCGCTCGGCGGCGTCCAGCCCCGCGGCGAGCGCGGCCAGGGACAGCCCGGTGCGCTCGGTGAACCGGGCCAGCTCGAAGCCCTCGCGCAGGCGGGTCGCGTTCAGCATGAACTCGAACGGCAGCTGGTCGCGCGGCACTTCCTCGTCGCTCGCGATCGCGTGGCCGGCCAGCGCCCGCGCCTGGTACTGCTGCGGTTCCTTGAAGCGGGTCTGGCGCACGACCCGGTGCGGGAACGAGATCTTGCTGTGCGCGCCCGCGCCGATGCCGAGGTAGTCGCCGAACTGCCAGTAGCTCCAGTTGTGCTCGCAGCGGTGGCCGGGCCGCGCGAACGCCGAGACCTCGTAGCGCGCCATGCCGGCGGCGGCCGTCCGTGCGGTGATGAGGTCCAGCATCTCGAACGCGGTGTCGTCGTCCGGCAAGGCATCGGCACCCGCGGGCGGGTACTTCGCGAAGACGGTGTTCGGCTCGAGCGTCAGGTGGTAGACCGACAGGTGCGGCGGCTCGAACGCGAGCGCGGTCTGCAGATCGCGCTCGAACTCGGCGATCGACTGGCCGGGCAGCGCGTACATCAGGTCGAGGTTGAAGGTCTCGAAGGCGGCGCGCGCTTCTTCGACTGCAGCGCGCGCCTGCGCCGCGTCATGCACGCGGCCGAGCGCGGCGAGCTTGGCATCGTCGAAGCTCTGCACGCCGACCGACAGCCGCGTGACGCCGGCCGCGCGATAGCCGTGGAAGCGCTCGCGCTCGAAGGTGCCGGGGTTGGCCTCGAGCGTGATCTCGCACATCGGCTCCAGCGGCAGGCGGGCGCGGATGTCGCCGATCAGCCGCGCGATCGAATCGGGCGTGAAGAGGCTGGGCGTCCCGCCGCCGATGAAGATGGTGTGGATGCGCCGGCCCCAGACGAAGGGCAGCGCGGCTTCGAGGTCGGCGTTGAGTGCGTCGAGGTAGCGCGCGTGGTCCGCCTCGCCGCGCTGCTCGTGGGAGTTGAAGTCGCAGTACGGGCACTTCTTCAGGCACCACGGCAGGTGCACGTAGAGCGACAGGGGCGGAAGCGCCGCGAGACTCAGCGTGCCGCTGCGCATGTAGCGCGCGAGGCGATCGGCGACAGGTTCGACGGGCGCCGCTTCCGTCGCGATCCGGATCGGCTCAGCCAAGGTGCCAGGCCTCGCGCATCAACATCAGCATCTGCGCGGCGGCGATGGCGCGGTGGCTGTGGGCGTTCTTCGTCGGCGCGTCGAGTTCGGCGACCGCACGACCCAGGGCCGGGATGAACATCAGCGGGTCGTAGCCGAAGCCGCAGCTGCCGACCGGCGTGTGCAGGATCTCGCCGAACCAGCGGCCGACCGCGACCAGCGGCTCCGGGTCGTCGGCCGATCGAACCGCCACCAGCGTGCTGATGAAGCGCGCGCGCCGGTCCGCCACGCCGTTCAGGCGATCGAGCAGCAGCGCGTTGTTGGCGGCGTCCTGCAGCGCGCGGTGGTCCTCGCGATCGGCTGGCGTCGCCGCGATCTCGGCGAAGTGCGCCGAGTAGACGCCCGGCGCGCCGCCCAGCGCATCGACGCACAGCCCGGAGTCGTCGGCGATCGCCGCGCCGCCGGTGTGCCGCGCCGCATGCCGCGCCTTGGCCAGCGCGTTCTCGATGAAGGTGTGGAACGGCTCGTCGGCTTCCTCCACGCCCAGCGCGCCCTGCGCGACCAGCTCGACGCCGGCCGGCGGGAGCAGCGCCTGCAGCTCGCTCAGCTTCTTGCGGTTGTTCGACGCCAGGACCAGCCGCATCGGCTCAGAGCCCCAGCGCCTTGCGCTGCGCCGCGACCAGTTCGCGGATGCCCTTGTCGGCCAGGCCGAGCAGCGTGCCCATCTCGTCGCGCGAGAACGCCGCGCCTTCGGCCGTGCCCTGCACCTCGACGAAGCCGCCGGCGCCGGTCATCACCACGTTCATGTCGGTGTCGCAGGCCGAGTCCTCGGTGTACTCCAGGTCGAGCAGCGGCGTGCCGTCGACGATGCCGACCGAGATCGCCGCGACGAACTCCTTGATCGGCGACGCGGTCGCGCCCAGCTTGCCTTGCACCTGCAGCCAGGTGACCGCGTCGTGCGCCGCGACGAAGGCGCCGGTGATCGCCGCGGTGCGCGTGCCGCCGTCGGCCTGGATCACGTCGCAGTCGAGCGAGATCGTGCGTTCGCCCAGCGCCTTCAGGTCGAACACGCAGCGCAGCGAGCGGCCGATCAGGCGCTGGATCTCCTGCGTGCGGCCGCTTTGCTTGCCGCGCGCGGCCTCGCGGTCGCTGCGGGTGTGGGTGGCGCGCGGCAGCATGCCGTATTCCGCAGTGACCCAGCCCTCGCCGGAGCCACGCTTGTGCGGCGGCACCTTCTCCTCGACCGAGGCGGTGCACAGCACCTTGGTGGCGCCGAACTCGATCAGCACCGAGCCTTCGGCGTGCTTGGTGTAGCGGCGGGTGATGGTGACGGGGCGGAGCGAGTCCGCGGCACGGGAGTCAGAGCGTTTGAATGTCATGCCCGTATTGTCTACGGGGATGGCGCCGCGCTCCCGATCAGGATTTCTTCTGCGACGAGCGGCGGATCGCCTCGTTGATCTCGCGGATCGAGCGCTCGATCTCGGCGTCGTCGAGCTCGTCGGGTGCGTCGCTCCCGAGCACGCTGGCTTGGATCGTCGAGGCGAACACCTCTTCGCCGAGCTGCTGGGTCGAGACGCCGGTGGTGCTGTCGTTGTCTTCGGCGGCCTCCCACTCGACCGCGAGCACGGAGACGTTGTCGCTCTTGGCGCCGCCGTTGCGCAGCGCCTGCTCGACGAGCTCGGGCACGGCATCGGAGATCACGTTCTTCGACAGCTGCTCGACGATCACCGAATCCTCGACCGTGCCCCACAGCCCGTCGGAGCACAGCAGCAGGCGGTCGCCGGCCTGCAGCAGCAGCGGGCCGACGGTGTCGATCACCGGCTTGCCGGGGCTGCCCAGGCAGGTGAACAGCACGTTGCGGTTGAACCGGTCGGGCATCGGCACGACATGGCTCATCGTCTGCTGCAGCTCGGAGTACGAGTGGTCGCGGGTGCGGGCGATCAGCTTGTCGCCGCGCACCAGGTACAGGCGCGAGTCGCCGCAATGGGCCCAGTATGCCGCGTTGCCTTGCAGCAGGCAGGCGACGACCGTCGTGCGCGGCGTGTCGATCAGCGCCTTCTGCGTGGCGTAGCGCAGCAGCTGGTGGTGGCCGGCGATCGTGGCCTCCTGCAGGAAGCGCAGCGGGTCGGGCAGCGTGGGCTTGCAATCGCGCTGGAACATCGCGGCGAGCGTCTGCAGCGCGAGCTGCGAGGCGACCTCGCCCTCCGGGTGACCGCCCATGCCGTCGGCCAGCGCGAACAGGCCGGCGTCCCGCGTGTAGCAATAGCCCATGCGGTCTTCGTTCTTCTCGCGGCCGCCCTTGCGGCTGACCTGGTAGACGGAGAAGCGCATGGTGGTGCTCCCGCTTACGCCTTGGCGCCGGTGGTCAGGTTTTCGAGCTGGAGCTTGAGCCGTTCACTGAAACTGAGCTTGGTGTAGCGGCGCTCGGTCTCGCGCGCCAGTTCCTTCTGCAGCGCGAACACGCTTTGCGGGCGCGACAGCGGATCGAGCGACATGCACCACTCGGTGACCTCGATCAGGTTGTCGGAGTAGACGTTGCGCAGGCGCGAGAGGCTCAGCGCGAGGCGGTCCTTCTCGATGCGCTGCGGCGCATCGTTCGGCGGGTAGCCCTGCATGCAGGCGTAGATGCAGGCGCCGATCGCGTAGATGTCGGTCCATGGGCCGAGCGAGCCATCGCGCCGGTACATCTCGGGCGCGGCGAAGCCTGGCGTGTACATCGGGCGGATGAAGTTGCCTTCCTTGCTCAGCACCTCGCGCGCGGCGCCGAAATCGAGCAGCACCGCCTTGTTCTCGTTGGTGATAAAGATGTTGGCCGGCTTGATGTCCAGGTGCAGCATCTTGTGCTGGTGGACGATGCGCAAGCCGCGCAGGATCTCGTCGAACAGCGAACGGATGGTGCTTTCGCGAAACACCTTGTCGCGCTTCAGGTCGCGCGCGGTGACGATGAAATCCTGCAGCGTGTCGCCCTGCAGGTAGTTCATCACCATGTAGACGGTCTCGTTCTCGCGGAAGAAGTTCAGCACCGAGACGACGCTCGGGTGGCTGATCTGCGCGAGCGAGCGGCCCTCTTCAAAGAAGCTCTTCAGGCCCAGCCGGTACAGCGGCTGCTTCTCGGGCTTGACCCTGGGGGTCAACTCACCCGGCGAACGCTCGGCGAGCGACGACGGGAGGTACTCCTTCAGCGCCACCAGATGACGATCGGCGTCTTCGCACAGGTACACCACGCCGAAACCACCGGCGGCGAGCTTCTTGATGACCTGATAGCCACCCACCACGGTGCCGGACGGCAACGGAGCAGGTTTGGGCTTTGACATAATCCGATTTTCTCTGGGTATTCGCTCATGGCAGTCTACAGCATGACCGGCTTCGCGAGCGCCTCTGCCGGGGCTCGTTCCGCCTCTGAAGCGGCGGGCGCTGCGGACAATTTGGCAGGCCGCCCGGCGGTCCCCGCCAGTGCCGCGATTAACGTCGAACTGCGCTCGGTTAACAACCGGTTTCTGGATGTTTCGTTCCGCTTGCCCGACGAGTTCCGCTCGCTCGAGCCGACGCTGCGCGAGCTGATCTCCGGCGCCTTCAAGCGCGGCAAGATCGAGTTGCGGCTGAGCACCCGCACCGACAGCGAGACGCAGTGGCCGCAACCCCAGACCGACCAGTTGAACCGGCTGGTGCGCCTGGAAAGCACCGTGCACGGCTGGTTGCCCGACGCCAAGGGGCTGTCGGTGCACGAGGTGCTGCAGTGGTGCAAGGGCGGCGCGCCGAGCGAGAAGCTCGACGAGCCCGCGCTCGACGCGGCGAAGCGCTGCATCGCCGGGCTGCGCGAGGCCCGCGCCCGCGAGGGCGAGCGGCTCGTCAAGGTGCTGATGGAGCGCGTCGACCGCCTGCGCGAGCTCGCGCTGCAGGCCGAGCCGCTGGTGCCTGCGGTCGTCAAGCGCCAGCAGCAGCGCTTCCTGGAGCGCTGGACCGAGGCGCTCGAAGCCACCGGCGCCGCCAACACCATCTCGCGCGAGGCGCTGCAGGAGCGCGCACTGAACGAGGCCGCGGCCTATTCGATCCGCATCGACGTGGCCGAGGAGCTTGCGCGGCTGCGTTCGCACCTCGACGAGATCGCGCGCCTGCTGAAGGCCGGCGGCGAGGTCGGCAAGC
>JAZKIO010000043.1:0-54482 GCA_040384825.1 Pseudomonadota bacterium
GCGCGCCGACGGTGTGCATGCAGGGCACGAAGTGGCCGTCGGCGCCGAGCACGTCCAGCACCTTGGCGCCCATGCGGGTCATCAGCTTCATGTTCACGGCGACATACGCGCTGTCGGACAGCTCGACGCCGATGTGCGCGATCGGCGAGCCCAGCGGGCCCATCGAGAACGGCACCACGTACATCGTGCGGCCGCGCATGCTGCCGCGGAACAGCGCGTTCGGGCCGGTCTGGAGCAGCTCGCGCATCTCGGCCGGGGCCATCCAGTTGTTGGTCGGGCCGGCGTCTTCCTTCTTCTGGGAGCAGATGAAGGTGCGGTCCTCAACCCGCGCCACGTCGCTCGGGCTGCTGCAGGCGAGGTAGCTGTTGGGGCGCAGCTCGGGGTTGAGCTTCTTGAACGTGCCGGCGGCGACGAGCTGCGCGCACAGCCGGTCGTACTCGGCGGTGCTGCCGTCGCACCAGTACACGTCGGCGGCCTCGGTCAGCGCGGCCATCTCGGCCACCCAGTCGATCAGCTTGGCGTGGCGAACGCTTGCGGGCGCGTTCGCGCGCACGCCTTCCATTGCGGGACGATTCATCGTGGGTCCAGTCATCGAAGTCAAAAAAAGCGGAATTGGGCAAACCGGCTCGGACGCGGGGCGGTCCGACCGGCTTGCCCAATGCCGCTGGGCGCAAGCGCCGCAACGGTGGTTACGGGCCGATTACGAGCGCCCGAACCGGTCGGATCGGCGCCGCTCTCTACAGTTCCTTTTGGGGATTGTCATGTCAGTGTAATAGGCCGGTAACCACCATATCCCGGGGGGTCATGCGCTTTCGGTATGACTTTATGCCGGGCGCGGCGGTCGCCATAATCGCCCATGCCCTTGCGCCGCCGACTGCTGTTCTCTCTCCCGTGGATCGCCGCCGGCTGGCCCGCGCGCGCGCAGTCGAACCGCGCCGCCGCCGACCCGTTCCGGCTCGGCGTGGACACCGCCCTGGTCAAGTCCGGCCTGGCGCCGGCGCTGGTCCGCGCGTTCGGCGTCGACACCGGCATTGCCGTGCGCACCGTGCCCGGCCCGGCGCGCCCCGTGCTCGACGCGCTGGAGCGCGGCGAGCTGGACGCCGCGCTGACCAACGCACCCGACGCCGAGGCGCGCCTCGTGCAGCAGGGCTTCGCGCACGACCGCCAGCCGGTGGCGTCCGGCGAGTTCGTGCTGATCGGTCCGTCGGCCCGTGGCAAGGCGCGCGAGAAGGCGCGCGACCCGGCGGAACTTGCCGGCCTGCGCGACGCGGGCGCGGCCCTGGCGCAGCTGCAGCGTGCGGCGCTGGCCCGGCCGGGCGCCGTCACCTTCCTGTCCGCCGGCGACGGCTCGGGCGTGCACCTGGCGGAACAGGCCGTGTGGCGCCGCGCCGGCATCGCGCCGGTGGCGCCCTGGTACGTGGGCGCCGACGCCGCCGGCGGCCTGATCGCGCAGGCGCGGGCCAGCGGCGCCTACGCGCTGGTGGAGCGCGGCGCGTGGGTCGCGGCGGGCGGCGCGCCGCTCGCGGTGCTGGTCGATGGCGATCCGCTGCTGGTGGAGACGGTGCACGTGATGCGCGCTTTCCGCAGCCGGCATCCGGCGGGCAAGCTGTTCGTGGCGTGGGTCGCCGGGCCGCGCGGGCGCCGCGTGGTCCAGAACCTCCGTGGCCGGTACCGCGCGCCATGAACACCCCGCCGAACGCCTTCGGCCGGCTGCTGAGCCTGAACGTCTCGGCGGCGCGCCCGATGCTGATCGACGACCGCGAGGTCATGACCGGCATCCTGAAGCGCGGCGTCGCCGGCCCGGTCGCGGTCGGCCCGCTCGGCCTGGCCGGCGACGAGCAGGCCGACCTGTCGGTCCACGGCGGGCCGGGCAAGGCGGTCTACGCCTACCCGAGCGAGCACTACCCGTTCTGGCAGACGGTGCGCGCGCAGGCGCGCGCGGCCGGATGGGGCGAGACGCTCGTGCCCGGTGCGCTCGGCGAGAACCTCACGCTGGCCGGCCTGCTGGAGGACCATGTCTGCGTCGGCGACGTGCTGCGCTTCGCCGACTGCGAGCTGGCGGTCAGCGAGCCGCGCTTTCCGTGCTTCAAGTTCAACGCCGCGATGGGCTTCAAGCAGGCCTCCAAGCTGATGGTGCAGAACGGCTGGTGCGGCTTCTACCTGGACGTGCGCCGGCCGGGCACGCTGCGCGCGGGCGAGTCGTTCGAGTGGGTTCCCGGGCCGCGAGAGGTCGGCATCGCGGAATTGTTTCGCGCGCGCGTGGCGCCGCACCGACGCTGAAGCGCGCTCCGCGGGCGCCTGTTACAACCGCGGACCATTGACGCTGCGCGTCTTTGCGCGGCCTCGTTACATTGCGGGGCTGCGGCGGAAGGCGCCTGTCCTGCTGCCGCATCCGTTCGATCACCCACCACGAAAGCCCCCCATGAGCATCATCAGTTTCATCAAGGAAGCCGGCGAAAAGCTGTTCGGCCACAAGCCCGCCGCCGCCGCCGCCGCCGCGCCGGACGTCGATGCCGCGAACAAGACCGCGTCCGACGCGATCACCGCGTACATCAACACGCAGAACCTGAAGGTCGACGGCCTCGACGTGGCGTTCGACGGCGCGACCGGCACCGTCTCGGTGGCCGGCGTGGCCGCCGACCAGGCGACGCGCGAGAAGGTCGTGCTGTGCTGCGGCAACGTCGCCGGCGTGACCCAGGTCGACGACGCGATGACCACCGCCGAGCCGGCCGACGAGTCGCGCTGGTACACGGTGGTGCGCGGCGACACGCTGTCGGCGATCGCCAAGACGCAGTACGGCAATGCCAACGAGTACCCGAAGATCTTCGAGGCGAACAAGCCGATGCTGACCAGCCCGGACAAGATCTATCCGGGCCAGGTGCTGCGCATCCCCGCCTGATCTTTCTCTAGCTCCATATGAAACGGGCGGCCTGCGGGCCGCCCGTTTGCGTTCTTCGCCGCGCGGGGATCAGGCCGGCGCCAGTTCCATCGGCGGATAGTCGGTGTAGCCCTCGGCGCCGCCGCCGTAGAAGGTCTGGCGGTTCGGCTGCGCGAGCGGGGCATCGAGCTTGAGCCGCTCGACCAGGTCCGGGTTGCTGATGAAGTGCTTGCCGAACGCGACCATGTCGGCCGCACCCTTCGCGACGGCCTCGATCGCCATCTCGCGGTTGTAGCCGTTGTTGGCGATCCAGGCGCCGTGCGGGCTGCCCGCCTTGAAGATTCGGCGCAGCGCGTCGAAATCGAACGGCGCCACGTCGCGCGGCCCGCCCGTCGCGCCTTCGACGACGTGGATGAACGCCAGCTTCAGCGCGGCGAGCTTTTCCACGATCAATTCGTAGGTCGCCTGCGGATCGCTGTCCGGCCCGGCGTCGTTGGCCGGCGTGACCGGCGACAGGCGGATGCCCGTGCGGCCGGCGCCGATCTCGTCGACGATCGCGGCCATCACCTCGACGACCAGCCTCGCGCGGTTCTCGCGCGAGCCGCCGTAGGCGTCGGTGCGGTCGTTGATGCTGTCGCGCATGAACTGCTCGAGCAGGTAGCCGTTCGCGCCGTGCACCTCGACGCCGTCGAAGCCGGCCTCGATGGCGTTGCGGGCGGCCTGGCGGTAATCGGCGATCAGGCGCGGGATCTCGTCGGTGCGCAGCGCGCGCGGCTCGGAGACGTCCTCGAAGCCCTGGGCGGTGAAGGTCTTGCCCTTGGCGCGGGTCGCGGTGCTCGACACCGGTTGCATGCCCGGCGGGAGCAGCGACAGGTGCGAGATGCGCCCCACGTGCCACAGCTGCACGACGATCCTGCCGCCCTTGGCATGCACGGCATCGGTCACCTTCTTCCAGCCGGCGATCTGCGCGGCGCTGTAGATGCCCGGCGTGTCGAGGTAGCCCTGGCCCTCGGCGCTGATCTGCGTGCCTTCGGTGACGATCAGGCCGGCCGTGGCACGCTGCTCGTAGTAGGTGGCCATCAAGGGCGTAGGCACCTGGTCGGGGCCGGCGCGGTCGCGCGTCAGCGGCGCCATCGCGATGCGGTTGGCGGCGATGATGTCGCCGAGACGGAGAGGATCGAACAGCGTGGTCATGCGGGGGCTCATCGGTGGGAAGACCAAGCCATCGTACGGCGCTGCGGAATAACAGGACGCCGCACGGCGCGTCACGAAATCGGTTAAGGCGACCGGCGAGCGGCTACAGTGCCTGCCGATCTTCAAACGCGACGACACTAGCGCCATGCTCGCCTACCGACACGCCTTCCACGCGGGCAACCACGCCGATGTGCTCAAGCACACCGTGCTCACGCTCGTGCTGCGCTACATGAACCAGAAGGACAAGTCGTACCGCCTGGTCGACACCCACGCCGGCGCGGGTGGCTACTCGCTCGAGGGCCGCTTCGCGCAGAAGAAGGGCGAGTTCGAGCAGGGCATCCTGCGGCTGTGGGACCGCGACGACCTGCCGCCTGCCGTGGCCGATTACGTGCAACTCGTGCGCCAGTTCAACCCCGACGGCATGCTCGAGCAGTACCCCGGCTCGCCGGCCTTCGCGCAGATGCTGCTGCGCGCGCAGGACCAGCTGCGCATGTTCGAGCTGCACCCGACCGATCACCGCATCCTGCAGTCGTACATCGGCGAGGTGCCGGGCGCGACGGTCTACGACACCGACGGCTTCGACGGCCTGAAGGGCCAGGTGCCGCCGTCGTCGCGGCGCGGCGTGGTGCTGATGGACCCGAGCTACGAGGGCCACAAGGACTACGGCAAGGTGATCAGCTCGTTGCGCGAGTCGATCGCGCGCTTCGCCGAAGGCGTGTATCTGGTGTGGTACCCGCAGGTCAGCAAGCTCGAGGCCGCGCAACTGCCCAAGCGCCTGGAAGCGCTCGCGCCCAAGGGCTGGCTGCACGCGCGGCTGACCGTGCAGCAACCCGACCAGCAGGGCTTCGGCCTGGCCGGCAGCGGCATGTTCGTGATCAACCCGCCGTTCACCCTGCACGACGAGCTGCTGACCGTGCTGCCCTACCTGACCGACGTGCTCGGCCAGTACGACGGCGCGAACTACCTGCTCGAGCAGCGCGCCGCGTGACCCGTTCCCCCCAAGCGTAGGGGGCCGTCGCGCAGAGCGTGGGATGGGCCCGGGGCGGTCGCGCCCCGACCATCGCTCCCTCGGTCGCCACCTTCGGTCGGCCGGTTCTCGAAGGAGCCATGCCATGTCAGTCATTTCCTCAACCCTGCGCCGCGGCGCCGTGACGCTCGCGCTGTGCGGCGCGGCGCTTCAGGCCGTTGCGGCCCCGTACGTGGTGGCCGGCGCCAGCCAGTCGATCACGTCGAACAGCGGCGAATGGGCCTGGGACGGGTCGTACCTCACCGCCTTCCGCGCCGCGCTCGAGAACCCGATCTACTTCGGCCCGACCGGGGCCGTGAACCGCAGCATCCAGACGACGACGCTGGGCAGCGTCACGGCGGGCACGATGGCCGGCGTCAACATGTTCGTCGGCACCTGGATCTCGGACGCGCAAGCCGCGCCGATGTCCGCGGCCGTGATGAACTTCTTCCTCGGCGGCGGCGACCTGTTCCTGCTGCAGGACGATGCCGGGCACGACGGCTTGGGCAGCGCCCTCGGCATCAGCACCACGGTGAGCACCGGCTCGGTCTCGAACGGCGGCGCGCCCCTGTTCGACGGGCCGTTCGGCACGGCGACGAACGTCGGCCAGCTCTACCAGATCGGCCAACTCGACGGCGCGGCGATCGCGGCGCTCAACGGTCATGTGGGCGGCACCAATTCGGAGGGACAGGTCACCTCGGCCTACTGGAAGGCGGGTGAATACGCGCCCGGTGCCGGCTCGCTGTTCGTCATCGCCGACATCGACATGATCGCCACGACCAACCTGTGCGGCGCCCCGGTCTGCGGCGGCAGCTACGACCCGCTCAACACCAACGGCATCTACGCGTTGAACACCTTCTCGTTCCTGCAGAGCCAGGGCGGCACGCCGCCGATCCCCGAGCCGGAAACCTACGCGCTGATGCTCGCGGGCCTCGGCCTGATGGGCTGGATGGTGCGGCGCCGCCAGCGCTGAGTTCGACGGTCGATCAGGCGGGCCGCGGCACGGCCCGCTTCAGGTCCCGGAACGGGCCGAACAGCCACGAGCGCATGCCCACCACGAGCGTGTAGTGGCCCTTCTGCTCCGCCGCGAGCTTCTGGTCGGCCAGGTGCTGCTGCGCGAAGTCCTGCCCCACGCGCTGCAGCCGCTCGACGAAGTTGACCGCCTGCGCGGTGCCGATGTGGCCGTGGACCAGCATCAGCGTTTCGCCCTCGCCGTCGAAGCCGCCGCTGTAGTAGTCGGCGGCAACGTGCTCGCGGAAGTACGCCATCGCCGGGCCGTGCGGGCGCCAGCGGAAGCCCTTGCCGACCTTGAGCCGGTAGCGGTTCAGCGGCCGCAACTCGATGAAGCCGAGCTTGTCCAGCTGCAGCAGGTAGCGCACGCATTCGGCGTCGCTGATCGCGTAGGTGGCCACCATCTGCTCGAAGGTCCACTGGCTCAGGCAGCAGATCGCCAGCAGCATCAGCTTGCGGTCCGCCACCACCGCTTTCTCCTGCTCAAGCGTCAACTCGCGGCGCAGCGGCTGCGCGTCGGCGATCTTGCGCGCGAGCTCGGCGAAATCCATCTTCAGCACGCGCAGCACCTCGTCGATGCGCGAGAGCGGCATGTCGCCCTTGGCGAAGATCCGCTTGATGCTCGACTCGGCCATGCCGAGCTGCGCGGCGAGATCGGCGTAGGTGATGCCGGCGGCTTTCAGCTCGGCCTTCAGCGCGGTGACGAGGTCGTGGGTGGTGCTCATGCGGTCCCCGAAAAGTACCTCGAGACGATACCAGAGGGCCGCAACTCCGCGACCCTCCTTCGGGTGATTGATACCCGGTGGCGAGACGACGACCATTCGCTCCGTGTTCAACCAACCCCGAAAGAACGCCATGTCACGCCCCTCGATCCGCCACGACAGCCGCGCCTGGAAGCTTCAGGTCTGGGTCTCGTTCGGTCTCGCCGTGCTGCTGTGCGGCACCGGCCTCGCCTACCTGCCCGGCGCGGACCTCGACCGCGCCTTCATGGTGATGGGCTACATGTTCTGCCTGTCGACCGCGTTCGCGCTCGCCAAGTTCGTGCGTGACAACGAGGTGACGCGCAACGACACGCCGATGTGGGGCCTGGTCGTCTGGGGCGGCTTCGCGCTGGCGATGCTGCTGACCGGCTGGGGCCTGTGGCGCATGGAGGTGAACCCGACCTACAAGGCCTTCCTCGGCGTCAGCTGGCTGTTCCTCATCTCGACCGTGTTCACGCTGGCCAAGACGCTGCGCGATGCGCACGAAGCGCTGCGCGCCGAGCACGACGCCGCCTGAACCTCATCACCACCGGAGTGTTGCCATGACATCGATTCGCCAACTCACCACCGCGGCCGTGCTGGCCGGGTTTCTGGCCGGCGCGCAGGCGCAATCCGCCGTCTCCGAGGCCAGCGCGCTGTCGGCGCTGCCGATCGCGGTGTCGGTCGCGGCACCGCTCGTGCTGCTGTCGGCGGGCGCCGTGCTGAGCGTCGTCGCGGTCGAGTACTCGGCCGCCGGCGCGCTGTGCGTGCTGGAGCGCGCCTCCGACGGCGCGCGCACGACGCTGCGCCTCAGCGGGCAGGCCGCGGCAGGCTTGTCGCTGGCGGCCGGCACGGTCGTCGTCGTCACCGCGGTCGGCACCGGCTGGGTGCTGTCGACCGCGAGCCGCGCGATCGCCTTCGTGCCGAACGAGATCGGCAACGCGCTGCTCTACAACGAACGGGTGACGCGGTGAACGCCGCCGCACGGCGCATCGGCCTCGCCGCGGCGGTGCTGATGCTCGCCGCGGCGCAGGCGCAGGCCGGCCGCAGCTGCGAGCACCGCCCGCCGACCGTGGGCGCCGTCGAGCGCTCGATGGCACTGGCCGAGCACACGGCGCAGCAGCTCGACCGCAGCGGTGCGCAGGTCGTGCTGCTGGCCCGGGCCGGGCAGGACCTGAGCGAGTACCGCCTGCGCTACTCGCACCTCGGCTTCGCCTACCGCGACGGCGAGCGCTGGCGCGTCGTCCACAAGCTGAACCAGTGCGGCACGGCGAACGGTTCGGTCTACCGGCAGGGTCTGGGCGAGTTCTTCCTCGACGATCTGTTCGAGTACGAGGCCGCGATCGTCGTGCCGAACCCCGAGGTCCAGGCGAAGCTGCTGCCGGCGCTGAAGGACAACGCGCGGCTGGCGCAGCTCAACACGCCGGCGTACAGCGTCGTCGCCTACCCGTGGGCGCAGCGCTACCAGCAATCGAACCAATGGGCGATCGAGACGCTGGCGATGACGCAGGAGCCCGGCGCGCGCACCCGCGAGCGCGCCCAGGCGTGGCTGCAGCTGAAGGATTACCAGCCGACGACCCTGCGCATCGGCGCGATGAAGCGGCTCGGCGGCCGCCTGACCGGCGCCAACATCGCGTTCGACGACCACCCGAACGAGAAGCGCTTCGCCGACCGCATCGAAACCGTCACGGTCGACTCGGTCTTCGCGTGGATGAATCGCAGCGGGCTGGGCGGCGCGGTCCAGGTGATCCGGTAGATTCCGCCTGCGCTCAACCAAACAAGAGGTTTGCATGACACAACCGGTCTCCGAGAACGTTGGCGGGCTGAGCGCCGGGCCGCCCCAAGCCGGCCCGCATCCCCTCGGGGGATCGTCCGACGTACCCGTCGGGCGAGGGGCCGACATGACTCACCCGAACCAGTTCGCATTGCTGAAGCAGCGCCGCTTCGCGCCCTTCTTCTGGACCCAGTTCCTTGGGGCCGGCAACGACAACCTGTTCAAGTTCGCGTTCACGGTGATGATCACGTACCAGCTGCAGGTCAGCTGGCTGCCGGCGAGCATGGCCGGGCTCGTGATCGGCGCGCTGTTCATCCTGCCGTTCCTGCTGTTCTCCGCGACGGCCGGGCAGGCGACCGACAAGTACGACAAGACGGCGGTGATCCGCTTCGTCAAGAACCTCGAGATCGCGATCATGGCGCTCGCGGCCTTCGGCTTCTGGACCGGCCACGTGGTGGTGCTGCTGGTCTGCGTGGTGCTGATGGGGCTGCACTCGACGATCTTCGGCCCGGTCAAGTTCGCCTACCTGCCGCAGCACCTGAGCGAGCGCGAGCTGACCGGCGGCAACGGCATGGTCGAGATGGGCACCTTCGTCGCGATCCTGCTCGGGCAGGTGGCGGGCGGGCTGCTGGTGGCGATCCCGGAGGTCGGCCGGCATTACGTGGCGATCGCCTGCGTGGCGGTTGCGCTGCTCGGCCGTTTCACGGCGCAGGGCGTGCCGCCGTCGCCCAGCAGCGACCCGAGCCTGCGCATCAACTGGAACCCGGTCACCGAGACCTGGCGCAACCTGATGTTGGCGCGCGAGAACATCGTGGTGTTCCGCTCGCTGCTCGGCATCTCGTGGATGTGGTTCTTCGGCGCGGTGTTCCTGTCGCTGTTCCCGGCGTTCGCGAAGGACGTGCTGCACGGCGACGAGCGCGTCGCATCGCTGCTGCTCGTGGTGTTCTCGATCGGCATCGGCACCGGCTCGCTGCTGTGCGAGATGCTCAGCAAGCGCCATGTCGAGATCGGCCTGGTGCCGCTGGGCGCGATCGGCATGAGCGTGTTCGCGATCGACCTGTACTTCGCGGCGCGCGGCCTGGCGCCGTCGACCGGCTACACGCTGGGCGGCTTCCTGGCACAGCCGGCGCACTGGCGGGTGATGGCGGACCTGGCGCTGCTGTCGCTGTTCGCGGGCCTGTACAGCGTGCCGATGTATGCGCTGATCCAGCTGCGCTCGCAGCCCAGCCACCGCGCCCGCATCATCGCGGCGAACAACATCCTGAACGCGCTGTTCATGATCGTGAGCTCGCTGATCGTCGGCGCGCTGCTGGCGGCCCATTTCACGATCCCGCAGGTCTTCCTGATCACCGGGCTGCTGAACGCGGTGGTCGCGTTCTACATCTTCATGCTGGTGCCGGAGTACTTCCTGCGCTTCGTGGCGTTCATCGTGACGCGGGTGGTCTACCGCTTCAAGGTGCGCGGCGACGAGAACATCCCGACCACGGGCGCGGCGATCCTGGTGTGCAACCACGTGGCGTTCGTCGACCCGGTGCTGCTGATGGCGGCGAGCCCACGGCCGATCCGCTTCATCATGGACCACAAGATCTTCGCGATGCCGGTGCTCGGCTGGTTCTTTCGGCTCGCCAAGGCGATCCCGATCGCGCCGCAGCGCGACGATCCGGTGGCCTACGAGCAGGCCTTCGCGAAGGCGCGCGAGGTGCTGAACGACGGCGACCTGCTGTGCATCTTCCCGGAAGGCGCGCTGACCCGCGACGGCGAGCTCGGCGAGTTCAAGGGCGGCGTGATGAAGCTGCTCGAATCGAACCCGGTGCCGGTGGTGCCGCTGGCGCTGCAGAACCTCTGGGGCTCGTACTTCTCGCGCAAGGACGGCTCGGCGATGAGCCAACCGTTCCGCCGCGGCTGGTTCAGCCGCGTCGGGCTGGTGGCGGGCGACGCGGTGGCGCCGGCCGCGGTGACGCCGGCCGGGCTGCGCGAAAGGGTTTCGCACCTGCTGGCCTCCTGATCTGGCATCCTCTGCGGCTTTTGCCGCCCGGGAGTACAACAAGAATGGCCTTGCAGTTGAGCCGCGCAGCCGTCGCGCGCATCCTTCCGTTCGCCGCGTTCATGGTGCTGCTGGCCGCGCGCGGCGCCGTTCCGGTGGACGGCTCCTGGGGCATCGACCCGCGCTGGATCTACGGCATCACGGTGCTGGTGGTCGGCGGGCTGCTCGCCTACTTCTGGCGCGAGTACGGCGAGCTGGTCGCGCAGACCTGGCCGACGCTGACGGAGCTGGCGCTGGCCGTCGGCGCGGGCCTGGTGGTGTTCGCGCTGTGGATCCACCTCGATGCGCCGTGGATGACGATCGGCAGCCCGTCGGCCACCTTCCTGCCGGTCGATGCCCAAGGCGCGCTGATCTGGCCGCTGGTGATCGTCCGCTGGATCGGCGCGGCGCTGATCGTGCCGGTGATGGAGGAGCTGTTCTGGCGCTCGTTCCTGATGCGCTGGATCCAGAACCCGCAGTTCGAGTCGGTCGTGCCGCAGCAGGTGGCGTTCAAGGCGATCGTGCTGTCGACCTTCGTGTTCGTGCTGGCGCACACGCTGTGGCTGGCGGCGATTGTCGCGGGCCTGGCCTACGCGCTGCTGTACGTGCGCACCGGCAAGCTGTGGGTGCCGGTGATCGCGCACGCCGTGACCAACGGCGCGCTCGGGATCTGGGTGCTCGTGACGCGGCAGTGGGCGTTCTGGTGAGCGCGGCTCAGCGGCTCAGGCCGGCTGAGGCGCAGCCGTTCGACCGAGGCGCTCGTACTCCGAGATCACCTGGGCGCCGAGCAGCAGCAGCGTCGCCGCGATCTCCAGGCTGAGCAGCACGACGATCGCCGTCGTCAGCGAGCCGTAGACGACGCTCACTTGCGACAGCGTCGCGAAGTACCAGACGAGCACGTGCCGGGTGATCTCCCACAGCACCGCCGCCGTCACGCCGCCGATCAGCGCGTGGCTGACGCGCAGCCGGCCGACCGGCATCACCAGGTACACGGAGGTCAGCACGAAGATCTCGCCGGCCACGCCGAGCAGGTACAGCAGGGCGCCCGACACGCCGTGCAGCGACCAGGTGCGGCCGAACAGCTCCACGCTCTCCTGGCCGATCGCCTGCAGGCTGCCGGCCACCAGCGTCACCAGCAGCAGGCCGATGCCCAGGCACAGGATGTACAGGTAGGGCAGGATCGCGGACGCCAGGAAATGTCGGCGCCGCACCACCAGCCGGTGCAGGAAGATCACCGTCATTGCGCTTTCCAGCACTGTGAACGCAAGCGTGCTGAAGAAGATCATCGTGACGACCAGCACCCAGCCGATCAGCTCGCGGTGCGCGAGGAAGTTGGAGAGTTCCGCGATCACCGCGCGCGACTGGCCGGGCACCAGCCACTCGAGGTAGCGCGCGAGCGTCTCCAGCAGCGCGGCCTGGTCGACGAAGTGCGAGAGCGCGATCACCGTCAGGATCAGCAGCGGCACGATCGACAGCAGCGCGTAGTACGCGACCGCGCCCGCCAGCAGCAGGCCCTGGTTCTTGCGGAACGCCTTCAGCGTGTTCCAGGCGAACGCGCCCGGGTGCTGCAGCACCGTGGTGAACTGCGGACCGAGCACGCGCTCGCGAAGCCGGGCGGCGCGGCCGGGCGCTGGCGGCCCGCCGGCAGCCGCCAGGGGGTTCACGGCTGCGCGCCTAGACCTGCGCGTCGTTCTCGGAGATCTCTCGAAGGGCTTCATCGGTGGGTGCGCTCTGGCGCGTGGCCAGATCGCCCAACGCGACGATACCGATGATCCTGCCGTTCGGGTCGACGACGGCGAGGCGGCGCACTTGGGCGTCGCCCATCAGCTTCATCGCCACGTCGACGGTGTCGGTGGCGCTGCACGAGTGCACCTCGTCGGTCATCACATCCGAGACCAGGGCCTCTTCCGGCGCGAGCCCGGCGGCGACGCCGCGCACCGCGATGTCGCGGTCGGTCACCATGCCGACCAGCGTCTCGCCGTCGCACACCGGGAGCACGCCCACGTCCAGATCGCGCATCTGCTGCGCGGCGTTGCGCAGGTTGTCGGTCAGCTGGATGACCGAGACGTCGCGGGTCATGATGTCGTTGATGGTGGCCATGGCGTGTCCCTGAGTGCGGCGAACGGGGTGTTCGGCTCGTGGCGAAGCCTAGGGCGCGCGGCTTGCGACACCTATCGGGAGAGCGGCGCCCATGGCGTAAGACATCTCCGACGGTCCGCGCTTGCGGGGCGTCGCCGCGGCGGGTAATATAACAAACGTTATAACTTGCGCAGGACGCCACCATGCACGCACTCAAGCTCACCCAGATCGGCAATTCCGTCGGCGTGATCCTGCCCAAGGAGGTGCTGGCGCGGCTGAAGGTCGAAAAAGGCGACCTGATTTACCTGACCGACAGCGCCGACGGCCTGCGGATCACGCCCCACGACCCCAACTTCGAGGCCCAGATGAAAGCGGCGCGCGCGATCATGCGCAAGCGCCGCAACGTTCTGCACGAGCTGGCGAAATGACGCCGGCCAACGATCCGTGGACCTGGATCGATCCGTCGGTCATCCACGCGGTCCACGAAGAGCAACTCGCCGAGCATGGTGGTTCGACGGGTTTGCGGGATGCCGGCCTGCTCGAATCCGCGCTGGCCCGGCCCCTGCAACTCGCGGCCTACGGCGAGCCGGATGCTGCCGCGTTGGCGGCCGCCTACGGTTTCGGCTTGGCGAAGAACCATCCGTTCGTCGACGGCAACAAACGCACGGCCTTCGTCGCGGTCGAGTTGTTCCTCGCGCTCAACGGCTGGTCGCTGACGGCAAGCGACGTCGATTGCGTGCTCGCGATGCTGCGGCTGGCGGGCGGCGAATCGAGTGAGCTGGAATTCGCGGACTGGGTGCGCGCCAACAGCGTCAAGGACTGAGCCGCTACACCCCTCGCGCCCGGTCCTCCCTGAACCGCTTCGCGAACGCCGCGAACTCGCCCGCGTCGAGCGACTCGCGCACCTCGCGCATCAGGTTCACGTAGTAGTGCAGGTTGTGGATGCTGGCCAGCATCGGCCCGAGCATCTCATTGCAGCGGTCGAGGTGGTGCAGGTAGGCGCGCGAGAAGTTCGTGCAGGTGTGGCACGTGCAGGTCATGTCCGGCGGCGATTCGTCCAGCTTGTGGCGCGCGTTGCGGATCTTCAAATCTCCGAAACGCGTGAACAGGTGGCCGTTGCGCGCGTTGCGCGTCGGCATCACGCAGTCGAACATGTCGACGCCGCCTTCGACGCCCTCGACCAGGTCTTCCGGCGTGCCCACGCCCATCAGGTAGCGCGGCTTATGAGCCGGCAACCGGTGCGGCGTGTGGGCGACGATTCGCTGCATCAGCGGCTTGGGCTCGCCGACGCTGACGCCGCCGATCGCGTAGCCGGGCAGGTCGAGCTCGACCAGCTTCGCCAGCGACTCCTCCCGCAGGTTCTCGAACATGCCGCCCTGCACGATGCCGAACAGCGCATTCGGGTTCTCGAGCTTCGTGTGCTCCGTGAGGCAGCGGCTCGCCCAGCGCAGGCTCAGTTCCATCGAAACGCGGGCCTCGCGCTCGGTCGTGAGGTGGCCCTTGGTCTCGTACGGCGTGCACTCGTCGAACTGCATCACGATGTCGCTGTTCAGCACGCGCTGCACCTGCATGCTGGTCTCGGGCGTGAGGAACAGCTTGTCGCCGTTGACCGGCGACGCGAACTTGACGCCCTCCTCGCTGATCTTGCGCATCTCGCCGAGCGACCAGACCTGGAAGCCGCCGCTGTCGGTCAGGATCGGCTTGTTCCAGGCCTCGAAGCGGTGGAGGCCACCGAACTGCTTCAGCACGTCGAGCCCCGGCCGCAGCCACAGGTGGAAGGTGTTGCCCAGGATGATCTGCGCGCCCATCGCCTCGAGCGATGCCGGCATCACGCCCTTCACGGTGCCGTAGGTGCCCACCGGCATGAACACCGGCGTCTCGACGACGCCGTGGTTCAGCGTCAGGCGACCGCGGCGGGCGTGGCCCTCGGTCTTCAGCAGGTCAAATTTCAGCATGGTCGGTCCCGGGGTCGTGCGGCGTGCGCGCGAGGAGCATCGCGTCGCCGTAGCTGAAGAATCGGTAGCGCTCGCGGATCGCGTGCGCGTACAGCGCGCGGATGCGCTCGTAGCCGGCGAACGCGCTGACCAGCATCATCAGCGTGCTCTTCGGCAGGTGGAAGTTGGTGATCAGCACGTCGACGACGCGGAACGCGAAGCCCGGCGTGATGAAGATGTCGGTGTCGCGGCTGCCGGCGTGCAAGGTGCCTCCACGCGCCGCCGATTCGAGCGCGCGCAGCGTCGTCGTGCCGACCGCGACGATGCGCCCGCCGGCGGCGCGCGTGCGCGCGATCGCATCGACGGTCGTTTGCGGCACGTCGAACCACTCGCTGTGCATCGTGTGTTCGGCGAGGTTCTCGGCGCGCACCGGCTGGAAGGTGCCGGCGCCGACATGCAACGTGACGCCGGCGGTCGCAATGCCGCGCCGCGCCAGCTCGGCCAGCAGCGCCTCGTCGAAGTGCAGCGCGGCCGTCGGCGCCGCGACCGCGCCCGGCTTCGCCGCGAACACCGTCTGGTAGCGGCGCTCGTCCTCGGCCGTGTCGGCGTGCGTGATGTACGGCGGCAGCGGTACGTGGCCGTGCGCGGCGAGCAGCGCGAGCGGGTCGGCCGGGAAGCGTAGGTGGAACAGCGACGCGTGCGGCCCCGCGCGGCCCAGCACCTCGGCGTCGAACGCGTGCTGTCCGTCGGCCCCAGCGAAGCTCACCGTACTCCCCGGCTTCGGCGACTTGCTCGCCCGCAGGTGCATCCACACCTCGTGACCGGGCAGCACCCGCTCCACCAGCGCCTCGACCGCGCCACCGCTGGCCTTGACGCCGAGCAGCCGCGCCTTGATCACGCGCGTGTCGTTGAAGACCAGCAGGTCGCCGGCGCGCAGCAGCGCCGGCAGCTCGCGGAACACGCGGTCGACCGGCGCGGCGCCGGTGCCGTCGAGCAGCCGCGAGCCGCTGCGTTCGGCGGCCGGTTGCTGGGCGATCAGTTCGGGGGGCAGAGCGAAGTCGAAATCGCTCAGCGAATAGGGAGGCGTCATGCGGTTGAGGGCTGGACCGGCCCGTGCCAACGGAGAGAACAAGGGCAGAATTCTCCCATGCCCGCCGTGACTGCTTCTCCTGCCGCCAAGGACAAGTCCGGCCCGCAGCGCGCGCTGGAGAAGCTCGGCCTGGTGCGGCCGATCGACTTCGCGCTGCACCTGCCGATGCGCTACGAAGACGAGACCCGGCTGGTGCCGATCGCGAGCCTGCGTGACGGCAGCGTCGGCCAGGTCGAAGGCGTGGTGCGCGACTGCGAAGTCCAGATCCGCGGCCGGCGCCAGCTCGTCGTGCGCTTGAACGACGGCAGCGACGACCTGGTGCTGCGCTTCCTGCACTTCTACCCGTCGCACCAGAAGGCGCTCGCGGTCGGCACACGCGTGCGCGTGCGCGGCGAGGCGCGCGGCGGTTTCTTCGGGCTGGAGATGGTGCATCCGACCTTCAAGGCGGTCGCCGAAGGTGCGCCGCTCGCGACCGCGCTGACGCCGGTCTACCCGACCAGCGCGCAGCTGCCGCAGGCCTATTTGCGCAAGGCGATGGACGCCAACCTGGCGCGGGCCGACCTGTCGGAATTGCTGCCGCCGGAGGCGGTCCCGGCCGGCATGACGAGCCTGCGCGACGCGCTGCTGTTCCTGCACCACCCGGCGCCGAACGTGGGGCTCGCGACGCTCGAAGACCGCAGCCATCCGGCGTGGCAGCGCCTGAAATTCGAGGAGCTGCTCGCGCAGCAGCTCTCGCAGCTGCAGGCCAAGCGCGAGCGCGAGCTGCAGCGCGCGCCGCCGTTCCGCGTGCGCCGCGGCGGGCTGCAGGAACAGTTGCTCGCCGCGCTGCCGTTCGCGCTGACGAGCGCGCAGCGCCGCGTCGTCGACGAGATCGCGCACGACCTGCAGCGCGCGGTGCCGATGCACCGGCTGCTGCAGGGCGACGTGGGCTCGGGCAAGACGGTGGTCGCTGCGCTCGCCGCCGCGATCGCGATCCACGAAGGCTGGCAGTGCGCGCTGATGGCGCCGACCGAGATCCTCGCCGAGCAGCACCTGCGCAAGTTGGTGGGCTGGCTCGAACCGCTGGGCATCACCGTCGCGTGGCTGACCGGCAGCCGCAAGGGCAAGGGGCGCGCGGCCATGCTGGCGCAGGTCGCCTCGGGCGAGGCGATGCTGGTCGTCGGCACGCATGCGGTGATCCAGGAGCAGGTGCAGTTCGCGAAGCTGGGGCTGGCGATCATCGACGAGCAGCATCGGTTCGGCGTCCAGCAGCGGCTAGCGCTGCGCGAGAAGCTGCGCTCCAACGCGATCGAGCCGCACACCCTGATGATGAGCGCGACGCCGATCCCGCGCACGCTCGCGATGACGCTGTTCGCCGACCTCGATGTCAGCACGATCGACGAGCTGCCACCCGGCCGAACGCCGATCGTCACCAAGCTGTTCGCCGACGACAAGCGCGAGGCCGTGATCGGCCGCATCCGCGACGCGGTCGCGCAGGGCCAGCAGGTCTACTGGGTCTGCCCGCTGATCGAGGAATCGGAAACGCTCGACCTGCAGAACGCGACCGAGACCCACGCGCACCTGAGCGCCGCCCTGCCCGAGCGCATGGTCGGCCTGCTGCACGGTCGCATGAAGGCGAGCGAGAAGGCGGCGGTGATGGCGCTGTTCACGTCGGGCGAGATGGCGGTGCTGGTGTCGACCACGGTGATCGAGGTCGGCGTCGACGTGCCGAATGCGTCGCTGATGGTGATCGAGCATGCCGAGCGCTTCGGCCTGTCGCAGCTGCACCAGCTGCGCGGGCGCGTCGGCCGCGGCACGGTGGCGAGCGTGTGCGTGCTGCTGTACACCGCCCCGCTGTCGGACACCGGCAAGGCGCGGCTGAAGGCGATGCTGGAGACCGGCGACGGCTTCGAGATCGCGCGCCGCGACCTGGACATCCGCGGGCCCGGCGAGTTCATGGGCGCGCGCCAGTCGGGTGCGCCGCTGCTGCGCTTCGCCGACCTGGCCGAGGACGAGGCGCTGGTGCACCTCGCACGCGACGCGGCGACGCTGCTGCTCGACCGCCACCCGCAAATCGCACTCGCGCACGTGACGCGCTGGCTCGGCGGTCGCTCCGACTACCTGAAGGCCTGAATTGCCGACAGAATCGCGGCCATGACGCTCACCGAACTGCGCTACATCGTCGCCGTGGCCCGCGAACACCATTTCGGCCGCGCGGCCGAGGCCTGCTTCGTCTCGCAGCCCACGCTCAGCGTCTCGATCAAGAAGCTGGAGGAAGAGCTCGACGTGAAGATCTTCGAGCGCGGCGCGAACGAGGTGACCGTCACGCCGCTGGGCGCCGAGATCGTGCGCCAGGCGCAGATGGTGATCGAGCAGGCCGCCGCGATCAAGGAGATCGCGCAGCGCGGCAAGGACCCGGTCCGCGGCCCGCTGCGCCTGGGCGTGATCTACACGATCGGCCCCTACCTGCTGCCCGACCTGGTGCGCCAGGCGATCGAGCACGTGCCGCAGATGCCGCTGATGCTGCAGGAGAACTTCACCGCCAAGCTGCTCGAGATGCTGCGCAACGGCGAGCTCGATTGCGCCATCATGGCCGAGCCCTTCCCCGACACCGGCCTGGCCGTGGCGCCGCTCTACGACGAGCCCTTCATGGCCGCGGTGCCCAGGCTGCACCCGCTGGCCAAGCGCAAGAGCCTGAGCACCGACGAGCTGAAGGACGAGACGATGCTGCTGCTCGGCACCGGCCACTGCTTCCGCGACCATGTGCTCGAAGTCTGCCCCGAGTACGCGCGCTTCGCCAGCGGCGAGTCGGAAGGCATCCGCAAGAGCTTCGAGGGCTCGTCGCTGGAGACGATCAAGTACATGGTCGCCTCGGGCATGGGCGTGACCGTCGTGCCGCAACTCAGCGTGCCCAAGGACAAGCAGCCGCACATCGTCTACATCCCGTTCACCAAGCCGGTGCCGACGCGCCGCGTGGTGCTCGCGTGGCGCCGCACCTTCACCCGCTACGAGGCGATCGCGGCGCTGCGCAACGCGATCTACGCCTGCCCGCTGGAAGGCGTGAAGCGACTGTCGTGAGGGGCCAGCGGCCCGCGGGTTCGCGCGGGCCGCGGCGGCTCAGCGGAACACGTTCTGCGCGATGCCGGCGGCGCTGAACAGGTAGTCGCGCGAGTCCTCGAGCTGCGTGCGCAGGCGGCCGAGGTTGGCGTCCAGCAGGCGACCCTTCCACTTGCGCACCTTGCCGGCGACGATCACCGTCTCCACGTTCGAGCGCTCCATCAGCGAGACGACGGCGCCGGGCACGCTGTTGAGTGGCGCGACGTTGATCGCGGTGGCGTCGAGGATGATGATGTCGGCCTCCTTGCCCGGCGTCAGCGAGCCGACCTTCTTGTCCAGCCGCAGGCCCTTGGCGCCGTTGATCGTGGCGTAGCGCAGCACGTCGCGCGTGGTCAGCAGCGGCGGCACGCCGGGCGCCGGTGTCGGGTACTGCGTCGGCGGCGCGAGCGCGCCCTGTTCCAGCACCATCTGGTTCACCAGCGCGCGCTGCACGTTCATCGTCGAGCGCATCTGGGTGAAGAAGTCCGCCGTCAGCGTGCATTCCACATCGCTGCTCAGCGACGGCTCCATGCCCAGGCTCTGCATCTTCAGGATCGGCGGCATGCCGTGGCGCATGTTCATCTCGATCGGCACCGCGAGCGACACGTGCGCGCCGGCGTCCCGCGCGCGCTGCCAGCCGAGGTCGGACATGCCGGTCATGTGCACGAACAGGTTGTCGGCGCCGAGGCCGAGCGTGCCGCTGTCGCCGCCCTTGCCCTGCGCGAGCGCGTCGAAGATCGGGCGGATGCCGAACGGCGACAGCACGTGCGCCGCCACCTGCAGGCCGAGCTCGCGGCCGATCTTCCAGGCCTTCTCGTAGGCCGGCAGGTAGAGCTCGCCGCCCATGATCATCGTCATCAGCTGGTCGCTCGACGAGAACCACTGCTTCTTGATGCGGATCGCGTCGTCCGGGTACTTGTGGCCCGGGTTGGTGCCGAGGATCGCGGCGCCCGCGCTCTCGAAGTAGCCGAACACGCTGCGCCGGCCCGAATCCATCACGCCCTTGATCGCGGCGTCCGAGTGCTGCGGCGAATGGTGGATCTGCGAGATGTCGTGGACGGTGGTCACGCCCGCATCGAGCTGGCTCAGCGAGCCGAACAGCTGGTTGATGTAGACGTCCTGCGGGCGGTAGAGCGGCGCGAACTTGAGCAGGATGTATTCGAAGTAGGTCGGGTCGGCGCTGGGCGTGCCCGAGCCGTCATTGATCAGGATGCCGTCGGCCAGGAAGCTGCGCAGCGCGGTCTCGAACAGGTGATGGTGGGTGTCGATGAAGCCGGGCATCACGATGCGGCCGCGCGCGTCGATCTCCGCCGCGCCGCCGACGTGCAGGCTGCGGCCGATCGCGACGATCTTCCTGCCCTCGACCAGCACGTCGGCCTGGGCGAAATCGCCGACGGTCGGGTCCATCGACATCACGGCGCCGCCGCGGATCACGTAGCGGCGACCGTGCTGGCCGCTGTCGTCGGGCGCCTTGTCCTTGTCCTTGTCGTCGCGCGCCGCCGCCGGGCCGGCGGCGAGCAGGTCGAACGCGGTGGCCGCGGCGCCGGTGGCCGCGGCGGCCTTGAAGAAGCCGCGTCGCGAGCCGAAGTAATGGTTCTGGGGCTTCCCTTCGTCACAGAGTCTGCACATGGCGTTGTCTCCTCAAAGGTGAGTCACGCCCAGCCATGACCCGTTGTTCGGTGTGCTGCTTGCGCAGTGCTGGGTTGAAAGAATCTCCTCAGTTCGATGGGGCGACGAACCCGGTGCGCTGCGGCCACAGGTTCTGGAAGGCGTGCACCTGCGTCTGGCCGTACAGGCCGGCGCGGGTGAAGGGTTCGTGGGCGAGCCAGGCGAGTGCCGCGGCGCGGTCCGCGAAGTCGATCACCAGCAGGCTGCCGAGCATCGACTGGCCGTCGTCGCCGGTCAGCGGCCCGGCGAACGCGATGCGCTCGGCCACCTGCGCGAGATAGGCCTTGTGCTCGGGCCGCACGCGCATGCGCAGGTCACCGGCATCGGCGCGATCGACGAGGTGGAACGCGAACAGCATGGCCGCTCAACCGCCGTGGCGCTGCCTCAGCACCTTGGCCGCCTCGACCATCGCGCGCAGCTTGCCGACGGCGGTCTCGCGCGGCAGGTACTTCATGCCGCAGTCGGGTGCGAGGATCACGTTCTCCGGCTTGACGTAGGGCAGCGCGCGCTCGATGCGCTCGACGATCGTCTCGACCGATTCGACCTGCGGGTCGGAGAGGTCGATGCAGCCGACCATCAGCCGCTTGCCGTCGAGCGCGGCCAGCGCCGAGCAATCGAGGTGCGACTGCGCCGTCTCGAGCGAGATCTGCTGGCAGCTGCAACCGGCCAGTTCGGGCAGGAAGGAATAGCCGCTCGGCCGCTCGTGGATGATGGCCGCGTAGCCGAAGCAGATGTGCACCGCCGTCGTGCCGGTGATGCCGTCGAGCGCGCGGTTCAGCGCCGCCAGGCCGTACTGGCGTGCCTTCTCGGGCCGCGCCTGCATGTAGGGCTCGTCGATCTGCACCACGTCGGCGCCGGCCGCGAACAGGTCGCGGATCTCGGCGTTGACGGCGGCGGCGTAGTCCATCGCGGCTTCCTCTTCCGTCTTGTAGAAGTCGTTCTGCGCCTGCTGCAGCATCGTGAACGGGCCGGGCACGGTGATCTTCACCATGCGGTCGGTGTTGGCGCGCAGGAACTTCAGGTCGTCGACCTCGACCGCGTGCATGCGGCGGATCTTGCCGACGATGCGCGGCACCGGGTTCGGGTGGCCCGAGCGGTCGAGCGCGGTGCCGGGGTTGTCGAGGTCCACGCCTTCGAGCGCGGTCGCGAAGCGGTTCGAGTAGCTCTCGCGGCGGATCTCGCCGTCGCTGACGATGTCCAGCCCCGCGGCTTCCTGCGCGCGGATCGCGATCAGCGTCGCGTCGTCCTGCGCCTCGTTCAGGTACTGCGGCGGGATGCGCCACAGCTCCTTCGCCCGCGTGCGCGGCGGGAAGCGGCCGGCCAGCTTGGCGCGGTCGATCAGCCAGTCCGGCTGCGGGAAGCTGCCGACGATCGTTGTGGGGAACAGCATGGAATCTCCTTCTCAGACGCCGAGGTAGGCGCGTTGAATTTCAGGGCGGGCGAGCAGCTCGTCGGGCGCGCCCTCGGCGACGATGCGGCCTTCCTCCAGCACGTAGGCGCGGGTCGAGACCTGCATCGCCATCACGACGTTCTGCTCGACCATCAGCACCGACATGCCGGCCGCGTTGATGCGGCGGATGGCGGCGAACATGTCGTGCACGATCAGCGGCGAGAGGCCGAGCGAGGGCTCGTCGAGCAGCAGCAGCCGCGGCCGCGCCATCAGCGCGCGCGCGATCGCGACCATCTGCTGCTGGCCGCCGGAGAGCTCGCCGGCCGGGCTCGCGAGTTTTTCCTTCAGCACCGGGAACAGGTCGATCGCCGCGTCCAGCGATTGCCGGCGGTGCGCCTTCGCGGCGGGCAGGTAGCTGCCGAGTTCCAGGTTCTCGAGCACGCTCATCCCGGTGAACAGCCGCCGGCCCTCGGGCACGACGGCGATGCCGGCCTCGCAGAAGCGGTGCGGCGCGAGCGCCGTGATGTCGCGGCCCTCGAAGACCAGCTTGCCGGCGTTGGCGCGCAGGATGCCGGCGAGCGTGTTGATCAGCGTGGTCTTGCCGGCGCCGTTCGGGCCGACGACGCACAGCAGTTCACCGGCGCGCACGTCGAGCGAGACGCCCCACAGCGCGCGCGCCGCGCCGTAGGCCACCTGCAGGTCGCGGACTTCAAGCATGGGCCGTCCCCAGGTACGCGGTCATCACCTCGGGGCGCTGCATCACGTCGGTCGCGCTGCCCTCGGCCAGCAGGTCGCCGTGGTTGAACACGACGATGCGGTCGGTCAGCGCCATCACCGCGCGCATCACGTGCTCGACGAACACGATCGTCGAGCCCTGGTCGCGGATGCGCCGGATCAGCGCGACCGCGTCGTCGATCTCGCTGGGCGTGAGGCCGCACAGCACCTCGTCGAGCAGCACCAGGCGCGGGCGCGACGCCAGCGCGCGCGCGAGCTCGAGGAACTTGCGCTGGTGCAGGTTCAGGTCGTCGGGGCGCGCGGCGGCCTTGTCATGCAGGCCGGTGAAATCGAGCCAGGTCATGGCCTGCTTGCGCGCCGCAGACACGTCGTGCACCGCGCCGCCGAACATCGTCGCGAGCGCCACGTTGTCGAGCACGCTCAGGTGCGCGAACGGCCGCGGAATCTGGTACGTGCGGGCGATGCCGGAGGCGGCGATCTCGTGCGCGGCGCGGCCCGTGAGGTCGCGGCCCTCGAAAACGATCTTGCCGGCGGTCGGCGTGTAGTGGCCGGTGACGACGTTGATGAAGGTCGACTTGCCCGAGCCGTTCGGCCCGAGCAGGCCGAGGATCTCGCCGCGCCGCACGTCCACGTCGACGCCGGTCAGCGCGTGCACGCCCTTGAACGACTTCTTCAGGCCGCGGACCTGCAGCAGCACCTCGCCGGGGGCGACGCCGGTCGAAGGGGCGATTGGCGCGTCGACCGGGGCCGGCGCTGGCGTGCTGGCATGAGCGTGCGCCTGTGCCTGTTCCGGCGCCGCTGCGCCGGTCGTCGCCGCCGCGCGGCGCGCGAACAGCTTCTGCACCCGCGAGAGGATGCCGTCTGGCATGAACAGGATGGCCGCGATCAAAATCACGCCGACCATCGCCTTGCCGGCTATCGCGTGGTCGGCCGCGGTGAAGCTGTACAGCAGCGCGGTGATCGCGATCGCGCCGATCGCCGGGCCGGCCCAGTGGCGGGTGCCGCCGAGCACGCTCATCAGCACCACCGTCAGCGGCACCGTGATGGTGAAGACCTCGCCGACCGTCACGTACGACAGGAAGAGCGCATGGATGCCGCCGGCCACGCCGGCCAGCGCGCACGAGATCGCCAGCGCCATCAGCTTGTAGCGGTAGGTCGGCACGCCCATGACCTCGGCGGCGTCCTCGTCGTCGTGGATCGCGAACAGGCCAGCGCCGAACTTGGAGACGTAGATCGCCCACGCGATCAGCATCGTCACGGTGGCCGCGGCCAGCGCCAGCAGGTAGAAGGTCGACGAGGGCGACGGGCCGATCTTCGGCACCGGCACCGCGCTGAGCGAGACGCCGTTGCCGCCGTCCAATGGCGTGTTGACGACGATGGTGCCGATCACGAACGTGATCGCCAGCGTGAGCAGCGCGAACAGTTCGCCGCGCACGCCCTTGACGCGGAACACCACCGCGCCGAGCGCGACGCCGAGCACCGCGGCCACCAGTGCCGCCACCGGCAGCGTCCACAAAAACGGCCAGTCGTAGCGCGACAGCAGCGTGCTCGTGGTGTAGATCCCCGCACCGAAGAACGCGCCGTGGCCGAACGAGAAGTAGCCGGTGTAGCCGGACAGGATGTTCCACGAGGTCGCGAGCACGATCCAGTGCAGCATCAGGTAGAGCAGCGAGTCGTAGAACGCGGGCAGGCCGAGTTGGGGCACGAACGCGAGCGCGATCGCCGCACCGATGATGATCAACGGCGTGCGCTTCATGCGGCTTTGCCCGGTCGCAGGACGAGGATGAAGATCAGCAGCGTGAACGACACGATCGGTGCCCACGACGGCGCGGTCACCGCCATCGTGATCGCCTCGCTGACGCCGATCACCGTGCCGGCGATCAGCGGGCCGAGCGGCCGCGCGAGGCCGCCCAGCATCACCGCGGCGAACACGACACCGACCCACGCGTAGATCTGCGAGGGCGCGAGCGTGAAGCTCAGCGCCAGGCACACGCCGGCGATGCTGGCGAGTGCGGCGCAGGTGCCGGCGAGCAGCAGCGCGTTGCGTTGCTGATTGACGCCGAAGGCGGACGCGATCGGCGCGTCCTCGGCCGCGGCGCGCATCGCCTTGCCGAGATCGGTGTAGCGCAGCACGGCCCACACCGCGACCGAGATGCCCACCGCCAGCCCCAGCGTGATCAGCTCCGGCACCGGCACGAACAGCCCGCCGACCTTGAACTTCATCTCGCCGTAATGCGATTCGAGCTTGCGGAAGTCGGCGGTCCAGATCGTCTGGATGATCGCCTCGATGATGCCGACCAGGCCGAAGGTCAGCAGCAGCGAATTGAACGGCGTGACCTTGAAGCGCGCCATCACCCAGTGCAGCGCCACGCCGAGCACGAAGAACGCCGGCGCGATGACCAGCAGCGTCAGCAGCGGGTCGATGTGCATCGTCGTCGTGAGCTGCAGGCACAGGTACGCCGCCAGGAAGGCAAACGCGAAGTGCGCCAGGTTGATGAGCCGCAGCAGGCCCCAGCTGAGGCTGAGGCCCAGGCCCATCAAACCGTACAGCCCACCGACGAAGATGCCCGACAGGATGCTTTGCGACAGCAGCGAGACGCTGGGCAGGGTGAAGCCGGACATGCGTGACTTACTGGGCGAGGAGCTTTGCGCCGCCCGAGGTCACTTCCTTCGGCCACACCACGACCCACTTGCCGTTCTGCACCTGCTTGACGCGCATCAGGTCGTCGCCGAAGTTGCCGGTGCCGTTGAAGCGCAGCTTGCCCTGCAGCGTGTCGACCTTGTTGGCCTTGAGCCAGTCGCCGATCTTCTTGTCGTCGATGCTCTTGGTCGCGACGACGCCGGCCTCCAGGATCTGCCATGCGGTGTACGAGGCGGCGGCCTGCGTCTCGACCGACGGGTCGGTCAGCCCGGCCTTGGTCGCCCGCTCGCGGTACAGCTTGACGAACTCGGCCGCGCCGGTGTTCGCGGTGAACGGCGGCTGGTCCTCGAAGATCGTCACCGACAGCGCGTTCTTCGCTTCCGGCAGCGCGACCAGCGGCCCCGGCGCCGGGTACATGTAGAAGTGCTGCGGCGGGATGTAGTCGATCTTCTTCATCGCGTCGAGCAGCAGGTTGCCCTCCAGGCCGATCGCGCCGACCCACACGAAATCGGGCTTGGCGTCCTTGACGCGGTTGGCGATCGGGCCGAAGTCGCGGTTGCCGAAGTCCCATTCCAGGAACAGCACCTCGGTCAGGCCGCGCTTCTTCAGCACCTCGCGCGCGCCGGCGCTCATGAACTGGATTGACGGGAACTTGCTGGTCACGACCGCGACGGTCTTGGGCGGCTTCGGCCCGGCGGCGAGCGCGTCGAACACTGTGTTCGGCACGGTGGTCTGCGGCTCGGAGCCGATCGACCAGGCCGGGAAGGTCATGTCGTACTTGGCCAGCGACGGGATGCCCAGCGTGTGCTGCACCAGCACCTTGTTGTAGCGCTGCGCGACGCCGATCGCCGAGAGGATCGCGCCGGTCGCGTACGGGCCCATCAGCAGGTCGACCTTGTCGGCAGTGATCAGTTGCTCGTACAGGGTTCTCGCCAGATCGGGCTTGGACTGGTCGTCCTTGACCTCCCACACGACCGGCCGGCCGAGCCAGCCGCCGCGCTTGTTGACCTGCTCGATGTAGATGTCGCCGGCCAGCTTGTGGATCTGCGCGGTCGCCGAGAGCGGGCCGGTCAGCGCGAGCGTGCTGCCGACGCGGATCGGCGCACCTGCGGGAGCCTGTGCCAGGGCGAGGCCCGAGATGCCGAGCAGCGTGGCGGCCACCGCGGTGCGGCGCGAGAAGTTCGTCGTGTTCATCAGCCTCGTCTCCAGTTGTTGTCGGGGAATCTCAATCGACCTGCGCGCCGGAGCGCTTGACCAGCTCAGCCCACTTGCCGAGCTCGGTCCGGTTGAACGGCGCCATCTCGTCGGCGCGCATCGCACGCTGCTCGACGCCCTGCTCGCGCAGGCGCGTGGCCACGTCGGTGCTCGCGAGTGCCGCGGCACTGGCGCTGCGCAACTGCGCGAGCGTGGCCGGCGGCGTGGCGGCCGGCGCGTAGAGCATGAACCAGGCGACGAGGTCGAAGTCCTTGACGCCCTGCTCCATCAAAGTCGGCACGTCGCTGGCCGCGCTGCTGCGCGCCGCGCCGCTGGCACCGAGCGGGCGCAGCTTGCCGCCCTTGATCTGCGGCATCACGGCAGCCGGGTGATAGAACATGAAGTCGGCCTGGCCGGCGATCACGCTGGTCATCGCGGCGGCGCCTTCCTTGTACGGCACGTGGATCATCCGGCCGCCGAGGCGCTGCGCGAGCAGCTCCCCGGCCAGGTGGCCCGAGGTGCCGTTGCCGGCGGAGGCGAAGGTTACGCCCTCGGGCCGCGCAGCGAGCGCCGCCAGGTCCTTCAGCGACTTGACGGGCGAGTTCGCGCCGACGACCAGCAGCGTCGGCGTGTAGCCGACGAACGCGACCGGCGCGAAGTCCCGCATCGTGTCGTACGGCAGCTTGCGGAACAGCGCCGCGTTGATCGCGTGGGTGCCGACGGTGCCCATCACCAGCGTCTTGCCGTCGGCCGCGGCCTTGGCGACCTGGTCGGTGCCGACCGAGCCGCCGGCGCCGGCCTTGTTGTCGACGACGACCGTCTGCTTCAGCTCCTTGCCGAGGCCTTCGGCGACGACGCGCGCGATGGTGTCGGTCGTCGTGCCCGGGCCGAACGGCACGACCATCTTCACGGCGCCGTCCTGCGCATGCGCGACGCCGGAGAGGGCCAGGAGGGAGGATGCGATCAGGTGGCGACGGTTCATGCGGAGGCTTTCGGCAAGTGGAGTGACGCGCGGAGCTCGGCGCGAATCTCGTCGTTGTGCTCGCCCAGCGTCGGCGGCGGGCGCACGTCCAGCGCGCGCTGGCCGTCGAACGAGACCGGCGAGCGCACGGTGCGGAACAGGCCCATCACCGGGTGCTCGGCCTGTGTCGTCATCTGCAGGTGGATGGCCTGCGGGTCTTCGAGCGCCTCGCTGGTGTCGTACATCGGCGCGTGCGGCACGTCGCCGGCCTGCAGCCGCGCGCACCAGTCGTCGCGGGTGCGGCGCTTGAAGCGCTCGCCGAGCAGGTCGATCAGCGTCTCCTGGTTCGCGATGCGGGCGTCGCGCGTCGCGAAGCGCGGGTCGGCGAAGAGGTCGGGCTGCTCGATCGCGTTCGCCAGGCCCTGCCAGAACTTCTCGGGCGAGGACATGTGCAGCGCGATCCACTTGCCGTCGCTGCACTCGAGCACGTAGGACTGCGAGACGCTCGGTCGGCTGTACGGCCCCATCACCTCGTTGGCCTGGAAGAAGTGCGTGAACGCGTCCAGGTTGAAGTGCGCCATCGCCTCCAGCATCGAGACCTCGACGGTGCGGCCGACGCCTGTGCGGCCGCGCTCGACCAGCGCGCCCAGCACGCCGTAGGCGGCGTAGAAGCCGGTCAGGGAGTCGGCGATCGCGGGCCCGACGACGCGCGGGTTCTCGGGGTTCACCAGCAGGTTGAGGAAGCCGCTCGCCGCCTGCGCGACGGTGTCGTAGGCCGGCCGGTTGGCGGCGGGCCCGGTCGCGCCGAAGCCGCTGATCGAGCAGTAGACGAGCTTCGGATTGAGCGCCCGCAGCCGCTTCTCGCCGGCGCCGAGCTTGTCGGCCACGCCGGGGCGGAAGTTCTGGATGTAGACATCGGCGTCCGCGATCAGCGCGTCGAACACCGCGCGGTCGTCGGCCGACTTGGTGTCGAGCGTGATGCTGCGCTTGTTGCGGTTGTAGGTCTGGAAGTGCGGGCTGTACAGGCCGTCCTTGAACGCGCGGAACGGGTCGCCGGTGAGGGGCATTTCGACCTTGATCACGTCGGCGCCCAGATCGCCCAGCAGCATGCCGGCCGCCGGGCCGGTGATGAACGTGCCCTGCTCGACGACCTTGAGCCCGTTGAGGACCTGCATCATCGGTGCGCCCCGAATCCGGCCGGGACCTCGCCCTCGTAAACCGCCTCGCGCGTCGCCTGGTACGACAGCGCGAACCCGATCGGGTCGTTGATCTCCTCGAACAGGTGCGCGATCAGCCCGGCGGTGCGCGCGAGGATCGGCACGCCCTTGAGCGCCTGCACCGGGAAGCCGGCGCCGAGCAGCACCGCGGGGATCGCGCCCGAGACGTTGAGCTTCAGGTCCTTCTTGAGGACGGCCGGCATCTGCGCCTCGGCGGCCTCGGCGATCGCGACGAAGCGCAGGTCGGTGCCGGCGTTGCGCGCCACATGGAACAGCGCGCCGACCCGCTCGTCGCGCTCCTTGTGCAGCGGGTGGCCGTAGCCCGGGATCGGCTTGCCGGCGGCGCGCCACGACTGCATCACGCGCAGCGCGGCCGCCTCCAGCGGCGTGCCGGTCTGCACCATCGCGTCGATCTCCACGTACATGCGACCGGCCGTCTCCGACGAGCCGAGCACCACCGAGCCGCAGCCCAGGATGCCGGCCGCCACCGCGCCCTGCATCGCGTCCGGCGCGGCGGCGAAGGTCATGCGCGCGGCCTGCACGCTCGGCACCAGGCCGTGCTCTGCGATCGCGACCAGCGTGGCGTTCAGCACCGCCGCCTCCCCCGAGGTGGGCGGGCGGCCGGTCAGCAGCAGGAAGAAGTGGTCGATGAACGAGACCTTGCCGATCAGCTCCTTCGAGAGATCGCGGCCGCGCACGACGATGGTGTGTTCATCGGAGGTGCAGATGGAGCTGCGCGGAACGGTGGCTTTGCCGATCTTCATGGGGTGGGGCGTCTTTCAGGCCAGGGTCGGCGCGGGTGTCGGCGCGAGGCGGAAGTCGTAGCTGGCCGAGTGATACGGCTTGGCCATCTCGCGGCCGTCGGGCGCCTTGCCGGGGGTGTGGTGGTCGAAGTCGACGACGAGGCTGTCGCGCTTGCCGAACACCGCGTCCTGGTCGATGTACGGGCTGTTCGCGACGAAGATGTGCGTCGTCAGCATCACGTGGCCGGGCGCCGAGACCTGCATGTGGATGTGGCCGGGGCGGTAGATGCTGCGGTCGGTGGCGCGCATCATCGTGCCGACCGGGCCGTCGTCCGGGATCGGGTAGTACGCGGGCAGGATCGACCAGAACCAGTAGCGGCCCTCGGCGTCGGTGCGGAAGCGGCCGCGGGCCTTCATCACCGGTTCGGCGGCGAGCTGCACGTCGTACTTGCCGTCGCCGTCGCCGGACCACACGTCGAGCAGCGCGCCGGCCAGCGGCTGGCCGTCGGTGTCGGTCACGCGGCCCATGTAGAAGGTCGGTTCGCCGGGCACGCCCTCGCCGATGTCGGCGCCCAGCGGCAGGTCGGGCGCGCCGGGCCAGTAGAACGGGCCTTCGACGGTGGCCTCGGTCGCCGGCGTCGCGCCTTTCGCGCCACCGGTCGCGCGCGCCTGCTGGAGGGCCACGACCATCATCGACAGGCCGAGCGTGTCCGACAGCAGGATGAACTCGGGGCGGCGCTCGGTCGAGATCTGGCCGATCGCGTCGAGGAACTTCATGCCGGCGAGCCATTCGTCGGGCTTGAGGTCGACCTCGCGCGCGAAGGCGTGCACGTGCTTGACCAGTGCCGTCATCAATTCGCGCAGGCGCGGGTCGGGCGTGTCGGCGAACGCGGCGAGCACGTCCTGCGTCAGCTTTTCCTGGTTGTATTCGGACATGCGGGCTCCCGGCGTCTCGGCAGGAGGCGAAGCTTAGGGAGATCACCGTCCGCACGGAAATGGTGAATTCACATCGATATGATCGATGGCATCGATTCGACACAGGGGTTTACATGGAGCTGAGGCATCTTCGGTACTTCGTGGCGCTGGCCGAGTACCTCAGCTTCACGAAGGCGGCCGATCGCGTCCACGTGACCCAGTCGACCCTGTCGCACCAGATCCGCCAGCTGGAAGAGGAGGTCGGGCAGCCGCTGTTCGACCGCATCGGCAAGAAGGTGGTGACGACCGAGGCCGGCGAGCTGTTCCTGGCCTACGCGATGCGCGCGCTGAAGGAGGTGGACCACGGCATCGCGATGTTGAAGCCGGGCGGCGGCGGGCTGACCGGCGAGGTCTGTATCGGCGCGACCCACACCTTCAACATCGGCCTGATCCCGGAGTGCGTGGCGCAGTTCCTGGCGCGCCACCCGACCGTGCGGGTGCGCATCGACGAACTCCCGGCCGACCAGATCATCGCCAAGCTGCACGCCGGCGAGCTGGACATCGGCATCGCCTACAAGCCGACCGGCCCGACCGACCTCTGGTTCGAGCCGCTCTACAACGAGGAGATGGTGCTGGTCGTCTCCGACAGCCACCCGCTCGCCGGCCGCAAGCGCATCCGCATGGTCGAGCTGCACCAGCAGCGGCTGGTGCTGATGCCCGACTATTTCTCGACCCGCACGCTGCTCGACGAGTGCTTCAAGGCCAGCGGCGCCGAGCCGGTGGTCGTGGCCGAGATGTCGACGATCGCGCCGATGCTCGGGCTGGTGCTGCGCACGCAAATCGGCGCGATCGTCGCCATCAACGCCGTGCCATCCGCGCTGACCGGGCTGCAGATGATCCCGATCGAGAGCCCGACGCCTATCCGCACGCCGGGCATCCTGTGGCGGCTGGATGGCGACAAGGCCGCACCGGTGCAGTCGTTCGCGGTGATCGTGCGCAAGACGGCGCTGGGCAACAGCCTGCGGCACGAAGGACCGGGCTGATCGCAGCTATCTATTGAATAGCAGCGTTCAATTGGCCCGATCTATGCGACGTCCCTAGACTGGCGGCTCGACGCAGCCATATAGCCCCCAGGAGACGAACCATGTCCGACAAAGCCCAGTGCCCCTTCGCCGCCGGCGCCACGCCCAAACCCGCCGCCCGCGCCACGACCAACGCCGCCTGGTGGCCCGAGGCACTGAACCTGAAGATCCTGCACCAGCAGTCGTCCCTGTCGAACCCCATGGACCCGGATTTCGACTACGTCGCCGAGTTCAAGACGCTGGACCTGGACGCCGTGATCCAGGACCTGCACGCGCTGATGACCGATTCACAGCCCTGGTGGCCGGCGGACTACGGCCACTACGGCCCGTTCTTCATCCGCATGGCCTGGCACGCGGCCGGCACCTACCGCACCAGCGACGGCCGCGGCGGCAGCGGCAGCGGCGAGCAGCGCTTCGCGCCGCTCAACAGCTGGCCCGACAACGGCAACCTCGACAAGGCGCGCCGCCTGCTGTGGCCGATCAAGGCGAAGTACGGCCGCAAGCTCTCGTGGGCCGACCTGTTCATCCTGACCGGCAACGTCGCGCTCGAATCGATGGGCTTCAAGACCTTCGGCTTCGGCGGCGGCCGGCCCGACGTGTGGGAGCCTGAAGAAGACATCAACTGGGGCACCGAGACCACCTGGCTCGGCGACGAGCGCTACAGCGGCGACCGCGAGCTCGCCGACCCGCTCGCCGCGGTGCAGATGGGCCTGATCTACGTCAACCCCGAGGGCCCGAACGGCACGCCCGATCCGCTCGGCTCGGCACGCGACATCCGCGAGACCTTCGCCCGCATGGCGATGGACGACGAGGAGACCGTGGCGCTGACTGCGGGCGGCCACACCTTCGGCAAGGCGCACGGCGCGGTCGACCCCAAGCACCTCGGCCACGAGCCCGAGCGCGCCGACATCGAGCACATGGGCCTGGGCTGGATCAACAGCGTCGAGACCGGCCACGGCGTGCACACCACCACCAGCGGCATCGAGGGCGCGTGGACGAAGAACCCGATCCGGTGGGACAACGGCTACTTCGAGAACCTGTTCGGCTATGAATGGGAGCTGACGAAGAGCCCGGCGGGCGCGCAGCAGTGGAAGCCGGTCGGCGCCAGCGGCGACGGCACGGTGCCCGACGCGCACGACCCGTCGAAGCGCCACGCGCCGATGATGACGACCGCCGACATGGCGATGCGCATGGACCCGGCCTACGAGAAGATCTCGCGCCGCTTCATGGCCGACCCGGCGGCCTTCGCCGACGCGTTCGCGCGCGCCTGGTTCAAGCTGACCCACCGCGACATGGGGCCGCGCGCGCGCTACCTCGGCCCGCTGGTGCCGAGCGAGGAGTTGATCTGGCAGGACCCGGTGCCCGCGGTCGACCACCCGCTGGTCGACGCGGCCGACATCGCCGCGCTCAAGGCGAAGCTGCTCGCGTCCGGGCTGACGATCTCGCAGCTCGTCACGACCGCGTGGGCCTCGGCCTCCACCTTCCGCGGCAGCGACAAGCGCGGCGGTGCCAACGGCGCGCGCATCCGCCTGGCGCCGCAGAAGGACTGGGAAGTGAACCAGCCGGCCGAACTGGCCACGGTGCTCGGGACGCTGGAGCGCGTTCAGAAGGAGTTCAACGCCGCGCAGACCGACGGCAAGAAGGTGTCGCTGGCCGACCTGATCGTGCTGGGCGGCTGCGCCGCCGTCGAGGCGGCCGCGAAGAAGGCCGGCCACGCGGTGACGGTGCCGTTCGCGCCGGGCCGCACCGATGCGTCGGCGGAACAGACCGACGTGGCCTCGTTCGCGCCGCTGGAGCCGGTGGCCGACGGCTTCCGCAACCACGTGCGCCGCGGCCACGGAGGCCAGGTCGCCGAACTGCTCGTCGACAAGGCCAACCTGCTGACGCTGACCGCACCGGAGATGACGGTGCTGGTCGGCGGGCTGCGTTCGCTGGGCGCGAACGTCGGCGGGGCGAAGCACGGCGTGTTCACAGAGCGCACCGACGAGTTGACCAACGACTATTTCGTGCGGCTGCTCGACATGAACACGCAGTGGAAGAAGTCCGCCGACGCCGAGTTCGTGCTCGAAGGCCGCGACCGCCGAACCGGCGAGCTGCAGCTCACCGGCACGGTCGTCGACCTGCTGTTCGGCTCCAACTCGCAGCTGCGCGCGCTGGCCGAGGTCTACGCCAGCAGCGACGCGCAGGCCGTGTTCGTGCGCGACTTCGTGGCGGCGTGGGACAAGGTGATGAACCTGGACCGCTACGATCTGGCCTGATCCCCAACCGTCCCCGCAGGAGAAACGCCATGGCAAAGAGCAAGGGCAAGACGATCGTGACCCCGTCCGCAGGCCGCGGTGCCGAGATCCACATCGGCATCAGCGACAAGGACCGCAGCGCGATCAGCGAGGGCCTGTCGCGCCTGCTGGCCGACACCTACACCCTGTACCTGACCACCCACAACTTCCACTGGAACGTGACCGGGCCGATGTTCAACTCGCTGCATGCGATGTTCATGACCCAGTACACCGAGCTGTGGAACGCGGTCGATCCGATCGCCGAACGGATCCGCTCGCTCGGCCACGTGGCGCCCGGCTCGTACGCGCAGTTCGGCGCCCTCACGTCGCTGAAGGACGCGCCGGCCGTGCCGCCGAGCGCGCTCGACATGGTGCGCGTGCTGGTCGAGGGCCACGAGGCCGTCGCCCGCACCGCGCGCAGCATCTTCCCGCTCGCCGACAAGGCGAGCGACGAGCCCACCGCCGACCTGCTGACCCAGCGCCTGACCGTGCACGAGCAGGCGGCGTGGATGCTGCGCGCCAACCTCGAGGCCTGATCGTGTAACGTTCGGCGCGTGCGCATCGCGATCCTCACCTTCGACGGCTTCAACGAGCTCGACTCGTTCATCGCGCTCGGCCTGCTGAACCGCCTGAGCGCCGACGGCTGGAAGGCCGAGATCACGAGCCCGACCAGCCACGTCACGTCGATGAACGGCGTGACCGTGCAGGCGCAGCAGCCGCTGGAGTTCGCGAACGAGGCCGACGCCGTCATCTTCGGCAGCGGCATCTACACCCGCGCGATCGCCGAGAACAGCAAGCTGCTCGACCGGCTGCAGCTCGACCCGATCCGCCAGTTCATCGGCGCGCAGTGCTCCGGCGCGCTGCTGCTGGCGCGCCTGGGCCTGCTGGCCGACATGCCGGCCTGCACCGACCTGACCACCAAGCCCTGGCTGATCGAGGCCGGCGTGCGGGTCGAGGAGTCGGCGTTCCATGCGCGCGGGCCGATCGCCACCGCGGGCGGCTGCCTCGCCGCGCAGTACCTCGCGGCCTGGCTGATGCTGCGCGGCGCCGGGGTCGACGCGGCGACGCGGGCTTTGCACTACGCGGCGCCGGTCGGCGAGAAAGAGGCGTATGTTGAGCGCCTGCTGGAGGTAGTGCGGCCGTTCGTTCCGGCACCGGCGCCGTGAGCCGGGGTCGCCGCCACCCGCGTTTCGAGGAGTCCGTCATGCCGATGTTCTTCACGCCGATCCGCCGCAGCGCGCTCTGTGCGCTGCTCTTCGTCTCCGCCGCCTGCGGAGCGGCCACCGCACCGGGTGCGCCGGTCCGCAACGACCGGGTCGAGGTGAGCTACCGCAACCCGGCCGGCTTCAGCGAGATGGGCCGCGATTTCGGCGTCCGCCGCGACTGGCTCGACGACCTCAGCGCCTACGTCGCCAAGCGCGCCGCCAGCGCCGTGCCGCCCGGCCAGCGGCTGCTGGTCACCATCACCGACGTGCAGCGGGCCGGCATGATCGAACCGTGGCGCCGTGCCGGGACGGACCTGCGCGTGGTGCGCGACACCACGCCGCCGCGCATCGACCTGAGCTTCCAGCTCGTCACCGCCGACGGCGCGGTCGTGAAGGAAGGCGTCCGCGAGTTGCGCGACTTCGCGTTCCTGACGCGCAGCATGCGCCACCGCGGCGATCTGCTGTCCTACGAGAAGAACCTGGTCGACGACTGGGTCCGCCAGGAATTCGGCGCCTCGCGCCGCTGAACGCGCGCGGCCCCGCGGTCGATAATCGCGGGTTGTCCTTTCGAGGCGGCCCGCTGAACCGGCCGCGCACGCATGTCCGAGCTCACCCCGTCCCCGCTGGCCAAGGAAGTCCGCCGCCGGCGCACGTTCGCGATCATCAGCCACCCCGACGCCGGCAAGACCACGCTGACCGAGAAGCTGCTGCTGTTCTCCGGCGCGATCCAGATCGCGGGCTCGGTGAAGGCGCGCAAGGCCACGCGCCACGCCACCAGCGACTGGATGGAGATCGAGAAGCAGCGCGGCATCTCGGTCGCGTCGAGCGTGATGCAGATGGAATACCGCGACTGCGTCATCAACCTGCTCGACACGCCGGGCCACCAGGACTTCTCGGAAGACACCTACCGCGTGCTGACCGCGGTCGACGCCGCGCTGATGGTGATCGACGCGGCCAACGGCGTCGAGCCGCAGACGCGCCGGCTGCTGCAGGTCTGCCGGGCGCGCAACACGCCGATCCTCACGTTCGTCAACAAGATGGACCGCGAGGTGCAGGAACCGATGGCGCTGATGGACGAGATCGAGCGCGAGCTGGGCATGGAAGTGGTGCCGTTCACCTGGCCGGTCGGCATGGGCAAGGCCTTCCACGGCGTGATGGACCTCCGCGAGAAGCGCATGCGGGTGTTTGGAGGGGAAGAAGGCGGCGCCGAGTTCCTCGACGGCCTGGACAACCCGGTCTACCCGGAGCGCTTCGGCATGCAGTACGCGCAGTCCAAGGACGAGATCGAGCTGCTGACCGACGCGGCGCCGCCGTTCGACAAGGCGGCGTTCCTCGCCGGCCGACAGACGCCGATGTTCTTCGGCTCGGCGGTCAACAACTTCGGCGTGCAGGAGGTGCTGGACGCGCTGGTCGACCTGGCGCCGCCGCCCGGGGAGCGCGCCGCGATCCAGCGCGTGGTGCAGCCGGAGGAGCCCAAGCTCACCGGCGTCGTCTTCAAGATCCAGGCCAACATGGACCCGGCGCACCGCGACCGGATCGCGTTCGTGCGGGTGGCGAGCGGCCACTTCAAGCGCGGCATGCGGATCAAGGTCGCGCGCTCGGGCAAGGAGATGCGGCCGAACACCGTGGTCTCGTTCCTGAGCCAGCGCCGCGAGCTGCTCGACGAGGCGTTCGCCGGCGACATCATCGGCATCCCCAACCACGGCGTGCTGCAGCTCGGCGACACGCTGACCGAAGGCGAATCGCTGCAGTACACGGGGCTGCCGTTCTTCGCGCCCGAGATGTTCCGCAGCGTCGAGGTGGCCGATCCGCTGCGCACCAAGCAGCTGCGCTCGGGGCTGCAGCAGCTCGGCGAGGAGGGCGCGATCCAGGTGTTCCGCCCGGTGGCCGGCTCGGTGCTGCTGCTCGGTGCGGTCGGGCAGCTGCAGTTCGAGGTGGTGGCGCACCGGCTCGAACATGAATACGGCGTGAAGGCGCGGATCGCGCCGGCGCGCTACAACGTGGCGCGCTGGGTCACCTGCGACGAGGCCGACGGCGGCGAGCGCGAGCTCAAGCGCTTCATCGACGGCAACGCCCACCGCGTCGCCCTCGATGCCGTCGACGCGCCCTGCGTGCTGCTCGAATACGCCGGCGAGCTGCGGGCGATGCAGGAGAACTGGCCGAAGATCCGCTTCCACGCGCTGCGCGAGCACGCGGGGCTGGTGTTCCAGAAGCAGCTGGACGGCTGATCGACATCGGCCGACGAGCGGCCGGTGCGGTGGAAATCACTACTCGCGTTCCGCCACCGCGTCGCCGATGATCGAGTCTGGAAGGAGCGGCCATGAAAGCACTCATCGCTGTCTTGATCTCGGCATCGATCGCGGGCTGCGCCAGCGCACCGCCGCTGCCTCCGGTGGCGGACCTGTTCCGCGACGACCTGTTCCAGGCCGCGTCGGTGCCGGTCCGATCCGACGACGCGATGGCGGTCAGCCCGGCGATGCGCGAGTACATCGCCAACCGCATCGCCGTGACCTCGCGCTTCAGCGATCCGCGCCGTCAGTTGATCGACGTGCTGTATCGCAAGGATGAACTGCAGCTCGAGTACGACGCCACCCACACGCGCACTGCGGCGCAGGCGTTCGAGGCCCGCTCCGGCAACTGCCTAGCGCTGGTGATGATGACCGCCGCGCTGGCCAAGGAGATGGGCCTGAAGGTGCGCTACCAGGCCGTGCTGGGCGACGACGCCTGGGACCGGTCCGGCGACCTGTACATCGCGGTCGGGCACGTCAACCTGACGCTCGGCGACCGGGTGCCGCAGGCCGGCTTCGGCTTCATGGAGAACGATCCGATGACGATCGACTTCGTGCCCGCCCGCACCGCCGCCGCACTGCGCACGCGCGTCATCCCCGAACACACGGTGGTGGCGATGTTCCTCAACAACCGCGCCGTCGAGTCGCTCGCCACCGGCCGGGTGCACGACGCGTACTGGTGGACGCGCGAGGCGCTGCGCACCGACCCCGAGTTCCTGAGCGCCTACATCACGCTGGGTGTCGTCTACCGCAACCTGCGCCACCCTGCGCTGGCGGATCTGGCCTTGCAGCGCGTGCTGCAGCGCGAGCCCGCCAACACCAAGGCGCTGACGAACCGCGCGCTGGTGCTCGACGATCTCGGCCGTGCAGCCGAGGCAGGCGCGCTCCGGCAGCAACTGGCGCGTCTGGACCCGCATCCACCGTTCAGCTACTTCAACGAGGGCATGGCGGCGCTGCGTCAGAACCGGCCGGAAGCGGCGCGCGCACTGTTCGCGAAGGAAGTCGATCGGGCGCCGTACCAGCACGAGTTCCAGTTCTGGCTCGCGATGGCCTACCTCGAGTTGCGAGACCCGCAGCGCGCCAGCCACCACCTGAAGCGCGCGATGGAGGTGAGCACGACCCGCAAGGACCACGACCTCTACGCCGGCAAGCTCGACCGGCTGAAGGCGCTGCGCAACCAGTGAGGCCGGCGGCGCGACAATCGCTGCTCCCTGTCCGGAGACGCCCATGAAAGCAGCTGTGATCCACCGCAACGGTGGCCCCGAGGAACTGGTCTTTGAGGAGCTGCCCGACCCGGCCTGCGCCGAAGACGGCATCGTGATCGACGTCGAGACCGTCTCGATCGAAGGCGGCGACCTGCTCGCGCGCCTGATGACGCCGCCGCTGAGCGCCGCGCACGTGGTCGGCTACATCGCCGCGGGCACGGTGCGCGAGGTCGGCACCAAGGTCACCGGCCGGCGCGTCGGCGAGCGCGTCGTCACGCTGAACGCCAACGGTTCGCATGCCAGCGTGCGCGCCGTGCCGGCGGCGATGGCCTGGGCGATCCCCGACGGCCTGTCGACCCAGGCGGCGGCCTGCGTGCCGGTGGCGTTCGCGACCGCGCACGACTGCCTGTTCAACGCCGGCCATCTCCAGCGCGGCCAGACGGTGCTGATCCACGCCGGGGCCGGCGGCGTCGGCATGGCGGCGATCCAGCTCGCCAAGGCGGCCGGCGCGACGGTGATCGCCACCGCGTCGTCCGCCGACAAGCTGGAGCGCCTGAAGGCCTTCGGCCTCGACCACGGCATCAACTACGTGGCGGACGATTTCGTCGCCGCGGTGCAGTCGCTCACGGGCAAGCGCGGCGTCGACGTGGTGGTCGACAGCGTCGGCGGCAAGACGCTGGCGGACAGCGTCAAGGTCCTGGGCTGGCGCGGCAGGCTGGTCAGCGTGGGCATCGCGGGGCGCGGCGGCTCGGCCCTCAACGCGTTCAACCTCTGGGCCCGCAACAACACGCTGCACGGCGTGCTGTTCGCGACTGCGCTGCAGCACGAATACCCGCGCGCCTATGCGCTGGTCGGCGAGTGCCTGGCGCGGGTCGCCAGCGGCGAGCTGAAGGTCGAGATCGCGCGCGTGTTCCCGCTCGCCGAGGCGGCGCAGGCGCATGCGTACATCGAGGGACGACACGCGTTCGGGCGGGTCGTGATGACGGCGTGACGGCCTCGGCAGGCGCCGGGCCGCAGCCGGCGCCGCGCTCGCCAGACCCGCGGCGCTCGCGCATCGCGCTGTACCTGGACCTCATCCGCTGGAACCGCCCCGCCGGCACGTATCTGCTGCTGTGGCCGACGCTGTCGGCACTGTGGATCGCGGCCGACGGCTTCCCCGGCTGGCACCTGCTGGTCGTGTTCGTGCTCGGCACCTTCCTGATGCGCAGCGCCGGCTGCGCGGTCAACGACGTGGCCGACCGCGACTTCGACAAGCACGTCAAGCGCACCGCCCAGCGCCCGGTGACCAGCGGCGCGGTGAGCGTGCGCGAGGCGCTGCTGCTCGGCGCGGTGCTGGCGCTGCTCGCGTTCGGGCTGGTGCTGACGACCAACACCGCGACGATCGCGTGGAGCGTCGTCGCGCTCGCGGTCAGCATCGCCTACCCGTTCACCAAGCGCTTCTTCTCGATGCCGCAGGCGGTGCTCGGCGTGGCCTTCAGCTTCGGCATCCCGATGGCCTTCGCGGCAGTGCTCGGGCACGTGCCGGCGCTCGCGTGGGGGCTGCTGGTCGGCAACCTGTTCTGGGTGCTGGCCTACGACACCGAGTACGCGATGGTCGACCGCGACGACGACCTGACCATCGGCATCCGCACCTCGGCGATCACGCTCGGCCGGTTCGACGTGGCCGGCGTGATGCTGTTCTACGGCGTGTTCATCGCGATCTGGGGCGTGCTCGGCGCGCAGCGCGGCCTGGCCTGGCCGTACTTCGCCGGCCTGGCGGCGGCGGCCGCGCTCGCGGCCTGGCACTACACGCTGATCCGCGACCGCTCGCGCGACGGCTGCTTCCGCGCGTTCCGGCTCAACCACTGGCTGGGCTTCGCGGTCTTCGCCGGAACGGCGGCGGCCTACGCGCTGCGCTGAGGCCCGCTCAGCTGGCGCGCACCTCGATGCGACGCGGGCGGGCGTGCTCCTGCTTGGGGATGCGCAGGCGCAGCACGCCGTCCTTCATGTTCGCCTCGATGCGCGCGCTGTCGAGCTCGCGGCTCAGCGTGAAGGCGCGGCGGTAGCGCGGCACGCGGATCTCCGCGTAGACCGACTGCATCTGCGCCGGCATCGGCGTGCCGACCTCGCCCTCGATCAGCAGCGTGTCGCCTTCCACCTTGAGTTCGAGCCGCTCCTTCGACACGCCGGGCAGGTCGGCCAGCAGCGTGATGCCGGCGGTGTCTTCCAGCACGTCGACGCGCGGCAGCAGCGCACGGGTGTCGCGGGTGTCACGTCCCTCGCGCCCGTTCTTGCCGCCCTCGGAGGACGTGCGCACGGCGGTGTCGTCGTTGCCGCGGGTCGTGGTCAGTTCCTTGTCGTTGCTCATGATTCGTCTCTCCTTTCTTCAAGCGCTTACTGGACGGTGATGCGGGTCGGCTGGGCCGCCTGCTTGCGCGCGACGCTGACGTGCAGCACGCCGTCGCTGTACTGCGCGGTGATCTGCGCCGGGTCGGCGTCCTCCGGCAGGCTGATCGCGCGGCGGAAGCTGCCGCTGAGGCGCTCGCGGCTGAAGACGCTCGGCGTGTTCTCGTTGCCGTTGCCGCCGCTGCGCGCGTCGCGCGACGGCAGGTCGGACGGGCGCTCGCCGGCGATCGTCAGCACGCCGCGGTCGACGGTGACCTCCAGCTTCGCCGCGTCGATGCCGGGCGCGAAGGCGTAGACCTCCAGCGCCTCCGGCGTGTTGCCGACGTTGATGGCCGGGAAGGCCCCGGGGGCGACGGAGCGGATGTTCGCCGGCATGCCGGCGCTCTCGAACACGTCGTCCAGCTCGCGGCGCAGGCGCTCGAAGTCGCCGAACAGGGCGCCCGGATAGTTGAGCAGTGATGCATACATGGCCGAATCTCCTTTCTGCTTCGATGAACGAAATCGACGCCCGGTGCGGGGTCGCAACAGGGACGTCGAGGAGATATTGGCGGGGCGCCGGCCTTTCAAGAGGGCGCCGGCGACCGGTTCAGCAGCGCGGTGTGGTCACGGGTACAGGCCGCGTTCTTCCCGGGCCGTGAGGATGCGCTCGCACGCCACCGCGAAGGTGGCGGTCCTCAGGCTGATGCGGTGGCGGTCGGCGGTGTCCCAGATCTTCTTCAGCGCGTCGACCATGATCTTGTCGAGCCGCAGGTTGATCTCGTCCTCGCTCCAGAAGAACGACGAGAAATCCTGCACCCACTCGAAGTAGCTCACCGTCACGCCGCCGGCGTTGCAGATCACGTCGGGCACGACGAGCACGCCGCGGTCATGCAGCACGTCGTCGGCGTCGGGCAAGGTGGGGCCGTTGGCGCCTTCGAGCACGAGCTTGGCCTTGATGCGCTGCGCGCGCGCCGCGGTGATCTGCGATTCGAGCGCGGCCGGGATCAGGATGTCGCAGTCGACGTCCCAGAACGATTCGTCGGCGATGCGCTCGGCGCCGGCGTAGTTGGCGATGCCGCCGTCGCGGTGCAGCACCGCCATCGTGTCGGCGATGTCGAAGCCGTGCGGGTTGACGAGCGTACCGGTGTGGTCCTGCACCGCCACCAGCTTGGCGCCGGCCTGCACGAACAGCTCGGCCGCCGCGCCGCCGACGTTGCCCATGCCCTGCACCGCGATGCGCACGCCCTCCAGGCTCAGGCCGAGGCGGCGCGCCGCCTCGCGGCCGGTCACGAACACGCCGCGGCCGGTCGCCTTGACGCGGCCGAGCGAGCCGCCCAGGTGCAGCGGCTTGCCGGTGACGACGCCGGTGGCGGTGGTGCCGGTGTTCATCGAATACGTGTCCATCATCCACGCCATGATCTGGCCGTTGGTGTTCACGTCGGGCGCGGGGATGTCGCGCTGCGGGCCGATGATGATGCCGATCTCGCTGGTGTAGCGGCGCGTCATGCGCTCCAGTTCCTTCAGCGAGAGCTTCTTCGGGTCGACGCGGATGCCGCCCTTGGCGCCGCCGTACGGCAGGTTGACCGCGGCGCACTTCACCGTCATCCACGCGCTCAGCGCCATCACCTCCTCGAGCGTCACGTCGGGGTGGTAGCGCACGCCGCCCTTGCCCGGGCCGCGGCTCAGGTTGTGCTGCACGCGGTAGCCCTCGAAGTGCGCGACATCGCCGTTGTCGAGCTCGATCGGCACGTCGACGATCAGCGCGCGCTTCGGCCGCTTCAGCGTCTCGGACCAGCGGGCCAGGTGGCCCAGGTAGGGGATGACGCGGTCGACCTGGGAGATGTAGGTGTCCCAGGCGGTGCCGCCGGTGTGGCTGACGTAGGAAAGTTGGCTCATGGTTGTCTCTTCATGGGTTCGAACGATGCGACATGCGACGGCCACCTGCTCGTGGCGCGTGACCGGCATGGGGCGACACTGTAGGCGCAGCCTGCGCCGTTTCCCGCCGCGGCGCCATGCCGGGTTTGCATGGAGTGACGCCCACGCGGCATTGCGCGCCGCCCGGCCCGTTCGATCGCCTGCGTCGCCTCAGCTCCGGCGGTGCATTTCCATGACCCAGTTCGTCTCCCACGGCTGGCCGGCCAGCGCGAAGGCCTGCGTCCAGCGGGCGGCGTTCGGGCCTAGGCGTTCCCAGACGAAGCGCACCCGCACCGGCCGGCCGTCGTCGATGTCGTCGCCGAAGAACTCGCCGCGGTCGCCCCGGAAGCCGCCGTGCACGGGAGGTTCGAGGCGGCCGCTGCGGCTGCTGATCCAGTGGATCGCCCAGCACTGCGCGGCCAGGTCCAGCGTGCGCACGGTGCAGCCGCTGAAGCCCTGGGTCGGGAAGTCGATCTGGTCGACCGAGACCAGGCCGTCGAGCTGCTTGGTGGCCTGTTCGAGGCCGGGGAATTCCTCCCAGCGCGCGCAGCCGACGTGGCGCTGTGCGAGACGCCGGTTGTGCACGTCCCAGTGGCCGACGAGGAAGTCGAAGTCGCCCGGGCGGCCGAGGTACGCCGGCCCGATCGCCGAGCGCGCTGTCGGCGCGAAGCGCCTCGTCTGCGGCGCGGCTGCGAGCTGCGCGCACCAGTGCTGCCACGCGGGCGACCCGGCCATCTGCGCGGCATGGCGACGTTGCGCCTGCGCATCCTCGAAGCCGCTGAGCCACACGATCACCGACTCGCCCTCGCGCACCGGCAGCCGCGGGAAGTTGTTGGGCGCGGCGTCCGTGACCAGGCCGACGACCCAGGCCGCGCCGGCGCTCAGCCAGGCGTCGCGCACGTCCTGCTCGAACCCGGCCAGCAGCCCGGCCGCGGGCGTGCGCAGCGCGCAGACCGTGGCGCTCACGCAGCCCGCCTGGCCGACCGTCGTGCCCGGCCGGACGGGGTTGAGCAGCAGCACGTCGTCGCTGTCGATCATGGTGGCGTTGGCGGTGTCGCGGTGCGCGCGCCAGACCGGGCCCTCGTAGAAGGCCGAGAGGGCGGACGGGCGGCTGGCCATGTCGGCGAAGCCGCGCAGCCAGACGAAGCGATCGGGCTCCTCGAGATCGCGGAAGACGCCGGCCACGGTGATGCCAAGCGCCTCCTGCGGCTCGATGAACTCGCGTTCGAACAGCGCGATCAGTTCGTCCCGTCGGCCGGGGTGCAGCGTGTACTGGCGCAGTTCGATGACGGGCGGGAGCGGTGTCATGGGAGTCTCCGGTGTTGAGGTGTGGCGGCATCATCGAGCGCCATACCTGCCAACGGATGTCAGCTTTATCGAGGACACTGCGGCGCATGCGAGCCAGCCGCCTGTTGTCCCTCCTGATGCTGCTGCAGGGCCGCGGCCGGCTGAGTGCGCAGGCGCTGGCCGCGGAGCTGGAGGTCTCGGTGCGCACCGTCTACCGCGATGTCGACGAGCTCAGCGCGTCCGGCGTGCCGGTCTGGGCCGAGCGCGGGCGCCAGGGCGGCTTCGTGCTGCAGCCCGGCTGGCGCACGCGGGTCGACGGGCTCACGGCGCCCGAGGCGCAGGCGATGTTCCTCGGCGGCCTGCCCGGGCCGGCGGCCGAGCTCGGCCTGGGCGAGGCGATGGCGTCCGCGCAGCTCAAGCTGCTGGCCGCGCTGCCCGACGGCTGGCGCGAGGACGCGCGGCGGGTGAGTTCGCGCTTCCACGCCGACCCGATCGACTGGTACCGCGGCCCGGCCGAGACCGATCACCTGCCGGCGATCGCGCAGGCGGTCTGGGGCGAGCGCCGAATCGACGTGCGCTACGAGAGCTGGCGCGGCACGAGCCGGCGCCGGCTCGACCCGCTCGGCCTCGTGCTGAAGGCCGGCGTCTGGTACGTGGTGGCCAGCCACGGCAAGGGCCCGCGGACCTGGCGCCTGTCGAACATCCTCGAGCTGGTGGTCGGCGAGGAGCGCTTCGTGCGACCGGCCGGCTTCGACCTCGCCGCTTACTGGGCGCAGTCGACGCGGCGCTTCGAGGCGGAGCTGGTGCGCGGGAGCGCGACGCTGCGCCTCACGCCGCTGGGCATGAAGCGGCTGCGTGGCCTGGGCCATGCGCTCGGCGAGGCCGCCGCGGCGAGTGCGCAGGCGGAGCCCGGGCGGCCGGGCTGGCAGCGCGTCTCGGTGCCGATCGAGACGATCGAGCATGCGACCGGCCAGATGCTGCGGCTCGGTCCGGAGGCGGAAGTCATCGCGCCGCCCGCGCTGCGCGACTCCGTGGCGACGACGGTCGGCCGGACCGCGGCCTTGTACGCCGCGCCGGTCAGCGACCGAACTCGTCGCCCAGCTCGCGGGCGCGCTGCTGCGCCGCCGCCATCGCCGCGACGAACGCGGCCTTGACGCCGGCGGCCTCCAGCGCCATGAGCGCCGCATGGGTCGTGCCGCCCTTGGACGTGACGCGTTCGCGCAGCACGGCGGGCGCGTCGGCCGAGGCCTGCGCCAGCGCGGTCGCACCGGCGAAGGTGCCGAGCGCGAGCGCCTTGCCCTGCTCGGCGCTGAGGCCCATGGCGACGGCCGCTTCCATCATCGCCTCGACGAAGTAGAAGACGTAGGCCGGGCCCGAGCCGGACAGCGCGGTGACCGCGTCCAGATCGGCCTCGCGATCGACCCACAGCAGCGCGCCGGTCGGCGCCAGCACCGCCTCGACCTGCGCGCGGTCCGCCGCACTGACCGCGTCGAGCGCGAACAGCCCGGTCATCCCCTGCCCGACCAGCGCCGGCGTGTTCGGCATGGTGCGCACGATCCGCGACGCGCCGGTCGCCCGCGCGATCGACTCGCTGCGGATGCCAGCCATCACGCTGAGCTGCAGCGCCGCACCGACGAAAGCCGCGCAGGGCTGCGCGGCGGCCTGGAAGAACTGCGGCTTGACGGCCCACACCACCAGCGCCGCCGAGGCGAGGGATGCATCGGCAACGGCCAGCGTGCGCACGCCGAAGTCGGCCTGCAGCTTGTCGCGCTGCGCCGCGCCGGGATCGACGACGACGATCGTGTCGGCCGCCCGGCCGCTCTGGATCAGCCCGCCGATGATGGCGCTGGCCATGTTGCCGCCGCCGATGAATGCGAGTGTGTTCATGTGATGAGGACCGAAAGGGTGAAAGCGCGCCTCATTGTCCGCGCGGCGGCAGGTACCGTCACTCCGCCGGCCCGCCGAACGCCGCGATGAAGGCCTCGACGAAGGCGGGCGAGCCGGTCAGCGTGAGCGTGACCGCATGCCAACCGCCGCGCTCGACGACGACCTGCAGGTCGTCGTCCCAGTCGAAGCCCTCGTCGGCCGGGCCGTGGCCGTGCGGGAAGTGGCGCCACGCCCAGTCGAGCACCTGCTGCACCTCGGCCATGACAGCGGCGTGCTGGTCGGCCGCGGTGGAGGCGAGCGCTTCGAGCGTGGTCACGCCGTCGTCGCCCTCGCTGTGCTCGAAGGCGAGGTAGTTCATCGGGCCCATGCCGTCAGCGCCTGCGCCAGCGCGCGCGCGCCGGGCCGCGCGAGCAGGTAGAACGACAGGCGGCCGGGCGAGGGCCAACGCCGCGCGTCCTGCCGGGTCAGCACCGCCATGTCGGGCGTGACCGCCGAATGGTTCAGGCAGCCGACACCCCAGCCCGCGCGGATGGCGGCCACGGCCGCCTGGCTGCCGGTGCAGCCGAGTTGCAGGTGGTGCGCGCGGCCGGTGCGCGCCAGCGCGCTCAGCGCGATCTCGCGCACCGGGCATTCGTGGCCGAGCAGCACCAGGGGCACCGGCTGGCCCGGCGGCAGCGCGAGGCCGGGCGACGCGACCCAGGCGAGCGGCTCGCGCCGCAGCAGCCTGGCGCCGGGCGGCGGCGCGGTGGCGGTGACGACGACCAGGTCGGCGTCGCCCTGCGCCCAGTGACGCTGCAGCGGCGCCGAGGTGCCGAGCAGCAGCTCCAGCCGCGCCGGGCCGGCGGCGTCGCGCAGCACGCCCAGCAGTTCGCCGAGGCGGTCCGGCATGAAGTACTCGCTGATGCCCAGGCGGTGCGTGATCGCCTCGCGCGTGGGGCGCACGGCCGCGTGGGCGTCGTCCTGCGCGCGCAGCAGCGCCTGCGCATGCGGGAGGAAGGCGAGGCCGGCGGCCGTCAGTGCGAGCGCGCGGGTGCTGCGCTCGACGAGGTGCGCGCCGACGCTCGCTTCGAGCTGCTGCAGGTGCGTGCTGACCGCCGATTGCGTGCGGTGCACCTGCGGCGCGGCGCGGGTGATGGAGCCCGCGCGGGCGATGGCGACGAAGCTGCGCAGCCAGGCCGGGTCGAGGTCATTCATCTATGTCTTCGATGAATGCGATGGAAATGATCTGCTTCACGCGGGAATCATCGCTGCCTACAGTTCAGTCGTCAACACCACCGAATGGACGACGAGATGCCTTACCTGCACATCCAGATATCCGGCGCACGCGACGATGCGCTCGCCCCCCGGGTCGCCGACGCGGCGGCCGAACTCACCGCCTCGCTGCTCGGCAAGGACCGCGCGCTCACCGCGGTCGTCGTCGAATTCATCGAACCCGCACACTGGTTCATCGCCGGCCAGGCGCTGCGCGCCGATCGCCCGCGCAGCTACCACTGGTATTCAAGCATCACCGACGAGACCAACACCAAGGCCGAGAAGGCGCGCTACATCGCCGCGGTGCATGCCGCGATGGGCGAGCTGCTCGGCGAGGTGGCCGAGCACTCGTACGTGCACGTGCATGTGGCCGACCTGCGCGCCAGCGCCTACGGCTACGGCGGCCGCACGCAGGAGGCGCGCTACCGGCAACCGGTGTGACGCGCCTCAGTGGCCGCCGGCCAGCAGCGTCGCGTTGCCACCGGCCGCGGCGGTGTTGATCGTCACGGTCTGCTCGGCGCAGAAGCGGTAGAGGTAGTGCGGGCCGCCGGCTTTCGGGCCGGTGCCGGACAGGCCCTCGCCCCCGAACGGCTGCACGCCGACGACGGCGCCGATCATGTTGCGGTTGACGTAGACGTTGCCGATGCGCGCCGCGGCGGCCAGGCGCAGCGCGCGCGAGTCGATGCGCGTCTGGATGCCCAGCGTCAGGCCGTAGCCGAGCGCGTTGATCTGCGCGACGACCGCGTCGACATCGCCGCGCCAGCGCACGACGTGCAGCACCGGGCCGAAGATCTCCTGCGTCACGTCGGCGATCGCATCGAGCTCGAACGCGATCGGCGCGATCAGGCGCGGGAATGTGGACGCGACCGGCGCCTCGCCGATGGTCTTCGCCTGCGCGCGCAGGCGCGCCACGTGGGCGCCGATGCCGGCGAAGGCCTCGTCGTCGATGACCGGACCCACGTCGGTCGCAAGGAGCGCCGGGTCGCCGACGTTCAGCGCCTTCAATGCGCCGCGCACCATCTCGATCACACCGTCGGCGATGCCCTCGTGCACGCACAGCAGGCGCAGCGCCGAGCAGCGTTGGCCGGCGGAACGGAACGCGCTCTGCACGACCGCATCGACCACCTGCTCGGGCAGCGCGGTGCTGTCGACGATCATCGCGTTGATGCCGCCGGTCTCGGCGATCAGCGGCACCATCGCGCCGTCCTTGGCGGCGAGCGCGCGGTTGATGAGCCTGGCGACGGCGGTCGAGCCGGTGAAGCAGACGCCGGCCGTGCGCGCATCGGCGACCAACGCGGCGCCGACGGTCTCGCCCGGGCCGTGCAGCAGCGCGAGTGCGTCGGCGGGCACGCCGGCCGCGTGCAGCAGCTCGACGAAGCGCTGCGCGACGGCGGGCGTCTGCTCGGCCGGCTTGGCGGCGACCGCGTTGCCGGCGACCAGCGCCGCGACGACTTGCCCGGCGAAGATCGCGAGCGGGAAGTTCCACGGGCTGATGCAGACGAACACGCCGCGGCCGTGCAGGTGGAGTTCGTTGCTCTCGCCGGTCGGGCCGGGCAGCACCTGCTTGGCGAGGCGTGCCTCGGCCTGGTCGGCGTAGTAGCGGCAGAAGTCGACCGCCTCGCGGACTTCGGCGACGGTATCGCCCAGCGTCTTGTGCGCCTCCTTCACCAGCAGGCCGCAGAACTCGGGCAGGCGCGCTTCGAGGGCGTCGGCCGCGCGGCGCAGCACCGCGGCGCGGTGGGCGAGCGGCGTGGCGTTCCAGGCCTTGAAGCCGGTGGCCAGGCGCGCCATCGCCGCGTTTACGTCGGCGCCGGTCGCTTCGCGGACCACCGGCACGATGGTCGCGGCGAGCGCTGCGTCGAGCGGCGCGCGCTCGGCCAAGCAGGCCAGGTCGACGCCGCGGGAGTTCGCGCGTCCGCCGTGGCCGTCGAAGCCGTACAGCGCGATCGGCGCGGCGATGCCGGCCTTCGCGGCCGGCACCAGCGGCGAGGCGAGCAACGTGTCGACCTCGACGGCCTCGTCCGACAGCTGATGCACGAACGACGAGTTGGCGCCGTTCTCCAGCAGCCGCCGCACCAGGTAGGCGAGCAGATCGCGGTGTTCGCCCACCGGCGCATAGACGCGCACCGGGATTCGCGCGTCGCGCATCACCTCGCGGTACACGCCCTCGCCCATGCCGTGCAGGCGCTGCATTTCATAACGCGCGCCGGCTGCCTGCGCCATGCCGATGATCGCGCCGATGGTCCCGGCGTTGTGGGTCGCGAACTGCGGGTAGATCACGTCGGCGTCGGCGATCAGCGCGCGGGCGCAGGCGAGGTAGGAGATGTCGGTGTGGTGCTTGTGGGTGAAGACCGGGTAGCCGGCCAGGCCCAGCTCCTGTGCGCGCTTTATCTCGCCGTCCCAGTACGCGCCCTTCACCAGCCGCACCATGAAGCGCAGCTTGTTCGAGCGCGCGATGCGCGCGACCTCGGCGATCACGTCGAGCGCGCGCGTCTGATACGCCTGCACGGCCAGGCCGAAGCCGCGCCACTGCGGGAATTCGCGGGCGATGCGCGCGGCCAGCGCGTCCAGCACGGCTAGCGAGAGCTCGAGGCGGTCGCTTTCCTCGGCGTCGATCGTCAGGTTGATGTCGGCGCGCGCGGCCGGCTCGATCAGCTGCCAGACGCGCGGCAGCAGCTCGGCGAACACGCGCTCGCGCTGCGCGTCCTCGTAGCGCGAGAAGAGGGCGCTGAGCTTGATCGAGATGCCGTCCGCCGCCTCGGGGCCGGCGGCGTTCTTCGCGGCGGCGATCGCGTGGATCGCGTTCAGGTACGACGCGAGGTAGCGCTGCGCGTCGGCCTCGGTGCGCGCGCCTTCGCCGAGCATGTCGTAGCTGAAGCGCAGTCCCTTCAAGGCCTTGCGCGCGGACGCCGCTTCGCCCATCGCCTCCTTGATCGAGCGGCCGAGCACGAACTGCTTGCCGAGCAGCTGGATCGCGCGCACGGTGGCGGCGACGACGGTCTGTGCGCCCAGGCGCTTGAGGATGCCGCGCTCCGAATCGTTCTCGGGCAGGAACTTCTTCGACAGCGCGATGGCGCTGGCCGACAGGTTGGCGAGCAGCTTGTGCGCGCCGCCGGAATCGGCATCGAAATCGGCCTTGCCGAGTTGGTCGGCGGTCAACGCCATCGCCGTCTCGGCGTCGGGCACGCGCAGCAGCGCTTCGGCCAGCCGCATCAGCGCCTGGCCTTCGGCGGTGGAGATCGGGTACTCCTGCAGCAGCGATTCCATGGCCCAGAAGGGAGCCGGGTTGTCGCGCACCGACTGCACCCAGGGGCGTGCGCGGCGCACCGCGTCCGGCCAGTCGACCTGCCCGTCCATCGACTTCAGCAACGCGCCCAGCACCTGGAATTCATCGCGATACGGGTGGGGCAGGCGGGCGCGGGCGGCGGGCAGGTCGAACATCGTGAACCTCGATCGGGCGGGATGGATGGCTAGGTTATGGGTTTGCTTCCCGCATTAATCGCCGAAACACAGCGGTTCGGCGGAGAATAGTTCGGCATGGGGATCGACGACACGCCACCGCTGCTGCTCGACCGGATCGACACGCGCATCCTGCGCGTGCTGCAGTCCGATGGCCGCATCTCGAACCTCAAGCTGGCCGAGGAGGTGCACCTCTCGCCCACGGCGGTACTCGAACGCGTCAAGCGGCTGACGCGTGACGGCTTCATCCTCGGCTACGAGGCGCGGCTGAACCCGGACAAGCTCGGCGCCGGTCTGCTGGTGTTCATCGAGGTCGTGCTCGACCGCACCACGCACGACGCGATGAACATCTTCAAGGCCGCCGTGCAGGTGCGGCCCGAGATCCTCGAATGCCATCTTGTTGCCGGCGGCTTCGACTACCTGATCAAGACCCGCGTCGCCGACATGAACGCCTACCGCGGCTTCGTCGGCTCGGTGATCTGGGCGCTGCCCGGCGTGCGCGAGACGCGCACCTACGCGGTGATGGAAGAAGTGAAGAACACGACGATGCTGCCGATCTGACGGCACGATGCACCCATGAAGATCCAACTCGACGACCTGACCCGCCCCGAGATCCACGCGCTGCTCGAAGAGCACCTGCGCAACATGCACGCGCTCGGGCCGCCGGAGAGCGTCCATGCGCTCGACCTGGCGAAGCTGCGCGCGCCCGGCATCACGTTCTGGTCGGCATGGGACGACGCGGGGCTGCTCGGTTGCGGCGCGCTGTCGGAACTGAGCCCGACGCACGGCGAGATCAAGTCGATGCGCACACCCGAGGCGCGTCGGCGCACCGGCGCAGGGCGAGCGCTGCTGATGCACATCCTCGACGTGGCCCGGTCGCGCGGCTACGAGCGCCTCAGCCTGGAGACCGGCTCGGTCGCGGCGTTCGTGCCGGCGCATCGCTTGTACGAAAGCGTCGGGTTCGTGCGCACCGGGCCGTTCGGCAGCTACGTGGAAGACGTCAACAGCGTCTTCATGACGCTGGCGCTGCGCGGCGGCTGAGCCGACGGGTCAGCCGGCCGTCCCGCGCGCGCCGAAGATCGCGCTGCCGATGCGCACGATCGTCGCGCCCTCGGCGATCGCGGCTTCGAGGTCGGCGCTCATGCCCATCGACAAGGTATCGAGCGAGCTCAGGCCCGTGCTGCGCAGGCGCGCCAGCAGCTCGCGCAACGCGCGGTGCGGCGCGCGCTGGCCGGCCGGGTCGGCCGCGGGTTCCGGAATCGCCATCAACCCACGCAGCGTGAGACGCGGGAGCGCGGCGACGGCCGTGGCCACGTCGGCCACCTCGTCGGGCTTCAGCCCGCTCTTGCTCGCCTCGCCGCTGATGTTGACCTGCAGGCAGACCTGCAGCGGCGGCAGGTGGGCGGGGCGCTGGTCGGACAGGCGTTGCGCGATCTTGAGCCGGTCGACCGAGTGGACCCAGTCGAACTGCTCGGCGACGACGCGGGTCTTGTTCGATTGCAGCGGCCCGATCAGGTGCCATTCGAGCTGCGCGCGCAGATCGGCCAGCGCGGCGATCTTCTCGACGCCTTCGAGCACGTAGTTCTCGCCGAAGCGGTGCTCGCCGGCCGCAACAGCCTCGCGAACTGCGCCCGCATCGAAGGTCTTGCTCACGACGAGCAACGTGACGCTTTGCACGGGCCTCGTGGCCTGCGTGCACGCTGCGGCCACGCGCTCGTGCACTTGTTGTAAGTTGTCTGCGATCATCGCCATAATGCGCCGGAGTATCCCGCAGGGCTTAGGGTGAGCCTAGCCTGCCGTCTGGTTTCTCGCGCTTCGCGCCAACCTACCCACGGATTCATGGACATCACCCAGCTGCTGGCTTTTTCGGTCAAGAACAAGGCGTCCGACCTCCATTTGTCGGCCGGCCTGCCGCCGATGATCCGCGTTCACGGTGACGTGCGCCGCATCAACATCGATCCGCTGGACCACAAGCAGGTCCACGGCATGGTGTACGACATCATGAACGACTCGCAGCGCAAGGCGTACGAGGAAACGCTGGAGTGTGATTTCTCGTTCGAGATCCAGGGCCTGGCGCGCTTCCGCGTCAACGCGTTCAATCAGAACCGCGGCGCCGGCGCCGTGTTCCGGACGATCCCCTCGAAGATCCTCACGCTCGAGCAGCTCAATGCACCGAAGGTGTTCGCCGAGCTCTCGCTGAAGCCGCGCGGCCTGGTGCTCGTGACCGGCCCGACCGGCTCCGGCAAGTCGACCACGCTGGCGGCGATGGTCAACCACCTCAACGAGAACGAGTTCGGCCACGTGCTGACGGTGGAAGACCCGATCGAGTTCGTCCACGAATCCAAGAAGTGCCTGATCAACCAGCGCGAGGTCGGGCCGCACACGCTGAGCTTCAACAACGCATTGCGCAGTGCGCTGCGCGAGGACCCGGACGCGATCCTGGTCGGCGAGCTGCGCGACCTGGAGACGATCCGCCTGGCGCTCACTGCCGCCGAGACCGGCCACCTGGTGTTCGGCACGCTGCACACGTCCAGCGCCGCGAAGACGATCGACCGCGTGGTCGACGTGTTCCCCGCGGCCGAGAAGGAGATGGTCCGCGCGATGCTGTCGGAGTCGCTGATCGGCGTGATCTCGCAGACGCTGTGCAAGACCAAGGACGGCAGCGGCCGCGTGGCGGCGCACGAGATCATGCTGGGCACCGCGGCGGTCCGCAACCTGATCCGCGAGGCCAAGATCGCGCAGATGTACTCGTCGATCCAGACCGGCAACGCGATGGGGATGCAGACGCTCGACCAGAACCTCACCGACCTGGTGCGACGCAACGTCATCTCGCCGGCCGAGGCACGCGGCAAGGCCAAGTTCCCAGAAAACTTCCCCGGCTAGGAACAGCGATGGAACACGATCAGGCTTCCAAGTTCATCAACGACCTGTTGCGGTTGATGGTGTCGCGCAATGGCTCCGACCTGTTCATCACGGCCGACTTCCCGCCCGCGATCAAGGTCGACGGCAAGGTCACCAAGGTCTCACCGCAGCCGCTGACCGGCCAGCACACGCTGGCGCTGACGCGCGCCATCATGAACGACAAGCAGGCGGCGGAGTTCGAGCGCACCAAGGAGTGCAACTTCGCGATCGCGCCGCAGGGCATCGGCCGGTTCCGCGTCAACGCGTTCGTGCAGCAAAGCCACATCGGCATGGTGATGCGGACGATCCCGCAGACGCTGCCGACGATCGACAGCCTCAACCTGCCGCAGGTGCTGAAGGACGTGGCGGTCACCAAGCGCGGGCTCGTGATCTTCGTCGGCGCCACCGGCTCGGGCAAGAGCACCTCGCTGGCGGCGATGGTCGACTACCGCAACGAGAACTCGTTCGGCCACATCATCACGATCGAGGACCCGGTGGAGTTCGTGCATCCGCACAAGAATTGCATCATCACGCAGCGCGAGGTGGGCATCGACACCGACGGCTGGGAGCAGGCGCTGAAGAACACGCTGCGCCAGGCACCTGACGTGATCCTGATGGGCGAGATCCGCGACCGCGAGACCATGGAGCACGCGGTGGCCTTCGCCGAGACCGGCCACCTGTGCCTGGCCACGCTGCACGCCAACAGCGCGAACCAGGCGCTCGACCGGATCATCAACTTCTTCCCGGAAGAGCGGCGCGCGCAGCTGCTGATGGACCTGTCGCTCAACCTGAAGGGGCTGATCTCGCAGCGCCTGATGCCGCGCCAGGAAGGGCGCGGCCGCGTCGCCGCGGTCGAGATCATGCTGAACACGCCGCTGGTGTCCGACCTGATCTTCAAGGGCGAGGTCTCCGAGATCAAGGAGATCATGAAGCGCTCGCGCGAGCTCGGCATGCAGACCTTCGACCAGGCGCTGTTCGATCTGTACGAGGGCCACGCGATTACCTTCGAGGACGCGCTGCGCAACGCCGATTCGGTCAATGACCTGCGGCTGCAGATCAAGCTGCACAGCCAGCGCGCGCGCAGCAGCGATCTCT
>JAZKIO010000044.1:0-21988 GCA_040384825.1 Pseudomonadota bacterium
CGCCGGCGATGACCGACTTCATCTTCATGGTGAAGGACAGCTCGTACATGTTCGTTACCGGCCCCGAGGTGGTGAAGACGGTGACGCATGAGGAAGTGTCGACGGAGGACCTGGGCGGCGCGTCGGTCCACACCACGAAAAGTGGCGTGGCCGACCTGGCGTTCGACAACGACGTGGACGCCCTCGCGATGCTGCGCCGCTTCTTCAACTACCTGCCGCTGAACAACCGCGAGAAGGCGCCGGTGCGGCCGAGCAGCGATCCGGCGGACCGCACTGACCTGTCGCTCGACACGCTGGTGCCTGACAACCCGAACAAGCCCTACGACATGAAGGAGCTGATCGTGAAGACCGTCGACGACGGCGACTTCTTCGAGCTTCAGCCCGACTACGCGAAGAACATCGTCATCGGCTTCGGCCGCATGGACGGCCAGGCGGTCGGCATCGTCGCGAACCAGCCGCTGGTGCTGGCGGGCTGCCTGGACATCAAGAGCAGCATCAAGGCCGCGCGCTTCGTGCGCTTCTGCGACGCGTTCAACATCCCGGTGCTGACCTTCGTCGACGTGCCCGGCTTCATGCCCGGCACGGCGCAGGAGTACGGCGGCATCATCAAGCACGGCGCCAAGCTGCTGTACGCCTACGCCGAGTGCACGGTGCCGAAGATCACCGTCATCACGCGCAAGGCCTACGGCGGCGCCTACGACGTGATGAGCTCCAAGCACCTGCGCGGCGACGTCAACTTCGCGTGGCCGAACGCCGAGATCGCGGTGATGGGCGCGAAGGGCGCGGTCGAGATCATCTTCCGCGAGGAAAAGGGCGACCCGGCCAAGCTGGCCGCGCGCGAGGCCGAGTACAAGGCCAAGTTCGCGAACCCCTTCGTCGCCGGCGCACGCGGCTACATCGACGACGTGATCCAGCCCCACGAGACCCGCAAGCGCATCTGCCGCTCGCTGGTGATGCTGCGCGACAAGAAGGTCGACGACCCGTGGCGCAAGCACGGGAACATTCCACTTTGATTAGCGGCGCGTGATGCCTGCCGATTTCTTACCGCCAAGGACGCCAAGATCGCAATGGGCGCCAAGGAAAAGAAGTCGTCTTGCTCTTCCTTGGCGTCCTTGGCGTCTTGGCGCCCTTGGCGGTAAAAAATAGCTGGAAAGACCACCCATGTTCACGAAGATCCTCATAGCCAACCGCGGCGAGATCGCCTGCCGCGTCATCAAGACCGCGAAGAAGATGGGCATCGCCACGGTCGCCGTCTACTCCGAGGCCGACCGCGACGCATTGCATGTCGAGCTCGCCGACGAAGCCGTGTTCATCGGCCCGGCGCCGAGCCGCGATTCGTACCTCGTGATGGACAAGATCATCGCGGCCTGCAAGCAGACCGGCGCGCAGGCCGTGCACCCGGGCTATGGCTTCCTCAGCGAGAACACCGAGTTCGCGCGCAAGGTCGAGGAAGAGGGCATCGTCTTCATCGGTCCCAAGCACGCGTCGATCGCCGCGATGGGCGACAAGATCGAATCGAAGAAGCTCGCGGGTGCCGCCAAGGTCAACACCATCCCCGGCTACAACGCGGCGATCGACACGCCGGAGCAGGCGGTCGAGATCGCCAAGGGCATCGGCTATCCGGTGATGATCAAGGCCTCGGCCGGCGGCGGCGGCAAGGGCTTGCGCGTGGCGTTCAACGACAAGGAGGCCTTCGAGGGCTTCAGCTCGTGCCGCAACGAGGCGCGCAACAGCTTCGGCGACGACCGCGTGTTCATCGAGAAGTTCGTCGAGGAGCCGCGCCACATCGAGATCCAGGTGCTGGGCGATGCGCATGGCCACTGCGTCTACCTGTGGGAGCGCGAGTGCTCGATCCAGCGCCGGCACCAGAAGGTGATCGAGGAGGCGCCGTCGCCATTCATCAGCGATGAGACGCGCAAGGCGATGGGCGCGCAGGCCGTGCAACTCGCGAAGGCAGTGAACTACCAGAGCGCCGGCACCGTCGAGTTCGTCGTCGGCAAGGACCAGAGCTTCTACTTCCTCGAGATGAACACGCGGCTGCAGGTGGAGCACCCGGTGACGGAGTGCATCACCGGTCTCGACCTGGTGGAGCAGATGATCCGCGTCGCGGCCGGCGAGCCGCTGGCGTTCACGCAGGAACAGATCCCCCGCAAGGGCTGGGCGATCGAGTGCCGCATCAACGCGGAAGATCCGCTGCGCAGCTTCCTGCCGAGCACCGGCCGCCTGGTCGCGTTCGAGCCGCCGGCGCAGACGATGACGGCCTCGCTGCCGGTGCCCGAGGGCGGCGGCATCCGTGTCGACACCGGCGTCTACGAAGGCGGCGAGATCCCGATGTTCTACGACTCGATGATCTGCAAGCTGATCGCCTGCGGCACCGACCGCAACGACGCGATCGCGAAGATGCGCGACGCGCTCGACGCCTTCGTGATCCAGGGCATCTCGAGCAACATCCCGTTCCAGGCCGCGCTACTCGCGCACCCGAAGTTCGTCGCCGGCGATTTCAACACCGGCTTCATCGCCGAGAACTACCCGAAGGGCTTCACGCGCGCCTCGGTGCAGCACGAGGACCCGCACTTCCTGCTCGCGCTCGCCGTCGCAACGAACCGCCGCGTACTCGCGCGCTCGGCCGGCATCAGCGGGCAGTTGCGCGGGCACGAGTTGCAGGTCGGCGAGGCGTTCATCGTCGTGCAGACCGATGCCGACGGCACGCGCCACGAGACGCCGGCGAGCGTGCGGCTGGAAGGGGACGTGTACGACGTGCGCGTGGCCGGCCGGGCCTATCCGATCCGCTTCACGCGGCCGCTGCGCGACACCGCGATGCACGGCGACCTGGCCGGCCAGCCGTTCTGCGCCCAGGTCGAGCGGCTGATGCTGGCCTACCGCGTCACCCACCACGGCGCGCAGACGACGGTGCGCGTGCTGTCGCCGCGCGCCGCGGAACTGAATGCGCTGATGCCATTCAAGGCGCCGCCCGATCTGTCCAAGTTCCTGCTGTCACCGATGCCCGGCCTGCTCGTCGACGTCGCCGTGACCGCCGGGCAGGCCGTGCGCGCCGGCGAGAAGCTCGCGGTGATCGAGGCCATGAAGATGGAGAACATCCTGATCGCGTCGCAGGACGGCGTGGTCTCGGCCGTCAAGGCCGCGAAGGGCGAGAGCCTCGCGGTCGACCAGGTGATCATGGAGTTCCAGTGATGAGCAGCACGGCAACCCGTCCCTTCAAGGTGCTCGGCATCCAGCAGGTCGCGATCGGCGGGCCGAGCAAGGCGGCGCTGCGCACGCTGTGGGTCGACAAGTTCGGGCTCGAGGTGACGGGCAGCTTCCGCTCCGAGCGCGAGAACGTCGACGAGGACATCTGCGCGATGGGCAGCGGCCCGTTGAAGGTGGAGGTCGACCTGATGGAGCCGATCGATCCGAACGGCAAGCCGGCAGTGCACACGACGCCGCTGAACCACATCGGCCTGTGGATCGACGATCTGCCGAGGGCCGTCGAGTGGCTGGCCGCGAACGGTGTTCGATTCGCGCCGGGTGGTATCCGCCAGGGCGCCGCGGGGTTCGACATCTGCTTCGTGCACCCCAAGAGCAACGCCGAGTTCCCGGTCGGCGGCGAGGGCGTCTTGATCGAACTGGTGCAGGCCCCACCTGAGGTGATCGATGCCTTCTCGAAGCTGACCCCATGACGATCCGCGAGATCCTGAAGATGGGCGACCCGCGCCTGCTGCGCGTGGCGCCGCCGGTGCCGGCCGACGCGATCGGCACGCCCGCGTTGCGCGCGCTGGTCGACGACCTGTTCGAGACCATGCACGCCGTCAACGGTGCCGGGCTGGCCGCACCGCAGATCGGCGTCGACCTGCAGCTGGTGATCTTCGGCTTCGGCCAGAACCAGCGCTACCCGGATGCGCCGCCGGTGCCCGAGACCGTGCTGATCAACCCGGTCATCACGCCGCTCGGCGATGCCGAGGAGGAGGGCTGGGAAGGCTGCCTGTCGGTGCCGGGCCTGCGTGGCGTGGTGCCGCGCATCGCGCGAATCCGCTACACCGGTCTCGACGCCGAAGGCCGCGCGATCGACCGCGAGGCCGAGGGCTTCCACGCCCGCGTCGTGCAGCACGAATGCGATCACCTGATCGGCAAGCTCTACCCGATGCGGGTGCGCGACTTCTCGCGCTTCGGCTTCACCAGCGTGCTGTTCCCCGGGCTCGACGCCGCCGCGGACGACTGATTCCACACGCCGGTGTAAACGGGCGTTTTTCCTACGCCCGTGCGGTCGGCGGGACCACCTGCCGCCGCGTTGACGGAAGGCAGCATGGGCGAACGTGCGTCCGTGGCACTGGAGGTTCTCCGATGAGCTCGACCCTTTCTCGACGATTCGCCGTCCTCGCCCGCGCCGCCGCGGGCTCCGCCGTGGCGATGGTTCTCGGCGCCGCGGCGTTCGTCGCGGTCGCGCAGGAGCCGGAGGTCGACCCGCCCGGCCGCGTGGCGCGCGTCTCCGAAGCGGCGGGCCAGGTCTGGGTCTACAGCCCGGATGCCGGCGAATGGGTCAGCGCCGAGCGCAACCAGCCGCTGACCAGCGGCGACCGCATCGCCACCGACACCGGCGCGCGCGCCGAACTGCAGATCGGCTCGACCAGCCTGCGGCTCGATTCGGGCACCGAAGTCGAGGTCGTCCAGCTCGACGATGCACAGGCCTCCCTGCAGTTGCTGGAGGGCAGCGTGATCGCGCGCGTGCGCGATCCCGAGGGCGCCGGCGAACTCGAGTTCACCACCGACGAGGGCCGCTTCCTCGTGCAGCGCAGCGGCACCTACCGCGTCGACCGCGTCAACGGCAAGAGCGACCTGACGGTCTATGCCGGCGAGGCGCGCTACGAGGGCCCCAACAGCGGCATCGGCGTGGCCGCGGGACAGCGCGCCGAGTTCTGGATCGATTCCGGCGGCGTCGCGCAGTACACGGTGTTCGCGCCGGTGAACGACGCGTTCGCCGGCTGGAGCAGCGAGCGCGACCGGCGCACCATCGGCAGCGTGGCCGAGCGCTATGTCTCGCCCGAGATGAGCGGCGCCGCCGAGCTCGATGCCTACGGCCGCTGGGAGCAGACGCCCGACTACGGCGCTGTCTGGTACCCGACCTCCGTGGCGGTCGACTGGGCGCCCTACAGCCAGGGCCGCTGGACCTACGTGCGGCCGTGGGGCTGGACCTGGATCGACGCGGCGCCGTGGGGCTTCGCACCGTTCCACTACGGCCGCTGGGTCTACCTGCGCAACCGCTGGTGCTGGACACCGGGGCAGCGCGTCCACCGCCCGGTCTACGCGCCGGCGCTGGTGGCGTGGGTCGGCGGCTCGCGCGGCAACGTGTCGATCTCGGTCGGCGGCGGGCCGGCGGTCGGCTGGTTCCCGCTCGGGCCGCGCGAGGTCTACGTGCCGGGCTACCGGGTCAGCTCGCGCTACGCGCGCGGCGTGAACATCAACCATGTGTCGAACGTCACCGTGATCAACAACGCGTTCGCCAATCCGCAAGGCCCGCGCGACTACGAGAACCGCCGCCATCCGCGCGCCGTCACCATCGTGCCGACCGGCGTGATGACCGAGCGCCGTCCGGTCGCGCCGGCTGCCGCGCAACTGCGGCAGGCCCCGGGCGTGCGCGAGCTGATCAGCCAGCCGACGCGTGCCGTGGCGCAGGTGACGGCGCCGGTCGCGCCGCCCTCCTTGCCGGCTGTCGGTGCCGGGAAGCTCGACGTCCGTCCGCCCCCGGGCATGGCGGGCCGCCCGGAAGGTGCGGGTCGCCCCGGCTTCGACCGACGCGATCGCGACGATCGCGAGCGCCTCGGTCGCGATGACCGCGATCGGCGTGCGGTGCCGCGCGACGCCGAGCGCCAGGCGCGGCCGGACATCGGCGCGCCGCAGCGTCCGCAGGTCAGCGCCCAGCCGGCACCGGTCGTGCAGCCGCCCGCGACGCAGACCACCGCGCCGGCACCGCAGCCTGGCGTCCAGGCGCCGGCCGTGATCGGCGCGCCGCGCCCGATCCCGAACCCGCCCGGACGGGCCGGTTTCGGCGGCGACGATCGCCAGCGCCCCGACCGCACCGGCCAGCCGATGCGGGATGGACGCGCCGAGCGTGAGCCCGGGGACCGACGCGGCGCGGCGACCGCCGTCCAGCCGCCGACGCCGCAGATCACCGCACCCGCCGCGGTCGCCCCGCCGGTGACGGCGCCCGTGGCACCGGCGGTCCAGTCGCCGCGTTCCAATCCCGCGCCCCAGGTGCAGGAGGCGCCGATGATGCGGCCGCTGCCGGTGCAGCGCGGCGAAGATCGCCGCCGCGAGGACCGCGGCGTGGACGATCGTCGCGGCCCGCCGCAACGGCCGTTCGAGGTGCAGCGTCCGCCGCAGGTGCAACCGCAACCGCAGCCGCAACCCCAGGCACAGCCGCAGGTGCAGCGGCAGGCGCCGGCGCAGATCCCGACGCCCGCGCCGGTGCAGCGACCGGTCGAGATCCAGCGGCCGCAGCCGCCGGTGCAGGCGCCGCCGGTGCAGCGGCCCGTCGAGGTGCAGCGCCCGGTCGTGCCGCCGGCGGTGCAGCGGGTGGAACCGCCCGGCCGCGCCGAGCGTCCGGACAACCCGCGTGGCGACGGCGGCGGCCGCCGCGGCGAACCGCGCGACCAGCGCTGAGGCGCCGGTCTCCGGTCAGCGCTTCGGCAACAGCGGGCGCAGCACCGGCCAGACGTTCTCGAGGATCGTCGGGTGCGCCTGCGCGTTCGGGTGGATGCGGTCACGCTGGAACAGCGACTCGGCCTGCGGCACGTCGGCCACGCCCTTGAGCAGGAAGGGCACCAGTGCCGCGCCCTCGGCCTTGGCGATCGAGGCGAACAGGCCCGCGAACTCCTCGCCGTACTGCTTGCCGTAATTGGGCGGGAGTTGCATCCCGGCGATCACCACCTTGGCGCCGGCGGCCTTGGCCGCCTTGGTCATGGTGTCGAGGTTGTCCCGGGTCATCGCCAGCGGCAGGCCGCGCAGCGCGTCGTTGCCCCCGAGCTCGAGCACGACGACCGACGGGCGGTGCTGCTTCAGCAGGGACGGCAGTCGCGTGCGGCCCCCCGAGGTGGTGTCGCCGCTGATGCTCGCGTTGACGACCGACGCCGCGATGCCCTGCTGCGCGAGCCGCGCCTCCAGCAACGCGACCCAGCCGCTGCCGCGCACCAGGCCGTACTCGGCCGAGAGGCTGTCGCCGACGATCAGCACGACAGGCTTGGCCGTCCCCTGCGCGGACGCGGTCGCCCCCCAGGGCAGGCCGGCGGCCAGGGCCAACGCGGTACAGTGCGCCAGCCAGCGGCGCCGCGTCGCCCCGATCGCCAGAATTCCAGGAAGCCCACCGTCATTCATGTCTGAACCCATCATTGCCGTCGAGCGTGTCACCAAGCAGGTCAAGGACTCCACCGGGACGCTGACCATTCTCCACGAGATCGATTTTTCCCTGGCGGCGTGCCAGTCGGCGGCGATCGTCGGGGCGTCGGGCTCGGGCAAGAGCACGCTGCTGTCGATCATCGCCGGGCTGGACACGCCAACCACCGGTACCGTGAAGCTCGCCGGCGTCGACCTGTTCTCGATCGACGAAGACGCGCGCGCCGCGGTGCGTGCAGCCAAGGTGGGGTTCGTGTTCCAGAGTTTCCAGTTGCTGGGCAACCTGAATGCGCTGGAGAACGTGATGCTGCCGCTCGAGCTGCAGGGCCGCAGCGACGCGCGTGCGCTGGCCACCGAGATGCTGAGCCGCGTCGGCCTGGGCGAGCGGCTGCGCCACTACCCGAAGGTGCTGTCCGGTGGCGAGCAGCAGCGGGTCGCCCTGGCCCGGGCCTTCGTGGTGCGGCCCGCCGTGCTGCTGGCGGACGAGCCGACCGGCAGCCTCGACTTCGCGACCGGCGAGACCGTGATGTCGCTGATGTTCGACCTGAACCGCGAAGCCGGCACGACCCTCGTGCTCGTCACCCACGACCGCTCGATCGCCGCGCGCTGCGATCGGCAGCTGCATATCGAGGCCGGCCGCGTCGCCCAAGAAGCCGAGGCGTAGCCGAACGGCCAGCCCAAAAACCGAACAAGGGCGCCAACGGCGCCCTTGTAGCAGTAGCGAAGCCCCGGTTCTCGAAGCGTTTAATTACTACTGAATTTGTAGTCCGTCTTCGCCTTCGCCTTCAGCTCGTCCACGAAGGCGCCGAGCTTCTGCTGCTCCATGCGCTGCTTCAGCTGGCCCTTGACGTCGTCGTAGGGTGGGAACTGCGCCTCGCGCGTGTCGTCGAGCTTGATGATGTGGTAGCCGAACTGCGTCTTCACCGGCTCCGGCGTCATCTCGCCCTTCTTGAGCTTGACCATCGCCTGCGAGAACTCGGGCACGTACGAGCCCGGCGCGGCGAAATCGAGGTCGCCGCCGTTGGCGCCCGATCCCGGATCCTTCGAGTTCTTCTTGGCCAGATCCTCGAAGTTCGCGCCGCCCTTGATCTGCGCGATCAGGGCCTTGGCCTCATCTTCCTTCTCGACCAGGATGTGGCGCGCGCGGTACTCGGTGCCGGCCGATTGCGCCTTGAACTTCTCGTACTCCGACTTGACGTCGGCATCGGCCACCACGCTCTTCTGCGTGAAGTCTTCCGTCAGCATCTTGGTCAGCACGGCCTGGCGGGCCTGCTCCATCTGCTGCTTGTAGTCGGCGCTGGCGGCCAGGCCGCGGCGCTCGGCCTCCTGCGTCAGGATCTCGTCCATCACGAGCTTGTCGCGCACGCGCTGGTCGAGGTCGGGCGGCAGCTGCTGGTTCTGCGCGGCGGCCTGCTTCTGCACCTGCTTGACCAGCGCGTCGGCGCGCGCCTTGGGCACGGGCTTGCCGTTCACGATGGCGATGTTCTGCGCCTGCGCGGTCAGCGAGGCCGACAGCAGCAGTGCGGCGCACGCGGCGAAATAGGTCTTCTTCATGAGCATCGGGGGAGTTGGGGGGTGACTCAGGATTCACCGGGCGCGCGCGCCTCGATGGCCAAGGCGTGGATGCCGCGCGGGATCAAAAGTTGCAGCGCATCATATATGAGGCGATGCCGGGCCACACGTGACAAGCCGTTGAACTGCCGGGCGGTCACGCGCACGGTGAAATGGCGGCCCTCGCGTGCGCCGGCATGGCCCGCGTGGAGATGGCTGTCGTCCTCGACGGCGAGCGCGAGCGGGGCCAGCGCCGCACGCAGCGTTCCCTCAATATCCTCGGCCGCCACGCTCATGGCAGCCGCTCCGGCGCCGGCGCAGGCTCGGCGTCCGCCTCGGGCGCCATGTGCTTGCTGATGTAGAGCCCCTGCGCCAGCATGAACACCAGCATCAGGCCGGTCACGCCGAAGGCCTTGAAGGTGAACCAGGTCGAGGTGCTGAAGGTGTAGGCCACGTAAAGATTCAACAAGCCGAGAAGCGCGAAGAACGCGATCCAGGCGAGGTTGAGCCGCTGCCACACGGGCGCCGGCAGCTGCAACTGCTCGCCGATCAGCGTTTGCAGCAGGTTCTTGCGGAAGAAGGTCTGGCTGACCCAGAACGCCAGGCCCATGGCCCAGTACAGCACGCTCGGCTTCCACTTGATGAAGGTGGCGTTGTGGAACCAGATCGTCGCGCCGCCGAGCACGACGACGAGCACGAAGGTCACCCACAGCATCATGTCGACCTTCTTCCCGCGCGACAGCAGCCAGCCGATCTGCACGCCGGTGGCCAGGATCACGACGATCGTCGCGAGCAGGGCGGACGCCTCCTCGGTGCCGACGACGCCGCCCGACACCATGAAGCCGAAGTGCTCGGTCGCGAAGCGCGCGGCCCAGTCGGCGTTGTTGTCGGCGTACTTGCCGACCCCGAAGAACAGCAGCAGCGGCAGGAAGTCGAAAAAGATCTTCATCGGCGGACCCGCACGGGGCGAAACGGCGTCATTGGGGCGCGAAGTCTAGCGCGGGGCGTCACGACGAGCACGAGACCTCGATGCCCTGGGCCCACTCCGGCGGGAAGCCGGCGTAGGCGGCGGTGGCCGCGTCGTCCTGCTCGTCGTAGGGGTGTTGCAGGACCTGCAGCAGGCGCTCGGTCTCGCCGAAGTCGCCGCCCTGCGCGGCGCGGATCGCGCCCTCGGCCAGGTGGTTGCGCAGCACGAACTTCGGGTTCACGCGGTTCATCCGCACCGCGCGCTCCGCATCGGTGCCGTCCTCCCTCGCCAGGCGCTGTGCATAGCGGGCCGCCCAGGCGTCGAAGGCCTCGCGGTCGATGAACAGGTCGCGCACGGGCGCGTTGTCGGCGCCGGCCGCGGTGGAAAACGCGGCCAGGCGGCGGAAGGTGATCGTGAAGTCGCAGCGGTCGGCGGCCATCAGCCGCAGCAGGTCGTCGACCAGCTCGCGGTCGGCGTCCTCGCGCGCCTGCAGGCCGAGCTTGGCGCGCCAGCGGGCGAGCAGTTCATCGGCGAACGCGGTCTTGTAAGGCTCGAGCGAGGCCAGCGCCAGATCGGAATCGCCGATCAGCGGCAGCAGCGCCTGTGCCAGCGCGTGCAGGTTCCAGAACCCCACGTTCGGCTGCCGCGCCCAGGCGTAGCGGCCCTGGCTGTCCGAGTGGTTGCAGATGTGGCCAGGGTCGAAGGCGTCGAGGAAGCCGAACGGCCCGTAGTCGATCGTGAGGCCCAGGATCGACATGTTGTCGGTGTTCATCACGCCGTGGCAGAAGCCCACCGCCTGCCAGTCGGCCATCAGCGTCGCGGTGCGCAACGCGACCTGCTCCAGCAACGCGGCGTACGGATGGGCGGCGTCACGGCAGGCCGGGAAGTGATGCGCCACGACGAAGTCGGCGAGCCGGCGCAGTTCGTCGTGCAGGTCGTGGTGCGAGAAGTGCTCGAAGTGGCCGAAGCGGATGAAGCTCGGCGCGACCCGCGTCACCACCGCCGCCGTCTCGATCGTCTCGCGCCGCACCGGCAGCGCCGATCCGGTGACGCACAGCGCGCGGGTCGTCGGCACGCCGAGCGCGTGCATCGCCTCGGAGCCGAGGAACTCGCGGATCGACGAGCGCAGCACCGCGCGGCCATCGCCCATGCGCGAGTAGGGGGTTCGGCCCGCGCCCTTGAGCTGGATCTCCATCGGGCCCGAGGGCGTGTCCATCTCGCCGAGCCACAGCGCGCGGCCGTCCCCGAGCTGGCCGGCCCACACGCCGAACTGGTGCCCGCTGTACACCGTGGCGAGCGGCGACATGCCGGGCCAGCGGCCCTGGCCGCTCAGCACGTGCAGCGCATCCAGATCGGCGCGACGGGTCCAGTCGGGCGGCAGGCCGAGCAGGGCCGCGCACGGCGCGCTGGTCGCGACCCAGTGCGGATCGGGCAGCGGCTCGGCCAACAGCGCGGTGAAGAAGGCGTCGCCGAGCGCGTGGAAGCGGTTCGGCCACGAGGCCGTCGCATGTGGCGCGGCCGCGATGTCATCCATGATCATGGGCCGAGTCTAGCCAGCGCTGCCAATGCCGCGGTGTGGCAGGGTGAATGCGCTGTTCCCCGGGACGGTGCATGACGAATCCGGGCCTGTCCCCGCAGTGACAGGGCTTTGGGGTAGTCCCTGTAACCCCCCGCAACGCGCATCCGGTACCTTTGCGGGCGTTTCACATACCCCCGGAGCTCCATCATGAAGTCTGCTAGTCGCTCGCTCTCCCGCAACGTGTTGTCATTGACCGTCGGAGCCGCACTCGTGGTCTCCGCCGGCGTCGCCATGGCCCAGGCCAAGCCGCTCGCCGGCCAGACCGTCAAGCTGATGTGGATCGACCCGCTGACCGGCCTGATGGGCCCCGTCGGCACCAACCAGGTCAAGACCCAGCAGTACCTGGCCGAGCGCTTCAGCGCCAGCAACCCGGCCGGCGTCAAGTTCGAGATCGTGCCGGTCGACAACAAGCTGAGCCCGACGGAAAGCCTGAACGCGCTGAAGTCGGCGATCGACCAGGGCATCCGCTACGTCATCCAGGGCAACGGCTCGTCGGTCGCGATCCCCCTGATCGACGCGATCAACAAGCACAACGAACGCAACCCCGGCAAGGAAATCGTCTTCCTGAACGAGGCCGCGGTCGATCCCGACCTGACCAACAGCAAGTGCAGCTTCTGGCACTTCCGCTTCGACGCCGACACCACCATGAAGATGGAGGCGATCACCACCTACATGAAGGAACAGAAGGACATCAAGAAGGTGTACCTGCTGAACCAGAACTACTCGCACGGCCAGCAGGTCGCGCGCTACGCCAAGGAGTACCTGAAGCGCAAGCGCCCGGACATCGAGATCGCCGGCGAAGACCTGCACCCGCTCGCGCAGGTCCGCGACTTCGCGCCGTACATCGCCAAGATCAAGGCCTCGGGCGCCGACACGGTGATCACGGGCAACTGGGGCTCGGACCTGGCGCTGCTGGTCAAGGCCGCCAACGAGGGCGGCTACAACGGCAAGTTCTTCACCTACTACACCGGCGTGACCGGCACGCCGTCGGCCCTGGGCCAGACGGGCGCCGGCAAGGTCTACCAGATCGCCTATGCCCACTACAACATGGGCGGCGAGATGAACACGATCATGAAGGGCTTCAAGGACAAGTTCAACGACGACCTGTACACCGGCTCCGTCATCCGCCAGTTCGAGTACCTGGGCGCGGCGATGGCCAAGGCCAAGTCGACCGATCCGGTGAAGGTGGCCTTCGCGATGGAAGGCATGAAGGTCAAGAGCGCGTTCGGCGGCGAGACCGAGATGCGCAAGAGCGACCACCAGCTCCAGCAGACGCTCTACATGACCGTCTGGCAGAAGGCCGATGCCAAGAACCCGTACTCGCCCGAGAACACCGGCATGACGCTGGCACCGGTCGCGACCTACGAGCCCTACGTGTCGAGCACGCCGACGAGCTGCCAGATGACGCGTCCGGCGGGCGGCTGATCCGCAGTCCCGGTCCACAGGGCCCGCCGGGAACGACCCGCCGGGCCCTGTTCGTCACCGCCGTGGGTTGTCGACCGCTGCCGACCTGATCCCTTTTCTCTCTGACCCCGCGGGAAGCGCCACACGATGGAGTTCTTCACGATTTCGATGCTCAACGGCCTGAGCTATGGGCTGTTGCTGTTCATGCTGAGTTCGGGCCTGACCCTGATCTTCAGCATGATGGGTGTGCTGAACTTCGCGCACGCCAGCTTCTACATGGTGGGCGCGTACGTCGCGTACACCATCACCCGCATCGTCGGCTTCTGGCCCGGCCTGTTCCTGGCGCCGCTCGTGGTGGCTGCACTCGGCGCCGCCTTCGAGAAGTACTGCCTGCGCCGTGTGCACAAGTTCGGTCACGTGCCCGAGCTTCTGATCACCTTCGGCCTGTCCTACGTGATCCTCGAACTCGTGCAGCTGATCTGGGGCCGCACCGCGGTCGATTTCCCGCCGCCCGAGATGCTGCGCGGGCCGATGTTCACGCTGATCAACTCGTCGGTCGACGGCCTGCGCCTGGTCTGGGGCTCGGCGCCCGCCGCGATGTGCACGTCGGCCGACGCGGCGGTGCGCATCGTCTGCTCACCGTTCCCGGCGACGCGCGGCTTCATGATGATGATCGCGCTGATCATGCTGGTGGCGCTGTGGCTGATGCTGACCCGCACCCGCGTCGGCCTGGTGATCCAGAGCGCGCTGACGCACCCCGAGATGGTCGAATCGCTGGGCCACAACGTGCCGCGCGTGTTCATGATGGTGTTCGGCGCCGGTGCGGGGCTGGCCGGGCTGGCCGGCGTGATCGGCGGCAGCACCTTCGTGACCGAGCCGTCGATGGCGGCCACGGTCGGCTCGGTGATCTTCGTCGTGGTGGTCGTCGGCGGCATGGGCTCGCTGGCCGGCGCGTTCGTCGCGTCGATCCTGATCGGCGTGCTGCAGACCTTCGCGGTCGCGCTCGACTACTCGGTCTTCAGCGTGTTGCAGAACATCGGCGTGACGCTCGGGCCGGCCGCTGCCGACCATTCCCTGTTGAAACTCACGGTGTCCCAGGTGGCGCCGATCCTGCCGTACCTTCTTCTGGTGCTGATCCTGATCTTCAGGCCCAAGGGTCTGATGGGCACGAGAGAGGGCTGACCCATGAACGCATCCGCCATCAAATACGGGGCCATGGGCCCGCGCGACCTGATCATCTGGGGGCTCGCGATCGTCGTCATGCTCGTGGCGCCGCTGATCTTCAGCAGCAGCCTCGCGATCACGATGCTCTCCCAGATGGGCATCGCGATCGTCGCCTGCCTGTCCTTCAACATGCTGCTGGGGCAGGGCGGCATGCTCAGTTTCGGCCACGCGGTGTATTCGGGTCTCGGCTCGTTCGTCGCCATCCACGCGCTGAAGGCGATGGGCGACGGGACCTTCCCGGTCCCGGTCAGCCTGCTGCCGCTGGTCGGCGGCATCGCGGGGCTGTTCTTCGCCGTGATCTTCGGGTTCGTCACGACCAAGAAATCGGGCACGACCTTCGCGATGATCACGCTCGGCATCAGCGAGCTGGTGTTCGCGGCCTCGCTGATGATGGCCGAGTTTTTCGGCGGCGAGGCCGGCGTCAGCGCGAACCGGGTCATCGGCAAGCCGGTGATGGGCATCACCTACGGACCGCAGACCCAGGTGTACTACCTGCTCGCGATCTACACGATCGTCTGCACCGCCGGCATGTACGCCTTCACGCGAACGCCGCTCGGCCGCATGCTGAACGCGGTGCGCGACAACCCGGAGCGCGTCGAGTTCATCGGCTACAACACGCAGCGGGTGCGCTACATCTCGTTCATCATCGCCGGCTTCTTCGCGGGCGTGGCGGGCGGCATGTACGCGCTGAACTTCGAGATCGCCACCGCCGAGGTGGTCGGCGCGGCGCGCTCGGGCGCCTACCTGCTGTTCACCTTCCTGGGCGGCGCCACCTTCTTCTTCGGGCCCATCATCGGCGCGGCGCTGATGGTGCTGGCGCTGGTGCTGCTGTCCGAGATCACCAAGGCCTGGCTGCTCTACCTGGGCATGGTGTTCCTGCTGATGGTGATGTTCGCGCCCGGCGGCATCGCGAGCCTGATCATGATGAACCTGCGGGTCTGGAAGTTCGGCAAGCTCGGGCGCGTGCTCGGCTGGTACGCGCTGCTCGCGGTGACCGGCGCGATCATGTTCTTCGGCGTCGCCGCGATGATCGAGATGACGTATCACATCCAGTTGAACGAGGCGCTCGGACCGATGATGAGATTCCTGGGGATGGAGCTGAACGTGAAGTCGCCCGTCAGCTGGATCGGCGCCGTGGTCGTGGCGCTGATCGGCACCGCGCTGTTCGAGATGACGCGCCGCCGTTTCGCGCTGCACTGGGGCGAGGTGCAGGGCGAGATCGAAGCGGCGATCCGCGCGCGGGAGGCTGCATGAGCACCTACGCCATCGAATTGAAGGACCTGCGCAAGTCCTTCGGCAAGACCGAGATCATCCGCGGCGCGAGCCTGGCGGTGGCGCCGGGCGAGCGGGTCGCGATCATCGGACCGAACGGCGCCGGCAAGTCGACGCTTTTCAACCTCATCAGCGGCCGCTTCGGGCCCACCAGCGGCGAGATCGTGCTGAACGGGCAGCGCATCGACGGCATGGCGCCGTACGAGGTCAGCCGGCTCGGGCTGGCGCGCAGCTTCCAGGTCAGCAACCTGTTCAACAAGCTGTCGGTGTTCGAGAACCTGCGCTGCGGGGTGCTCTGGTCGATGGGCTACAAGTACGCGTTCTGGAAGTTCCTCGCCGGGCTGACCGACGCGAACGAACGCGCCGAAAAGCTGCTGCAGGACCTGCGCCTCGAGAAGAAGCGCGACACGCTCGCGATGAACCTGACCTACGCCGAGCAGCGCGCGCTCGAGATCGGCATCACGATCGCCGGCGGCGCCAACGTGATCCTGCTCGACGAGCCGACCGCGGGTATGAGCAAGAGCGAGACCGCGCGCTTCATCGAGCTGATCCGCGAGGTCACGATCGGCAAGACGCTGCTGACGGTGGAGCACGACATGGGCGTGGTGTTCGGCCTGGCCGACAAGATCGCCGTGCTGGTCTACGGGGAAGTGATCGCGTTCGACGTGCCCGAGGCGGTGCGCGCGAACGCGAAGGTCCAGGAGGCGTATCTCGGCTCCGTGTTGGCGGACGCTCAAGCTGCAGAGGCAGGACACTGATGTTGCAACTCACAGGGCTGCACGCCTACTACGGCAAGAGCCACATCCTGCACGGCGTCGACATGAAGGTCGGCGAGGGCGAGATCGTCGCGCTGCTCGGACGCAACGGCTCGGGCCGCTCGACCACCGTCAAGACCATCATGGGGCTGGTGCACGGCGAGGGCTCGGTCAAGTTCAGGGATCAGGAAATCCTCGGGCATCACACCTTCGACATCGCGCACCGCGGCATCGGCTACGTGCCCGAGAACCGGGACATCTTCCCCAAGCTGACGGTCGAGCAGAACCTGATGCTCGGCGAGAAGCGCGGCGCCAAGAAGCCGCGCTGGTCGTTCGACGACATGTACCGGATGTTCCCGCGCCTGAAGGAACGCCAGCACACCGAGGCCGGCGTGCTGTCGGGCGGCGAGCAGCAGATGCTCACGCTGTGTCGCACGCTGATGGGCGACCCGGACCTCATCATGATCGACGAGCCGACCGAAGGGCTCGCGCCGAAGATTGTCGAGCTGGTCGCCGAGTACCTGAAGACCCTGAAGGACCGAGGGGTGTCGGTGCTGCTGGTCGAGCAAAAGCTCACCATCGCGCTCAACATCTCGGAACGCTGCTACGTGATGGGCCATGGCAGCATCGTCTTCGAAGGCACGCCGGCGGCGCTGCGCGCCGACGCGGACATCCGCAAGGAGTGGCTGGAGGTCTAGCCCCGCTGGCGAAGGAGCTCCTCTCGGGGGCGACGCCGAAGGCGTCTTGGGGCGGACATGAATGGGGCGCTGTCACAGCAGAGACAGCGCCTTCTTTTCTTGCCGACCTAGAATCGAACGATCGTTCTTTTTCTGTTGAACACCTGGGGACACGAGCATGAGCGCCAACTACGAACTTCGCGGCAACGTCGCCGTCATCACGATGGACAACCCACCCGTCAACGGCCTCGGCCACGCGACGCGGCTTGGGATCGTCGAGGGCGTCGAGCGCGCCCATGCCGACGCAGCCGTGAAGGCGATCGTGATCACCGGCGCCGGCAAGGCGTTCTCCGGCGGCGCGGACATCAAGGAATTCGGCTCGCCGAAGGCGCTGGCCGAGCCGAACCTGCTGAGCGTGATCCTCGCGCTCGAGGCCGGCAGCAAGCCGATCGTCGCGGCCATCCACAGCGTGTGCATGGGCGGCGGCCTGGAGCTGGCGCTCGGCTGCCACTACCGCATCGCCGCCAAGGGCACGCAGGTCGCGCTGCCCGAAGTCAAGATCGGCCTGATCCCGGGTGCCGGCGGCACGCAGCGCCTGCCGCGCGTGCTCGGCGTCGAGAACGCGATGAACATGATCGTCAGCGGCGAGCCGGTGAAGAGCGAGATGCTCGCAATGGCACCGGGCCAGAAGCTGTTCGACAAGATCGCGGAAGGCGACCTGATGACCGAGGCGCTGGCGTTCGCCACCGAGGTCGCCGACAAGAAGCCGCTGCCCCTGGTGCGCAACCTCAAGGTCACCCATCCGAGTGCTGACGCCTACGTCCAGTTCGTCAAGAACATGGTCGGCGGCATGAGCAAGAATTTCCCGGCGCCGCTCAAGTGCGTCGAGGCCGTGGCCGGCTCGCTGAAGCTGCCGTTCGACGCGGGCATGAAGCTCGAGCGCGAGCTGTTCACCGCGCTGATGTTCACGCCCGAGAGCAAGGCGCTGCGCCATGCGTTCATGGCCGAGCGCGCCACCACCAAGATTCCTGATGTTCCGGCCGACACGCCGGTGCGCGACATCAAGAAGGTCGCCGTCATCGGCGCCGGCACGATGGGCGGCGGCATTGCGATGAACTTCCTGAACGCCGGCATCCCGGTCGTGATCCTCGAGATGAAGCAGGAGGCGCTGGACAAGGGCATCGGCATCATCAAGAAGAACTACGACGCGCAGGTCAAGAAGGGCAAGCTCAAGCAGGACAAGCTCGACGCCCGCATGGCGATGCTGAGCACCACGCTGAACTACGCCGACCTGAAGGACGCCGACCTGGTGATCGAGGCCGTGTTCGAGGACATGGGCGTCAAGGAGACGGTGTTCAAGACGCTCGACGAGGTGATGAAGCCCGGGGCGATCCTGGCCTCCAACACGTCCACGCTCGACGTCGACAAGATCGCCGCCTTCACGAAGCGTCCGCAGGACGTGATCGGCATGCACTTCTTCAGCCCGGCCAACGTGATGAAGCTGCTCGAGGTCATCCGCGGCGCCAAGACCGCCAAGGACGTGCTCGCCACCGTGATGCAGATCGGCAAGAAGATCCGCAAGACCACGGTCGTCTCCGGCGTGTGCGACGGCTTCATCGGCAACCGCATGATCGAGCAGTACTCGCGCCAGGCCGGCTTCCTGCTGGAAGAGGGCGCCACGCCGGCGCAGGTCGACAAGGCGATGGAGAAGTTCGGCATGGCGATGGGTCCGTTCCGCATGGGCGACCTGGCCGGCAACGACGTGGGTTGGTACATCCGCAAGCGCCGCTACCTCGAGAAGCCGAACCTGCGCTACTCCAAGACTGCCGACCTGCTCTGCGAGATGGGCCGCTTCGGCCAGAAGACCGTCGCCGGCTGGTACGACTACGTGCCCGGCAAGCGGGACGCGATCCCGAGCCCGGTCGTCGTCGAGATGATCGAGAAGCACCGCAAGGAACTGGGCATCACGCCGCGCAAGATCGGTGACGACGAGATCGTGCACCGCCTGGTGTTCGCGCTGGTCAACGAGGGCGCGAAGATCGTCGAGGAAGGCATCGCGATGCGCGCGTCCGACATCGACATGGTCTACCTCACCGGCTACGGCTTCCCGCTGCACCGCGGCGGCCCGATGAACTATGCCGACCAGGTCGGCCTGTTCAACGTCGTCGGCATGATGAAGCGCTTCGCGGCCAACCCGCACGACGACGCCGAGTTCTGGAAGCCGGCGCCGCTGCTGGCCAAGCTCGCCGCCGAAGGCAAGTCGTTCAGCTGACGCAGACCGGCCAAGGACCGACCGGCCGACCCATGCGCAAGCTGTTCGCGCTGCTGGGCATCGTCGTTCTCGCGCTGGCCCTCGCGGTCGGCGCGAAGACGCTGCTGATGCCGTCGCGCCAGCTGGCGGTGGCGGCGGTGACGCCGGTGCAGGTCGACATGCCCGCGGTCGCCGGGCGGCTCGGCGCGGCAGTCCGGCTGAAGACCATCGCCTCGCGCGATGATGTCGACGCGAATGCGGCCGAGTTCACCGCGCTGCACGCGCTGCTGCAGACCGGCTTCCCGAAGACCCACGCGGCGCTGCAGCGCGAGGTGATCGGCAATTACGGCCTGGTCTACACCTGGCCCGGCAGCGATCCGAAGGCGCCGGCCATCGCCCTGATGGCGCACCAGGACGTGGTGCCGGTCGCGCCCGGCACCGAGGGCGACTGGCAGCAGCCGCCGTTCTCCGGCGCGTTGAAAGACGGCTTCGTCTGGGGCCGCGGCTCGTGGGACGACAAGGGCAACCTGATGGCCCTGATGGAGGCGGTCGAGCTGCTCGCCGCCTCGGGCTTTCAGCCGCGCCAGACCGTCTACCTGATCTTCGGCCACGACGAGGAACTCGGCGGCCAGCGCGGCGCGATGCAGGTCGCGGCACTCTTCAAGCAACGCGGCATCCGTCTGCAGTTCGTGATCGACGAGGGACTGCTGATCACCGAGGGCGTGCTCTCGGGGCTGAGCCGGCCGGCCGCGCTGATCGGTGTGGCCGAGAAGGGCTACCTGTCGGTCAACCTGACGGCCAGCGCCGCGCCCGGCCATTCGTCGATGCCGCCGCCCGAGGCCGGGCAGACGGCGATCGGCATGATGAGCGTCGCGCTCGCGAAGCTCGAGGACCAGCAGATGCCGCTCGCGGTGCGCGGCCTGTCGCGCGAGATGTTCGAGACGCTCGCGCCCGAGATGACCGGCATGAACCGCGTGTTCCTCTCCAACCTGTGGCTGTTCGGGCCGGTCATCGAGCAGCAGCTGAAAAGGGCCGCCTCCACCTCCGCGATGATGCGCACGACCACCGCCTTGACGGTCGCCAGCGCCGGCAATGCCGACAACGTGCTGCCCGGCCGCGCCAGCGCGACCGTCAACTTCCGCCTCGCGCCCGGGGACAGCAGCGACGCGATCGTCGAGCACGTCAACACGGTCGTGAAGAACCCGGCGATCAAGGCGGAGAAGGCCGCGGGCTTCTCCGAGGCGTCGAAGGTCGCGGCCACCGATGCGCCCGGCTTCCAGCTGATCGGCAAGACGCTGCGCCAGCTGCACCCCGACGTGGTCGTCGCGCCCGGGCTGATGCTGGGTGCCACCGACTCGCGCCATTTCGATGGCATCGCCGACAACATCTACAAGTTCTCGCCGGTGCGCGCGCGGTCCGAAGACCTGAAGCGCTTCCACGGCACCAACGAACGCATCTCGACCACCAACTACGTCGAGCTGATCCAGTTCTGGCACCAGCTGATCGGCAACTCGGCGCCTGCGCCCTGAGCAAGGAGACACCACGATGAACGACCGCGCCACATTCACCAAGATGGAAGCAAGCACCGCGCAGGACTGGCAGAAGATCGGCGCCGAGTTCATGCCGTTCGCACGCCAGCTGCCCGACCGCCTGATGGCGCACCTCAAGGTGCTCGAGGGCGACTACGGCGGCTTCCCGATCGACCGCTACACCCACTCGCTGCAGACCGCGACCAACGCACTGCGCGACGGCCGTGACGAGGAGTACGTGGTCTGCGCGCTGTTCCACGACATCGGCGACACGCTCGGCACCTTCAACCACTTCGACATCGCCGCTGCGATCCTGAAGCCCTTCGTCAGCGACGAAAACCTGTGGATGGTGCAGAACCACGGCATCTTCCAGGGCTACTACTTCTTCCACCACATCGGCCTCGACCGCAACCTGCGCGATCAGTTCGCCGTCCACGCGCACTACGACCGCACGGCCGAGTTCTGCGATCTCTACGACAACCCGGCGTTCGACGCCAAGGCCGAGACGCTGCCGATGAGCGAGTTCGAGCCGATGGTGCGGCGCGTCTTCGCGCAGCCCAAGAACAGCATCTACAAGGCCTCGACGGCAGTCGCCGCGAACGCCTGACTTCATCTGACCCCAGGAGAAAAGCCATGACCAGCGCCGTGATCGTTTCCACCGCCCGTACCCCGCTCGCCAAGAGCTGGAAGGGTGCCTTCAACATGACCCACGGCGCCACGCTCGGCGGCTTCGCGGTCAAGGCCGCGGTCGAGCGCGCCGGGATCGACGCCGCCGAAGTCGACGACGTGATCATGGGCTGCGCCACGCCCGAGGGCGCGACCGGCTCCAACATCGCGCGCCAGATCGCGCTGCGCGCCGGCCTGCCCATCACCACCAGCGGCATGACCGTGAACCGCTTCTGCTCGAGCGGCCTGCAGACCATCGCGATGGCCGCGCAGCGCATCATCGCCGGCGAGTCCGACGTGCTCGTGGCCGGCGGCGTCGAGAGCATCTCGTGCGTGCAGAACGAGGCCAACCGCCACATGGGCGCCGACCCGTGGCTGGTCGAGCACAAGCCCGAGATCTACTGGAACATGCTGCAGACGGCCGAGCAGGTCGCCAAGCGCTACAAGATCGACCGCGAGCGCATGGACCGCTACGGCGCCGCCAGCCAGCAGAAGGCCGCCGCCGCACTCGAGGCCGGCAAGTTCGCCGACGAGATCGTCGCCTGCACCGTGATGGCCGGCGTGGCCGACGCCACGATGGGCCTGCGCACCAAGGAAGTGACGATCAAGAACGACGAGGGCATCCGCGCCGGCACCACCTACGAGGGCATCAAGGACCTGCGCTCGGCCCTGCCGGGCGGCCTGATCTCGGCCGGCAACGCCAGCCAGTTCAGCGACGGCGGCGGCGCCT
>JAZKIO010000045.1:0-16525 GCA_040384825.1 Pseudomonadota bacterium
GAATACCGGCCTGTCACGCCGGGGGTCGCGGGTTCGAGCCCCGTCCACTCCGCCAGAATGTCGAAGCCTCAGAAACGCGGGTCAAGCAGTTGACTTATCGTTCTGAGGCTTTCTTCATTCCACTCACGCTTTACGGGAGACGGCCCATGCCCAGCTCACGCCCACTTCACAAGCCGCTGTTCGTCGTCGCGGCAGGCACCGCGGTCGTGCTGTTGCTGAACGCGGTCGCGATGCAGTTCACGCCGGAGGTGTCCTGGGGGCCGGGCGACTTCCTCGCCGCGGCGCTGCTGCTGTTCGGTGCCGGCGCCTGCGCGGTGCTGGCGAGCCGGTTCGCGGCGACGCGGCCTGCGCGCATCGCCGTCGGCTGCGCAATCGCCCTCGGGCTGGCCCTGGTGTGGGCGGAATTGGCAGTCGGCCTGTTCCACTAGCGCTCCAAGCGCGCTCAAGAAGCGCCCGTCCGTGTCGAAATCTCCATGGACATATATACATTTGGAGCGTTTCGATGCGTGAAAACCTGCCGGTGACCCACCGCGAGTTCGACTTTCCGGCAGACGCGACGCTCATGTCGACGACGGATCCGCAGAGCCACATCACCTATGCCAACGACGCGTTCGTGGCGGTCAGCGGTTTCACGCGCGAGGAGATCGAGGGCAACCCGCACAACATGGTGCGCCACCCGGACATGCCCGTGGAGGCCTTCGCCGACATGTGGGCGACGCTGAAGGGCGGCGAGCCCTGGACCGCGCTGGTGAAGAACCGCCGCAAGAACGGCGACCATTACTGGGTCCGCGCCAACGCCACGCCGGTGATGCGCAACGGCGAGATCACCGGCTACATGTCGGTGCGCACCAAGCCCGCCAGGGAAGAGATCGACGCGGCCGAGGCCCTGTATGCCGATATCCGCAACGGCAAGGCCTCGCACCTGCGCTTCGGCAAGGGCCTGATCAGGCGCACCGGGCTGCTGGGCTGGTCCTCGATGATGCAGACGATGCCGGTGCGCTGGCGCATCCGGTCCGCGCTGATCGCGACGCTGCCCGTCATCGTGACGGCCGGCGCGCTGCTCGGCAACCTGCAAGGCACGGCGCTGGCAGGCTTCTCCGGTGCGGTGGCCGCGAGCCTCGCGGCGGCCTCGTGGTGGCTGCAGGCCCAGATCTCGACGCCGCTCGAGCAGGTGCGCGACCAGGCGCTGCGGGTCGCCACCGGCGATGCGAAATCCGCGCTGCACCTGAACCGCACCGACGAGATCGGGATGACGATGCGCAGCATCGGTCAGCTCGGCCTGATGTTCCGCTGGATCATCGACGACGTGAGCGGCCAGGTGAACAACGCCAAGGTCGCGACCTCGGAGATCGCGCAGGGCAACTCGGACCTGAGCGCGCGCACCGAGCAGGCCGCCGCCAGCGTCGAGGAGACGGCGTCGTCGATGGAAGAGATGACTGCGACGGTCCGGAACAACGCCAGCACCGCCCAGCAGGCCACGCAGCTCTCCGGCAGCGCCAGCACGGCGGCGGCGTCGGGCGGCAAGGCCGTGGCCCAGGTCGTCACGACCATGAACGACATCACCCACAGCTCGAAGAAGATCGTCGACATCATCGGCGTGATCGATTCGATCGCGTTCCAGACCAACATCCTGGCGCTGAACGCCGCGGTCGAGGCGGCCCGCGCCGGCGAGCAGGGGCGTGGCTTCGCGGTCGTCGCCTCGGAGGTGCGTTCGCTCGCCCACCGCAGTGCCGATGCGGCCAAGGAAATCAAGGTGCTGATCAACACCTCGGTCGAGAAGGTCGAGTCCGGCGTCAAGCTGGTCGACGACGCCGGCCGCACGATGGACGACATCGTGACGCACGTGAACCGGGTGTCGAGCATGATCTCCGAGATCGCCACCGCCACGAGCGAGCAGAGCGACGGCATCTCGCAGGTGTCCGAGGCGATCGGCCACCTCGATCAGGTGACGCAGCAGAACGCGGCCCTGGTCGAGCAGAGCACCGCGGCCTCGGAAAGCCTCAAGCAGCAGATGAACCGGCTGGCGGACGCCGTCGGCGTGTTCGAGTGATCGTCGCCGGGAGCACCTGATCGGCCGGGGCGCCGACGAGGCGCCCGCGCTTCAAGCCGCGTCGAGGTCGTCGAAGCCGAGCGTCGACGCGTTCGACGCGGTCTCGTCGAACGAGCCGTGCGCGGCGGCCAGCATCGCGCTGTCGAGCGACATCTCCATGTAGCGGTAACTCGCACGGATCGCGCGCCGGACAGACGCGATCTCGCTCGGGTGCGGCGCGTGCCCGAGCAGCGTGGCGACGATGTCGAGTGCTTCCCACGGGTGCGTGTCGTCGTACTCGGCGTGGACCTTGAGCCAGCGCATCGCGGGCACGCGGATGTCGTCGGGCAGGGATTTGGCGTAGGTGTCGCGCGAGCACACCACGCAGGACCATTCGCCGGTCGCGCCCTCGACAGCGTAGTTCGTCGCGGCCATCGCCACGGCCAGGCTGGCCGAATCGCAGACGTACCAGCACCAGTGCGCGAGCGCCTGCATCTCCTCGGTGTCGCCGCCGGCGCGCAGGTCGGCCAGCGTCAGGCCGACCGAGCCGGCCCAGGTGGCCCAGTGCTCGGAGTGCTTCTGCTCGACGCGGATGTTCTGGATCAGGTAGCGGCGCGCCATGTCCTCGCCGACGCTGTCGCCGTAGCCCATCTTCTTCAGGTTCATCGCCATGAAGCGCGGGAACTGCTCGATCGTGGGCCACACGCCGATCATGAAGCGCTGCATCGCAGCGGTCGGCAGCTTCGCGTCGCGCATCAGCGCGAACAACTCGTGCTCGACGACGCGGCGCTTGTGCGCCGACGCTTCGTGCACCACGCGCTGCAGCCAGACGGGGTAGCTCCCGATGCTCTTCAAGTCGCCAGAGCGACGAAATTCATTCGACATGCAACCCCCAACGTTTTTGATTTCGTGAACACTTCCGCAAAAATCGTACCTGCGTGTGGAGGTTCCGGCAAATTACACGTCGGGCCGCTGTGGCAGCGCTGCCACGAACTACACCGCGACGCGTTGCGCGTACTCGTCGAGCGTGGCCAGCAGGCGATGGAAGTCGATCGGCTTCGTCAGGTAGGCCTCGAAGCCGGAATCCATCGCCGCGCGGATCTGCTCCGGCAGCGCATCGGCCGATAGCGCGACCAGCGGCACGTCGCGCGTCGCGCGGTCGGCACGCAGTGCGTTGGCGAGCTCGATGCCGGTCATGTCGCCGAGGTTCATGTCGACGAGCATCAGGTCGGGCGGATCGAGCGTCGCCATGTCCAGCGCCTGGGCGCCGCTGGCCGCGACCCGCAGGATCACCGCGCTGCGCAGCCGGACGAGTTGCCGCACCAGCTCCGCGTTGACCTCGTTGTCCTCCGCATAGAGCACGTGCAGCGTGCCGCCGCCGCGGGCCGGCGCGGCGGTCGGCAGGTCCGTGCGCGCGCTGGCCACCGGCGGCTCGGTCAGCGGCAGCGCGAGGCTGGCCACGGTGCCTTCGTCGACGCGGCTGGAGAGGTTGAGCTCCGCGCCCATCATGTGCGCGAGCTGGCGCGAGAGCACCAGCCCGATGCCGGTGCCCTCGACGGCCGAGGTCTCGGCGCCGAGGCGGTTGAACGGCTGGAACAGCTTCTCGAACTGCGCCTCCGAGATGCCCCGGCCGGTGTCGATCACCCGCACGATGCAGGTCTGCGCGCTGCGCTGCCAGGTCAGGCGCACCATGCCGCCCGGCCGGTTGTACTTGACGGCGTTGCTCAGCAGGTTGACGAGGATCTGGCGCAGCCGCACTGCGTCGGCCCGGACCCAGATCTCCGACGCGGCGCGCGCCGGGTCCGGCTGCGGATCGGCCGGGTCGTCTTCCGGCACGACGAACACCTCGATGCCCGCCTCGGTGACGAGCGGCGAGACCATCGTCGCCGCCTCCTCGATGACCTTCAGCAACTGCACCGCCTCGGTCGCGACGGACATCTCGCCGGATTCGATGCGCGACAGGTCGAGCACGTCGTTCACCAGCGCCAGCAGGTGCGCGCCGGCGCTCTCCACGTGCTGCGCGCGCTCCATCTGCTCGGGTGACAGCGGCTTGGCGGTGTCGGTGCGCATCAGCTGCGCGAACCCGATCACCGCGTTCAGCGGCGTGCGCAGTTCATGGCTCATGCGCGACAGGAACTCGGTCTTGGCCCGGTTCGATGCCTCGAGCGCCTCGTGGGCGCGCCGCTCGGCGTCCGCCGTGTAGCGCGCCGTCACGTCGCGCAGCACCACGGTGGTCAGCGCGCCGCGCTGCACCTGCAGCCGCGAGAGGGACGCCTCGACCGGGAAGTGCGTGCCGTCGCTGCGGCGCCCCGTCAGCTCGCGCAACGAGCCCGGCGCCAGGGCCAGCGGCCCGCGCGGCGCGGCCGGGCCGGGGGCGACGTTGTCGACGAACTGGTCGATCGGCCGGCCGAGCGCCGCGGCCGCGTCGATGCCGAACATGGTCTCCGCCGCGCGGTTGAACAGCACGATGCGGCGGTCGTCGTCGACGGTCACCACGCCGTCGGTGACCGCGTGGATGAGCCGTTCCATCCGCAACTGGGCGGCCGCCTGCTGCAGCGAACTGCGGCGCACGAAGATCAGGCCCGAGACCGTCAGCAGCGCAGCGATCAGGCCGTTCAGGCCGAGGAGCAGCGTCTGCGTCGTGCGCGAGGCCTCGCCGAGCTGGGCCGAGAACAGGCTCGTCAGCTGCGTCAGCCGGTCGTTCAGGATCGGCGCCTGGCGGCGCATCTCCTGCACCGCAGTCGCCTGCGTGTCGCCGGCGAGGATGCGCTCGCGCGCCCGCTCCACCATCGTGATCATCTGCTGGATGGTGCGGTCGCCCTCGGTCCAGGTCGCGATCGGGCGGGACATGAACGGCACGTGCTGGAACAGCCGGAACATCCGCACCAGGCCGTCGATGTCGTCCGGGTGGTTGCCACCCTGCAGGAAACCGCGCTGGGCGGCCTCGATGTCGGGCTGCGCGCGCTGCAGCGCCTCGCGGGCCGCGCGGTCGCCGAGCGGCATGGACAACGCGGCGCTGAAGCGCTGGAAATCCGCTTCCTGCTGGCGGTCCACGTAGTCCAGCAGGTAGATCTGGGCGTCCTTCTGCCCCTTGGAATACAGGCTCTCGCCGGTCACGTAGGCGCGAACCGTGGAAAGCAGCTGGATGCTGATGGCCGCCACCGACGCCTGCAGCAGCGTCATCGCGACGAACACCGCGACGATCGGCCAATAGCGTGGTCCGGGTTCGGCGGAGGCGATCACGTGGGGGTCGAGGGAGTCAGGATGTTCATGTGCTCCGAGGGGCTTCGTCGATTCAACGAACGCCGATGTGCTTCGGCTGGCCAACCGGTTGCACGATATCAGGTCAAGCGGGACTCTTGATCTGCATCAATGGGGGGTGCTGCGGCCTCATCTCTTCGCAACGCCCGCGCAACAGCCGCGCCCGACCCTTGACCCGTCTCAAACCGGGCGGGCCGCGGCGGGACTGAAATGGCGCTCGACGAATCAGTCGACAACCCCACAGGACCCGATCATGAGCACCCGCTGTTCCGCCCTCGCCACCACCGCCCTCCTGCTCGCCGGGGGCGCCTTGCTGCCCGCCGCGGCCCAGTCGCAGGACGGGCCGTTCATGGTGCGCGTGCGTGCGGTCGCGCTGCAAAGCGCCAACACCGACTCCACCGGACTCGACCTGTCGATCAACGACAAGGTGATCCCCGAGATCGACTTCTCCTACTTCGTCACGCCGCAATGGGCGCTCGAACTGGTGCTCACCTACCCGCAGAAGCACACGATCCGCGCCGGCGGCACCGAGATCGGCTCCCTCAAACACCTGCCGCCGACGCTGACGGCGCAGTACCACTTCACGGGGCTGGGCGCGTTCAAGCCCTACCTCGGCGCCGGCCTGAACTACACGCGCTTCTCGAACGTGCGCTTCGTTCCCGCCGTGCAGACGGCGCTGCAGCCGAGCGTCGGCAAGGACAGCATCGGCTTCGCGGTGCAGGCCGGCTTCGACTACGAGGTCGCGCAGAACGTCTACCTGAACGTCGACGTGAAGAAGGTGCAGATCGAGACCGACATCCGATCGGCAGGGACCAGGGTCGGCACGTTCAAGGTCGATCCGTGGCTGATCGGCGTCGGCATCGGTCGGCGCTTCTGAGCCGCGCATGAGCGCACTCCTGATGCCGGCCGCCGTCGAGCCGGCCCCCTCGGGCATCCCGCACCGCAAGGTGATCCGTGCCTGGCTGGCGCCGATCACCGAGCGCAGCACGGCATGGGCGATCTCGCTCGTGCTGATCGACTTGCTGCTGCTCGCCGTCTGCATGGCGGGCACGCTGCTGGCGCGCGTCGCGGGGGTGCAGGCGCTGGCCGGCGTCGCCGCCGGCGTGGTGATCAGCCGCCTGTTCATCCTCGGCCACGACGCCTGCCACCAGAGCTTCACGCCGCACCGCGGCCTGAACCGCTGGCTCGGGCGCCTCGTCTTCCTGCCCTCGCTGACGCCCTACAGCCTGTGGGAGGTCGGTCACAACGTCGTCCACCACGGCTACACCAACCTGCGCGGGTTCGATTTCGTCTGGCAGCCGCGTTCGCTGGCCGAGTTCCGCGCGCTGCCGCCGTGGCGGCGCGGGCTGGAGCGCATCTACCGCAGCGGCTGGGCGCCGTGGCTGTACTACCTGGTGGAGATCTGGTGGGCGCGCATGTTCTTCCCGAGCCGCGCCCACATGCCCACACGGCGTGCCGTGTTCACGGGGGACTGCCTGCTCGTCTCGGCGTTCGCGCTCGCGTGGATGGGTGGCATCGCGCTCGTCGCGGCGCGCACGGGGCAGTCCATCGCGTGGCTGCTCGCGGTCGGCTTCGCGCTGCCGTTCCTGGTGTGGAACGGCATGATCGGCTTCGTCGTGTACGTGCACCACACCCACACCGGCGTGGCGTGGTACGAGGACAAGAAGAGCTGGTCGGCCTCGCAGCCCTTCGTCTCGACGACCGTGCACCTCACCTTCCGCTCGGCCATGGGCGCGCTGCTGCACCACATCATGGAGCACACCGCGCACCACGTGGACATGAGCGTGCCGCTCTACCGGCTGCGCCGCGCGCAGGCGCTGCTCGAGAGCCGGCTCGCCGGCGCGATCGTCGTGCAGCCGTTCTCGTGGCGCTGGTATGCCGACACCGCGCGCCGCTGCAAGCTCTACGACTTCGAGGCGCGCTGCTGGACCGACTTCTCCGGTCGGCCGACCGCCGCATCACCTTCCTTCACTGCCCGTTCCTGAACCATGGCCGCCTTCGACATCCAGCACGTCCTGAGCGTCCATCACTGGAACGACACGCTGTTCAGCTTCACCACCACGCGCGCGCCCAGCCTGCGCTTCGAGAGCGGGCAGTTCGTGATGATCGGCCTGGAGGTCGACGGCCGCCCGCTGCTGCGCGCCTACAGCATCGCGAGCCCGCACTACGCGGAGCACCTCGAGTTCTTCAGCATCAAGGTGTCGGAAGGCGCGCTGACCTCGCGCCTGCAGCACCTGAAGGTCGGCGATCCGGTGCTCGTCGGCCACAAGCCGACCGGCACGCTGGTGCTGTCCGATCTGCTGCCCGGGCGACACCTCTATCTGCTGGGCACGGGCACCGGGCTCGCGCCGTTCATGAGCGTCATCCGCGATCCGGAGGTCTACGAGCGCTTCGCCAAGGTCGTGCTGGTGCACGGCGTGCGCGAGGCGAGCGATCTCGCGTACGCGCGCCTCATCGAGCACGAGCTCCCGCGCGACGAGTTTCTCGGCGAGGCGGTCTCCAGGCAGCTGATCTACCTGCCCGTCGTGACGCGCGAGGCGTTCAGGCACCAGGGCCGCCTGCCAGACCTGATCGCCAGCGGCGCCCTGGCGCACAAGGCGGGCCTGCCGCCGCTCGACCCGACCCGCGACCGCGCGATGCTGTGCGGCAGCCCGGCGATGCTGCGCGACACCCGCGAGGCGCTCGACCGGCTCGGCTTCCAGACCTCCGCCGGCCTGGGGCAGCCCGGTGCGTACCTGATCGAGCGCGCGTTCGTCGAGCGGTGAGCGGCTGCGCGGTCAGGCGGCGCGGCGCAGCCGCGTCGTGACCGTGCGGCGCAGCCAGCGGCGCACGCCCCACGAAAGCGTCAGCCCGATCGCGACGGACGCCAGCGCGCCGGCGAGGCCGCGCGTCGGGCGCGCGTCCGGTTCAGTCGACCCGGGTGTGTCGGTTGCCGCGGACGGGGCCGGCACGGCCGTGGCGGTGCGCACCGTCTCCTCCAGTTCCGACGTGTCGCGCTCGACCGTCGCGCGCGCATGCGCATTCGCCTCGTCGGGCGCGGCGGCGCCCGGCGACTGCAGGTGCCGCTGCGAGCCGAAGGTGCGCGCGTAGACCCAGGTGAACTCCGCGCCGAGCAGGAAGATCTGCGCCGAGTAGTAGACCCACACGAACACGATGGCGATCGAGCCGGCCGCGCCGAAGCCCGAGGCCACGCCGCTCTTGCCGATGTACAGCCCGATCAGGAACCGGCCGAGGCTGAACAGCATCGACGTGACGATCGCGCCGACCCAGACGTCGCGCCACTCCACCACCACGCGCGGCATGAACTTGTAGATCAGCGCGAAGCCGCAGGTCGTGATCGCGAAGCCGACGACGAAGTTGATGACCTGCACCAGCACTTCCCAGCCGATGAAGTACGAGCCCCACCAGCGGCCGAACGCGGCCACGCCGGCGCCGACGACCAGCGACACCATCAGCAGGAACGCGACGCCGAGGATCAGGCCGAACGACAGCAGGCGCGTGCGCAGCAGGTTCCACGGGCCGCTGCTGCCGGTGCGCACCGGGGCGCGCCAGATCCGGTCGAGCGCGTCCTGCAGTTCGCCGAACACCGTGGTCGCGCCAATCACTAGCACCACGACGCCGATGACCGTGCCGACCACGCCGGCCTCGGGCGTGCTCATGCTGGCCAGCATGTCCTGGATGCCCTGCGCCGCCTGCGCGCCCATCAGCCCGTTCAGCTGCGAGAACAGCTCGCCGCGCACCGCCTCGGCGCCGAACACGAGGCCCGCCACCGAGATCACGATCAGCAGGAACGGCGCCATCGAGAACACCGTGTAGTAGGACAGGGCGGCGCCCATGCTCGGGGCGTAGTCGTCGATCCAGGCATTGACCGCGCCCTTCGCGAGCGTCCAGGCGGAGCGCAGCGTCAGCGCAGGGGCGTCGTCATGTGCCGCGGCAGCGGGGGTGAGGGTCTTGTCCATGAGATGTCGATTCCTTCACCGCGCCGCCGCGACAGCCGGTGCGTCGGCCGGCTCTGCGGGTGCCGGGCCGGGTGGGGGCGCCGCGTCCGACGCGGGCCCGGATGCCGCGTCCGGCGGCGCCGGCGCGGGCTCGGCGTTCGCGACGGCGGCCTCGTCCTGCACCGGCTCGATCGCGGCGGGCGAGGAGAAGTTCATCGGCATCTCGCCACGGCCCGCCGCGCCGATCACGCGGTGAATGAAATCGAGCTTCGCGACGACCGGGGCCGGCACGACGAACGGGTAGCTGTCGTGCAGGCCGAGCGCGCGGTTCATCGCGTTGCAGAACTGCGAGACCGGCAGCCATTGCTCGATGATCGACGGCTCGACGGTGTCGCCATCGGCCGGCACCGCTTGCGCCACCAGCGCCGGCCCGTTCGGCACCGCGTGGTCCAGGTGCAGGCCCCAGGCGGCGGCCGTCTCCAGGCCGTCGACCATGTGCAGGTAGTGGGCCCAGCACTCGGCCCAGTCCTCCCACGGGTGGGAGCTGGCATAGGCGCTGATGAAGTTCAGGTTCCAGTCCGCCACCGGCGACGCGTAGTGCTGGCGCAGCGCGGCGTCGTAGTCGGCGCGCTCGTCGCCGAACAGGGCGCGGTACTCGTCGATCCACGTCGTGTTGTTGATCAGCCGGTCCCAGTAGTAGTGGCCCGACTCGTGCCGGAAGTGGCCGACGAGCGAGCGGTAGGGCTCGTGCATGTCCGCGCGCATGCGCTCGCGCGCGGCGTCGTCGGCCTCGGCGATGTTCAGCGTGATGATCCCTTCGTCGTGGCCGGTGAGCACGCGGTCGTTCGGGTTCACCTGCTCCAGGAACTGGAAGGACAGGCCGTGCACCGGATCGAGGTTGCGGCTCGGGGCCGGCAGCTTCAGGCGGATCAGCGTGTAGAACAGGCGCCGCTTGGCGAGCTCGAGGTTCGACCAGTACACCCGGTTCTCGGGCTTGGCCAGCGCGGGGATGATGCGCGTCGTCCGGCACGAGACGCACAGCGGCGCCGTGTCGTCCGCCGCGACCATCCAGTTGCAGACCGATTCGACGGTGTAGTTGGAACAGGGCCGCTGCGCGGGGCCCTCGGGCCCGAGGCGCCGCCAGGTGCCGTCGTCCTCGACCGCGAACGCGACCATCTGGTCCTCGGTCGGCACGTAGCCGAGGCTGGCGCCACACGATTCGCAGCGCAGGTTGTCGAAGAAGACGCGCTGGCCGCATTGCCCGCAATGGAAAAGCTTCAAGAAATGCTCCGTCGGAAATGAGGTCGTGTCGGGTTCGGCAATCGGCGGTCCGCAGCGGGGGCAGAGGGCGTGGGTCGCAACGGGTGCGGCGTCATGCGTTCCAGTCGAGCCGGGCAGCGGCGCCAGGCGAATGGGCGCTCGGGCGCGTGTCGTCCGCGCTGCTGTCGCTGCCGGGAGCGAGGCCTTCGGCAAGGTCGCTTCGGACATCGTGTTGCCGGTCGGATGGCGTTTGTGCATTGCGGCCGCGCCCGAACTGCAGCCCGGCCACTGCCGCCGCGAACGCCGCGATAAACCAGCCCGTGCCCATGCGCCACCCCGTCTGACGAACGAAAACAGCACGGTAGCGGCCGGCGCCCGGGCCGTCGAGACGGGACGGGCGCGACGCCCTGTCAGCCGCCATCGCGGATCGCTGTAGGACCGCGTCGGGAAGCGGCCCGCCGGGCGACGGCTCAGGCGCGCGCGAACCCCGGTCGCTTCAGCAGCCCGGTCGCGAGCGCCGTGCCGACGAGGATCACCGCGCAGCCGCCCAGCATCGCCGGCGTCAGCGCCTCGCCGAGGAACATCCAGCCCCACAGGACCGCGAACGCCGGGATCAAGAAGGTCACCGCGATCGCGTTGCCGGGCCCCACGTGCGCGATCAGGCGGAAGTACAGCAGGTAGGCCGCGCCGGTGCACAGCACCGCCAGCAACGCTGTCGTCAGCCAGGCCTGCGCAGAGGGCGCGGTGACGGGCCACCACAACGCCGCCGGCACCGCCATGACCAGGGCGGCGGCCAGCTGGCTGCCGGCCGCGATCGCGAGCGGCGGCACGCCCGCCAGGTGGCGCTTGGTCACGCTGGCCGAGAGCCCGTAGAACAGCGCGGCCGCGATGCACGCGGGCGCCGCCCAGCCGCTGCCGCCGGCCTTGAAGCCGGCGCTGTCCCACGCCAGCCCGAGCACGCCGGCGAAGCCGATTGCCAGGCCCGCGACGCGCGCGGATGTGAGCCGGTCCTTCAGCCACGCCCACGCGATCAGCGCGCCGAACAGCGGCGCGGCGGCATTGAAGATCGCCGCGAGCCCGGCGGTGATCGACAGCGCCGCGTACGCGAACAGCAGGAACGGCAGCGCCGAGTTGGTGATGCCGACGACGAGGATCGGGCGCCAGTGCGCGCGCAGCGCGCCGAGCTGGCGGCGCGCCGCGAGCAGCGGCATCAGCACCAGCGCGGCGCCGGTCACGCGCAGGGCGGCGAGCGCGACGGGGCCGAACTCGCCCGCGCCCATCCGCACGAACAAGAAGGACGCGCCCCAGAGCGCGGCCAGGCCGACGAGCTCGAGCACATCGCGTTGCCTCACGCGGTGGCCTCTGTGCGCGGCCGGGCCAGCGCGGTCGCGCGCTCCAGCGCCAGCAGCGCGCGCTTGCGGTCGACGCCGCCGGCGTAGCCGGTCATCGAGCCGTCGGTGCCGACGACGCGGTGGCACGGCACGATCACCGACAGCGGGTTGCGGCCGACGGCTCCACCGACCGCGCGCACCGCCGACGGCGAGCCGAGCGCCTTGGCGATCGCGCCGTAGCTCGTCGTGCCGGCGCTCGGGATCGCGAGCAGCTGCTGCCACACGGCGCACTGGAACCCGGTGCCGAGCAGGTCGAGCGGCAGGTCGAAATCGTCGCCCGCGCCATCGAAGTAGGCCAGCAGCTGATCGGCGGCGCGGCGGAGCAGGGCGTCGTCGGACCGGCGCACCGCGGTGAACGCGTCGGGGTGGTGCTTCTGGTCCTGGAACCAGGCGCCTGCGAGACCGCGCTCGGTGCGCACGAGCAGCAGCGGGCCGAGCGGCGTGGCGAGCGTGGTCTGCGCGGTGCAGGCCCGGGCGATGGTGGTGAGGGTCGTGCTCATGGGGTCGTCGTCTCCAGGGAATTCCACAGCCGCAGCACGGCATAGGCGCGCCACGGTTGCCAGGCCTGCGCGCGCGCGTCGGCCTCGCGCTGGTTGGCGGTGGCGAAGCGCAGGCGCATCGCCTTCAGCACCGCCACGTCGTTGGGCGGGAAGGCATCGGGCCAGCCGAGCGCGCGCATCGCGATGTAGTGGGCGGTCCACGGCCCGATGCCGGGCAGGGCGCACAGGCGCTCGATCAGCGGCTCGGGCCGCGCGCGCGTCGCCAGCAGCGGCAGCAGTTCGGGCCAGGCCTGCGCGATCGCCTGGATCGCGCCGGCGCGGGTGCGGATGATGCCGAGCTCGGCGATTCGCTCGACCGGCGCGCCGGCCAGCGCGTCGGGCGACGGGAAGGTGCGGACCACATCGGGCCACGGCGTGCGCAGCGGCTCGCCGAAACGCTCGACCAGGCGCCGCGCCAGCGTGCGCGCCGCGGCCACCGTGACCTGCTGGCCGAGCACCGCGCGCACCGCCAGCTCGAAGGCGTCCAGGCTGCCGGGCAGGCGCAGCCCGGGCGCGCCGGGGATGTCGGCCAGCGCCGCGTCGATCGCCTGCGGTTGCGCATCCAGATCGAGCCAGCGCCGCGCGGCGGCGACGACGCGCCCGCTTGCCGCCGCCAGCTCGGGCGCGAAGCGAAGCAGCACGACGGGCGCGCTCGGCGCGAACTCGGCCTCGATCCAGCCCGCGACCGGCGCCAGCGTGCCGGCCCGCAGGCTGCGGCGCACGCGGCGTTCGCCGACGACCTCGACCTCCGGCACGGCGCGCAGCGCGATGAAGCGCAGCAGCGCGGCCATGTCGTACGGCGCGCGGTAGGCGAGCTTGACGATGATGGCGGCCTCGCGGTCGAACTCGTTCTCGTCGGCCTCGCCGCGCAGCCGGCTCGGGCTCATGCGGTAGCTGTCGGCGAAGGCGGCGTTGAAGCGGCGCAGGCTGTTGAAGCCGCTCGCCAGCGCGACCTGGGCGACCGGCAGCCGCGTGTCGGTCAGCAGCTGCTTGGCGAGCAGCAGGCGCCGCGTCTGCAGGTACTGCAGCGGCGTGACGCCGTGCTCGGCCTGGAAGATGCGGCGCAGGTGCCGGTCGCTGACGCCGAGCCGGGCCGCGACCTGCACCAGGTTCGGCGGCTCGCCGCTGGCGTCGTGCGCCATGCCGTTCGCTGCCTGCGTGTCGAGCGCGTCGGCGGCCTGGCGGGCGAGCGTGCGCGACGCGTCCATCACCGTCCACGGCAGGCCGGCGCCAGGCGCGATCTCGGGGCGGCACTTCATGCACGGGCGGAAGGCCGCCGCCTCGGCCTGGGCCGGCGTGTCGAAGAAGCGGCAGTTCTTGCGCATCGGCGTGCGCACGCGGCAGATCGGGCGGCAGTAGACGCCGGTCGACGTGACGCCGACGAACAGCCGCCCGTCGAAGCGCGCGTCGCGGGCCGTGATGACCTGGTAGGCGGCGGTGTCGTCGAGGCGGGCGGCGTTCGGCATGGGCTCGATTATCGCGAGCGGCCCGCCGCCGACTCGCCGTTTCCGGACATGTTCCCGGCGGGTGCCGGATCAGCGCTCGGCGTCGAAGCGGCCGTGGCGGCCGGTGCCGTCCGTGAAGCGCTGCGCGCCCTGGACCGATTCGCCCGAGGCGAGCGTGCGCTGGCCGAGCGCGAACTCCTGCGCCAGTGCCGCCGGCAGCGGCAGCCCGTGCTGCGCAAGCACGCTCGCCCGGTCGTTGCGCATGCATTGCTGGGGGAATGCGGCGATCTGCTGCGCCAGTTCGGTGGCGCCGGCAAGCGCCTGGCCGGCCGGCACGACTCGATTGGCCAACCCGAGCGCGAGCGCTTCGTCGGCCGCCACCGCGCGGCCGGTGAGGATCAGGTCAAGTGCGCGGCTCTCGCCGATCAGGCGCGGCAGGCGCACCGTGCCGCCGTCGACCAGCGGCACGCCGAAGCGGCGGCAGTAGACGCCGAACACCGCCGTCGCGCTCGCCACGCGCAGATCGCACCACAGCGCGAGTTCGAGCCCGCCGGCGACCGCGTGGCCCTCGACGGCGGCGATCACCGGCTTGCCAAGTTGCAGGCGCGTCGGGCCCATCGGGCCGATGGCGTTCATGTCCGCGTCGAGCGGGTTCGCGCGGGAGGCCTCGCCGAAGCCGCCGGCCACGGCCTTCAGGTCGGCCCCGGCGCAGAACTGGCCGCCGGCGCCTTGCAGGATCGCGACGCGGGCATCCGCATCCGCGTCGAAGTCCCGGAACGCCAGCCAGAGCGCGCGCGCGGTCGGGCCGTCGACGGCGTTGCGCACCTCGGGCCGGTTCAGCGTGACGGTCCAGATCGGGCCGTCGCGTTCGATGCGCACGGCCTCGCTCATGTCGGGTGCAGCACCAGGGCGACGGTCTGCGCCGCCAGTTCGTCCAGGTCGACACGGTGCGTCGCTGCGCGCGCCGACTTGGGTCGGGCGCGGTACCAGGTCGCCGAGAAGTTCATCGCGCCGAGGATCATCAGCCGCGCGAGTTTGGCGTCGGCGCGCAGCAGGCCCTGCTCGTGCAGCTCGTCGAGCGTGCCTTGCCAGATCGCGTCGTAGCGGTCCTTCAGCTCGATGATGCGGCGCTTGTATTGCGCCGGCAGCGAGCGCCAGTCGTACAGCATCACCGGGATGAAATCGCTGCCGGTGTCGTGCAGGATGCCGTAGTGCGTGCGCACCAGTTGCCGGAATCGCTCGGTCGCCGACAGGCTGGGATCGACCGCGTCGGTGGTGCGATCCAGCCCGAGCCGCAGGCCCTCTTCCATCACCGCCATCAGCAGTTCGTGCTTGTTCGCGAAGTGATAGAACGGGCTGCCCGAGCGCATGCCGACGGCGTGCGCGATGTCGCGGATCGTCGTGCCGTCGAAGCCCTTCTCGCGAAACAGGCGCGCCGCGACGCGGACCAGATCGGCGCGCCGGTTGTCGGGGCCTTCGGTGGCGGGGGGGCGGGGTTTGGCCGGCATGGATTTCGGGTTTGTACGCTGACGCACGTCTATCGACTTCGCTACAAAGCAACTGCTTGCTTGGCAAGCCGAGAATATCAAGCCGCGACGATCGCTGCAACGCGCAGCGCGATCGCAGGCCCGTCCTGGAGACTTCGGGGTGCAGGCTCTTCAGATCGTCATCAGCGGCATCGCACAAGGCTGTATCTACGGCCTGATCGCGCTCGGCGTGGTGCTGATCTACAAGGCCACCGAGACGGTGAGCTTCGCCCAGGGCGAGCTGATGATGCTGGGCGCCTTCATCGGGTTGATCGTGATGGGTTCGCTGGGCTTTCCGTTCTGGCTGGCGTTCGCCGCGGCGGTGCTGGCGATGGGCGCGTTCGGCATCCTGCTCGAGCGGGTGGTGATCCGCCCGATCCTCGGCCAGCCCGCGTTCTCGATCGTGATGCTGACGATCGGCATCGGCTACGTCGCGCGCGGCGCGATCACGATGGTCCCGGCCATCGGCACCGAGACCCACACGCTGCCGGTGCCCTACAAGGACCAGGTCTGGAACGTCGGCGCGCTGGTGCTGAACGTGGAGCAGATGGTCGTGATCGCCGCGACCATCGTGCTGAGCGGCGTGCTCTACGCCGTCTTCCGCTACAGCAAGGTCGGCGTCGCGATGCAGGCCGCCTCGCAGAACCAGATCGCCGCCTATTACATGGGCATCCCGGTCAAGCGCCTGAACGGATTGGTGTGGGGGCTGGCGGCGGCGGTGGCTGCCGTCGCGGGGTTGCTGCTGGCGCCGATCACGTTCGTGCACGCGAACATGGGGTTCATCGGGCTGAAGGCGATGCCGGCGGCGGTGGTGGGCGGGTTCGGCAGCTTGCCGGGGGCGCTGGTCGGCGGCTTGATCATCGGCGTCGTCGAATCGTTGTCGGGGTTCTACCTGCCGGAAGGGTTCAAGGACATCGCGGCTTATGTCGTCGTGCTGATCATGCTGGTCGTCAAGCCGAACGGGTTGTTCGGCGAGAAGTTGAGGAAGAAGGTGTAATGGGGGCCGCTTTTGACGGTCTGAGCGAGTCGCGGCAGGCGGCACCCGGCAGGGGCTCATACGGTGGCGGTCGCCGCTGCGCGGCGACTTCGTTCCGGTGCTCGGTCCGAGGTCGCGCCGCAGAACTCGCTACGTTCGC
>JAZKIO010000046.1:0-91340 GCA_040384825.1 Pseudomonadota bacterium
GCGAACGCCGGCTGGCTCGACATCAAGATGGTGCCCGAGCGCCACAACAAGGTGAAGGTGCTGCTGCTGATGGACGTGGGCGGCACGATGGACGAGCACATCCACCGCGTCGAAGAGATCTTCTCGGCCGCCAAGAGGGAGTTCAAGCACCTCGAGTTCTATTACTTCCACAACTGCGTCTACGACTTCATGTGGAAGAACAACCGGCGCCGCTACAGCGAGAAGTTCAGCACCTGGGACGTGATCCGCAAGTACAACAAGGACTACAAGCTGATCTTCGTCGGCGACGCCACGATGAGCCCGTACGAGATCCTGCAGCCGGGCGGCAGCGTCGAATACAACAACGAGGAGGCCGGCGCCGAGTGGCTCGCCCGGCTGACCCAGGCGTTCCCCAAGTTCGCCTGGATCAACCCCGAGCCGCAGGGCGTGTGGGGCTACCGGCAGAGCATCGCCGTGGTCCAGCAGTTGATGAACCAGCGCATGTTCCCGCTCACCCTCGCCGGGCTGGAAGGGGCCATGCGCCTGTTGAGCAAATGACCTTGTCGAGCGTGCTGCGGACCGCGGTGCTGGCGGTCGCAGCCGCGGTGCTGGCCGGCTGCGCCAGCCTGCCGTTCGGCCTCGGTTCCTCGCGCGACGACGCCGCCGCGGCCCCGGCGGACGCCGCATCGGCAGCGGCCGACCGCGCCGACTATCGCCTCGACGTGCAAGCCCCCGGCCCGCTGCGCGCGCTGCTGCTGAACTACCTCGACCTGGCGCGCTTCCAGAACGCGCCGGCGACCGAGGCGATCAACGCCGCCGAGCTCGAGCGGCTGCTGCGCGCGGCCCCGGCGCAGGCGCGCGGGCTGCTCGAGACCGAGGGCTACTTCAACGCCACCGTGACCGCGGAGCGCGCCGGCAGCGAGGCCGGCCTGCCGCTGCTGCGCGTCACGGTCGAGCCCGGCCCGCGCGCCACGGTGCACGCCGTCAGCGTCGAGGCGACCGGCCCATTGCAGCGGGCCGGCGCCGCGGGCGACACCACGGCGCAACGCGAGCTGGCTGCGCTGCGTGACCAGTGGCCGCTGCGGCCCGGCGATGCGTTCCGGCAGGCCGCCTGGACCGACGCCAAGAACGCCACGCTCGCGCGGCTGCGCGCCGACGGCTACGCCGCCGCGACCTGGAGCAGCACGCAGGCCCGCGTCGACGCGCCCGAGAACCGCGCCGACCTCGCGGTGGTGCTCGACAGCGGCCCGCTGTTCAGGCTCGGCGGGCTGCGCATCGAAGGCGCGCAGCGCTACGGCGACAGCGCGATCCGCAGCCTCTCGACCTTCCGCCCCGGCGAGCCCTACAGCGAGAAAACGCTGCTCGACTACCAGGAGCGGCTGCAGAAGGTCGGCCTGTACGAGGGCGCGTCGGTCGAGCTCGATGGCGACCCGGCCACCGCCGGCGCGGCGCCGGTGGTGGTGCGCGTGAAGGAGCTGACGCAGCACCAGGCCACGGTCGGCGTCGGCTACAGCGCCAACACCGGCCCGCGGCTGTCGGTCGAGCACACCGACCGGCGCGTGTTCGGCCGCCCGCTGATCGCCAGGAACAAGGTCCAGCTCGGCCCCGAGAACAAGAGCTGGGACGGCGAGCTGAGCACCTACCCGCTCGACCGGCTCTACCGCTACCTGCTCTCCGGCGCGGCCGCGAAGCTGACGGTCGACGAGCAGCAGCAGCTCGGCTGGAACGTGCGCGTCGGCCGCGCGCAGGACACCGGGCGCATCGACCGCCTGCTGTTCGCCGAGATCGCGCATGCGCGGGTCGACGCCAGCGACCTGTCGAGCGAGGGCGACGCCGTGTCGGTGAACTCGCACTGGCTGTTCCGCGACATCGACAACGTGCTGCTGCCGACCAAGGGACTGACCACGTCGGCCCAGGCCGCGCTCGGCTACGCGCGCGGCAGCCGCTCGGTGCTCGGCGACCCGGTCGAGACCAGCCGCGGCCCGTTCGGCCGCGCCTACGCGCGCCTCACGTTCTACGAGCCGATCGGCAACGGCTGGTACGGCACCGCGCGCGTCGAGGCCGGCCAGGTGTTCGCGAAGAGCGCGGTCGGCATCCCCGACACGCTGCTGTTCCGCGCCGGCGGCGAGGATTCCGTGCGCGGCTACGGCTACCGCACGCTCGGCCCCGAGATCCGCGGCATCACGGTCGGCGGGCGCACACTGCTGACCGGCAGCGTCGAGATCGCCCGGCCGATCTCGCCCAAGTACCCGGCCTACTGGTGGGCCGCCTTCGTCGACGCCGGCAACGCCGCCGACCGCTGGCAGGACCTGAAGCCCGCCTTCGGGTACGGCGTCGGCCTGCGCTGGCGCAGCCCCGTCGGCCCGCTGCGCGTCGACGTGGCCTACGGCGAGCAGGTCCGCTCGGTGCGCGTGCACCTGAGCGTGGGGATCGCGTTCTGATGGACGAGCCGGTCACGCCCCGCGAGACGCGGCCCGCCGCAGCGCCGGCCGGGCCGCGGCGTCGCGGCGTGCGCATCGCGGCCAGCCTGTTCGGCCTCACGCTCGTGCTGCTGCTCGCGCTCGTCGCGGGCGGCTGGTGGACGGTGGGCAGCGAGCGCGGCAGCGCCTGGCTCGCCTCCGTGCTGCCGGGCGTGCGGATCGAGGGCCCGCAGGGCCGCCTGGCCGGCGATTTCTCGGCGCGGCGCGTGACGATCCCGCTGCCCGGCGGCAGCGACACCATCACGCTGCACGAGCTCGCGTGGCGCGGCCTGCGCATCGAGCGCGCGACGGCGTCGCGCTGGGTGCACCTCACGATCGACTCGCTGAGCGCGAAGCGCGTCGACGTGGTCCTCGCACCGTCGACCACCACCGAGCCGGCGACCGCGCCGACCGACCTGCGCCTGCCGCTCGAGCTCGAGGTGCGCGCGCTGCGCGTCGGCGAACTGCACGCCACGCCGCTGGGCGCGCAGCCGGTCCGCGAAATCGCCGCGCGCCTGCACCTGGGCGCGAACGACGGCGCCACGCACCGCATCGACCAGCTCGCGCTGACCTGGGACCGGCTCCAGGCCAGCGGCGACGCCCGCATCGCCACCACCGGGCCGCTGACGCTCTCGGCCCGCGTCGCGCTCGCGCAGCAGGCCGCGGCCTCCATGCCGGCCTGGAGCGCAAACGCCACGCTCGCCGGCCCGCTCGCCGCGCCGGCCCTGCAGGCCACGCTGCGCGCCGCGCCCTCGGCCGACCGACCGGCGCAATCGCTCGACGCGCGCGCCACGCTGCGGCCATTCGCCGCGTGGCCGCTGGGCGAGCTGCAGGCCAGCGCGACCGCACTCGACCTGTCCGCCTTCGGCAGCGCCGCGCCGTCGACCGCGCTGACGCTGCGCGCCACCGCGGCCAGCACCGCCGCGGACCAGCCGGCGAGCGTGTCGATCGACCTCTCCAACGCGCTCGCCGGCCGCTGGAACGAGGGCCGCCTGCCGCTGCGCACGCTCACGCTCGAACTCGCGGCGCGGCCCGATCGCCCCAGCGAGCTGGAATTGCGCGCGTTCGACGCCGAGCTCGGCACGCCGCAGGCCAGCGCGGGCCGCATCGGCGGCACCGGCCAGTGGTCGCCGCAGCGCTGGAACCTCGCCGCGACCTTGACCGCGCTGCAACCGGCGCTGCTCGACGCGCGGGCGCCGGCCATGCAGCTGAGCGGGCCGCTGACGCTGGCCGGTGGCGCTTCGACCGACCCGACCGTCGACCTCGGTGCCACGCTCGCCGGCACGGTGCGCGACCGCGGCGCGACGCGCCCCGTGCGCCTCGAGCTCGACGCTCGCGTGAGCCCCCAGCGCCTCGAGCTGCGCCGATTCGTCGCGTCCAGCGGCGGCGCGCGGGCGACGCTCGACGGGCTCGTCACGCAGGCCGAACCCGCCGCGCCGTGGGCCATCTCCGCCAAGGCGGCGCTGGTCGACTTCGATCCATCGGTGTGGTGGACGAGCAGCGACGCCTCCCCCTTGAAGCGCGCCGCGACGAAGCTGAACGCCACCGCCACGGCGCGCGTCGATCTGCCCGCCGCCGCGGCCTCGCAGCCGCCGCTGCAACTGCTCGCCGCACTGCGCGGCGACGCCGGCGTGAAGATCGGCAAGAGCCTGCTCGCCGGCGTGCCGGTCACCGGCGAGGCGACCCTGCGCAACACCGGCGGCGCGCAGGCCCAGGCCACGCTGGCCCTGGACGCCGACGGCAACGCCTTGCGCGCCGAAGGCCGGGTCGCGACCAGCGGCAGCGGCGCGGCCGACGCGTGGGACGTGAGCATCGACGGCCCCGCCCTCGCCAAGCTCGCGCCGGTGTTCGCGCTGTTCCAGCCGGCCGGCGCCGATGCCACGCTCGCCGGCACGCTGAACGCGAAGGCGCGCGTCACCGGCCGCTGGCCCGCGCTCACGACCCAGGGCCGGCTCGACGCCAGCGGCCTGCGCGCCGGCGCGCTGAGCGTGCAGCGCGCGCAGGCCAGCTGGACGCTCGGCAGCTCCGCGACGGCCCCGGTCGAAGCCACCGCCACGCTGACGCAGGCGAGCCTCGTGCAGGGCGGCGCGCCCGGCCCGTCGATCGACACGCTGACGCTGCAGCTGCAGGGCACCGGCCGCGCCCACACCCTCGCGCTGCGCGCCGAGTCGAAGGCGCGGCCGCCGGCCTGGGCCGAGTCGCTGCAGGGCGGCGCGGCGAGCCCGGCCGGCTCGCGCACGCTCGCGGTCGTGCAGGCGCAGGGCGGCCTCGTGGAGGCGGCCGGCGCCGCGCTGGCGGGCTGGCGTGGCACGCTGCAGCAGCTCGACCTGCGCAACAGCAGCCCCGGCAGCGCGCCGCTGCTGCGCACGCAGAACGTCGCGCTCGAGGTGCGCTGGGCCGACGGGCCGGCGCGCGCCAGCGTGCAGCCGGGCCGCGCCGAGATCCTCGGCGGTGCGCTGCGCTGGAGCCGCATCGCCTGGCAGGCCGCCGCGCAGCCGGGCGGCTTCGCGCAGCTCGAGGCCGATGCCGAGCTGGAGCCGCTGCGCATCGCCCCGCTGCTGGCGCGCGTGCAACCAGAGTTCGGCTGGGGCGGCGATCTCGCGATCGCCGGCCGCGCGACGATCCGCAGCGCCCCCACCTTCAGCGCCGACGTGGTCATCGAGCGCCGCAGCGGCGATCTGACCGTGACCGACGAGCTCGGCACCCGCGCGCTCGGCCTGACCGACCTGCGCTTCGGCCTGAACGCCGCCGACGGCACCTGGAGCTTCACGCAGGGCCTCGCCGGCTCGGCGCTCGGCGTGGTGGCCGGCGCCGAGGTCGTGCGCACCTCGCCGCAGGCGACCTGGCCGACCGCCGACGCGCCGCTCAGCGGCGTGCTCGAACTGCGGGTGGACGACCTCGGCACCTGGGGCAACTGGGTGCCGCCGGGCTGGCGGCTCGGCGGGTCGCTGCAGACCAGCGCGAGCTTCGGCGGGCGCTTCGGCGCGCCCGAATACACCGGGTTGATCCAGGGCTCGAAGCTGGCGGTGCGCAACTTCCTCGAAGGCGTGAACGTGAGCGACGGCGACGTGGCGATCCGCCTGCAGGGCAGCACCGCGCGCATCGAGCGATTCACCGCCAAGGGCGGCAGCGGCACGCTGCGGCTGGAGGGCGACGCCAGCCTGGGCGAGGCGCCCAAGGCGGTGCTGCGCGTGGCCGCCGAGCGCTTTCAGCTGCTCGGCCGCGTCGACCGGCGCATCGTCGCCAGCGGCACCGGCACGCTGAACCTCGACGCGAAGACGGTCGCGTTCGACGGCCGCTTCAACGTCGACGAGGGCCTGATCGACTTCACCCGCAGCGACGCGCCGACGCTGGCGAGCGACGTGAGCGTCGTGCGCGCGCAGGGCACGGCCTCACCGGCCGCGGCCGCCTCGGCTGCCGCCGCGCCGACGCCCTCGCCGCTGCCCGCCGTGACACCGGCGCGCGCCGTCGCCGTCGACCTGCGCGTGAACCTGGGCGACGCGCTGCGCATCCGCGGCCGCGGCCTGGACGCGAAGCTGCGCGGCGAGCTGAACCTGACCGCGCCGGGCGGCCGGCTCGCGCTGGTCGGCACCGTGCGCGTCGAGGACGGCACGTACGCCGCCTACGGCCAGAAGCTGACGATCGACCGCGGCTTGATCGCTTTCAGCGGCCCCATCGAGAACCCGCGGCTCGACATCGAGGCGACGCGGCCGAACCTGGACGTGCGGGTCGGCGTCGCCGTCAGCGGCAGCGCGGCGAACCCGCGGGTGCGACTGTTCTCCGAGCCCGAGCTGTCGGAGATCGACAAGCTGAGCTGGCTGGTGATGGGCCGCGCCAGCGACGGGCTGGGCCGCGGCGATACCGCGCTGCTGCAGCGCGCCGCGCTGGCGCTGCTCGCGGGCGAGGGCGGCGGGCCGACGGACCAGATCACCAAGGCACTCGGCCTCGACGACATCTCGGTGCGCCAGACCGACGGCGAGGTGCGCGAGACGGTGATCGCGCTCGGCAAGCAGTTGTCGAAGCGCTGGTACGTGGGATACGAGCGGGGGCTGAACGCCACCGCGGGGAGCTTCCAGCTGATCTACCGGATCGCGCAGCGCTTCACGCTGCGGGCGCAATCGGGCGACGACAACTCGGTGGACGTGATCTGGACCTGGCGCTGGAAGTAGCGTTCCGGGGCGTCTGACGATCGCCTCAGTGGCGTTCGCCGGCGCCGTGCGGGTCGGTCGATTCGCTGTCGAGGAATTGCTCGCGGCTCTCGCCTTCGCTGCCGTTCACCCAGCCCAGCATGCGGGTGCGCCGCGTGCTGGTCAGCGGCACGGTGCCGGCGCGGCGGCTCGAGGGACGCGCAGCCCGGCCGTGCACGTTCTGGTGTGCTGCGCTGGATTTGGTCTGCATGTTCATCGGGGGCCGCCTTTCATTGCGTTCGATGGGGCCATCTTCCGCTCATCACGTGTTGCGGGAACGTAACAGCCGCCCGGATCCGTGTAGGAGTCCACGACGCGGAGCGGGTGGCAGAATCCGCACGCTGCCACCGTAGTTCAATGGATAGAACGGGGACCTCCTAAGTCTCAGATGTGGGTTCGATTCCCGCCGGAGGCACCACCGGGAACAAGGATTGCCCTCGCCGTCCTGACGTCGACAATCACGTGGCGCGCGACCGAAGCCGCACGCCGCCGCCCCGCCGCTGGATGCCCTCCACCGAACGAAACGCCTTCCTCATCCTGCTGGTCGCCGTGACGATCGGCTTCGGCTGGATCGTCTGGCCGCTGGCCGGCGCCATCCTGTGGGCGGTCGCGCTCGCGATCATCTTCCGGTCCGTGAACCAGGGGATCCTGCGCCGCGTGGACGGCCGGGCCACGCTGGCTGCAGCGACGACCACGCTGCTCGTGCTGGTGCTGGTGCTGCTGCCCGCGATCCTGATCGCCGGCTTCGTCTCGCAGGAAGCCAGTGCCCTCGTGCGCCGCGTGCAGGCCGGCGAGCTGGACCTGGCCGGCATGTACCGGCGCGCCGTCGAGGTGCTGCCGGCCTGGCTGGTCGACACGCTGAACGCGGCCGGCCTGAGCAACCTGCCGGCGTTGATGGAGCGCCTGAAGTCCACGGCCGCGCAGGGCTCGAAACCGCTCGCCAACCAGGTCTGGCAGCTCGGCCAGGGCACGCTGGATTTCGCGGTCGGCTTCCTGGTGATGCTGTACCTGCTGTTCTTCCTGCTGCGCGACGGCGACGCGCTGATGCGCGAGGTGCGGCGCGCCCTGCCGCTGCGCGACGCGGTGCAGGAGCGGCTGTTCGGCCGCTTCCGCTCGGTGGTGCGCTCGACGGTCAAGGGCAACATCGTCGTCGCCGCGCTGCAGGGCGCGCTCGGCGGCATCGCGCTGATGGTGCTCGACATCGAGGGCGCCGTGCTGTGGGCGGTCGTGATGGCGTTCCTGTCGCTGCTGCCGGCGATCGGCGCGGCGATCGTCTGGGGGCCGATCGCGGCGTACCTGCTGATGACGGGCCAGGTCTGGCAGGGCGTCGGGCTGATCGCGTTCGGCGCGCTGGTGATCGGCCTGATCGACAACGTGCTGCGACCGATCCTCGTCGGCAAGGAGACCCGCATTCCGGACTACGTGGTGCTCGTCACCACCATCGGCGGGATGACGCTGTTCGGCATCAACGGCTTCGTGATCGGGCCGCTGGTGGCGGCGCTGTTCATCGCGGCGTGGGAGATCTTCGCGGCGACGAAGGCGCGCGCCCGCACGTAGTCGCGCAGCCGCCGGTGGCGGCTCAGCCCGGCCAGCGACGGCCACCGAGTTCCGCGGGCTCGCCACCTCCGGCGTGGCCGCGCAGCGCACGCGTTGAGAAGCGCTCAGCCGGGCGGGCAGGCACGCCGCCTGCCGGTCGTGGGCACCTGTCCACCCACCGGAGACCCTGGCATGAACCGACTTCCCCTCTCCTCGCGCCGCCGCCTGACCGCGGCCTGCGCGCTGTCCCTGCTCGGCGTGGTCGTCGGGTCCGCGCACGCCGCCGACACCACCGCCACGCCGGCCTCCGGCGCGCGCGCCGCCGCGGCGCTCAGCGCGGCCGACCGGCAGTTCGTCAAGGCCGCGGCCGAAGGCGGCCTGTACGAGGTGGCGGTCGGCAAGCTGGCCGCCGAGAAGGCCGCCAACGCCGACGTGAAGGCCTTCGGCAGCATGCTGGTCGATCACCACGGCGCCGCCAACGAGAAGCTGAAGAAGGTGGCCGATGCGCACGGCATCACGCTGCCCACCGTGATGCCCGACGACAAGCAGAAGAAGATCGACCGGCTGAGCCGCCTGTCGGGCGAGGCCTTCGACCGCGAGTTCATCCAGACGGTCGGCATCGCCGATCACCAGAAGGACATCGCGGCGTTCGAGAAGGAGAGCCGCGACGGCAAGTCGGAGAACGTGCGGGGCTTCGCCACCGAGACGCTGCCGACGCTCAAGTCCCACCTGGCCACGGCGCAGAAGCTGCGCGGCGGCCGCGGTGGCAAGGCGGCCAGCGGCGCGAGCTGAGCCGTCGCGCCGGGCCGGCCTCTCAGCTGAGCTCCTGCAGCACGCCGGGCACCTCGGCGCCGAGTTCGCGCGCCAGGAAGCCGAGCCGGCCGACCCGCGCCGAGGCGCGCCGCCCGGCCGCGGCGTGCACCGCCGCGCCCCAGCACGCCGCCTGCGCCAGGCCGGCGCCACGCGCGACGAAGCCGGCCGCCAGCCCGGCCAGCACGTCGCCCGAGCCAGAGGTCGCCAGGCCCGGATGGCCGGCGGCGTGACGCCAGGCCCCGCCGCCCGGCGTCACGATCCAGGTCACCGCGCCCTTGAGTGCCACCACGGCGTCCCAGCGCGCCGCCGCGTCCTGCGCCGCGGCCCGCGGATCGTCGACGATCCGTTCCTTGGCGGCGCCGGTCAGGTGCGCCATCTCGCCGGCATGCGGCGTGATCAGCACGCGGCCGCGCTCGCCCAGCATCGGCAGCGCGTTGATCGCCAGCGCGTCCAGCACCGCCGGCACGTCCGGCGCCGCGTCGAGCAAGGCGCCGACGAACGCGACGCTGCCCGCCTCGTCGATCATGCCGGGGCCGAGCAGCAGCGCGTCGGCGCCGCGGGCCTCGGCCGCCAGCGCGTCGACACCGCGCAGCGCGAAGGCGCCGCTGCGCGTCTCGGCCAGCCCGATCACGCGCGCCTCCGGCACCGCGACCGACAGCCACGGCGCGCGCGCGCGGCTGGTCGCGATCACCAGCTTGCCGGCACCGGCCCGCAACGCGGCGACGCCGGCCAGCATCGCCGCCCCGGCCATCTCGCGGCTGCCCGCGACCACCAGCACGCGGCCGCGGCTTTCCTTGTCGGCGTCGGCCGAGGGTGGCGGCAGCGGCCACGACCGCAGCAGCTCGCGATCGACCTCGCCCGCCGGCGCCAGCGCCTCGCCCGTCGGCGACTCGACCGCGCTCACGGCTTGGCACTCGCCGGCTGGTCGGCGGCCGTGGTCAGCGGCGTGCCGGCCTCCTCGAGCGGCGAGACGAAGTTGACCAGGTCGAGCACCAGCTTGCCCTGGCGGCCCGCCGAGGGATCGAAGGCGTACGAGGTGATGCTGCAGTTCGGCACGTCGGCGGCGCGGTCCAGGTCGAGCACGCGGGCCTCGTCGAGCCGCTCGAACAGGTAGCGCAGGCAGTTGACGACGACCTGGTGCGTGACGATCAGCAGCCGGTCGCCGCGGTAGTCGCGGGTCAGCGTGTCGATCACGCTGCGCAGGCGCAGGATCACGTCGCACCAGCTCTCGCCGCCGGGCGGCCTGAAGTAGAACTTGCCGACCGCGGCACGTTGTGCCGCCAGATCCGGGTAGCGCTCGCGGATGCCGCGCGCGGTGAGCCGGTCGGTGATGCCGAACTCCTTCTCGCGCAGCCGTTCGTCGACCACCGGCTCCAGCTCGGCGATGTCGGCGCCGGCCTCGCGCATCAGCAGCTCCGCGGTCGAGCGCGCGCGCAGGTACGGCGAGCACAGCACGCGGTTCGGCTGCTGCGCCGGCGGCAGCGCGCCGAACCAGCGCCCGAGCGCCGCGGACTGCGCCTCGCCGAGCGCCGACAGCGGCGTGTCGACATCGCGGTGCAGCGTGTCGATCAGCGATTCGCCCGCCGCCTCCGCGCGATCGCGGGCGACGTTGCCCGAGCTCTGGCCGTGGCGCGCGATCCAGATGCGCGACGGCCACTTCTGCGTCGGCGACACGTCAGGCACGCGACCCCGATCCGGTGCTGCCCGACGCGCTGGTCGGCGACATGCCCGCGCCGTTGCCCGCGCCCGGCGGCATCGTGCCGCCATCGGCAACGGCCATGCCGAGTTCGGCGCCGGTCGTGGGTGCGGACTGCGGGTCCGAACGCGTGCGGGCGGCCATGCGGTCCAGCACCTGCTTCTCGTCGCTGCGCAAGGTGAGTTCGGCCACACCCGAGCCGCCGTCCACGCCGGCCTCGGCGTCGCGGAATTCGAACACCGGCTCGTTGTTCCACGGCCCGCGCAGGTTCTCGCTGCCCTTGGACATGTTGAAGTAGACGTTGGTGAACTCCGGCATGCCGGGCAGCTTCCCGGGCGGGAAGTTCGGCTGGATCGCGTACAGCGCCTTCTCGAAGCTCTGCTGGTGCGCGATCTCGCGCGTCATCAGAAAGCCCAGCGCCTCCTTCACGCCCGGGTCGTCGGTGCAGGCGATCAGGCGCTCGTAGACGATCTTCGCGCGCGCCTCGGCGGCGATGTTCGAACGCAGGTCGCAGGTCGGGTCGCCGATGCTGTCCACGTAGGCCGCGGTCCACGGCACGCCGCCCGAATTGGTGAGCGGCGGGCCGCCGCCGTAGAGCAGCTGCGTGACATGCGAATCGTTGCCGCCGCCGCTGATCGAGCGGTACATCTCGGCCTCGGATTCGGCCGCTTCCGACAGGCGCCCCTTCGCGCCCTTGTTGAGCATCGCGACGATGGTGCCGATCACCTCCAGGTGGCTCAGCTCCTCGGTCGCGATGTCGATCAGCATGTCGCGGCGGCCCGGGTCGTCCTCGGCCAGGTGCTGGGTGAAGTAGCGGCAGGCGGCAGCCAGCTCGCCCTGCGGCCCGCCGAACTGCTCGAGCATCAGGTTGGCCAGGCCCGGATTGGTCTCCTGCACGCGAACGGTGTATTGCAGGCGCTTGTTGTGAGCAAACATGGAAAGTCCTTTCGAAGGTGCATCCGAGGCGTCCGCCGACATGGCGGACGAGGACGCTCCGGTCGGCAAGGCGGGTGCCCGTGGGGCGTGTGCCCAGGGTGCGCAGGAACAGGTGCGCGGATTGCCTTCAGGCCGGTTCGATGAACACCGACGTCATCCGCTTCCTGCGACGCGGCCGGGCCCCTTCCGCCAGGCCGCGCTGGCGTGCCGCGCTGCCGGCGCACCCGCTGCGCCTGCTGCTCGGCGCGCTGCTGACGGCGTTCGGCACGTGGCTGTTCATCGCGGGCGCGCTTCAGCAGGTGCTGACGGTCTGGGGCAGCTGGTCGCCGCAGATCCGGGGCGCGGCGGCCGGCGGTGCCGTCGCCGCCGCGGCCACCGCGCTCGGCGCACTGCCGATCCTGTTCGCGCGCGGCGGCGAGGCGCGTCACCTCGGCCCGGCGATCGGCTTCAGCGCGGGCGTGATGCTGGCCGCGAGCATCTTCTCGCTGCTGCTGCCGGCATACGGTGCGGGCCTGGCGCAGACCGGCTCGCGCATCGAGGCGCTGTGGATCGTCAGCGCTGCGGCGGCCTCCGGTGTCGCCGGGCTGCTCGCGATCGACGTGCTGTGCCGCTGGCAGCAACCGGCCGCGGGCGGTGCCGCGGTGCTGCACCGAAGCAGCGGCTTGTTCGTGCTGGCGATCGTGCTGCACAACGTGCCGGAAGGGCTGTCGATCGGCGTCGGCTACGCGGGCGGCGACCTGCCGCGCGCGCACGCGCTGGCCGGCGCGATCGCGATCCAGGACCTTCCCGAAGGCCTGGTCGTGGCCCTCGCGGTGCGCGCGATCGGCTGGTCACGCAGCCGTGCGCTCGCGGCGGGGATGGCATCCGGGCTGGTCGAACTGCCGGCGGCGATGCTCGGCGCGTGGTGGGTCGGCGCCTCGACCATCGTGCTGCCGTGGGCGCTGGCGGCCGCGGCCGGCGCGATGCTGTTCGCGATCTGGCACGAGCTCGCGCCGATGCAGCGCCACGGCGAGCTGCGGCGCCGCGAAACGCTGCTGGTGCTCGGCGGGTTCGCGCTGATGGCGCTGCTGGACAACCTGTTCGCGTGATCGGCCGCGCCGCGGCGCGACGGCCGATGCTTTTACCGCGCGGTTCCCGGCTCCGCCATCTTGCGGTGCTGCTCGGCGAGCATCGACGACGGCATCACGTTCGCGGCCGCCACCTGCAGCTTGTTCTTCCAGCCAGCGACGACATCGCCCTCGCCCGCCTTCATCGCCTCGAAGCCGATCCGCGCCACGTCGGCCGGGTCGGCCTTCTTGTCGGTGCCGACCTTGGTGTCCAGCATGTCGGCGCGTTCGAAGAAGTGGGTGTCGGTCGCGCCGGGCATCAGGCAGGTGACCGTCACGCCGGTGTCCTTCAGCTCGTTGCGCAGCGCCCAGGAGAACGAATCGATGAACGCCTTGGTGGCGTTGTAGACGGCCTGGAAGCTGCCCGGCATGAAGCCGGCGATCGAGCCGGTGATCAGGATCCGGCCGGTATCGCGCTGCTTCATGCGCCGCCCGATGGCCTGGATCAGGCAGACGGTGCCGGTGATGTTGGTGTCGATGACGTGCCGTATGTCGTCGAAATCCTGCTCGAGGAACTCGCGCCCGAGGCCGTGGCCCGCGTTGGCGAGGAGCGCGTCGACCGGCTGCTCGCCGATCAGCGCCAGCAGCGCATCCACGCCGGCCGGCGTGGCCAGGTCGGCCTGCACGTGGCGCACGTCCGTGCCGATCTCCGCGAGCATGCGGGCCGCATCGGCGATGGCGGGTTCGTCGGCGACGATGGCCAGGTCGTAGCCGTCTTTCGCGCAGCAGCGCGCGAGCTCGAGGCCGATGCCGGACGACGCGCCGGTGACGACGGCGAAAGGTCGGGTGGTGGTGTTCATGAGGCTCCTTGGTGGGGCGGCCGCAGGCACGCGGCCAGGCCCGGCCGGTCGGCAAGACAGGTTCCCGCCGCGGCGCGAAGCCGGGCGCAGCCGCACCGCGTAACCGGCGCGTCAGGACGGACGGGGGTTTTTCCCACCGGGGAAATCGCGCCCCGAAGCGCCGTGCGGCGCGTAGATTGCCTGCGTGGGGCCGGAGGCCTTCAATGAACCTGCTCTGGTTGTTCGTGGGGATCGTGGTCGTGTGCGTGGCGCTGCTCGGGTGGCTGGAGCGCCGGGACGCGCGCGTGCTGCGCGACCACCTGCGCGAGCGCTATCCGATGCGTCCGACCAACTCGTTCTGGGGTGCCCTGCACCCCAACGAGGGCAGCGACGCCGACCCCGGCGCCGGGGACCGCCGCAGCGACCTGCCCGAGCGCGCGCGCGGCATGCGCTGACGCGCGCCGTGGCCGCTCAGCGTGGCGTGCTGCCCGAGGCGGTCGGCCCCGGCGCGACCGGCGCGGTGCGGGCCGCGTCCGTGCCGGGCATCGGCTCGGGGCGGGACGGCGTGGGCGTGCTGGCCGGCGGCGAGGCCATCGAGCGCTCGCGCGTCGTGCCGCCGCCCTGATCGCCCGGCTTGTCGCAGCCGGCCGCCGCGAACAGCAGGAGCAGCAGCACCGCCGCCGCAAGCACCCGCGGCGCGCTGCGCCGCCGCCGCGGCCCGTGATGCATGGCCGCGCGTCCGGTTCCAGTGAAGTTCATCGTGCCTCCGCGATTCGACAGGATGCGCGCCGTGCGGCAAGCGGGATGCCCGCCGGCTTCGCGGCCTTCAGGTCTCGTCGGGCTGCGTCTTCTTCGCGCCGCGGATGTTCATCGCCGCCAGGCACACCTGCAGCGCGATCAGCGCCCAGGCCCGCGCATGCACGCCCCACGCGATCCACAGCACGTTGCTCAGCATGAACAGCCAGAAGCCGATGTTGCGGCGGCGCTCCCGGTCGGACGCGACCAGCCACGCCGCCGCGACCGTCACGGCCATCGCCGGCCACTGGATGAGGTCAAGGTCCAGGTCGATCATCCGCGCAGGCAGCCGGCGCGGCTCATGGTGCGTCCAGCCCGGCGCCCGGGTCTTCCTCGCCGGCCGCCGACTGCGGGGGCGACTTGGGCGCGGGCGTCGAGGGCGGGGGCAGGTCCGGCTCGTCGACGAACTCGGGTTCCTCGCGGTCGAGCACCTCCGAGCGCGGCAGCGGGCTCTCCAGCGGCGGCAGGTCCTGCGGCGCGGGCGCGGGTGCCGGCGCGGGTGTCGATGACGGGGCGGATGCGGGCGGGTCGTTGGGTTCGGTCGGGGACAAGTCGGCTCCTGGGTGGGTGCGCAGACGCGCGCCGCGCCAGTGTGGCAAAGGTCATTCCCGCCGCGTGAATCGAATGTCCGTACGGTCGAATGGGCATGCGCTTTGCCGCGCAGCGGGTCCGGCGGCGCCGACCCGTGGCGTGGCCTCGACCCAGCTTCGAAAGGAATCACGATGAGAGAGAGTTCACCAGGACGCGGTGGCCGCGGCTATCGCGACGACGAACAGATGGGCGACGAGTACGGCGGCTACGGCGGCGGCCAGGGCAGGAACATGGAAGGCCGCCAGTTCGGTGGCGGTGGCCAGCAGGGCGGCGGGTACGGCGGCGACTACGGTGGCGGCTCGGGCGGCGGCCAGAGCGGCTATGGCGGCGGCTCCGGCATGGGGCAGCAAGGCGGCTACGGTGGCGGCCAGCAGGGCGGCTACGGCGGCCAGCGCCGCGGACAGGAAGACTGGCGCGGCGGCGGCGGCTCCGGCGGCCGCTACGACTCGGGCTTCGACCAGGACCAGTACGGCATGGGCCGCGGCGGCGACGAGCGCGAGGTCGGCAGCAACTACGGCGGCCTGCGCGGCGGTGGCTCGGGCTCGGGCTCGGGCCAGAGCTACAGCAGCGGCTCGATGGGCAGCCGCAGTTACGGCAGCGGCAGCGGCGGCATGGGTGGCGGCATGAGCGGCAGCGGCTATGGCGGCTACGGTGGCGGCTCGCCCGGCGTGGGCAACTGGCAGTCGCAGGACGACCAGCAGCACCACCATCACTACGACCCCGACTACCACCAGTGGCGCAGCGAGCAGATGCGCAACCTGGACGAGGACTACCGCGCCTGGCGCGGCGAGCGCTACAAGAAGTTCTCGGACGAGTTCGGCGACTGGCGCAAGAACCGGTCGAGCGGCCAGTCCGGCGCGTCCTCCGGCAGCACGGGCTCGGCCTCCGGCCAGACGGGGCAGACCGGCCAGGCCGGCCAGACGATGCAGTCCGGCTCGTCGTCGTCGGCCGGCAACATGGGCGACCGGTACGGCAGCAGCAGCGGCAGCTCGTCCGGCGGCTCGAAGGAGAAGTGATCGTCGGGAAGTGACCGATCCGCACGGTGCCCCTTGCCATGACGCAGCGGGCACTGTGCGTCGTCCTGCATGACGTGGCGCCACCGACCTGGCGGTCCTGCCAGTGGGTGCTGGGCGCACTGGAGGAACTCGGCGAGTTCCCGGTCACGCTGCTGGCGGTGCCGCGCTACCACGGGGCGCGCCGCCACAGCGGCTTCGAGCGCTGGCTGGTGCAGCGCGCCGAGGCCGGCGACGAGATCGCGCTGCACGGCTACAACCACCTCGACACCCAGGCCGGCCCGCGCAACCCGCTGGACTGGCTGCGCCGGCGCGTCTATACCCGCGCCGAGGCCGAGTTCTGGGCGCTCGACTACCCCGAGGCGAAGCGGCGCCTGCGCGTCGGTCGCGACTGGCTGCGCAGCATCGGCCTGCGGCCGCGCGGCTTCATCGCGCCGGCGTGGCTGCTCGGCGCGGACGCGTGGCGGGCGCTCAACGAGCAACCGTTCGAGTACACCGCCACGCTGCGGCGCATCCACGTGCTGGGCGTCGACCCGCCCGCCAGCCTGGCGTGCCAGGCGCAGGTCTACAGCAGCGCGACCGACTGGCGGCAGATCGCCTCGGTGCGCTGGAACACCTGGCTCGCACGCGCGCAGCGAAGCGCACCGCAGGTGCGACTCGAACTGCACCCGTCCGACGACACGCCGCGGGTCAGCACCGCGTGGCGGGACCTGCTGCGACAGCAGGCGGCCGATCGGCGCTTCCTGACCCTGGGCGAGCTGGCGCGAGACGTCCGGACGGGCGCACGCGCGACACCCTGAAGCCGCGCGCTGGCGGCCCCGGGAGCGCCCGGATGTGCGCTGCGTGCGTCTTAGCGGCTGGCGGCCGATGCCGGGCCGGACGGCGCGGTCGTGCTCGTCGACGGCGAGTTCATCTTGTCGCAGGCCGTCAGCCCCGCCAGCAGCGCCAGCGTGGCCAGCAACGCACCGATCCTGGAAGTTTTCGTCATGGCAGTTCCCTCTGTGGAGTTCGTGGAGCCGAGAAGCGGCAACCGATGTGCCCGGCGCTCAGCGGGCGGCGTCGGGCGTGATCGCGACGGCGCGCCACGCGCCATCGCCCTGCTGCGCGAGCTTCAGGTGCGCGCGCTGGATCGGCAGCGTCCGGGAGGCGAACGCCTTCAGTTCGAGGTCGGCGCCCTCGCGCGCCTCCTTCTGGAACAGCATCACGGCCTCGCGCTTGTCGCGGTACATCCGCGCCATGTACTCGCGGTCGAACGCGGCGCCCTTCAGTGCGCGCAAGCGGCGCAGGGTCGCCGCATCCGCCACCTTGGTGGCGGCGAGCCGACGCCCGGCGGCGATGCGCCGCAGCGCGACATGGAGCGTGTCGTGGTCGGCCAGCAGCCGCCGCGCGAAATCCCGCACCCGCTCGCTGCGGCCCTGCCGCACCGCGACGCGGGCCAGGGCGTGCTCGGTCGCGCCGAAGGCGGTGGCGCGGCGCAGGAACTCGCGGTCGACCGGGTTGAGCGACTGCGAGGCCGCGCCCGACGCCCGCACCGCGCGCGCCGATGCCGCCGGCCCCAGCAGGCCTGCAGCCCAGGCCGCTGCCGCGCGCAGCACCATGCGTCTTGAATCCGTGGTCACCGATCCCCCGTTCGACGCCCCGGGGGCAATCGGCATGCCCGGCCGCGGCATGCCGCTTGCCCGCGGGCGAATCGTCCGCCACCAGGAGATCTCCACCATGCCCCACCCCACCCGAAGAGTCCCGCGGCCGCGCCGCGCCGAGCCGCTGCAGCCCGACCGGCCGACCCGCGGCACGGACGTCGAGCGCGACACCCCGCCCGAGCAGGAGGAGCCCGACGAGCGCGAGAAGCGCCACGAACAGACCGACGCCGCGCTGGACAACGTGCGCGAAGGTTACCGCTGAACCGCGATGGATGCGGTGATCGCGATCGGCGCCTCGGCCGGCGGCGTGCCGGCGCTCGAGAAGCTGATGGCCGGGATGCCGGCCGACCTGCCGGCGGCGATCGTGCTGGTGCTGCATGTCGGCGCGCACGAGAGCCGATTGCCCGCGGTGCTCTCGCGCAAGACGCGCCTGGCGGTCGAGCATGCCGAGCAGGGCGACGCGCTGCGCGCCGGTTGCGTCCACGTGGCGCCGCCGGACCACCACATGCTGGTCGGCCCGGACGGGCGGATCGCGCTGTCGCGCGGCCCCAAGGAGCACTACACGCGGCCGGCGATCGACCCGCTGTTCCGGTCGGTGGCGCTCGCGTACGGGCCGCGCGCGATCGGCGTGATCCTGACCGGCATGCTCGACGACGGCACCGCCGGCCTGCAGGCGATCAAGCAGGGTGGCGGCCTGGCCGTCGTCCAGGACCCGGCCGACGCCGCGGTGCCCAGCATGCCGGCGAGCGCGATGGCGCACGTCGCGGTCGACCACTGTGCGCCGTTGCAGCAGCTGCCGGACGTGCTGCTTGCGCTGGTCGCCGAGCAGACGCGCGCGCGTCATGACAAGGAGGCCGACATGGCGTCGATCAAGGTCGAGCAGGAGCTGTTCTGCGGCGAGGGCGATGCGCTGGAGCTGCTGCGGCGGATCGGCGAGCCTTCGCCGTTCGCCTGCCCGGACTGCCACGGCGGCCTGTGGCGCCTGCGCGATGTGAGCCCGCCGCGCTTTCGCTGTCACACCGGGCACGCCTACTCGGGCCGCACGCTGGAGCACGGCTACCGGCTGGCGAGCGACCAGGCCGAATGGAACGCGCTGCGCGCGCTGCAGGAGCACGCGGCGCTGGTCGACCAGCTGCTCGCGGACCCGACGGACGGCGTCGCGCCGGCCGAGCGCGAACGCCTCGACCGGCTGCGCGAGAAGCTGCGCGACCAGACCGCCGCGCTGCGCCAGATCATCGAGGACCCGCAGGACTGAAGCGCCCCGCAGGTCCCCGCGGTTCAGCCGCCCGAACGGGCGCGGCGCCGCGTCAGGAAGCCGATCATCCCCAGGCCGGCCAGCAGCAGCGCGTAGGTCTCCGGCTCCGGGATGGCGGTGACCTGCTGCTGGTAGCTGATCTTGCCGCCGCCCTGCGTGATCAGGAAGCCGTTCTCGAACGGCGTGACGGTGTCCGGCGTGTTCGCGAACGTGGTCAGCGCGGTGTCGAAGAACGGGTTCGGCGTCGCGAAGAACGCGGCGTTGGTCGGGTCGATCACGAAATCGAGCGCCGCGCCGGCGAAGGCGTAGAACGCGCCGGTGCCGGGCGCGGGCAGCGTCGAGCCGCCGCCGGACTGCAGCGTGCCGGTCGCCAGCACGATCTCGCCGGCGGCCGTCTCGGTCGGGTTGCCGCCGCCGTCGAAACCGAAGCTCGCGGCCCCGTTGTAGCCGTACAGCGTGTACGTCAGCGTGCTGAAGGTGGCCACCGTCGGTGCCGCGCTCGGGTTGGTGCCGGTGGTCGTGCCGGTCGCGTCGAAGCGCACGTACATGCCCAGGTCCGGCACGCTGATCTTCGGGTCGGTCGCGGACTGGAAGCCCGTCACCACCAGGTAGCCCGACTCGGTGAACGAGGCGGCGTCGGTGAAGGTGATCCGCGAGTAGTCGGAGATCAGGATGTTGTTGGCCGTCACGCTGCTGCCGCCGAGGCCGACGGCGCCCGGATCGAAGGTGAAGGTGGGCGGGTCCGCCGCCAGCGCGGCCGAGCCGATGCCGGCGAGGGCCAGGGCCACGGCGCTGCGCAACAGCGTCGCGCGGGGTCGTGAGATGTCGAGATGCATGGTCTTCTCCTGCAAGGTGGGTGGACGGGAACGGTCAGGTCGACGACAGGGAACGCGCGTCGCGGCGCTGGCGGCGGTTCGACAGCGTCAGCACGCAGCCGAGGCCGCCGAGCAGCAGCGCCCACGTGCTCGGCTCGGGAATCGGCGTCACGGTCGCGCTGTTGGCGACGAAGAAGGTCTCGAAGCCGCCGGTGGCATCGCTGGCGCTCGCGTCCAGGCCGACCCGCAGCGAGGTGTCGAAGACGGCCTGCAGGCCGGCGGCCTGGCTCGGCGTCAGCGCGAACACGAAGCCGGAATTGCCGGCGCCGGAAGCGGTGTCGGCAAAGGAGTACGAGCTCGGCGTGCTGGCGCTGAAGACGACGTCGCCGGTGCTGTCGAAGACGTTGAGCGTCAAGTCGGTGAGCGTGATGCTCTCGGCCGCACCGGGCTCGAGCGCGTTGAACACGACCCGCAGGCTGCTCGCGGAGGTCACGCCGAGATCCGCGAACGTGCGGGTCATCGACTGCGAGCCGCCGGTCATGGCGTCGCCCGAGAACACGTCCATCGTGCCGTCCCAGGCCACGCTGCCGCTCTCGGTGGTCGTGCTGCCGGGGCTCTGGATCGTCAGCACGGTGTTGACCGAGCCGAGGCCGGTGCCCTGGAAGTCGACCGGATCGACCAGCGTCAGGTCGGCCCGTGCGGCGCCGGCCAGGCCGAGCAGCGCCGCGGCCACGACCAGTGGCCTCTTCGACAAAGCGTTCATGCAAATCTCCTGTGGGTGTTCGGAACGGCCCACGGGGCAATCCTTGTTCCCGCCGTGGGAAATTTCTCCACAACCGCAGGCAATGCCCGGCTCGGCTCAGCGGGCGGCAGCGCCCGGCGTCTCGCTGGCGGGCCGGCGGTGGGGCCGGCCGTCGGTCGTCAGGAACGAGAATTTGCCGTCGGCCTCCATGAACGCCTTGCGCACCTTCGACAGATCGTCGATGCCGACCTGGCGCATCTCGGACTCCAGATCGTCCCGGGTCACGAACTGGCGCCGCATGTTGGTCGCGACGATGCGGCCGTTCTCGACCATCAGCAGCGCCGGCGGTTCGGTGAGCCAGCGCGCCGCCTTCCAGTGGTAGCCGGCCAGGTCGAGCGCGTAGTTCCAGGCCGCCAGCGTGGCGACGAGGATCAGGCCCTCGGCCACCGTCTCGTATCCGCCCGACAGTGCGTTCTGCGAGGCGTCGGCCACGATCACGACGAACAGCAGGTCCGCCACGCCGAGCGAGCCGGCGTCGCGCCGCAGCACGAAGCGGAACAGCAGCAGCAGGAACCAGTAGATCAGCGTGCCGCGCGCGATCAGCTCCAGCGGCGAGGTGTGGACGGCGAAGAGTGCGGCGAGTGTCATGACGGTTCCTCCGGGGGTTGCAGCAGCCGGCGCCAGGCGTCGGTCGGCTCGATGTCCGCCTTCATCACCCGCGCCATGTGGTCCAGGGCCTGCCGGCAGTCGGCGTCGCGCTCGGACGCCGTGCCGTCGGCCGGGACCCACAGCGAGTAGCCGCGCAGGTAGGCGTCCATCGCAGTGAACAGCAGGCAGCTGTCGGCGGCCAGGCCGGTAAGCACCAGGCGGCGACATTGCAATTGCTGCAGCAGAAGATGCAGCGGCGTGGCGTAGAACGCCGAGTGCCGCGGCTTGAGCACGGTGAAGTCGCGGCGGCGCGGCCGCAGGGCGTGGGCCATCGTCGCGCTCGCGCCGCCGGCCGCCGCGCATTGTTCCCACAACTGCGCGAAGTCGGCGCGCCAGACGCCGTAGTTGTCGTTCGCGTAGACCGACTGCACGCCGGCCTTGTCGGCCTGCCGCCTGAGCCGGGCGACGGCACGCGCTGCCGCCTGCGCCGGCTCGCTCAGCGCCTGCGCGCCCTCGAACCGCAGCGGATTGACGAAGTCGACGAGCAGCAGCACGGTGCGGCTCGGCGCGAGGGGTGGCGGCTCGATCTTGCGGGCCTTGGGGCGTGGGCTCATTCGGCTGGATCTCCTCCTCGAAATCGTGCGCTGCGACGCGCGGCGGGACCGGTCAGCGCGCGCGACAGGGCGAAGCGAGACATCCGCTCACACCCGCGTTCCGAACGTCCTACGCGGCGGCATTTGCGGCAATACATGCCGGCACGGAAGCCGCGACGTGTGCGCCGCGCAGGCCCGGGGTTTCTGCTGGCCGAACCCGCAAACCGAGGCGCGGCGCGGGCTGCGCGTGGACCGGGTCGAGGTGCGAGCGCCGCGTGACTTCACCCGCGCCATGTCGGCATGGACGTTGCGTTGTCAGCCGCTCGCACCGCCCGCCCCGAGCGCAACCGAGTGAAACAGCAGATGCCTTCTCCCGCCCTCAAGCAGAGCCCCAGCCTCCACCAGAGCCAGACCCTCACGCCCCGCCTGCAGTTCGCCGTGCGCCTGCTGCAGATGTCGGCCCTCGACTACGAGCAGGAGTTGCACGAGATGACCGCGCGCAACCCGTTCCTGGAGATCGACGAGTCCGGCCCCGCGCCGGCGCCGCTGGCTTCGCCCGACCCCGTCGAACCGGTCGATGCCGCCGCCTCCGCGACCACGACGCACGAGTCCGAGCTCGAGGGCCCGATCGACGGCGTGGCCTCGGCCTGGGACGAGCCGGCCGACACCTGGCTGCAGACCCCCGGCAGCTCTCGCGACGGCGCGAGCAGCTCGCAGCTCAGCGCGACCGACCTGATGGTCGCGCACGGCGACCTGCGCCAGCACCTGCACGGTCAGGTCAACCTACTGCGCCTGTCGGCGCGCGACCACGCCCTGGCCTGCATGGTGATCGAGTCGCTCGACGACGACGGCTACTGCCGCACCGCGCTCGACGAGATCGGCGCGCTGACGGACTTCGAGCCGCCGGTCGACGCCAGCGAGCTCGGCATGGCGCTGCGGCTGGTGCAGTCCTTCGAGCCGGCCGGCGTGGGCGCACGCACCATCGGCGAATGCCTGCTGCTGCAGATCGACAGCGTCGAGCTGGCGCACCGCGAGACCGCGCGCGCCATCATCACCGACCACCTGGAGCGGCTCGCGCAGCGCGACGTGCCGGGGATCGCCCGGCTGCTCGACCTCCCGCTGCCGCAGGTGGACGCGGCCTGCGCCGCGCTGCGACGGCTCGATCCGCGGCCGGGCTGGCGCTTCTCGCGGCCGGACACGCGCTACGTGGTGCCCGACGTGATCGTGCGCAAGGTGCGCGGCCAGTGGCAGGCGCAGCTCAACTCGGACGTGGTGCCGCGCCTGCGCCTGAACCGCACCTACGCCGATCTGTTCCGGCGCCACCGCGAGGCCGGCCACGGCGAGCTCGGCGCGCATCTTCAGGAGGCGCGCTGGACGCTGCGCAACGTCGAGCAGCGCTTCTCGACCATCCTGGCGGTCGCGCAGGCGATCCTGCGGCGCCAGCGGCTGTTCTTCGAGCACGGCCCGCTGGCGATGAAGCCGCTGGCGCTGCGCGACATCGCCGAGGAAGTGGGCGCGCACGAATCGACCGTCTGCCGCGTCACCAACAACAAGTTCATGGCGACGCCGAGCGGGCTGTTCGAGCTCAAGCACTTCTTCTCGCGGCCGATGCCGATGACCAGCGGCGGCGCCTGCTCGGCGACCGCGATCCGCAGTGTCGTCAAGGAGCTGATCGACGCCGAGGACCCGCTCGCGCCGCTCTCGGACGTGGAGATCACCCAGCGGCTGGCGCGGCAGGGGCTCTCGGTGGCGCGCCGCACCGTCACCAAGTACCGCCAGGGCCTGAAGATCGCGCCCGCCGATCGGCGCCGCCGGCACGCTGCGCCGGACGCGCTCGCGCCGCGAGTCGGCGACACGCTCGCCGAGCGCGCCGCGGCCTGAACCGGCCTTACCGCCGACCGGCATTCCCGTCGGTACGAATTGCCGATCGGCCGTGCGTCATGCTCGCCCCGGCCCGGCAGCGCGAGTGGCACGCGGTTTGCAAATCCGGGTCACACGACAAGAATCTGCCGAGGTGATCCATGTACAGCCCGAGCGAGTCGGCTGAAGGCGCGGCCTTCGGGCCGATGCCGGCGTCGCCGCGCGGTGCGCCGATGGCCGAGCCCCTGTGGCGCCGCTCCGATGCGACCGGCCTGGCGATCGACTTCAACCCGGCGTGGCTGCAGTTCACCGAGCGATCGGCGCAGTCGTCCGTCCGCAACGGCTGGCTGCAGGACGTGCACCCCGAGGACCGCGCCCGCTGCCTCGCGATCCACGGCGAGATGCAGCACCAGCGCCTGCCGTACACGCTCGACTTCCGCCTGCGGCACACGCAGCGCGGCCACTGCTGGCTGATGGAGCGGGCGACGCCGCTGCTCGCGCCGGATGGTCGCTTCGACGGCTTCGCGCACCACTGCACCGACATCCAGGACCGCATGGCGCTCGAGGAGGAACTGGCCGAGCGCTCGCGCCGCATGCGCTGCGCGATGCGCACGCAGGCGCTGTTCGCGAGCGCGCTCGGCGCCGAACTCGACCGCCACTCCCCCGACCAGCTGCGTGCGGCGCTCGGCGCGATGGCGCGGCTGGCCGCCCAGGCACCGGCGGTGCGCCGCACCGAGACACCCGCCGGCGCCTGGCTGCACGGCATCGACCAGGCCGTGGCGCGCGGCGCGCCGGACGCGCCGCACGGCGTGGAGGTCGGCGCTGGCGTCGAGGAATCGACGCTGTGGATCGATGCGGCATTGCTGGGCCCGGCGCTGCCCTGCGCGATCGGCTGCGCGGCCACGCTGCGGGCCGGCGCGTCGCGCGCCGAGGCCGCCTGGCGCGTCACGCGCTGCGGCACCACGCTCACGCTCGAGTTGCCGGCCCTGCCCGGCTCCAGCGGGTTCGTGCTGCTGGACCTCGCGCTGCGCCTGCACGGCTGCACGCTGGCGCCGCTGACGGCCGACGGCACGCGCTGGCGCGTCGCGCTGCCGCTGGTGTGACGAGTGACCCGCCGCCGGTGCGGCTGGGGGTTGCTACGCCGCTAGCGTGACGGCGTCGACGCGGGGCGCGCGGCCGGGGATTCCACGGCCGCTTCGTGCGCCATGCCCATCGCATCGCCCGCCTCGTCGGCTGGGAACGCGCCGAACGCGGCGCGCGCCTGTCGCATCGAGTGTTCGCGATGCCAGGCGGTCACGCGTTCGACCGCCGGGGTGATCAGACGGGGGGTGGGGACGGAGCCAGTGTCGAGGATCTGCATGGTGGTCATCACGTGGAGTCGAGGGAGGCCGGTGCGGGGGCAGGCAAGTCGCGTACCTGCTCGACCGCCCGGGGCATGGCGATTGCCGCGCCACCCGATCACGAACACCCCCCGAAGGAGACCCCATGCCCAAACGCCTGTGCGCCTACGAGGACGCGAACACCGCCGCGCGAGTGGCCCGCCAGCTGCGCGAGGCCGGCCTGCCGCGCGAGCGCGTGCGCCTGCACCTGAGCAAGTCGCACACCGAGCACAGCCGGCTGATGGCGTTCGACGAGCAGGCGACCGGCGGCCTGACGACGAACCTGCTCAGCCTGTTCGACGACATCTTCGAGTGGGGCTCGCTGCCGATCGACACCAGCTCCTACGCCGCCACCGTGCGCCGCGGCGGCGCAGTGGTCGAGATCGACACCGACTCGGCCGACGAGCAGGCGCTGGCCACGCGCGCCCTCGCCGCGGCGCCGGCGGCCGACATCGAGAGCGGCTGGATCGGCCGCGACGCGAAGGAACACGCCTCGCTGAAGCCGCAGACCGATGCGCCCGACGCCGCCCGCATCGACGACCCCTCGCCCCTGCAGACGCTCGGCTCCGCGGTCAGCGCGCCCATCACGGGCACCGCCGAGCAGGACGACCGGGAGCAGACCTTGAAGCGCGGCGGTTGAGATGGCGGCGCCTGCACGCGGCAGCTGCTTCGCCGATGTCGACGCCGCCCGCCGGGCGGTGGCGCTGGCCCTGCCGATGATCGAGAACGCGGTCCGCGATCGCGGCATCTGCGGTGCGGGCTTCCTGCACATCGTCGTGATGGACCCGGCCCTGACGCCCGACCTGAGCGACTTCAACAGCGCCGTGCTGTACGAACACTCGATCGGCGACCGGCAATCGTGGGACGCCGACTACGCCGCCTACGCCCGCGCCAAGACGCGCACCAGCTGGCGCCTGCAGCGCGACAGCCACCTCGTCCACGCGCAGCGGCCGCATGCGCTGACGGACGGCGAGTCGCTGCTCGCCGGTGGCGTGTGCCTGGACGGCATCACGGTCGGCGTCAGCGGTGCCGAGGCGGCGTTCGACGTGGCGTTCGCCACCGCCGTCGCGGCCAACCTGCGCGCACTCGCCGCGCGTGCGCTCGCGCAGGCGCTGAAGGCCGGTCACACCGCCGCCAGCGAGGGCCACTCGGACGGGCGTTGAGGGGTCGCACGGCGGCCCTCGCACGACGGCGGCGAGGAGCGGGTCGGCGCAGAGAGGCACGCTGATTGCCGAAGCGCTTCTATCCACGAACACCAACGACGCTGCCATGCCACAACAACCCCAACGCATCGCGCTGATCAGCGAACACGCGTCGCCCCTCGCCGCGCTCGGTGGCACGGACGCCGGTGGGCAGAACGTCTACGTCGCGCACGTCGCGCGCTGCCTCGCGCGCGCCGGCCACCATGTCGATGTGCTGACGCGTCGCGACGCTGCGCACCTGCCGGCGGCGGTGGACATCTGCCCCGGCATGCGCGTGCTCCACATCGACGCGGGACCGGCAACCCACGTGCCGAAGGAAGCGCTGCTCGATCACATGCCCGCGTTCGCCGAGAGCGCGCTGCAGCTGCTGCAGCACAGCGTGCGCTACGACGTCGTGCATGCGAACTTCTTCATGTCCGGCCTGGTCGGCCTGAAGCTGCGCGAGCGGCTGCGCGTGCCGCTGGTCGTGACCTTCCATGCCCTCGGTTTGGTGCGCCGCGAGCATCAGGGATCGCAGGACACCTTCCCCGAGGCGCGCATCGGCATCGAGCGCCAGATCGTGCGCACCGCCGAGCGCATCGTCGCCGAATGCCCGCAGGACCATGCGGACCTGGTGCGGCTGTACGGCGCGACGCCGGGCCGCGTGGCCACGGTGCCGTGCGGCGTCGACCTGGCCGAGTTCTCGCCCGGCTCGCGCACCCGGGCGCGGCGCGCGCTCGACCTCGCCGACGACGAGTTCGTCGTGCTGCAGCTCGGCCGGCTCGTGCCGCGCAAGGGCATCGACAACGTGATCCGCGCGGTCGCCTGCATGCGCCCAGGGCTGCGGGTGCGGCTGCTCGTGGTCGGCGGCGATTCGGCCGAGCCCGACGAACAGGCGACGCCGGAGATCGGGCGCCTGCGCGCGCTCGCGCAGCGCTGCGGCATCGCGCACCGCGTGACCTTCACCGGCCACCGCCAGGGCGCCGCGCTGCGCGACTGCTATGTCGCCGCCGACGTGTTCGTCAGCACGCCGTGGTACGAGCCGTTCGGCATCACGCCGCTCGAGGCGATGGCCTGCGCGCGGCCGGTGATCGGCAGCGCGGTCGGCGGCATCAAGTTCTCGGTGGTCGACGAGGTGACCGGCTTCCTCGTGCCGCCGCGCGATCCCGAGGCGCTCGCGCGCCGCCTCGGGGTGCTGCACGACAACCCTGCGCTCGCGCAGGCCCTCGGCCGCGCCGGCGCGCGCCGCGTGCGCGAGCGCTTCACCTGGAACCACGTGAGCCAGTCGCTGCTCGAGGTCTACGACGACGCGCGCCACGCGATGGCCGCGAGCCGGCCGCCGCGGCTCACGCTGGTGCGTGCCGACACCGCACCCGTGGCGCGGCCGGCCCGCGCCGCCGAACCGCGCGTCGTGACGGCATGGCGTTGATCATTTCCCTGAGCCTGGAGACCGCATGACGGGTGAAGACAGTACCGGGTCGCTGCGACCCGTCGAAGTGCCGGCGCCGACCTCGCTGGTCGGGCAGGCCGTGATCGTGACCGGCGCGGCGCAGGGCCTGGGCGCGCGCATCGCGCATGTGCTCGGCCTCGCGGGCGCGCGCATCGTGCTCGCGGACCTGAAAGAGAGCGCGGCACGCGACAGCGCCGCCGCGCTCGTGCGCGAAGGGATCGACGCGCATGCGGTCGGCGTCGATGTCGGCGACGACGCGCAGGTCGAGGCCCTCGTCGCGATGGTGCGCGAGCGCTACGGCCGGCTCGACGTGCTGGTCAACAACGCCGCGATCGACATCACCGCGCCGATCGCCGAACTCGCCGGCGCCGACTGGGAGCGCGTGATCCGCACCAACCTGACCGGCCCGTTCCTGATGGCGCGCCACGCCGCCGCGGCGATGACCGAGGGCGCGCCGCGCCGCGTCGCCGGGCACATCGTCAACATCGCGTCGACCGCGTCGAAGCGGGCCTGGCCGAACGCGAGCGCGTACCACGCCAGCAAGTGGGGGCTGCTCGGCCTGTCGCATGCGCTGCACGCGGAGCTGCGGCCGCGCGGCATCAAGGTCTCGGCGATCGTCGCGGGCGGCATGCGCACGCCGTTCCTGCTCGACCGCTTCGCCGACATCGATGTCGAGACGCTGCAGGACCCGGCGCACGTGGCGCGCGCGGTCCACTTCGTGCTGACGCAGCCGGAGGAAACGGTGATCCCCGAATTGATGGTGCTGCCGATGCGCGAGACCTCCTGGCCGTGAACCCGACTGCCCCCGACGATCCGCCGCAGGTCTCGGTGGTGATCCCGACCTTCCGCCGCCCCGCGCTGCTGCGGCGCTGCCTGGCCGCGGTGCTCGCGCAGCATCTCGAACCCGGCGGCTTCGAGGTCGTCGTCGTCGACGACGGTCACGAGGACGCGGTGCGCGCGCTGGTGGACGAGATCGCGCAGGCACGCGATGCGCAACCGACCCTGCGCTACCTGCGCCCCGCGCGCGGCCGCGGGCCGGCCGTCGCGCGCAACTGCGGCTGGCGGGCCGCGCATGGCGAGATCGTCGCGTTCACCGACGACGACACCGTGCCGCAGCCCGGCTGGCTCGCCGAGGGCGTGGCCGCGCTGCGTGCGCACGCCGACTGGTCCGGCCTGTGCGGCTGCATCAGCGTTCCGCGCGCGCATGCCGGCCGGCCGACCGACCACGAACGCATGACGATCGGGCTCGAGTCGGCCGAGTTCGCGACCGCGAACGCCTTCGTGCGGCGCGCCGCGCTGATCCGTGTCGACGGTTTCGACGAGCGCTTCACCCGCGCCTGGCGCGAGGACTCCGACCTGCAGTTCCGCCTGATGCAGCAGGTGGGGCCGGTCGGGCGCAGCGAGCGCGCCGTCGTGCTGCACCCGGTGCGGGCCGAACGCTGGGGCATCTCGCTGAAGCAGCAGCGCAACACCTTCTTCGACGCGCTGCTGTTCAAGAAGCACCCGCGCCTGTACCGCACCAGCATCCGGCGCGTGCCGCCCTGGAACTACTACCTCATGGTCGGCCTCGCGCTGGCGGCGCCGTTGCTGCTGTGGGCCGGCTCGGCAGCCGCGGCGACGACCGCGGCCGCCATCCTCGTGCTGCTCTGGCTCCAGTTCGCGTGGCAGCGCCTGCGCCACACGACGCGCGCGCCGGCGCACGTCGCCGAGATGCTCGTGACCTCGGCGCTGATCCCGTTCCTGTCGGTGTACTGGCGGCTGCGCGGCGCGATCGCGTTCCGGGTGCCGTTCCTGTGACCGCGCGCGCCAGCCTGCTGCGACCGCAGCGCCTGCGTGTGCTGACCTGGCACGTGCACGGCAACTACCTCTGGTACCTGACGCAGGTGCCGCACGAGTTCCACCTCGTCGCCGACCCGCAGCGCTCGCCGCACCACACCGGCCGCAGCGGCACGCTGCCTTGGGGCGACAACGTGCACGAGGCGCCGCTGGACCGGCTGCGCGACATGGCGTTCGACCTGGTGCTGTTCCAGTCGCGCGCCGAGTGGGACGCGGCCGAACGCGAACTCGGCGCAGCCCACGCGCGCCTGCCGCGCATCTACCTCGAGCACGATCCGCCGCAGGCGCACCCGACCGACACGCGCCACTGGGTCGACCGCGAGGACACGCTGCTGGTCCACGTCACGCCCTTCAACGCGCTGATGTGGGACGCGGGCCGGACACCGACACGCGTGATCGAGCACGGCGTGCGGCTGCTGGCCGATGCGCAGCATGGCGGCGAGCGCGCCTCGGGCATCGTCGTCGTCAACAACCTCGACCGGCGCGGCCGCCGGCTCGGCCACGACATCTACGATCAGGTGCGGCGCGAGGTGCCGCTCGAACTGGTCGGCATGGGCAGCGAGCGCTGCGGCGGCGAAGGCGAGATCGCGAACGACCGGCTGCCGGCGCGCGTGGCGGCGCACCGCTTCTTCTTCAACCCGATCCGCTACACCAGCCTCGGCCTGGCAGTGATTGAGGCGATGATGGTCGGCACGCCGGTCGTGGGGCTGGCGACGACCGAGCTGGCGTCGGTGATCCGCAACGGCGTCGACGGCATCGTCGACACACGCGTCGACGTGCTGGTGACGGAGATGCGGCAATTGCTGCACGACCCGGACCGCGCGCGCGAACTCGGCGCGGCCGGCCAGCGCATGGCGCGCGAGCGCTTCCACATCGACCGCTTCGTGGCCGACTGGTGCGCGGCCTTAGCCGAGGTGACGCGCTGACGCGCGGACGGATCAACCGGCCGCGCCGGTCGCACTGCGCGCGCCGCGCCAGGCCGTGCGGCGCGCCGCGAGCTCGGTCAGCAGCCGGCCGATGGCGGCCACGCTCGCCTCGATGTTGAAGCGGTCGACCACGCGCTCGCGCGCCGCCTGGCGCATCGCCTCGTACTCGCCCGGCGTCTCGAACACGTGCGCCACGCGGTTGGCGATGCCCTGGAAGTCGCCGGGCGCGACCAGCCAGCCGGTGCGCCCGGGCTCGATCAGATCGGGCAGGCCGCCGACACGGGTGCCGATCACCGGCAGCGCGGTCGCCATCGCCTCCATCACCGCCAGCGGCATGGCCTCGCTGTGCGAGGAACACACGAGCAGGTCGAGCTGGCGGTAGACCTCCGGCATGTCGTGGCGCGCGCCCGGCAGGTGCAGCCGGTCGGCCAGGCCGAAGCGCTGCGCCATCGCCTGCATCGCCTCGCGCATCGGCCCGTCGCCGACCATCACGAAATGCGCGTCGGGCAGCAGGCTGCGCAGCAGCAGCGAGGCGCGCACGAACACCTCGGGCCCCTTCTCGGCCGAGAACCGGCCGACGCAGCCGATCAGCGGCGCCGTCGCGTCGATGCCGAGATCGCGCCGCAGCCCCGCGTCGGCACGCGGCCGCGGGCAGAACGCCTCGGTGTCGACGCCGTTCGGGATCCAGCTCAGGTGCGAGGCGCTCAGGCCGATGCCCAGCGCATGCAGGTGGCTGTGGCGGCACACCACGTTGAGGTGCGTGCCGGCCGCGCGGTGCACCTCGAGATCGAGCATGCTGATCTGCCGGCCGTGCACCGTGGCCAGCACCGGCAGGCCGCTCAGGCTGCCGACCAGGCCGGCCAGCAGGTGCGCGTTCTCCAGGTGCGAATGCAGCACGTCGATGCCGTGCGATTGCACCAGCGCCAGCGCGGTCTGCACCGAGGGCCACGGCGGGTCGTCGGGCATCGGCACGATCACGACCTCGATCGCCATCGCGCGCAGGCGCTCGACCAGCGGGCTCTCGAACGGACACAGCGCGGTGACCGCGAAGCGCTCGCGCGGCAGCCGCTCGATCAGGCGCTGCACCACGCTCTCCATGCCCCCGACGATGCCGTTGCCGATGACTTCGAGGACGTGGAGGCGGCTGTCCGGGACGCGGGCGATCGGGGTGGGTTCCATGGCGCCTCAACAGCAGATCGGTGCCATGGCCGCGCCGCCGGCCAACCAGCCGCGGCGCAGTGCCGGCACCGGGCGCGCCGCCTCGGGCGGCGCGGGCGAATCGATCGGGTCGCCGGCGCGGCCGACGGTCTCGCGGGCCACACCGAGCCAGGCCGCCGCGGTGCCGACCTCGATGCGCTCGCGCGTTGGCGCGTCGAGGCCGAGCTGGTCGAACAGCGCGGTGACCCAGCCGTGGCGCGTGGCGAGCTCGCGCCCCGGGCACGGCAGGAAGCAGTCGCTGCCGTACTGCAGCAGCTCGGGGCCGAGCACCTCGAGCGCGCGGCGCAGCACCTCCAGCCGGTAGGGCGGCGGCGGGCCGAACGAGATGTCGAATCGGAAGGCGCATTCGTCCGGCGGCACGCCGTGGATGCGGTCGATCAGGCCGACCGCGATCGCCTCGTCGGTCCACGGCCAGCCCAGGTGCGCGAGCGCGACCCGCGCGCCCGGGTGGTCGCGCATCACCTCGAAGAACGCGGGCCGGCAGAAGCGGCCCGAGCGCCCGTCGATGAAGATGCCGCTGTGGAACAGGATCGGCAGCTGCAGCTCGGACGCGACCGCGAACGCCGGCTGCACCTCGTGGTCGTACGGGTACCAGCCGGTCGGCACCATCTTCACGCCACGCAGGCCGTGCACCTCGACCGCATGGCGCAGGTCGTCGCCGGCGCGCGGATCGCGCGGGTCGATCACGGCCATGCCGAACAGGCGGTCGGCACGGCCGCGCACCAGCGCGCCCAGATGCGCGTTGCCGCGTCGCAGCGAGGACGGGTCGTCGAGCGCGTAGCCGCCGCCGAGGAACGGCGCCAGCAGCACGCCCAGGTCGACGCGCGCGTCGTCGAGCGTGCGCAGCACGTCGTCGCGGGTCTCGCGGCCGGTGCAGTGCAGGTGCGCGTCGATCAGCATCGCGCTCAGCGCGCCGCGGCCGCGCGCCCGCCGCCGCTGCTGCTGCTGCGCGTGCCGGTCGCCGGCGCCGCCGCGAGCGCCGCCTGCACCTGCCCGGCGGCGCGCCGGCCGGCGATGAAGGCGTGGTCGGAGTTGTAATACTCCCACTCGCTGTAGCGCCCGGCCAGCACGATGCCGAACGAGGCGAACCAGTCGCGGATGCAGGCCACGTTGGCGGCGCGCGCGTGGTCGTAGATCACGTAGGCGCACGGCATGTCGACCTGGTTGGCGCACTCGACCTCGTCGTCCGGCCCGAGGATGCCGACCGCGCGGCAATCGGCGATCGCGCGTTCGGTCAGCGCATCGCCCTCGCACGGCAGCGGCTTGCTCGGCCCGTAGGTGATCTCGCAGGTCAGCCCGAACCCGCCCGGCGGGTTGTTGTGCGGGCTCGCGTTGCCCTGCACGAAGATGCGGTGGAACACCGTCTCCTCGGGGTAGTAGATCCAGTGCTTCTCGGTGAGCCGGTCGCGCCCCGCGGGCAGGCGCACGCCGAGGTTCACGCAGCGCACCGCCACGTGGCGCAGGCCCTGGGCGGCGGCCTGCACCTCGGGCGGCGCCTCGTCGCCGCAGGCTTGCACGAGTTGCGGCAGGGGCATGGTGCTGACGAGCGCGTCGAAGCTGATCGAGCGGCCGTCGTCGAAGCGCACCGTGCGGCGCGACGGCGAGACATGCAGCACGCTGGTCCGAAGCGACAGCTCGCACTCCAGCAGCGGCAGGAAGCCGTCCATCAGCGCCTGGAAGCCGCCGCGCAGCGGGTAGCCGAAACGCGCGTTCGGGCCCATCGGCGCGGGCGTGGGCTCGAGCGCGCCCTCGATCATCTGGCCGAGGTCGGGCAGCGGCACGCGCCCGCCCAGCCACGAGGTCTCCATCTCGGCCAGCGGCACCGCCCACAGCTTGCGGTTGTACGGCGTCGCGAAGTGCCTGGCGATACCCTTGCCCCAGACCCGGTCGATGAACTCCTCGAAGTTCGCCGGCGGCGTCGAGGGCGGCGCACTCTCCTTGGCGTCGATCGGGCCGAAGCGCGCCTCGATCGCACCGACCAGGCATTCCTTCAGCACCGCCGGCGGCAGGCCGTACAGCGAGCCCTGGAACGGGTAGCGGGTGTAGACGTTCTTGCTGTAGACCCAGGCCTCGCGGTTCTGCCAGTGCACGTTGTCGCCGAGCAGGCGCTCGTACATGTCGAGCACGTAGGCATCGTTGGAGAACATGATGTGGCCGGCGTGGTCGAAGGTGTAGCCCTGCTGCTGCACCGAGCGGCACCAGCCGCCGACCGTGTCGGCGCGCTCGACCAGCAGCGTCTGCGCCGGCGCGCCCGTGCCCTGCGCCAGGTGATAGGCCGCCGCCAGGCCGGTCGGGCCCGCGCCGATGACCAGGTGCTTGACGTGCCGCACCGTGCGCCGCACGACCGGCAGGTCCTGCGGCATCCCGGCCGCGTCGGCCTCGGCAGCGGCGCGCGCGGCGGTGCGGATGACCGGGTCGATCAGCGCCAGCACGCGTTGCGCGGCGTGGTCCCACGACGAGCGGGCCACCGTCGCGCTGCTGCGCTGGCGCAGCGATTCCCGGTCTTCCTCCGGCGCGCCGAGCGCGGCTTCGCACGCGGCGATGAAGCCCGGCGCGTCGTGCGCGATCCGCACCACGTCGCCGTACAGCCCGACCACATCCGGCACCGCCGTGCTGACCACCGGCTTGCCGCCGGCCAGGTACTCGAGCGTCTTGGTGGGGCTGATGAAGCGCGTGGCCTCGTTGAGCGCGAAGGGCATCAGGCACACGTCCCAGCCCGCCATCAGGTGCGGCAGCACGGCGTACGGCTGCATGCCGAGCCAGTGCAGGTTGGCGTGCTGCGGCAGGCGCGCCGGGTCGATCTTCACGACCGGGCCGACCATCACGATCTGCCAGTCCGGACGGGCGCGCGCGAGTGCGTCGACCAGCGCCGTGTCCAGCCGCTCGTCGATCACGCCGAAGAAGCCGAGCCGCGGTCGGCCGAGCCCGCCCTGCAGGCGCGCGGCCTCGGCGGCGGCGTCGCTGGCCGGATCGAGCGAAGTCGACGCGAAGTGGGCCGCGTCCACCGAGCTCGGCAGGCCATGCACGTTCGGATGCAGCGATCGCTTCGCCTCGTACAGCGCCGGGCCGCCGGTGAAGACGATGTCGGTCGCCTTCATCAGCGCCGTCTCGCGCTGGCGCAGCTGGCGCGGCGCGTCCTTGAACGCGCTGAGCTCGTCCATGCAGTCGTAGACCACGGCGCGCGGGCGCAGCTCGCTGAGCAGCGGCAAGGCCATCGGCGTGTAGAACCAGACGAGGTAGTCGTCGATCGCGTGGCGGCGCAGGTACTCGGCCAGCAGCGGCTTGAGCACCGGCAGCTGGTCGTCGTGGAAGCCGCCCGCCGCGATCGGCGTGCGCGGCACCAGCACCTCGACGCCGGGGCCCTTCGGGATGCGGTCGATGCGCGGCGGGCCGTCCGCAGGATCGAGGTAGACCGGCTCCTCGATGAAGAGCACCGGATGGTGCGGGCCGAGGCGCGACAGGAGGTGCTGCGGACGCTGATAGACGAAGGCCCAGCGCAGATGGGAAAAGACGATCAGGTGGGACATCGGGGTCTCCGTGGTGGTTGAGTCTTCGGGAAGGACGGCCTGCCAGCGCGCGAGTGCCGCGGCGTAGTCCAGGGCCAGGCGGCGCGACAGCGGCGCCGCGTCGTCGGACGGGGCGGCCACGTCCCACAGGCCGCTGCGGTGCCAGTGGTCGGGGTCGTTCCAGTCGGGTCGGTCGACCAGCGGGTACAGGCAGATGCCCTCGACCGGCACGCCGGTGCGGCGCGCGGCGCGCACCTCGCCGGCAATGTCGTGCAGCCAGTCGGCGCGGCCAATGCCGACGTGGCTGGTCTCGGCCACGATCAGCGGCCGGCGGTAGCGCGTCCACACGCCACGCAGCAGCTCGGCCATCGGCCGGCGCCGCGGGTCGCGCTCGTGCCAGCGCAGGCGCAGCTCGCTGCCCACCTCCCACTGGCCGCTGTGATAGTGGTTGACGCCGATCATGTCGAGCGCGTCGCGGTGGCCGCCGAGGCCCGGCTCGAGGCGGCCCTCGATCAGGTCCCAGGCCTGCCATTGATAAGCGCCGACGCGCTGCGCCTCGGCCTCCAGATCGGGGCGGTCGCGCGGCGCGGTGACGTGCACGACCGGCTCGACATGCAGGAAGCGCGCGCGCGGGTCGACCGCGCGCACCGCGGCGATGCCGGCGAGCACCGCGCGCACCAGGCGCCGCTTGACCTCGTAGCCCGACGCGGCGCTGCGGCCGCCCGCGTCGTCCGGATCGCCGCGGTACGGGTGCATCAGGTTCGTCGCGCTCACCGCCCACGCCAGGAAGCCGATCTCGTTGACGAGGTTGTAGACCGGCGCGCGTGCGCTGCGCGGCCCGAGCGCGCGCGCCACGGCCGCGGCGAACGCGGCGAAGCGCGGCACGAGCGCGTTGTCGAACAGGTCCAGGTCGGGCGGGGTGCCGTAGTGCATCAGCGTCCACACCACCTGCAGGCCGTGGCGCTCGGCACTCTCGGCGATGCGCAGCGCGCGCGCCAGGTCGAAGCGCCCCGGCACCGGCTCGGCCAGGCGCCAGCCGATGCTCTCGCGCACCGCGCCGAAGCCGCGCGCTGCGGCGTTGGCATGGTCCTCGTCGAGGCGATCGAAGTGGCCGCTGGAGGCCGCCATGTCGAGCGCCACGCCCGCGCCGTTCACATGGTCCGCGCCCTCGAACCCACCCATCCAGAACGACGCGAAGGGCGTGGTGAGCGACAGGGAGGGTGGGGATGGCGGATTCACTGCAGGGGCGATCGAACGGATGCCCCGGTTTGGCAAGCAGCGTGCCGTTCTCCTGGTGCGGGCCGGCCGCCCTGGACGCGCCGCCCCGCGCACACCTTGTTGCGGCAAAACCAACCGGCATCGGCAAGGCCCGCGAACGGATGGGCATCGGTCCGGCGGGCGTCGCCCTGCAGCGCCGGACGGGGCGGCGGCATGCGCGTTGCCTCGTGTCCGGCTTCCCCCACGTGAACACGATGCCCACCGACATGAACGACACCACCACGGTCGACCTGCTCAACGACCTGCTCGAGACCTGCAACGACGCCGAGTCCTGCTGCCGCGGCGCCGCCGACCACACCGAGACGCCGGAGCTCAAGCGCGTGCTCGGCGAGACCGCCGCGGGCTGCGCGCAGGCGGCGGCCGAACTCGCCTCGCTGGTGCGCCAGCGCGGTGGCGAGCCCGAGGAAGGCGGCTCGATCGGCGGCAAGCTGCAGCGCAGCTGGCAGGCAGTGACCGGCTCGCTCGGCGGTGGCAGCGACAAGGCGCTGCTCGAGGAATGCGAGCAGGTGCTGGGCGGCGCCGCGGCCGACTACCGCAAGGCGCTCAACGAGCCCAGCCTGCCGGAGACCGTGCGCACGGTCGTCGACCGCCAGCTCGACGGCGCGCGCCGCCGCCACGACCAGATCCGCCACCTGCGCGACCGCTGGTCCGGCGTGCAGCCGGACCGCACCGAGCGCTGAGCCGCGCGCTCAGGCCGCGCCGATCGAGCCGGTCACCGGCAGCACGATGCCGGTGATGTAGCCGGCGCACACCGGCGAGGCGAGGAACACGTAGGCCGGCGAGAGCTCCTCGGGCTGCGCGGCGCGCTTCATGTCGGTCTGGCTGCCGAACCGGGCGACCTTCTCGGCCGGCGAATCGGCCGGGTTCAGCGGCGTCCAGACCGGCCCCGGCGCGACCGCGTTGACGCGGATGCCGCGCGGCAGCACGTTCTGCGCGAGCGCCTTCGTGAAGGCGTGGATCGCCCCCTTGGTCGTCGAGTAGTCGAGCAGGTGCGAGCTGCCTTCGAGCCCCGTGATCGAGCCGGTGTTGATGATCGAGCCGCCGCGCTTCAGGTGGCGCAGCGCCGCCTTGGCCATGTGGAAGTAGCCGTAGACGTTGGTGCGCAGGGTCTGGTCGAAGCGCTCCTCGGTGATCTCCTCGAGCGACTCGGCGTGCTCCTGGAACGCGGCGTTGTTGACCAGCACGTCGAGCTGGCCGAACTTCTCGACCGTGCGGTCGACCGCGAGCGCGCAGTAGTCGGGGTCCTTCACGTCACCCGGCAGCAGCAGGCAGCGCGTTCCTTCGGCTTCCACGCAGCGCCTGGTTTCCTCGGCATCCACGTGTTCGTCGAGGTAGCCGATCGCCACATCGGCGCCCTCGCGCGCGAACAACACCGCCACGGCGCGGCCGATGCCCGAATCGCCCCCGGTCACCAGCGCGACCATGCCCTTGAGCTTGCCGCTGCCGGCGTAATCGGGCGCCATGAAACGCGGCGCCAGTTCCAGGTCGGCTTCGAGCCCCGGCTTCTGCAGGTGCTGCGCCGGCAACTGGGTCGGCTGCTCGCGGGCGCCGGCCTGCACCGGCTGCTGCTTCTGGCCGCCGGAAGGGTCCGAGGCACCGGAATCGCTCTGATCCTGGTTTCGCTGAATGCGTTGCTGCGTCTCGACCGTGCGGGCGGTCGAATCGTCGGGCGACGTCTCGTTGTTCGGCATGGGGTCTCCTGTTCATCGCAACATGCCCGGCGCGGGCACTCGGCGTGCCCGCCCAGCGCCATGCCGGCCAGGAAACCCGCGGCCGCGACTACATCGGCGTCATGGTCGCTCGATCGACTGGAGCGCGCCGTTGCGCCGCAGGTCCGCGAGCTGGCTGCGCGAGAGGGTCAGCGGTTCACCGGAGAAGTAGGCGGGATCGGCGAGCTTTCCACTCCGAAGGTCTTTGGTCGCCGCCGACACCTTCTCGTAGGCGACACGCGGGGTGTCGAAGTCCACGCCGTCTGCGCCCACGCTGCGCACCCGCAGCAGGCCATACATCCCCAGCGCTTGCGGCGACTTCAGCAGCAAGGACAGGTTGACGACGTAGAGGTCGCTCTTCTGCGGCGCGTCCAGGAACGTCTGGGTGCGTTCGCGCGAGTCACTCAGGAAGCCGATGACGAGAAGGACCAGGATCGCGGCGGCCACCGCCATCCATGCGCGGCTGGCGGTCGACGGAATCTTCGGCTTGCCGAGCTTGGCCTCGACGGCCTCGGTGGCCAGGTCTTCACCGCGTTGGCAGACCTCGCAGACCAGGCCGTACTGCTTGGCCGCGACCCACTTGAACACGTACCAGACGTGGCTGACCTTGTAGCGCAACATCAGGCGGAAGCTGCGCTCCTTCTCACAGATCGAGCAGTGTCTGCTCTGTGGCTGTCCCAGGTCCGTGACGCCGACTTTCGAGCCCCATACCAGCACTTGGTTCTCCTCCGTTTGATGACTTGAATGGTGATCCACGCCGCAACGGCGCTGGCACGTTATCGGACGTTCCGGAGGGAGACTTGAGCATGCCGATGGCCCGGCCGGGGCAACGATCGGGCACGCCGGTTGCCGTCGGGTGTCATGCGCACCGGATCGCCCACCCGCCCGCCGTTGACGACCTTGCTGAGGTCCCTGATCGAGAGCGTGCCGTCGGTCGTCAGCGACCGCGTCCACCTGCTGACGCTCGAACTGCGCCGCGCCATGCAGGCGCTGGTCGGCATCGTGGCGCTGATGGTGGCCTCGGTCGTGCTGCTGCTGACCACCTGGGTCGCGCTGTGGGCCGCGCTGGCCGCGGCGCTGATCGATGCCGGCTGGGGCATCGGCTGGGTGGCGCTGCTGGTGGTGGCGCTGAACGGCGGCGCGGCCGGGTTCGCGCTGTGGCGCGCGAGCCGGCTCGCCGCGCTGCTCACCCTGCCAGCCACGCTGCGCCGCCTGACGCTGCCGCCGCCGCCCGACAGCGCCGAACCGCCTGCCGGAGCCAACCCATGACGACCGACCTGGACACGCAGATCCGCAGCGCGGAGATGAGCGTCGTCGAAAGCGACCGGCGCCTGCTCGAAACAGCCCGCGCGCTTGCGCCCGCTACGCGCCGCGCGAGCCACCGCGCCGCCTGGATCGGCGGCGGCAGCCTCGCGTTGATCGTCTCGACCTGGCTCGTCGCGCGCGCGCTCACCGGCCCCGCGCCGGCGCCGCGCCACCGCGCCGCACGGCATCCGCCCCCGCCGCCTTCACCCCCGCCGCGTCCGCCCGCGAGAGGCTGGAACCGCGTGATGGAACTCGGCGGCGCGTTGATGGGCTCGGCCCTGCGCTCGGGCCTCGCGCCCGGCGCGCCGAAGAATGTCGCGACGCCGGCCCTGTTCGCCGCCGGCCTGCAATGGCTCTCGCGACGCCGCGGCGCGCCACGCTGATCGCGTTCAGTCGGCCCGCCACAGCGACAGGATCTGCGCGACCAGTTCGTCCGGCGCCACCGGCTTGATCAGGTGGCGCTGGAAGCCGGCCTGCGCGCTGCGCGAGCGGGCCGACTCGCCGGTAAGCCCGGTCAACGCGATCGCCGGCAGCGGCGGCCGGCCGGCCGCGCCGCGGTCGGCCTCGATCTGCCGCAGGCCCTGCACGACGTGGATGCCGTCGATGTCGCCGAGCGTCAGGTCGCACACCAGCACGTCGGGCCATGCGGCGCTGTCGTGCGCGGCGAGCCAGTCGAGCGCGGGCCGGCCGCTGCCGAACGCGAGCACCGTCGCGCCTTCGAGCCCGAGCAGCAGCTGCAGCGCCTCGCGCGCGTCCTCGCCGTCCTCGACCACCATCGCGCGGCGGCCCTGCAAGCGGCCGGCCCCGCCCTCGCCGCTGGCCAGCGCGTGCAGCGGCAGGTCGATCGTGAAGCGCATGCCGCGCGTGGAGGTCGGCAGATCGACCTCGAAGCGCCCGCCCTGGCGCTCGACGACGGAGCGCAGCTCGATCGGGTCCATCGGCGCGCTGTCTGGTGTCTCCGGCGCGTCGCGTCCGGACGACGCGGACGGCGTGTCGGGCCGGGCCTCGTGCCGGCCGTCGGTCAGCGTGAGGCGCGCCGCCGCGCCGGCCCGCTCCAGCCGCCACACGATCCGGCCGCCCGGCGGGGTCGAGCCCAGCGCATGCTCGCCGAGCTGCCAGAACACCTGCGCCAGCGCGCTCGGGTCGCCGGCCACGCGCGCGCCCTGCATGTCGAGGTGGGTCTCGAACACGACGCCGCGGAAGTCGACCCCGGCGTGCAGCCCGTCGACCACGCTGGCGACCAGCGCGGCCAGGTCGATCGGCCGCCGCGCGAGCCGCCGTTCGAGCCGCTCGACCTGCTGCTGCTGGCGCTGCAGGTTCCACAGCTGCGCGTACAGGCCCTGGCGCGCCAGCAGGTCGCCGTGCCCGCCGCGCTCGACGATGCGGCCCTTGTCGAGCACGATGATCTGGTCGGCGTCGACGATGGTGGACAGGCGGTGCGCGATGATCAGCGTGCTGCGGCCGCGGGCGATGCGGTCGAGCTCGCCCTGGATCGCGCGCTCGGCGCGGGTGTCCAGCGCCGAGGTGGCCTCGTCGAAGATCATCAGCGGCGGGTTCTTCAGGAAAGAGCGCGCGATCGCGATGCGCTGCTTCTCGCCGCCGGACAGCGTGAGCCCGCGCTCGCCGACCATCGTCTCGTACTGCTGCGGCAGCGACATCACGAACTCGTGCACCTGCGCCGCGCGCGCCGCCTCGACGATCTCCGCCATGCCCGCGCCGAGCCGGCCGTAGCCGATGTTCGCGGCGATGCTGTCGTTGAACAGCACCGTGTCCTGCGGCACGATGCCGATCGCCCCGCGCAGGCTCGCGGTCTGCACCGAACGCAGGTCCTGGCCGTCGATCGTGATGCGCCCGGCATCGGGGTCGTACAGCCGCAGCAGCAGGCGCGCGAGCGTGCTCTTGCCCGAGCCGCTGCCGCCGACAACCGCGACCGTCTGCCCGGCGCCGATCTCGAAGCTCACGCCGTACAGGATCTGCCGGCCCGGCTCGTAGCCGAACTCCACGTCCTCGAACACGACGGTGCCGCCCGCCACCTGCAAGGGCGGCAGCGCGCCGGTGTCCGGCACGTCGCTGCGCTGCTCGAGCAGCGCGAACAGCGCCTCGGTGTCGACCAGCGCGTCCTTGGTCTCGCGGAACACGAAGCCGAGCGCGTTGAGCGGCAGGCAGATCTGGATCACGTAGGCGTTGACGAGCACCAGGTCGCCGACGCTCATCGCGCCGCGCATCGTCTGCTCGGCGGCCAGCAGCATCACGCCGGCCACGCCGAACGCGATCACCGCGCTCTGCGCGACATGCAGCAGCGACAGCGTGCGCTGGTTGCCGACGCTGCCCTCGACCCAGGCCGCCAGATCGGCGGCGTAGCGGCCGCGCTCGTGCGACTCGCGCGCATAGGCCTTCACGCTGTCGTAGTTCAGCAGGCTGTCGACCATGCGGCCGTGGGCGCGCGTGTCCATCTCGTTGACGCGGCGCTGGCGCAGCGCGCGCTTGCGCGTCAGCGCCATCGTGACGCCGGCGTAGAGGAAGAAGGTCAGCGCGATCACCAGCGTGAAGGCCGGGCTGTACCCGAGCGCCATCACCACCACCACGCCGGCGAACTCGACCAGCGTGGGCACCACCGTGAAGAGCCCCGCGCCGAGCAGGAACGCGATGCCGGCGGTGCCGCGCTCGACGTTGCGGATCAGCATGCCGGTGCTGCGCTGGCCGTGGAAGCGCGGGCCGAGCGACAGCAGGTGCGCGAAGGTCTTCTCGGCGAAGGCGGTGACGGTGCGCTGCGTCACGCGCGCGAACACCAGGTCGCGCAGCTCGGTGAACAGCGTGCCCGCGAAGCGCAGCAGGGCGTACGCGAGCAGCAGGAACACCGGCAGCACCAGCGCGGTCGAGACGCCCGGCGGCGCGGCGGCGGCGCTCACCGGCTCGCTCAGCGTCTCGGGCCGGCTGAAGCGGTCGACGATCGCCTTCAGCACCAGCGGCACGAAGATGCTGGAGACCTTGGCGAGCACCAGCAGGATCATCGCGGCGACGGTGCGCCAGCGGTCCTGCCAGACCGCGGCCCACAGCACCTGCAGCACGCGGCGGCCCAGCGGCGCCGCGGCCGGTTGCGTCGCGCCGTTGGATGCCATGGCGGCGGCCCGGCAACCGGCGTTCCAGCGCCGTGCGGACCGCGTCGCGCCACGGTTCACCGGGCGCTGCCCGTGGGTACGCGCCTTGCCGGATTCGGTCCTCACCCTTCACCCACCCGGCCCGCCAGCGGGCCCACACAGGAGACAGACATGAGCAAGTTGATCACCAGCCTCACCAGCGTCGGCGCGGCCACGCTTCTCGCCACCGCGGTCGGCATTTCCATGGCCCAGTCGGGCGGCACCTCGGGCGGCAGCACCTCCGGCGGCGGCGTCGGGACCGGCACCAGCGCCGGCGGTGGCGGCGGCAGCGGCACGAGCACCGGCAACGCCGGCGGCACCGGCGCGCAGAGCACGACGGGCTCGGGCACGACGGGCTCGGGGGCGACCGGCACCGGCTCCACGGGCTCGGGCACCATGGGCTCCGGCACCAGCGGCTCGGGCACGACCGGCTCCGGCACGACGGGTTCGGGCACCGGCGGCTCCGGCACCACGGGTTCGGGGTCCACGGGTTCGGGCACCACGGGCACCGGCACCGGCACCGGCTCCACCAGCTCGGGCACATCCGGCACGTCCGGCGGCTCGATGGGCGGCACGACGACCAGCCCGTCCGGCGGCACCGGCACCGGCACCGGCACGAGCGCGACGGGCGGCATGTCGGACAGCGGCAGCTCGACGATGAGCAACGGCAGCCGCAGCGGCCGCACGATGGCGCCGCGTGCCGATCGCAACTGATCACGGGGTGGGTCCTCCGGGGCCCTTGAGATGGAGCCCGGGCTCGCCTCGGGCTCCATTCTTTTTCCCCACCGACCGACACCGACACCGTGCCTGAAAACCTTGCGGCAAGCACGCCGCCCGACGATGCACCGCTGGACCGCTGGCCGGGCATCGCCGCCCTGGCGCTGATCGTCGGCACGCTGCTGCTGGCGGTGCGCCCGCCGGCCGCGGTCACGCCGCCGGCCGACACCGCACCGGCAGCCTCGCAACCGGCCCGGCCGGTCACGGCCGACGCCGCGGCCACGGGGACCGCGCAGACCCCGGCGACGGCGGCGAACGCCACGAGCTCATCACCGGCCGCGGCACCTGCCGCGCCCGCCCTCCCACCGGAGCGGCGCGCCGCCGCACGACGCGCCGGCCCCTGGCCCGTGCCCCGGACTGTCAAGGCCCTGGCCGACCAGGTGCTCGCCAGCGCCGACAACGAACACCGCCCGTTCGTCATCATCGACAAGCGCAACGCGCGGGTCCATGCCGTCGGCGCCGACGGCCGCCTGATCGGCAGCGCGCCGGTGCTGCTGGGCGCGGCGCGCGGCGACGAGTCCGTGCCCGGCATCGGCGAGCGGCCGATCAAGCTGATCCAGCCGTTCGAGCGCACCACGCCCGCCGGCCGCTTCGTCGCCGCGGCGGGCGTGAACACCCGCGGCGAAGACATCGTCTGGGTCGACTACGACGCCGCGATCTCGATGCACCGCGTCCGCGTCGTCGATCCGAAGGAGCGCCGCCTGGCGCGCCTGGCCTCGCCGAGCCCGGCCGACAACCGCATCTCCTACGGCTGCATCAACCTGCCGGTCGCGTTCTACGAGGGCGTGATCGCACCCATGTTCCGCCGCGGCGAGCACGCGGTGTACGTGCTGCCCGAGGTGAAGCCCGTGCAGCAGGTGTTCGCGTTCGCTCGCGGCACGCCGGTTGCCTCGAGTCGGCATGAACATCAAGCCCAATCCAACGACTGACATCCGCCCGCTCCGCGCCCACCTGCACGCCCAGACCGACGGCCTGCCGCTGCCCGAGCCCGAGCGCACGCTGGTCGCCACCATCATCGACCTGCTCGATGCCGACGGCTACCTGCGGCACGACCTGGACGCCGTGGCGGCCCGTGCGGGGCTCGATGTCGCGCACGACTTCTTCGAGATCAACACCGCGCTGCGCCTGGTGCAGTCGCTGCAGCCGGCCGGCGTCGGCGCGCGCACGCTGGCCGAGAGCGCGACGCTGCAGATGCGGCGTGCCGCGCGCGTCAATGTGCGGCGCGGGTCCGCACCGGGATCGACCCGGGGCGCGCGATGATCACGCTCGGCCTCAACGCGGCGTTCCACGATTCGGCCGCCGCGCTGGTGGTCGACGGCGTCACGGTGGCCGCGGCCGAGGAGGAGCGCTTCACGCGCATCAAGCACGCGAAGCGGCCGGTGCCGTTCACGGCCTGGGAACTGCCCTTCCACGCCATCGACTACTGCCTCGCCGAGGCCGGCCTCACGCTCGCCGAGGTCGACCACGTGGCCTACAGCTTCGACCCGCTGCGCTTCATCGGCGACCGGGTCGACGAGTTCGAGCAGCTCACCCTGCCGGTCGAGCCGACCGCCCGCTCGCGCGGCCGCTGGGAGAGCCCGTGGGACCCGCTGTTCGCCGCCTACGTGATCAACGCGCCGCGCCAGCTGGCCGACGGTGCGCCGCACCACCTGCGGCGCCGCCTCGGCGGCGTGCGGCCGGACCGCGCGCCCTACCGCTGGCACTTCGTCGACCACCACCTGTGCCACCAGGCGAGCGCCTTCCTGGCCGCGCCGTTCGCACGCTGCGCGGTGCTCACGCTCGACGGCCGGGGCGAGCGCGCGACCACCACCTACGGCCGCCATGTCGACAGCCGCTACGAGCCGCTCGGCGAGGTCACGATGCCGCACTCGCTCGGGCTGCTGTACGAGCGCGTGACACAGCACCTCGGCTTCCTGCATTCGAGCGACGAGTACAAGGTGATGGCGCTGGCCGCGATGGGCCAGCCACGCTACCGCGGGCTCCTGCGCGACCACGTGGTGGTCGGCAACGACGGGCAGTACCGCATCGAGCCGCTCGATCTGAACAAGGCGATCGGCCCCGCGCGCGCGCCCGGTTCGGCGCTGCAGCCGCAGCACTTCGATCTCGCCGCCTCGCTGCAGGCGGTACTCGAGGACACCGTGCTCGCGCTGTGCCGCTGGCTGCGCGAGGCCAGCGGCGAGCGCGAGCTGGCGATGGCCGGCGGCGTGGCGCTGAATTGCGTGATGAACGCGCGGCTGCGCGACAGCGGCCTGTTCGAGTCGGTCTGGATCCAGCCCGCCGCGGGCGACGCCGGCACCGCGCTCGGCGCCGCGCTCTGGACCGATGCCCGCGAACGCCGCGGCGATCTCGGCACGGTCTCGCGGACCATGGGCGGGGGGGACGCCGCGGGGGGCGAGGCGGCGCGCATCAGCACGCTCGCGCCGCGCCGCTGGCAGATGAACCACGCCTACCTGGGCCCCGGTTTCGCCGACGCGGAGATCGAGCGCCAACTGAAGTGGGCGCAGCTGCCGTACCGTCGGCTCACCGATCTGGCCGGCGAGACCGCCGACCTGCTGGCGCGCAACGCCGTGATCGGCTGGTTCCAGGGCCGCATGGAGTACGGGCCACGTGCGCTCGGCGGGCGCTCGATCCTGGCCTCGCCGATCGACCCGCAGATGCAGGCGCGGCTGAACGACCTGAAGGACCGCGAGGATTTCCGCCCGGTCGCGCCGGCGATCCCCGAGGAAGACCTCGCGCAGTGGTTCGCCCCCGCGCAGGCCAATGGCGGGCAGTCTCCGTTCATGCTGTTCGTCTACGACACGCTGCCCGGCCAGCGCGAGCGCATTCCGTCCGCCTGCCACACCGACGGCACGGCGCGGGTGCAGACGGTCGCCCGCGACACCCACCCGCAGTTCCACGCGCTGCTGCAGGCGTTCGGGCGGCGCACCGGCGTCCCGGTGCTCGTCAACACCTCGTTCAACGTGCGTGGCGAGCCCATCGTGGCCACGCCGCGCGCGGCCATCGAGGCCTTCTTCAGCACGCCGCTGGACGCGCTGGTGATCGGCCCGTTCCTGGTCGAGAAGAAGCCGGCCTAGGCTTCCTGGTGGGTGACGCGGCGCAGCTCGCTGCGCATCAGCGGCAGGCGCAGCGGCTTGCTGAGGAAGCCGTCCATCCCGGCGTCGCGGCAGCGCTGCTCGGTGTCCTCGTCGACGGCGGCGGTGGCCGCGACGATCGGGAACGGCGCCACGCGCCCGGCCCGCTGCAGCTCGCGCAGCCGGCGCGTCGCGTCGATGCCGCCGAGCACCGGCATGTTGACGTCCATCAGCACCACGTCGGGCGGCGAGGCCTTGCACTGCTCGATCGCGTCGAGCCCGTCCGAGGCGCAGACCACGTCGTAGCCGAGCGCCTTGACCAGCCCGCTCGCGACCATGCGGTTGACGTCGTTGTCGTCGACCACCAGCACGCGGCTGCGCGGCTGCGACAGCATCGACCACGCCGAGACCGGCCCGTTGCGCGTGCTGTCGTCGTCGACGCGCAGCACGTGCTCGGTGAGGCGGGCGATGTCGCCCGGTGACAGCGGCTGCACGCGCACCGTCAGCGGCGCGGCGTCGCCCTCGGCGCCGGTGAGCGTCGGCGATCCGGCGTTCACCAGCAGCAGCTCGGTCACCTGCATCGGCAGGCGCTGCGCCAGCGCGGCGTGCTCGCGCCGGCTGGTGCTGGCCTCGTGCACCACGAGCAGGGCCGGGGGCGTGCCGGGCGGCGTGGCGTCGAGCGCGGCCGCGGCATCGGCGACGCGGTCGAAGCGCCGCACCCGCCAGCCGAAACGCTGCAGGCGCCGCTCCAGCATCTCGGCCGCCGGCCCGTCGGTGTCGATCACCCAGGCCCGCGCGCCGCCGGCACTCGCGGCGCGCTCGGTGCGCGGCTCGGCGGGGCCGCCCGTCCACTGCAAACGGAACAGCGCGCCCTCGCCCGCCTGGGCCGTGAACGCCACCTCCCCGGCGGAACTCGGGCAGATCCCGGTCGCGCTCATGAACGTGCCGGTGAGGCCGGGCACGCTGCGGTTCTCGTGGACCAGCGACAGGCGCTGCAGCACGTGCTCGATGCGCGCGGCCGGCGCGAGCTCGCCGGTGCCGCCGGCCGTCATCGTCAGCACGGCCGCGCCGCTCGCGTCGGTCTGGACCTCGGCGTTGAGCACCACGAAGCCCTGCTCGATCACGTCGGCCAGCCCGGCCATCAGCCGATAGAGCGCGGAGCGCAGCCCGATCTCGTCGGCCTCGACGACGACCGGCTCGTCGCTGCAGTCGAAGCACACGACCTGCCCCTTGGCCGCCATCAGCGGCAGCACGTCACGCACCGCGCGCGTGAAGCATTCCTGCAGGTCGAAGCGCACGCGGGTCGGGCGCGCCGGCCGGCCGTGCCAGTGGCGCGTCAGGTCGCCGATCAGGCGCTCGATGTCGATCGGCTTGGCGTACGCGGCGTCGAAGCTGCCGTCGATCTCGGTCCACTTGTCGTTGACGCCGAGGTCGCCGGTGACCGCGATCAGGCGCGGGGCCCCGCCCTCGCCCTGGGTGGCCGCGGCCGAGCGCAACTGGCGCGCGACCTCGATGCCGTCGAGCCGCGGCATGCGGATGTCGAGGATGGAGACATCGGGGCGCTCGGCCAGCGCCATCTGCAGCGCCTGCGCGCCTTCGTAGGCCACGACGACGCTGCAGCCCAGCTCGAGCCGCAGCAGCTCGGCCAGCGAGTCGGCCGCGTACGGGCTGTCGTCCGCGACCAGGATGCGCATCTCCGAAACCGACCTGCCGTTCTCCGCCACCATCACGCCCGTCCCAAACGCTCCGGCTGGCGCCGGCGCTAACTCAGCTCGCCGAAACCGGAGGACGTGCCGCCGTTGTCGCGATCGCCCTGCACCGGCACCGTGGAGTATTCCTTGAGCCGGTTGTAGAGCGTCTTCAGGCTCACGCCCAGCGCGGCGGCCGTGCGTTCCTTGTGGCGACCGTAATGTTCCAGCGTGGCCATCATCACCACCCGTTCGATCTCGGCAAGCGACGTGCCAATCTCGATCTGCAGCATCGAGGTGCCGACCGCCGGCGCGGCCTGCGCGTCGCGGCTCGGCAGGCACTCGTCGTGGATCGTGGTCTCGGGCGCCATCACGTAGGCGCGCTGGACGATGTTGCGCAGCTCGCGCACGTTGCCCGGCCAGCGGTAGGCGCGCAGCCGCGTCAGCGCGTCCGGCGCGAAGCGCTTGGCCTGGCCCTCGCGCCGGCCGATCTCGTCGAGGAAGTGGTCGGCGATCAGCTCGATGTCCTCGCCGCGGTCGCGCAGCGGCGGCACGTGGATCGGAAAGACGTTCAGTCGGTACAGCAGGTCTTCCCGCAAGCGGCCGTTCGCGACCGCCTGGTTCGGGTCGCGGTTCGAGGCCGCGACGATGCGCACGTCGGCCTCCTGCGATTGCATGGAGCCGACGCGCATGAACGTGCCGGTCTCCAGCACGCGCAGCAACTTGACCTGCAGGTCCAGCGGCATCTCGGTGATCTCGTCGAGGAACAGCGTGCCGCCGTTCGCGCGCTCGAAGAAGCCCTGGTGCTGGCGCTCCGCGCCGGTGAAGCTGCCCTTCTCGTGGCCGAAGATTTCGCTCTCGATCAGGTGCGGCGAGATCGCGCCGCAGTTGACCGCGAGGAAGGGCTTGGCGCGGCGCCGGCTCAGGTCGTGCACGGTGCGCGCCACCAGTTCCTTGCCGGTGCCGCTCTCGCCGGTGACGAACACCGTGATCGCGGTGCCCGAGACCCGCAGGATCTGCTCGTGGACCTTGCGCATCGGCGCCGAGCGGCCCCACAGCAGGCCGAAGTGGCCGGCCTTCGCCAGTGTCTCCTGCATGCCGGCGGCGTCCGTGTCCAGCGTCGACGGGCGGCGCAGGCGCGACAGCACGCCGCGCAGCTGCTTGATGTTGAGCGGCTTGGTCAGGTAGTCGGCCGCGCCCAGGCGCAGCGCCTGCACCGAGGTCTCGACGCTCGCGTGGCCGGTGATCAGCACCACCTCCGACCCGCCCTGCGACTTGACCTGGTCGACCAGGCCGAGGCCGTTGCCGTCCGGCAGCATCAGGTCCAGCAGCACCACGTCGGGCACCTGCATCGACATGCGACGCCGCGCTTCCTGAAGCGAACTCGCGGTCGCGACCGTGAAGCCCTCGGCGGCGATCAAGGCGGCCATCATCTCGGCCGAATCGTCGTCGTCATCCACTACCAGCGCGTGCGGCACTTCAGCCTCCTCCGTCCGAGCCCCCGGTTCTTGAACCGGGAAATCTGGCACAACTGCGTCGTTAAAGCACGACGTCAATGTCCCAAATTGTGCATTGCTCGAGCGTCGATTCTCGACTTTCCAACTCGGGTGTTCGAGGCGTGCCGGCCGCGTCGGCGCGCCGGACTTGGCCTACACCGCGTCACCGGGAGAAGCCCGCCCTTTCGAGACCGACAGGCGGCGCAGCGTGTCGTGCAACTGGGTGATGACGACCGGCTTGGTCAGGTGCGCGGTGAACCCGGCATCGAGCGCCCGCTGCACCTCCTGCGGCCGGCCGAAGCCGGTCAACGCGATTGCCGGCAGGCCGCCGGTGCGCGGGTCGCGCCGGACGTGCGCGATCAGCTCGTAGCCGTCCATGCCGGGCATCGCCACGTCGGAGATCAGCAGGTCGAAGGGCTCGGCCGCGAGCGCCGCCAGCGCGGCCCGGGCGTTGTTCACGGCCGAGACCTCGCCGCCCTCCAGGCCGAGCAGCGCGGCGAACGATTCGAGCGCGTCGTCGGCGTCGTCGACCACCAGGATGCGCAACCCCGCCAGCGGCGGCGCATTCGGCGCGCCGGCGATCAGGTCCACGCCGGCGGAGCCGGCCCGCGGCAGCCAGACGCTGAAGGTGGCGCCCTGGCCCGCCCCGGCGGACTCGACGGCCACCCGCCCGCCCTGCTCCTCGGCCAGGTGCTTGACGAGCGCCAGGCCAATGCCCATGCCGCCGTGCTGGCGCGTGGTGCTGCGGTCCGCCTGGCGGAACATCTCGAACACCGCGTCGATGAACTGAGGCGGGATGCCCTGGCCGGTGTCGATCACGTCGAGCCGGCACTCGTCGCCATCGGGGTACAGGTGCAGCTCGATGCGCCCGCCGGAGGACGTGAACTTGAGCGCGTTGCTGACGAGGTTCCAGACGATCTGCTCGACCCGCACCGGATCGGCATAGACCATCAGGTTCGGCTCGCCGGCGTCGACGATGATCGCGAGACCCTTCGCCGCCGCGTCCTCGGCCACGGCATCGGCCACGCGGTGCACCACCGCCGGCCAGTACAGCGGCGCCGCGTTGATCGTCAGCTTGCCGGTGCGCAGGCGCGACAGGTCGAGCAGGTCGTCGGTGATCTTGGCCTGGCTCATCACGGCGCGGCGGATCACCTCGGCGGCGTGGGTCACGGCGGTCAGGCCGCGCGTCTCGGGCAGCCGCGCCAGCAGTTCGGCGTTGACGTGGATCAGGTTCAGCGGGTGCTTGAGCTCGTGCGACATCACCGCCAGGAACTCGTCCTTCATCGCGATCGCGCGCTGGAGTTCGGCACGGACCTCGGTCTCCTTCTCGAGCAGCGCGCCGAGCTGGATCTCGGCGCGCTTGCTGTCGGTCAGGTCGCGCGCGATCTTGGCGTAGCCGACGAGGCGGTCGTCCTCGAACATCGGCGTCATGATGCCGCTGCAGAAGAACGAGCTGCCGTCCTGCCGCAGGTGCCAGCGCTCGTCGCCGGCGCGGCCCTCGGCCCGCGCGATGTCGCGCTCGCGCTTCGGTGCGCCGTCGGCGCGGTCCTGGAGCGTGAAGATCAGGTCGATCGGCTGGCCGACGATGTCGGCGTCGGCGAATCCGAACATGCGGCGCGCCCCGCCGTTCCACGAGGTCACGAGGCCCTGCGGGTCGAGCGTGATGATCGCGAAATCCTTGGTGCTCTCGACCAGCAGCCGCAGGTTCGCCTCGCCGACGCGCACCTGCGCTTCGGCGCGCCGGGTGGCGCTGATGTCGATGAAGGTGAGCACCGCGCCGCCGATCACGTCCTGCCGCGTCCGGTAGGGCAGCACGCGGGCGAGAAAGGCGCGGCCGTCGGCGCCGCGCACCTCGCGTTCGGTGACGCGCAGGCTCTCGAACGCGTCGACCGCATCCTTCTCGAGATCCGGGTAGTCCAGGCTGTGGGTGATGTGCAGCAGCGGGCGCCCGAGGTCGCTGCCCAGCAGGTTGAAGAGCTGCGACGCGCGCGGCGTGTAGCGCTTGATGCGCATCGCGCGGTCGACGAAGATCGTTGCGATGTCGGTCGAGCCGACCAGGTTCAGCAGGTCGTCGTTGGCCTGCGTCGCCTCGTCCACCTTGGCCTTCAGCTCCTGGTTGACGGTGATCAGCTCCTCGTTGAGCGACTGCAGCTCCTCCTTGCTGGTCTCGAGCTCCTCGGTGATCGAGCGCAGCTCCTCGTTCATCGACTGCAGCTCCTCGTTCGAGGCGCGCAGCTCCTCGTGCGAGGTGGCTGAATCGCCGAGGCTGCCGCGCAGTTCCTCGCGGGTGCGCTTGAGTTCCTCCTCGAGCAACTCGACCGTCGGGTCCTTGCGGCCGCGGGAGCCCGACTTCGTCAGCACCTGCTGCACGGCGTCGAACACCACCAGCAGGTAGCGCATGCCCTCCTGCTCGACCGGCCGCACCACCATCGTGACCCAGAGGTCGACCTCGCCCAGCCGCAGCTGCACACGCCGCGCCTCGACGCTCCGGCCGCTCTTGGCGGCGGCGAACAGCGCGGTGCGCAGCTCGCTCGCCAGTTCCGGCCGCACCACCTCGAGGATGTTTTGCGACGGCGTGCCGGCCGCAAAGCGCAGGTAGCTCTCGCTCTGCGGCGTCGAGTGCAGCAGGTTGTGTGCGGTGTCGATCAGCACGCTGGCCGGCGCACAGGCCAGTCGGATCTGGTCGTGCACCTCGGCCGGCGCGCCACTGCGGCCCGGCGCGTGCTGGCCATCCGGCGCCGGCCGCTGCAACCGCGCATTCCAAGGCAGCACCGGCATGGCGCCGCGGCGCGAGCGCGGCACGTCGTCGGCGCTGTAGATGCGGTTGCGCTTGTCGACCAGCGTGAACAGCCCCGGCGCGGCATCCGCCGATTCGGCGCTGCCGAGGAACAGCAGGCCGCCGGGTCGCAGCGCGAAGTGCAGCACCTGCATGACCCGCTGCTGGACTTCGCGGTCCAGGTAGATCAGCAGGTTGCGGCAGCACACCAGGTCGAGGTTGGAGAACGGCGGATCGCGCAGCAGGTTGTGCGTGGCGAACAGGATCTTCTCGCGCAGCTCCTTGCGGACGCGGTAGTGCGACTGGTCGCGATGGAAGAAATCACGCAGGCGCGACACCGACACATCGGCGGCGATCGCGCCGGGGTACAAGCCGGTGCGCGCCAGCGCGATCGCGTGTTCGTCGATGTCGGAGGCGAACACGTGAATGTCGAGCGGCCGGGGCGCCTGCCGCGCGACGAGCTCAGACAGGATGATCCCGACCGAGTAGGCCTCCTCTCCGGTGGCGCAGCCCGCGACCCACGCGCGCATGCGGCGCGAGCTCGACGCGGCCAGCTCGACGCGCGACGCGAGCGCGCCCTCCAGCGCCTCGAACGCGGCCGGGTCGCGAAAGAAGTTGGTGACGCTGATCAGCAGGTCCTTGAGCAGGGCCGCCGTCTCGTCGACATGGTGGCGCAGGTAATGGCTGTAGGCCGGCAGGCTGGTGACCTGGGTCACCTGCATGCGGCGCTCGATGCGGCGCAGCACCGTGGCGGGCTTGTAGTGCTTGAAGTCGTGGCCGGTGCGGTCGCGCAGCATCGTCATGACCTCGTGCAGCGCGCGCTCCGCTTCGGCGGCGGCGGTCGGCGTCGCCGGCTGCGCGACCGGCAGGCTCAGGCCCGCGGCATCCGGCAGCTCGATGCGGCGCGCGTTCTCCCACAGCGCGACCAGCCGGTCGCCCATCTCGCCGGCCGGGACGACGAAGTCCACCGCGCCTTCGGCGATCGCGCTCAGCGGCATCGAGTCGAACTCGGCCTCCTCGGGCGTCTGCGCGAACGTGACGCCGCCGCGCTCCTTGATGCGGCGCAGGCCGAGCGCACCGTCCGTGCCCATGCCGCTCATCACGACGCCGATCGCGCGCTCGCGGTGCACGTCACCGAGCGCGCGCAGGAACTTGTCGATCGCGGTGTTGACGCGCGCCCCGCTCTCGGCCGGCGTGACGCGCAGGGTGCCGTTCTCGAGCTGGAACTCGAGGCGCGGCGAGATCACGTAGACATGGTCGCGTTCGATGGTGACCGCGTCGGTCACCTGCAGCACCGGCACGCGCGAGGTCCGGGACAGGATGGACGCCAGGTGGCTCTCGTGGTCGGGCGACAGGTGCACGACCACGATGAACGCCATGCCCGGTTCGGGCGGCATGCCCTCGAACAGCGTCGTCAGCGCCCCGAGCGCGCCCGCGGACGCGCCGATGCCCACGACCGGGAAATCGAGCCGGGTCGCCGCGTCGTCGGCGTCGGCCGCCGGGTTCGGCGCGCCGTCGAGCGGCGCCGTGATGGGCGTCTCGTCGTTCGGCGGCGTCGATGGATTCATCAGCGGTTCTTTCGATCTGGGCGGTCACGCGGTGACGTCGAGGAGCCGACATCGCCTGCCGGCACTCAGCGTGCCCGGCGCGCAGCCCGGGGCGCTCGGGATACCGGCGCCACTTTACCCTCGACGCCTCGTGCGTTCGGCCGCCGACCCCACTGCCCGACAGCGGAACGCACCGGGAGATTCCCGCCGCGACGAGCAGCCGCGGCGCTTCTTCGCTAGGCTTGCACCGAGCTCACCTCCAACGCCGAGACCGCCGTGACCCGAGACCGTTCGATCGCTGCATCCGACCGCGAACCCGGCCCCTTGCCGGCGACGCTGCCCGCAGCGATCGCCGAGATCGCGCAGCTGCGCGACGCGCTCCAGGCCGCGGAGCAGGCCCGCGCCGCCGCCCTCGCCGAGCTGGCCGAACTGAAGGCGCGCGAGTCGCTCTCGCGCCGCGACGCCGCGGCCGCCGGCCGGGCCAAGGACGAGCTGCTGTCGGTGCTCGGCCACGAGCTGCGCAACCCGCTGAACGCGCTCGTCACCTCCGCCGAGGTGCTGCGCGCGGCGCCGCCCGGCGGCCCGGTCGCCGAGAGTGCGCGGGGCGTGGTGGCGCGCCAGACGCGCAAGCTCGCGGGGCTGATCGACCGGCTGGTCGACGTCGGCCGCGTGCTGGCGGACGACATCACGCTGGCGCCCGAGCCGCTCGAACTGCGCGAGGCCGTCGAGGCCAGCCTGGCGATCGCCGGCGGGCGGGCCGCGGAGACCGGTGGCCGGCTCGTGCTGCACGCCGACGCACCGGTGCGGGTGCGGGCCGACCGGGCGCGCATCGCGCAGGTGATGGCGCAGCTGCTCGACCACGCGCTGCGCCACGCGCCGGCCGGCGGCACCGTCACGGTCGAGCTGCGCCGTGACGCGGGCGCCGCGGTCGTCACGGTGCACGACACCGGCCCCGAGATCGCGGCCGACCTGCTGTCGCGGATCTTCGAGCCCTTCGCCCGGCGTGGCGCCGATCGCACCGGCGACGGGCCCGAGGTCGGGCTGGCGCTGGTGCGACGCGTGATCGAGCTGCACGGCGGTTCCGTCCACGCCCGCAGTTCGACCGCGGGCAACCTGTTCGAGTGGCGAGTGCCGCTGCAGGAGTGAGCGGCTAACGCATTGATCCGCACGGACTTTCGCGCGGGCATGCCGCTTGCCCGCAGGCACCGCATGACCCGGTTGTCCGCACCCCCTGCCGCCCCCGCCTCCAGCGACCACCTGCGCCGCGCCGTCTTCATCGACAAGGACGGCACGCTGGTCGAGAACGTGCCCTACAACGTCGATCCGGCGCTGGTGCGCTTCACCCGGCACGCGATCCCCGCGCTGCGGCGGCTCGCGGACGCGGGCTACCTGCTCGTCGTCGTGAGCAACCAGCCCGGCATCGCGCAGCAGCGCTTCGGCCTGCCGGACCTGCAGCAGCTCGCCAACGATGTCGATGCGCGCCTGCGCCCCGCCGGCGTGCCGCTGGCCGGCTTCTACATCTGCCCGCACGCACCGGCGGGTGAGCTGTTCGGCGGCCGCTGCCGCTGCCGCAAGCCGGCGCCCGGGCTGCTGCTGGAGGCGGCGCGCGACCACGGCATCGACCTGTACCGCTCGTGGATGATCGGCGACATCCTCGACGACATCGAGGCCGGCTGGCGCGCCGGCTGCGGCACGGTGCTGATGGACGTGGGCAACGAGACCGAGTGGCGCTGGTCGCCGATCCGCATCCCGGACTACCGCGTCGCCGATCTGGAGGCGGCGGCGGCATCGATCCTCGCCGCCCCCGCGGTCGCGCGCGCCCGCACGCTGGGGCGCCGCCCGACGATCCGCCGGCCCGGCGCGGCCGGGGCGCGCGGTCGCGAGGTGGCGTGAGCACGGAGGCGACCCGGTGAACCCGCGCGGCGGGCCGGCGGGAGCGTTCCGCGGCGCCTCCAACGTGCTGGCGGTGCGGCTCGACAACCTGGGCGACGTGCTGATGACGACGCCCGCGCTGACGGCCCTCGCGGCCGACGGCCGGCGCCGCGTCACGCTGCTCGCCTCGCGCGCCGGCGCGGCGCTCGCGGCGCGCGTGCCGGCGGTCGCCGAGGTGCTGAGCTTCGACGCGCCGTGGGTTGCCGGGCGCGCCGGCGACCCGCGTGCCGAACGGGCCTTGATCGATGCGCTTGCGGCGCGCTGCTTCGACGCCGCGGTGATCTTCACGGTGTGCACGCAGAGCGCGTTGCCGGCGGCGCTGTTCTGCCGGCTCGCGGGCATCTCGCTGCGCCTGGCCCACGCGCGCGAGAACCCGTACGCGCTGCTGACCGACTGGGTGCGCGAGACCGACGTCGTCGGCCCCGGCATGCGCCACGAAGTGCGCCGCCAGCTCGACCTGCTGGCCGCGGTCGGCATCCCGGCGCGCGACGAGGGCCTGGTGTTCCGCGTCGACCCCGCCGACCATGAGCGCGCGCGGCGCGCACTGGCCGCCGCCGGCGGCGCGCCGGAGCGGCCGTGGATCGTCGTGCACCCTGGCAGCACCGCCGCCTCGCGCCGCTACCCGGCGGAGCGTTTCGGCCTGGCCGCGGCGCAGATCGCCGCGCAGTGCGGCGCGCAGATCGTGTTCAGCGGCGGGCCCGACGATGCCGAGGCCTGCGCGCAGGCGCAGCGCGCGATGGACGCGGCGAGCGCCTCGCCGGGCCCTGCAGCGGGCGCCTCGCGCCCGGCGCACATCGCGCTCGCGGGCGCGCTCGACCTCGGCGCGCTCGGCGCACTGATCGCCGGCGCGCGCGTGCTGGTGTGCAACAACAGCGGGCCGGCGCACATCGCCGCGGCGGTCGGCACGCCCAGCGTCGTGCTGTACGCGCTGACCAACCCGCAGCACACGCCGTGGCAGGCGCCCACGCGCGTGCTGAACCGCGAGGTCGCCTGCCGCGACTGCCTGAAGAGCGTCTGCCCTGAAGGGCATCACGCCTGCCTGCTCGGCGTGCCCCCGGACGCCGTGGCGGACGCGGCGCTCGCCTTCTGGCGCGAGGCGCAGCCGCGCGGGCAGCCCGCGCCGCCGGCCGCGCCGCCGCACGTGTCGCCGCACACGCTGGCGGCCTGAACCGCGGGGCCGTCGCGATGCTTGCCGCGCTGCAGGCCGAGTCCATCGAGCGCATCGCGGTGTTCCGCGCGCTGGTGCTCGGCGACATGCTGTGCGCCACGCCGGCGCTGCGCGCGCTGCGCGCCGCATGGCCGCAGGCCGAGATCACGCTGATCGGCCTGCCGTGGGCCGCCGAATGGGCTGCGCGGCTCGCGGCGGTCGATCGCTTCGTGCCGTTCTGCGGTTTCCCCGGCCTGCCCGAGCGCGAGCCCGACTTCGCCGCACTGCCCGGCTTCATCGCCGACCAGCGCGCGCGGCCGGCCGACCTGATGGTGCAGCTGCACGGCAGCGGCGGCATCGTCAACCCGTTGCTGGCGTGCCTCGGCGCGCGCCGCAGCGCCGGCTTCGCCGATGCCGGCGCGTTCTGCAGCGATCCGCCGCTGCACACGCCGTGGCCGCGCCACGGCCACGAGATCGACCGGCTGCTGCACCTGACCGACGCGCTGGGCTTGCCACGCCAGGGCCGGCACCTCGACTTCCCGGTGCGCGACGAGGACCGCGCGGCGCTCGCCCGCGACGTGCCGGCGCTGAGCCGCGCCGAGCCGATCGCCTGCGTCCACCCCGGCGCGCAGCTGCCGTCGCGGCGCTGGGCGCCGGAGCGCTTCGCTGCGGTCGCGGACACGCTCGCGGCGCTCGGCCTGCAGGTCGTGCTGACCGGCACCGCGGGCGAGCGCGAGCTGGTCGCGCAGGTGCAGGGCTGCATGCACCGCCCGGCGCTGGCCCTCGCCGGCCGCACCACGCTGTGGACGCTGGGCGCACTGCTCGAACGCGCGCAGCTGCTGGTCTGCAACGACACCGGCGTACAGCACGTGGCGGCCGCGCTCGGCACCGCCAGCGTCGCGGTGAGCTGCGGCGCCGACGTGGCGCGCTGGGCGCCGCTGGACAGTGAACGCCACCGGGTGCTGTGGGCCGACGTGCCATGCCGGCCCTGCGCCCACCGCGACTGCCCGACGCAGCACGAATGCGCCGCCGCCGTCACGCCCGATGCGGTGAAGGCGACCGCGATCTCGATGCTGGTCGAGACGGCGACGGCCTGAACCACCGTGACCCACCTCCTCGACGCGACGATGTTCTGGAACCCGGCCGGCGGCGTGCGCCGCTACCTGGTCGCGAAGCGCCGCTGGCTGCAGCAGCACACCGACTGGCAGCACACGATCGCCACGCCGATGCCGGAGGCAGAGGCCGACCTGCGCGTGCCCTCGCTGCCGCTGCCGGGCAGCGGCGGTGCCTACCGCTGGCCGTGGCGACGTGCCGCCACCGCGCGCCTGCTCACCGCGCAGCGCCCCGACCTGATCGAATCGGCCGACCCGTACCTGCTGGCCTGGGCGGCGCTCGACGCGGCCCGCGCGCTGCACGTCCCGGCCGTCGCGTTCTGCCATTCCAACCTCGAGCAGCTCGCCGCGCTGGCGGCCGGGCCGCGCCATGCCGGCGCCGCGATGCGCGCGGCGCGCCGCTACACCCGGCACCTGCATGCGCGCTTCGACCTGGTGCTGGCGCCCAGCCGCAGCCTGCTCGCGCAGCTGCACGACTGCGGCACGGCGCACGCCCGTCTGCAACCGCTCGGCGTCGACACCCGGGTGTTCCACCCCGACCGCCGCGATGCCGGCTGGCGCGCCGCGCTCGGCCTGCCCGCCGACGCGCGCCTGCTGCTCTACACCGGCCGCTTCGCGCCGGAGAAGCACCTGCAGACGCTGGCCGACGCGACGCAGCGGCTCGGCGCGCCGTACTGGCTGGTGGCGATCGGCGCCGGCGGCGAGGCCCCGCGCGGCGAGCGCGTGCGCGTGCTGCCGCCCGAGCGCGACCCGCACCGGCTCGCAGGCGCGATCGCGAGCGCCGACGCCTTCGTGCACGCCGGCGACCAGGAGACCTTCGGCCTGTCGGCGCTCGAGGCGCTGGCCTGCGGCGTGCCGGTCGTCGCGCGCGCGGCCGGCGGGCTGGCCGAGCTGGTCGATCGCCGAGTCGGCCGCAGCGTCGGGAGCGACAGCGCGGCGGCCTTCGCCGAGGCGGTCACCGACCTGTTCGAGCGCGACACCGCGCCGCTGCGCCGCGCCGCGCGCGCGCGCGCCGAGGCGCACGACTGGGCGCGCGTGCTGCCGCCGCTGTGGCAGCACTACCGCGCACTGCTGGATCGGCAAGCTCTGGATCGGACGCCGCCGGATCAGAACAGGCCGAGCACGCCGAACGCCATCGCCCAGCCCATGGCGGCGCCGACGACCACGTCGCTCGGGAAGTGCAGCCCCAGCACCACGCGCGACGCCGCGACCAGCGCGACGAACGGCCACACCACCCACGCCAGCCCCGGGTAGTACGCGGTGAGCAGCGTGCCGAACGCGACCGCGTGCAGCGTGTGGCCGCTCGGGAAGCTGTGCTCGTCCAGGCAGCGCGTGCAGGCGCGCACGCCGGGGCACGCGACGAACGGCCGCGGCCGCGCGAAGTGGCGCTTGAGGATGCGGTAGACGACCAGGTTCAGCAGCCCGAGCAGCAGCATGCGCAGCGCGCAGGGCACGCCCGCCGGCCCGCCGACGAACGGCAGCGCGAGCATCGCCGTGTACCAGACCACGCCGTCGCCGAGGCGGCTCGCGCCGGCCAGCAGCAGCAACAGGCCCGGGTGCGCGCTGGCGCGGTGCAGCGCCTGCGCGAGCGAGCGGTCGCGCTCGACCCACTTATGCCGCGCGAGCGTGGGCGAATCGGGTCCGGGCCGCATCCTCGACGGTCTCCAGCAGGTGGCGCTCGAACTGGCGCAGCGACGATTCCCAGCCCTCGTCGGCGACAGCGCGGCGCGCGGCGCGCGCCATCTCGCGGCCGTGAGTGCCCGCCATCAGCGTGGTCAGCAGGCAGGTGGCGCGGACGAAGTCGTCGTGGTCGCCGGCGCCGACCAGCCGGCCGCAGACGCGGTCGCGCACGTGCTCGGCCGCCGCGCCGCTGTCGAACGCGATCACCGGCAGGCCGGAGGCGAGCGCCTCCATCGTCACGTTGCCGAAGGTCTCCGATTCGCTCGGGAACAGGAACAGGTCGGCGCTGGCGTAGCTGGCCGCCAGCGGCGCGCCCGATTGCGTGCCGGTGAACTGCACCTCGGGGTAGGCGCGTTCGAGCGCGTGGCGCCGCGGGCCGTCGCCGACGACGACCATGCGCGCCCGCGGCGCGAAGTGGCGCGCGCAACGGAAGGCGCGCAGTGCCAGGTCCACCTGCTTCTCGGCGGCGATCCGGCCGACGTGCAGCAGCACCGGCGCGCCGTCGTCCGCGCCCCAGGCGCGGCGCAGCGCCGGGTCGCGGTGCGCGGGCGAGAACTGCTTCAGATCGACGCCGCGGCCGATCACCTCGAGCCGCTCGAAGCCGGCATCGGTGAGCTCGATGCGCAGCCGCTCGGTCGGCACGAAGCTGCGGTCGGTCGCGTTGTGGAAGCGGCGCAGGTAGCCCTCGATCGCGGCACGCAGGAAACCGATGCCGTAATAACCGCTGTAGGCGTGGAAGCGGGTGCGGAAGTCCGAGGTCGTCGGCAGGCCGAGCCGCTGCGCGGCGGCGATCGCGGCACGCCCCAGCGGGCCCTCGGTCGCCACGTGCACGAGATCGGCGCCGACCTGGCCGAAGCGCCGCGCCAGCGCCGAGGGCAGCGACACGCCGAAGCGCATGTCGGGGTAGACGGGGATCGGCCAGCCGGCGGTGCGCCAGTCGCCATCGCCGGCGCCGCGCGATTCGCCGGCCTGGGCCGGGCGCACCACCTCGACCTCGTGGCCGTGCGCGCGCAGGTAGGCGACCGTGCGCGCCACGGTGAGCGCCACGCCGTTGACTTCGGGCGGCCAAGTTTCGGTGACGTAGGCGATGCGCATGGCCGCGGGGTCAGGAAGGGGTGGAGGTGGTGGTCGCGTTCGCGGTCGCCGGTGCCGCGGGGCTGGCCACCCTGTGCGCCAGCGACACCGTGCGCGCCCCGAGCTGCAACTCGCGCCGGAAGTAGGCGATGGTCTCGCGCAGGCCGTCGTCGAGGCCGACCTTCGGCCACCAGCCGAGGCGCTGGCGTGCGCGGGTGATGTCGGGGCAGCGGCGCTTCGGGTCGTCGGCCGGCAGGGGCCGGTAGCAGATCGCACTGCGGCTGCCGGTCAGGCGCAGCACGCGCTCGGCCAGCTCGGCCACGGTGTGCTCGACCGGGCTGCCGATGTTGACGGGCTCCTCGACCGCGCTGTCCATCAGCCGCAGCAGGCCGTCGACGGTGTCGTCCACGTAGCAGAAGCTGCGCGTCTGGCGGCCGTCGCCGTAGAGGGTGAGCGGCTCGCCGCGCAGCGCCTGCACGATGAAGTTGCTGACGACGCGGCCGTCCCCCGGGCGCAGCCGCGGCCCGTAGCTGTTGAAGATGCGCGCGATGCGCACATTCGCCTGCATCTGGCGCCGGTAGGCCATGCACATCGCCTCGGCGCAGCGCTTGCCTTCGTCGTAGCAGGAGCGTTCGCCGATCGGGTTGACGTGGCCCCAGTAGTCCTCGTGCTGCGGGTGGACCTGCGGATCGCCGTAGACCTCGCTGGTCGACAGCTGCAGCAATGTCGCACCGCTGCGTTGCGCGCTCTCGAGCAGGCGCCAGGTGCCGAGCGCGCTGGTCAGCGTCGTCTGCACCGGCTCGCTCCGGTAGTAGGCGGGGCTCGCCGGGCAGGCCGCGTTGACGATGCGCTGCGCCTCGCCGAGTTGCGCCGGCACGGCCTGGGCGATGTCGACGCGCGTCAGCGTGAAGTTCGGGTGGTCGCGCAGCGCGGCCAGGTTGTGCGCGTCGCCGGTCGAGAAATCGTCGAGCGCGAGCACGCGCCGGCCGGCCCCGACCAGCCGCTCGCACAAGTGGCTGCCGATGAAGCCGGCGCCGCCGGGAATCGCGATCAGGTCGTCCATGCCGGGGCTCGGCAATGGGCACGCCCGCATCCCGCGTTCGGGGGGTCGTGCCGGGAACGCCATGTGCCTCGGCAAGGCGACGCGTGACGTGGCGCGCCGGCCGGGCCGGCGGGGCCGCTGCACCGGTAATTACTGCGGCAACGGCGGGAGGCGTCGTGCCTTCCGATCCGAACCTCTGAAACGAAGCCCATGAAACTCATCGCCGCCGATTCCCGACCCGCCGAACCCGCCGCGCGGGTGGCGTCCGGTCACGCGCTGCGGATCACGGTGATCGGCAGCGGCTATGTCGGGCTGGTCACGGCCGCCTGCCTCGCCGGCATCGGCCACACCGTGGTCGCGGTCGACTCCGACCAGGCCAAGGTCGCCCGCCTGTGCGACGGCCAGGTCGATCTGTACGAGGCCGGCCTGCGAGAGCTGATCCGCGGCCAGCTCGACGCGCGCCGCCTGCGCTTCACGAGCCGGATCCGCCCGGCCCTGCGCGGCGCCGAGCTGGTGTTCGTGGCGGTCGGCACGCCGGCCCGCGCCGACGGCTCGACCGAGATGGGCGCGGTCGACGCGGTGCTGCAGGACATCGCCGCGCAGGTGCGCGCGCCAGCGGTCGTGGTGATCAAGTCGACCGTGCCGGTGGGCACGGTGCAGGACATCCAGGCGCGCCTGGACGCCGCCTGCGCGGCCGACGGGTCGGCGGCGCCGCGCGTGCTCGCCAACCCGGAGTTCCTGCGCGAGGGCACGGCGGTGGCCGATTTCATGCAGCCCGAACGCATCATCGTCGGCGACGATTCGCCCGCCGACGACCCGGCCGCGCGCCGCCTCCTGCTGGCGGCCTACGCGCCGCTGGTCGACGCCGGCGTGCCGGTACTGGCGATGGACTCGCGCAGCGCCGAGCTGACCAAGCACGCCGCCAACGCGGCGCTGGCGCTGCGCATCAGCTTCGTCAACGAGGTCGCCGCGATCGCCGGCGCGACCGGCGCCGACATCGAGCGGGTCTGCGACGGCATCGGCAGCGACCGCCGCATCGGCCGCGCCTTCCTGCGCGCCGGCCTCGGCTACGGCGGCTCGTGCTTCCCGAAGGACGTGGCGGCGCTGCGCGAGACAGCGCGCCGCCACAACGTGCGCACCGACCTGCTGCAGGCCACCGAGCGCATCAACGACCGGCAGCGCTGCTGGGCCTTCAACGAGCTGCAGCGCGACATGGGCTCGCGGGCGCGGCTGCGCGGGCTGCGCGTCGCGGTCTGGGGGCTGGCGTTCAAGCCGGGCACCGACGACGTGCGCTGCGCGCCCAGCCTGGCGCTGGTGGACCGACTGATGCGCGCCGGCGTGCGGCTGTCGCTGTACGACCCGGTCGCGATGGCGAACGCCCGATCGGCGCTCACGCTGGAACGCCGCACCCACTGGGCCGCGTCGGCGCGCGAGGCGCTGGACGGTGCCGACGCGCTGGTGCTGGTGACCGAGTGGGACGAGTTCGTCGCGTTCGAGCCCGACACCGTCGCCGCGGCCCTGCGCCTGCGCACGGTCTACGACGGCCGCAACGCCCTCGACGCGGCGCGCTGGACCGAGGCCGGCCTGCGCGTGGTGCAGGTCGGGCGCCCGACCCGCGCGCCCGCCACCCGCAGCATCCAGCTCAACCTGGCGCCCGAGGATCGGCCGGGGCGCGTGTCCTTGCGTTCGGCGAAGGCGCTGGGTATCGCCGCGTGACGATGCGGCCCGTAAAGAGTTTCTGCAATCGATGACCGAAGGAGGTGTGCCGTGAGTGTTCTGGAGGCCCATGCAGTGGCCGGATCGACCGTGTCGCGACGAAGTGCGACGACCCCGGCGTTGTTTGTCGGCCTGGAAGGCGCGCTCGTCGACGAGCCGCGCTTCGGCAGCGCATCGGGGCCGATCCAGCACGCGCGCGGTGCCCGCGAGGCATTGGCGACGCTGGCGGGCGCCGGCTTCTGCATCGTCGTCGTCGCGAACCAGAGCGGGCTGGCGCTCGGGCGCTTCAGCCGCTGGGAGTTCTCGCGCCGCGAGGCCCGCCTGCAGCAGGACATGCGGATGGCCGGCGTCGAGCTGGGCTCGTTCGTGATCTGCCCGCACGCGCCGGGCGCCGACGGCCGCCCGGCCTGCCTGTGCCGCCTGCCGGCGCCCGGCCTGCTGGTGCGCGCCGCGCGCTCGCGCGGGCTCGACATGGCGCGCTCGTGGATCGTCGGCAGCACGCGCGAGGAGGTCGAGGCCGGCTGGCGCGCCGGCTGTCGCTCGGTGCTGCTGCGCACGCCGCTCCACGCCGCCGCCGTGGCGCGCGCGTGGCCGGTCGGCGCGCGCGAGCCCGACCGGCGCTGCAGCGACTGGGACCATGTGGCGCACGAGATCCTGTCCGAGCGCGCGCGGGTACAGGCATTGCCCTGACCGGGCGCGGCACGCCCGGCCGCGCCCAACCACAAGGAACCGCCATGCCCAGCTCCAAGACATCAGCCACCCGCTCCACGGCCGCGAAGAAGTCCGCGTCTTCCAAATCCGATCCGCAGGACGCCCTGTCGCTGCTGGCCGCGGACCACAAGGAGGTCGACAAGCTGTTCAAGGCCTACGAGAAGCTCGTCAAGGACGAGGCGGACGGCGACGAGCGGCTCGAGATCTCGCAGCAGATCTGCCAGATGCTGAGCGCGCACGCCGACATCGAGGAGGAGATCTTCTACCCCGCGCTGCGCGGCGCGATGGAGGAGGACGACCTGCTCGACGAGGCCGAGGTGGAGCACGCGTCGGTCAAGGACCTGGTGAGCCAGATCGAGGAGATGGACCCGGACGACGACCTGTACGACGCCAAGGTCAAGGTGCTCGGCGAGTACGTGAGGCACCACGTGCAGGAGGAGGAGAACGAGATCTTCCCGAAGGCACGCAAGGCCGAGCTCGACCTGGCGCAGCTCGGCACCGAGCTGCAGGCCCGCAAGCAGGAGCTGATGGGCGAGACGGAGATGGACGCCTGAGGGCTGGCCGCGCCGGCGCCAGAAGCCGGTTTCACGAATTTTCATGGCCGTTGCAGGACGCCCGACACCCTGCAACGGAACACTGCCCGTCATTCCCCGACGAGGCAGTTCCATGCACCCCATCGATCATCCCGGCAGCCTCGTGCTCGCCGTCCTTGTCTTCCAGCTGATCCCCGGGCCGGGCACGCTCACGATCCTGCGCGCCACCGGCCAGTACGGCCTGAAGGCCGGCTTCGCGTCGGTCTCGGGCACGCTGCTCGGCGGCCTGCTGTGCATGGTCGCGGCGGCCAGCGGGCTGGAGGCGGTGCTGCGCGGCCAGCCGGAGGCGCTGCATCTGCTGCAGACGGCCGGCTCGCTGTACCTGGCCTGGATGGGCTGGCGGCTGCTGAAGCAGCGCGGCGCCGCGCCGGCCGCCAGCGCCGCGCCGGTGAGCGTGCCGGACTGCGGCGCGCACCTGCGTCAGGCGCTGGCGGTGAGCCTGACGAACCCGAAGGTGATCCTCTTCTACTTCGCGCTGCTGCCGCTGTTCTTCCGCGCGCCGGTCACCGCCGGCTCGTTCGGCACCATGGTGGCGTGCGTCTCCGGCATCAGCCTGCTGTATCAGGGCGGGCTGGTGCTGGCCGGCCACGCCGCCGCGCGGCGCCTGGGCCGGTTGCCATCGGCACGGCGCCTGGTGCAGCGGCTGGCCGGCGTGGCATTGATCGGCTTCGCGATCCGCCTGCTGCTGGTCTAGCCCGGGGCGGCCGCCGCGCCGTCGTCGAACAGCAGGCTGTCGGCCTCGGCGTCGCCCAGCTGCCCGCCGCGCTGCACCGCGGCCTCGAAGGTCGCCTCGCCGAGCTGCGCGGCGGCCAGGCGCTGGGCCTCGCGCCACGGCGCATGGGTGTCGGCCGGGAGGTCGGCGCCGCGGCCCGCCAGCCGGGCGCGGTGGTGGCCGAGGAACAGCGCCGCGACCTTGCCGTGCCGCTGGCGCGCCGCGAGCAAGGCCAGCACCTGGAAGATGTCGAGCACGTCGAAGCGGCGGCACCACGCCAGCGCCTCGGCGGCCAGCGCGTGTGCCTCGTCGAGGCGGTCCAGGCCGATCAGCGCGTTGAGCCGCTGGACACGGTTGTGCGCGCCGATCGCGCTGGGCGTGTCGTCCACCCCCGCGCGGTCGATCGCGTCGAGCCGCGTCAGCGCCTGCGCGAACCGGCCCATGCCGACCAGCGTCGCGACCAGGTTGCTCTGCGCGTTCGCGGCGATCTGCCGCAGCCCGGCGCGTTCGGCGAGATCGGCCTCGTCCTGCTGGTGCTGCCAGGCCGATTCGAAATCGCCGCGGCGGCGGTACTCCAGCGCCAGGCTGCCGCTGAACACGACACGGTGGCGCGGCGGCCAGTCGGGGTGGGCGTCGAGCAGCGCCTGCGCTTCGCGGCGCGTGGCCTCGAACTCGGCCTCGTCGAGCAGGCGCGAGCGCAGCAGCGGCACCAGGCTCCAGAACAGCCCGCCGGCGTCGCCGCGCTCGCGCTCGATCGCACAGGCGTGGCGCGCCGCCTCCAGCGTGCGTGGCCCGCGCACGAACGACTGGAAGCGCGCCAGCTCGCGCCACCATGCCGCGCGCAGCGCCGCGGGCAGCGCCGGCCCGATCAGCGGCTCGCCGGCCTCGACCCAGCCGGCGGCCTCGCCGAGCCAGGCGGTCCAGGTCGCGACGGTGCTGGCGGCCAGCGTCAGCTCGATCGCGGCGCCCGGGTCGTGGGCGCGTGCCCAGGCCAGGGCCTCGGGCACGTTGCCGAGCTCGCGCTCGGCGACCGCGTCGGCCTGCCCCGGGGTCGCGCGCTCCATCGCCGCGGTCAGCGCGCGCACGGTGCGCGCCTGCACGGCGTCGCGCTCGCCGCTGCCGGCCAGCATCTCCAGCGCATACGCGCGCGTCGTCTCGAGCAGGCGATAGCGCGGCGGCTCCTCGTGCAGGCTGGCGACGAGCGATCGATCGACCAGGTCGGCGAGCGTGTCGATCAGGTCCCAGCGATCGTCCCCGGCGTCGCCCGCGACGGCGAGCGCCAGGTCGAGCGAGAAGCCGCTCGCGAACACGCCGAGCCGGCGGAACGCGCGCTGCGCGGCCGGATCGAGCAGGTCGTGGCTCCACTGCATCGCGGCGTGCAGGGTGCGGTGCCGCGCCGGCGCGTCGCGGCGCCCGCGCCGCAGCGCGGCCAGGCGCTGGTCGAGCGCGGCCAGCACGCCGGGCAGGCCGAGCAGCGGGACCATCGGCGCGGCCATCTCGAGCGCGAGCGGTAGGCCGTCCAGGCGCGTGCAGAGCAAGCGCAGCAGCGGAAGCGCGGTGCGGTCGATGCTGAAGCGCGGGTCGGCGGCGCGCACCCGCTCGAGCAGCATCTGCACCGACGCGGCGGCGAGCGCCTCGTCGTCGCTCAGGGCCTCGGCCGGCGGCGCGAGCGGGTCCAGCGGCTGGACCTGCTCCGCGGCGACCCGCAGCGGCAGCTGGCTCGTCACCAGCAGCGCGAGGCTGGGCGCGGCCTCGCGCACCTGGCCGACGAGCGCGGCGACGGCGTCGACGACATGCTCGGCGTTGTCGAGCACGAGCAGGAAGCCGCCGCCATCGAGCGCGGCGGCGAGCGCCGCCCGCCAGGCGTCGGCCGAGCCCGGGGCGGCGATGCGGAGCGCCCGGCACAGCGCGCCGGTGAGTTGCGCGCCGTCGCCGAGCGCGGCCAGATCGACCCATGCGACCCGCCCGGCACCACGCGCGCCGGCCACCGCACGGGCCAGCGCGGTCTTGCCGACACCGCCGGGCCCGACCAGCGTGACGCAGGCGCCGGGCTGCAGCGCGGCCTCGAGCCGGTGCCGGTCGGGCTCGCGACCGAACAGCTGCGGCCCCGCGACTGATGGGGCTACCGCTGGGGCTACCGCTGCCGCGGGCGCGGCCGCGGCGACCGGGCGAGGCGCGTCGCCGTCCGCAGCCGCATCGCCACGCCGGATCGCCGCGGTAAAGCGGTAGCCGCGCCCGGGCACCGTCGCGATCAGCTCGTTGCCGAGGATCCTGCGCAACGACACGATCTGCGCGGCGATGTTGTTCTCCTCGACCACCAGACCCGACCAGACGAGGTCGAGCAGTTCGCCCTTGCCGACGAGGCGGCCGGCGCGCTCGACCAGTGCCAGCAGCAGGTCGAAGGCCCGCGCGCGCAACGCGACGGGTTCGCCGTCGCGGAGCAGGCGGCGCTGCAGGGGCTGGAGCTCGAACCGGTCGAAGAACAGGGACGGATCGGTCATGCGCGACGCGCGATCAGCCGGTGGGCCGCGGGAACAGGGCCACGATGTCGTCGATGTCGGCCGGCTTCACGACGTGGTGGTCGAAGCCGGCCTCGGCCGTGCGGCGGCGCTGCTCTTCCTGGCCCCAGCCGGTCTGCGCGATCAGCGTGATCGCGTCACCACCCGGCAGCTGGCGGATGCGCCGGCCGAGTTCGTAGCCGTTGATCTTGGGCATGCCCAGGTCGAGCAGCGCGACGTCGGGCGTCCACTCTGCCGCCATCGCGAGCGCCTGTTCGCCGTCGTAGGCGACACGGGTCTCGTGGCCCAGGTCCTCGAGCAGCATCGCGACGGTGTCGGCGATGTCGGTCGAGTCGTCGGCGATCAGCACGCGCAGGCGGCCGTCGCGTGCCGACGCGGCGCGCTCGGGCGCCGCACCCGCCGGTGCCTGCGTCGCGACGGCCAGCAGCGGCAGCCGCACGCTGAACGTGCTGCCGTGGCCGAGCCCGGCGCTGCGCACCGCGATCGCGCCGCCGTGCATCTCGACCAGCGCCTTCGTCAGCGCCAGGCCGATGCCCTGCCCGCCCGGGCTCGCGCCCTCGGCCTGCAGCTGGCCGAACATCTCGAAGATGCGTTCGTGGTTCTCGGGCGCGATGCCGGTGCCGCTGTCCGTCACCTCGACCACGGCGTCCGCGCCGTCGCGTGCCAGCCGGACGCGGATCTCGCCGGCGCTCGGCGTGTACTTGGCCGCGTTGATCAGCAGGTTGGAGAAGATCTGCGCCAGGCGCGTCATGTCGCCCTCGATCGCGAGGCCGGTGTCGGCCTGCTCGACCGTCATCCGGTGCCCGCCCGCGAGCACCAGCGGCTGCGCGATCTCCTGCGCATGCGCGAGCGCGTCGACGAGCAGCACCGCCTCGCGCCGCAGCCTCAGCTCGCCGCGGTTCAGGCGCGAGAGGTCGAGCAGGTCGTCGAGCAGGCGCGTCATGTGCGCGACCTGGCGTTCGATCACCTCGCGGCACCACGCCAGCCGCGGGTCGGGTACCGCCACCTGGTACAGCGCGTGCGCGGCGCTGCGGATCGGCGCCAGCGGGTTGCGCAGCTCGTGCGCTAGTGTGGCGATGAAGTCGTCCTTTCGGCGGTCGGCATCGCGCAGCACCTGCTCGACCCGGCGGCGCTGCGTGATGTCCATCGTGATGCCGAAGTTGCGCACCGGCTGACCGGTCTCGTCGTACTCGGCCTGGCCGCGGTGCGACAGCCAGGCCTCGGTGCCGTCGGGCCGCAGGGTGCGGAACTCGTGCTCGAACGGGCGCCGCCGCGCGATGCTCTCGGCGCGCTTGCGCGCGAACTCGTCGCGGTCGTCCGGGTGGATCAGCGCGGAGACGCTCTCGCGGGTCGGCACGAAACTCTCCGGCGACACGCCGAACAGCGCGTAGGTCTCGGGCGACCACCAGAGCCGGTCGGCGACGATGTCGAGCTCGTACGCGCCCATCTGCCCGGCGCTCATCGCCAGGCCCAGGCGCGCGCGCTCGACGCGCAGCCGATCGTCGGCGACGCGCTGCTCGGTGGTGTCGGCCATGATGCTGACGAGGCGCCTCGCCTCGCCGTTCGGCCCGCGCTCGGTCACCAGCCCGCGCCCGGCGAGCCACAGCACCTTGCCGTCCGGCCGCAGCACGCGGTAGGCGGCCGGAAACGAATCCCGGGTCTGCGCGATCTCGCGGTAGTGGCGCGCGGTCTCGCGGTCCTCGGGGTGGATGGCGGCGATGTACTCGTCGTCCGGCCCGCCGACGTGGCCGATGCCGTCGGGCAGCGCCAGGCCGAACAGCGCCATGCCCTCCGCCGACCAGCGGCGCAGCCCGGTGCCGTAGTCGGTCTCCCACGAGCCCATGCGCCCGGCGGTGAGCGCGGTGCGGAACTGCGATTCGCTGCTGCGCAGCGACGCGATCGCGAGGGCGCGCTCGGTGACGTCGGCGCCGCTGACGAAGATGCCGGTGATGCGGCCGTCCTCCTGGCGCATCGGCTGGTAGACGAAATCGACGTAGCGCGTGGCCGGTTCACCGCCGGACGACGCCACCGACAGGAACGGCGCTTCGGTCGCGATGTACGGCTCGCCCGAGCCGAACACGCGGTCGAGCAGTTCGACGTAGCCCTGGCCGACTGCCTCGGGCATGGCCTGGGCGACCGTCATGCCGAGCAGCTCGCGCTCGCCGACCAGCCGCCGGTAGGCCGGGTTCACGGCCACGAAGGTGTGCTGCGGGCCCTCCAGCATCGCCATGAAGGTGGGCGATTGATCGAACAGGCGCGCCAGCCGGTCGCGCTCCGAACGCAGCGCCGAGGCCAGCTGCACGTGCGCGGTCGTCTCGGTGCACACGACCAGCACGCCGCCCACGCCCGAGTCGGCCTGGTCGTCGTCGATCGGGCTGTAGCTGTAGGTCCAGTACACGTCCTCGCGCCGGCCGTTGCGGGTGATCGGCACGAGCTGGTCGACATTCCAGGTGGCGCCGCCGCCGGACATGACCTGCTCGATCTGCGGGCCGATGATGTCCCAGATCTCGGCCCAGACCTCGCGCGCCGGGCGCCCGAGCGAGAGCGGGTGCCGCTCCGGCCCGATCGAGCGGCGGTAGGCGTCGTTGTAGAGGCAGGCGCGCTGCGGGCCCCACCAGATGTACATCGGGTGGCCGGTGTTGAGCAGCAGGCGCACCATGGTGCGCAGGGTCTGCGGCCAGCCGGCCGGCGGGCCGAGTTGCGAGGCGCTCCAGTCGTGCGCGCGCATCAGCGCGCCCATCTCGCCGCCCCCGTTCAGGAATGCGGGTGCCTCGACAGGCGGGTCGCTCGTGACGGGCGGGTCGGGGCGGTCGTTCATCAACCGCCCAGCATAGCCCAAGGGGCGCGCTTCAGGCGTCCTCGCGGCGGCCGGCCATCGCCAGGGCCACGGCGCGTTGCAGCGCGCCGATGTCGAACGGCTTGGTGAGGATGGATTGCGTGCCGAGTACGCGGCCGACCTCGGCCATGTCCGCATAGCCAGTGGCGAGCACCACCGGCAGCCCGGGCCGCGCGCTGCGCGCCGCGGCGATCACCTCGGCGCCGTTCATCTGCGGCATCGCGTAGTCGACGATCAGCAGCTCCGGGTCGACCTCGTCGAGCATCGCCAGCCCCTGGACGCCGTCGGCCGCCGCCGTCACGCGGTGGCCGGCGAGCTCCAGGCTGTCGACGATGACGCGCCGGACCTCCGGGTCGTCTTCGATCACCAGGATGCGGCGCCGCGTGCCGGCGGCGTCGTCCGCAGGGGCGAGCAGTTCGTCGACCGGTTCCTCGGGCGCGACGCACGGGAACCGCATCTCGACCCGCGTGCCCTTGCCCTCGGTGCTGACGATGCGCGTGCTCCCGCCCGACTGGCGCGCGAAGCCGTAGACCTGGCTCAGCCCGAGGCCGGTGCCGCTGCCGATCGGCTTGGTCGTGAAGAACGGCTCGAACACCTTGGACAGCAGGTTCGGCGCGATGCCCTGGCCCTGGTCCGCCACCGCGACCACCACCTGCGCGGGCTTGCCGGAGCCGGCGTCCTCTTCGGCGATGCGGGTCGAGATCGTCAGCTCGCCGCCACCCGGCATCGCGTCGCGCGCGTTCACCGCGAGGTTGAGCAGCGCCATCTCGAACTGGCCGGAATCGAAGCGCGCCCAGGCGGGCTCGGCGCACAGGTCGTAGGCGATGTGCACACTGGAGCCGACCGACACGCCCAGCAGGTCCTGCATGTCCGTCAGCAGCATCTTCACGTCCACCACCTTGGGCACCAGAGACTGCACGCGGGCGAAGGACAGCAGCTGCGCGGTGAGCCGCGCGCCGCGGCCGATCGCCTGGCGGGCGCGGTCGGCCAGCGCCGCGGCGCGCGGGTCGGCGGACTTCCGCACCAGCAGCTCCAGGTTCATGCTGACGGCCTGCAGCAGGTTGTTGAAGTCGTGCGCGATGCCGCCGGTCAGCCGGCCGATCGCCTCCAGCTTCTGCACCTGCACCAGCGCCGACTGCACCCGCTCGCGCTCGGCGATCTCCGCCATCAGGCGATCGTTCGCGGCGGCCAGCGCGCGGGTGCGCGCCTCGATGCGCGATTCCAGATCGTGGTTCAGCTGCTCGACCGTGGAGCGCGCGATGCCGAGCTCGTGCAGGTGGTCGCGGGTCTGGTACTGGCGGTTGCGGGCGCGCAGCGAGGCCTCGGTCGCACGCAGCAACGTCTCGGCGTTGACCGGCCGCTCCAGCAGCACCACGTTGCCCAGCGCCTGCAACGGCGTCGCGCGGCCGCGGGGGGCGTGCCGGGCGCTGAGCACGACGAACGGAAAGTCCGACCAGGTCGGCTGCTGCCGCAGCCACTCGTCGATGGCGCTGGATTCCACGGTCGCGAACGCCTCCTCGGTCGCGATCGCCATGGCCGCGCCCTGCTGCAGGCCGAGCAGGAGTTCGTCGGGCGTGCGGCACATGACCGTCTCGATCCCGCGCGGCTCGATGACCTGGCGCATGACCTCCGCGTCGCGACCGCGCGGCGCGAACAGCAGCACGCGTTGGAGTTCGCTGCTCACTGCCGCTCGATCAGCGGCTCGTCACCGAGCAGGGACTGCTGACCACGGTAGGCCGGCACGCCCATCATCACGCCGTCGAAGTCGGTCAACGCCGCGCCCACCTCGATGCCGGTCGCGCCGAGGCGGAACTCGCGGATCGTCAGCTCGTGCTCGTTGGTGCGGCTCTTGACCACCGACACCGCCTTCAGCAGGCTGCCACGTGCCTCGAAGAAGCTGAACAGCATGATCGCGTCGCTCAGGTAGCTCAGGTCCACGTCGTTGCGGCCGGTGCCGAACAGCCCGTGCTGGCTGAGCACCACCAGCGTGGCGACGCCGCACTGGTTCAGGTACATCAGCAGCTCGTGCATCTGCAGGATCAGGAACTTGCCGCCCGGCATCGCCTGCAGGTACGCGTTCAGGCTGTCGATGCCCAGCATCGTGACGCCGCGCTCCTCGACGGCCTTGCGCACGATCGTCGAAAACTCGCCGGGCGACAGCGCCGCCGGGTCGAGCGCCACGATCTCGAGCTGGCCGCTCTCGATGTAGCGCGCGATCGGCATCTGCAAGGCCTCGCAACGCGCCAGCAGCGTCGACAGGCCCTCGTCGAACAGGTAGTACGACGCTTTCTCGCCGCGCTTCATCGCGGCGATGAGGCAGGACATCCCGGTCGTCGTCTTGCCCACGCCCGAGGGGCCGAGCAGCAGCGTGTTGGTGCCATGCGCCAGGCCACCGCCGAGCAGCTGGTCGAGCTGGGCGTTCCCGCTGGATGCGCGAGTCGGCACGAAGCGCCGGCTGTGCTCCGAGGCGATCAGCCGCGGGAAGACCTCGATGCCGCCGGTGTCGAGCCGGAAGTCGTGGTCGCCGCCGCGGAACTTCACGCCGCGCAGCTTGACGACCCGGATCTGGCGCTTGCCCTCGCCGTAGTCGTCGTCGTTCTGGTGCAGCGCCAGCACGCCGTGTGCGATGCTGTGCAGCTGCAGGTCCGAGGCCTTGGACGACATGTCGTCCAGCATCAGCACCGTGCAGCCGACATTGGCGAAGAAATGCTTCAGCGCCAGGATCTGGCGCCGGTAGCGCAGCGGGTCCTGCGCCAGCAGGCGCATCTCCGAGAGGCTGTCGAACACGATCCGGTCGGGCTTGAGCCGCTCCACCTCCCGCAGCACGCGGCTGGTGGTCTCGCTCAGTTCGACCTCGGACGGGTGCAGGATGGACTGCTCCAGGTCCTCGGCCATCGCCGCGCCGTTCGACAGCTCGAAGACGCTCAGGCCGTCCAGCGACCAGCCGTGCGACTGCGCGACGATCGCCAGCTCGGACGCGGTCTCGGACAGCGTGACATAAAGCCCACGCTGTCCGTGCACCAGCCCGGCCAGCAGGAACTGCAGGCCGAGCGTCGTCTTGCCCGCGCCGGGCGAGCCCTCGACAACGTACAGGTGCTGCTCCGGCAGGCCGCCGCACAACACCTCGTCCAGCCCCGGGATGCCGGTCGACGCCAGGGACTGCGACGCCTCCGCTCGATTCTTTTCGTTGACCATGCTGAACGATCACCGCTGCCGGCCGCCGCGTCCATCGGTGTTCGGCTTGCCGCCGGGCAGGCATCGTCCGACACGGTTACAGGGCCATCTGCGCGGTTTTCCTACGTGTCGCGCGCACATCCGCGGCGACGATCGACGCATGGATTCCAAGCGCCGCGACAACCTGGTGCGGGTGCGTGGCGCCCGCGAGCACAACCTGAAGGATGTCGACGTGGACATCCCGCGCGACGCGCTGGTGGTGTTCACCGGCATCTCGGGCTCGGGCAAGTCGTCGCTCGCGTTCGGCACGCTGTACGCCGAGGCGCAGCGGCGCTACTTCGATTCGGTGTCGCCGTACGCGCGCCGGCTGATCGACCAGGTCGGCGTGCCGGATGTCGATTCGATCGACGGCCTGCCGCCCGCGGTCGCGCTGCAGCAGCGGCGCGGCACGCCGGGCGCGCGCTCGACCGTCGGCAGCGTCACGACGATCTCGAATCTGCTGCGCATGCTGTTCTCGCGCGCCGGCACCTACCCGCCGAAGCAGCCGATGCTGCACGCCGAGGACTTCTCTCCCAACACCCACCAGGGCGCGTGCCCGGAATGCCACGGCCTGGGCAGCGTCTACGACGTGACCGAGGCGTTGCTGGTGCCGGACGATTCCCTGACGATCCGCGAGCGCGCCATCGCCGCGTGGCCGCCGGCCTGGCACGGCCAGAACCTGCGCGACATCCTCGTCACGCTCGGCCACGACGTGGACACGCCGTGGCGCGAGCTGCCGAAGAAGACCCGCGACTGGATCCTCTTCACCGACGAGCAGCCGACGGTGCCGGTCTACGCCGGCTTCACGCCCGCGGAGACCCGCGCGGCGCTGCGGCGCAAGACCGAGCCGAGCTATCAGGGCACGTTCACCGGCGCGCGTCGCTACGTGCTGCACACCTTCGCGACGACGCAGAGCGCGCTGATGAAGAAGCGGGTCGCGCGCTTCATGACCGGCCGGGTCTGCCCGCTGTGCCAGGGCCGGCGCCTCAAGCGCGAGGCGCTGGCGGTGACCTTCGCGGGGCAGGACATCGGCGCCGTCGCCGCGCTCTCGCTCGACCGGCTGGCCGCGCTGCTGGCGCCGGCGGCCAGCGGTTCGCCGAAAGCCACTGGGCTGTCCGCCGAGAAGCGGATCGTCGCGCAGCGCATCGCGCAGAACGTGTGCGAGCGGATCGCGACGCTGCAGGCGCTCGGGCTCGGCTACCTGTCGCTCGAACGCTCGACGCCCACGCTGTCGCAGGGCGAGCTGCAGCGCGTGCGGCTCGCGACGCAGATCCAGTCCAACCTGTTCGGCGTCGTCTACGTGCTCGACGAACCTTCCGCCGGCCTGCACCCCGCCGATGGCGAGGCGCTGCTGCGCGCGCTCGACCGGCTCAAGGCGGCCGGCAACTCGCTGTTCGTCGTCGAGCACGACCTGGCGGTGATGCGCCATGCGGACTGGATCGTCGATGTCGGCCCCGCGGCCGGCGAGGCCGGCGGCCAGGTGCTCTACAGCGGGCCGCCGGCCGGGCTGCGGCGCGTGGCCGGCTCGCACACCGCGCGCCACCTGTTCGGCGCGCGCGGGGCCCGGCCGGCGGCGCCGCGCGCCGTGCGCACGCCGGCCGGCTGGCTGCGCCTGGCCGGCGTGACGCGCAACAACCTGCGCGGCGTCGACGCCGCGTTCCCGCTCGGCGTGCTGACCGCCGTGACCGGCGTGTCGGGCTCCGGCAAGTCCAGCCTGGTCAGCGAGGCGCTGGTCGAACTGGTGGCCGCCCACGTCGGCAAGGAGCCCGCCGCCGAGGACGACGACACCGAGCGCCCGCGCGCGGCGGCGCGGCCCAGCGAGGGGCGGCTGGGCGGCGACCTGGCGCTGATCGAGCGGCTGGTCTGCGTCGACCAGAAACCCATCGGCCGCACCCCGCGCTCCAACCTCGCGACCTACACCGGCCTGTTCGACGGCGTGCGCCGCCTGTTCGCGGCGACGCCGGCCGCGCGGCGCCGGCGCTTCGGTCCGGGCCGCTTCTCGTTCAACGCGGCCGGCGGGCGCTGCGAGACCTGCCAGGGCGAGGGCTTCGTCAGCGTCGAGCTGCTGTTCATGCCGAGCGTCTTCGCGCCCTGCCCGACCTGCCATGGCGCCCGCTTCAACGAGGCGACGCTGACGGTGCACTACCGCGACCGCAGCGTGGCCGACGTGCTGGCGATGACGGTCGGCCAGGCCTGCACGTTCTTCGCCGACGAGCCCGCCGTGCTGCGGCCGCTGCGCCTGCTCGACGACATCGGCCTGGGCTACCTGCGGCTCGGCCAGCCGGCCACCGAGCTCTCCGGCGGCGAGGCGCAGCGCATCAAGCTCGCGACCGAACTGCAGCGCGTGCAGCACGGCCGCACGCTGTACGTGCTCGACGAACCGACGACCGGCCTGCACCCGGCCGACGTCGACCGCCTGCTGGCGCAGTTGCAGGGGCTGGTCGATTCGGGCAACACGGTCGTCGTGGTCGAGCACGACATGCGGCTGGTGGCGGCCGCCGACTGGGTCGTCGATGTCGGGCCGGGGGCTGGCGACGCGGGTGGCCGCATCGTCGCCGCCGGCACGCCGCGCGACGTGGCGGCCGGCGCGAGCGGCGCGACGGCGCGCTATCTGCGCGTCAGTTCGTGATCAGCACGTCCACCGTCGCGACGATCGCGGAATCGTAGGTGGACACTGCCGTCAGGGTGACGCGCACCGGCGCGGGCAGGAAGAACTCCGTGTAGGTGTCCAGCGCGATGCGCGAGGAGCTCAGCGTCGTCTCGGTGATGGTGACGCCCTGGTAGTACACGCTGGTGTCGAAGCCCTCGTAGTAGGAGTTGCCGACCTGCAGCGTCCACACGACCGGCTCGCTGGCGTCCAGCTCGATCGACGAGCCCGCCGGCATCACGACCTGCTGGACGTCCCCGGCGTAGAGGTAATCGCCCGAGGCGCGCCCGTCGACATACACGCCGATCTGGAAGCCGACGCCGGAATCGCCCCCGCCGCCGCAGCCGGCGAGGCCCGTCAGTGCCGCGACCGAGAGGATGGCCGCGAGCGTCCGCAGCTTGACGAAGTTCCGGCGCATGGCAGTCTCCCGTGGGTGTGTGTGTGCGTGCGTGCATCGTGCGCGCGCCGGCGTCGCCGCCGTGAAGGACAAAGGCGCCGAGCCGGGCCGGCGCTGTCCGACGGGGTTGGCCCGGATGGCGCCGCCGACTGGCCGAACCGGCCGCGAGGGGTTACGCTGGCGGCTGCATGCCGTCCGGCACGCCACCTGGGACACCATGAGCGATCCACTGGAGACCCTTCATTGCATGGGCGCGGCGCTGGACGGCCTCGACACCGCGCTGTGCGCCTTCGACGACGACGACCGCACGGTCTGCTGGAACCGCAGTTTTCTGCGCTTCTTCCCGGAGCACGACGGCCACGTCCACGCCGGCGAGCCATACGCCGAGAACCTGCGGCGCTTCTACGCCTCGCGCCTGTCGCCCGAGGAGGCGCCGAACGCGCCGCAGTACGTGCTGGAGGGCCTGGCGCGGCACCGCACGCAGCGCGCGCCGTACGAGTTCTTCCACGACGGCAAGTGGCTGCGCGTCACGTCGCTGCCGCTGCCCGGGGTCGGCCGGGTGCGGCTCTGGAAGGAGATCGGCGCCGAGGCGCGCGCCGCCGGCTCGCCCGACGATTCCACCGCCCGCTTCCTGCTGACCAGCAACGCGCTCGACGGCGTGGCCGACGGGGTGATGGTCACCGACCGGCTGCACCGCATCGTCTGGGCCAACGCGCCGTTCCTGCAGATGTACGGCTTCGCCGACCGCGCGGGGGCGTTCGCGCTGAGCTTCGAGCAGGTCTACCGCCGCGCCTGGGAGGCGGCGCCGCAGGACGCCGGTTTTCTCACCGGCCTGCGCACGCTGGAGGAGAACCTGCGCTTCGCCGGCGCGCCGTTCGAGCTGCCGCTGCCGGAGGGCCGCTGGACGCGGATCGTCGAGCGCCGCAGCGCGGACGGCAAGAGCGTGTTCGCGCATGTCGACATCACCGTCTTCAAGCAGCAGCAGGAGCGGCTGCGGCTGGCCGAGCTCGACGCGCGCGAGACCGCCCACGCGCTGCGCGTCAAGTCGGCGCTGCTGGAGGCGACGCTGGAGCGCATGGAACAGGGCGTGATGATGGTCAACGCCGAGCGCATCGTCGAGGTCTGCAACCGGCGCGCGCTGGAGCTGCTCGACCTGCCGGCCGAGCTGATGGCCTCGCGGCCCGCCTTCACGGACGTGCTCGAGCACCAGTGGCAGCACGACGAGTTCGCCCGCACGCCCGAGGACATCCTGCAGTTCGTGCGCGCCGGCGGCATCCTCGACCGCCCGCACCGCTACGACCGCACGCGGCCGGACGGCCGCGTGGTCGAGGTCCAGAGCGTGCCGATCGACGGCGGCGGCGTGCTGCGCACCTACACCGACATCACCGAGCGCAAGCGTGCCGAGGACCACGTGCGGCACGTGGCGCGGCACGACGGGCTGACCTCGCTGGTCAACCGCGACGCCTTCCTGGAGGCCCTGTCCGGCCTCACGCGCTCGGCCGATGCGAGCGGCGAGCCGTTCGCCGTGCACTTCATCGACCTCGACCGCTTCAAGCCCGTCAACGACCGGTACGGGCACGCGGTGGGCGACGCGGTGCTCACCGAGGTCGCCGTGCGGCTGCGCGCCGCGGTGCGCGACGTGGACGTGGTCGGCCGCATGGGCGGCGACGAGTTCGCGGTGCTGCAGCGCACGGACACCCGCTCCGGCGCGGCCGACGGCCTGGCCCAGCGCATTCAGCTCGAGATCGGCCGGCCGATCCGGGTCGACGGGCACGAGGTGCGCGTCGGCGCGTCGATCGGGATCGCGCGCTACCCGTCCGACGGCACCACCGCCGAGCAGCTGCTGCGCCAGGCGGACGCGCAGATGTACGCCGTCAAGGCGCAGCGTCGCCCGCCGGCGCGCCGGGCGCCGTGAACGCGACGGCGCCGTAGACCCGCTCGGGCACGACGCGCTGGAAATCCGCGCTGCTGTCGGGCACGCCGGTGACGGCGTAGTCGGGCTGCGCGGTGTCGCGCCGGTGGGTCTGCGCGGTCGGGCGGCCGCGCGCGTCGCTGAGTGTGGCCACCACCGGGTGCGTGCCGCGCGCCGGCCGCCGGATCGCCACGCCGATCTCGCCCGACTGCAGCTTCACCAGCGCGCCCGGCGGGTGGACGCCGAGCGTCTTGATCACCGCCATGGCCAGCGCGTCGCCGGCGTTCTGCTGGAACAGCTGCCGCACCGCGGCCTGCGGCGCCATCGGCGGGCGGTGGGCGCGCGGGCTGATCTTGGCCATGAACACGTCGATCGCGCGCAGCACGCGGGCCGTCTCGCACGGCGCGGCCACGCCGCCGGGGTAGCCCTGCCCGCCCGGCTGCTCGTGGTGCTCGACGACCGTGCGCAGCCAGGTCTCGTCGGCCAGGCCGAGGCCGCGCAACAGCTCGGCGGCGGCAGCCGGGTGGGCGCGGATCTCGCGCAGCTGGCGCGCGGTGGGCGGCTCGCCCTGCTCCGCCATCGTCGCCTGCAGTTCGAGGATCGTGAGGTTCATCGTCAGCGCCGCGCCGGTCAGGGACGCGACGCGGTGCTCGTCCCAGCCGAGCTGCGGGCCGCTGACCAGCGCGACCGTCGCGCAGTGCAGCGCGTGGGTCAGCGGGTAGAGCGCGAAGCGGCGGTCGTCCTGGCGGATGCACAGGAACAGCGCCACGTCCGCGTCGGCCGCGACCAGCGCGCGCAGGTCGTGCATGAAGGCGTCGAGCTCGGCCGGCCCGGCGTGGCGGCCCGCCAGCCCGCGCGACAGCTTCTCGAACCGCCACAGCAGCCGCGTCCAGTGGTCGAACAGCGAAGGCGCGTGCGCCGACGCGACGCGGCCGGCCGCGGAAGCCGCGGCCCGGGCCTGGCGCTCGGCCTCGACCGCCGGGCGCTCGGCCCAGGCGCCGCGTTCCAGCAGGCTCTCGTACTGCGCCTCCTCGGCCAGCAGGTGACCGGCGTTCAGCAGCAGCCGGCCCTGCGCGTCGAGGATGCGGAAGGGCAGCGGCTGGCCGATCGCGAGCAGCTCGCGCACCGCCTGCAGCGGAACCCGTTCGGACAGATCGCTCATCGTGACGCGCCCTCCTTTTGACGTCAGTCTGACGCAGCGCCGCGCGTGCCGGGGAGTGAAACCCCTACGCCCTGGAGGCCGCCCGATAATCGATCGGACCGCACCCGGAGCACCGCGATGACCCACCCGAACGACGCCGCCGCCACGCCGCTGCGACTGACGATCGACGCCGGCAGCTCGGTCGCCGCGCTGCTGCAGCGACCGCCGGCCGCGACCGCCTGCTGCGTGCTGGCACACGGCGCCGGCGCGGGCATGACGCACGCCTTCATGGCGGACGTGGCGGAGGGCCTGGCGGCGCGCGGCATCGCGACGCTGCGCTACCAGTTCCCGTTCGTCGAGCAGGGCTCGCGGCGGCCCGATACGCCCGCCGTCGCCCACGCCGCCGTGCGCGCGGCCTGCCGGCTGGCGCGCGCCGAGACCGGGCTGCCGCTGGTGGCCGGCGGCAAGTCGTTCGGTGGCCGCATGACGTCGCAGGCGCAGGCGCTGGCGCCGCTGGCCGACGTGGCGGGCCTCGCGTTCCTCGGCTTCCCGCTGCATGCGCCGGACAAGCCGTCGATCGAGCGCGCCACGCACCTCGCCGACGTGCGCGTGCCGATGCTGTTCATCCAGGGCACGCGCGACAAGCTGGCCGAGCTGTCGCGCATCCGCGGTGTCGTGGGCGACCTGGGCGCGCGCGCGACATTGCACGTCGTCGAGCACGCCGACCACGGCTTCGAGGTGCTGGTGCGGTCCGGGCGAAAGCCGGCGGAGGTGATGGCCGAGGTGCTGGACACGCTGGCGGGCTGGATCGTCGCGACGACGCGCGCGAACGCGTGATCGCCACCCTGATCGCGCGCGTCGGTCAGCGCGGCGCGGCCTCGATGGCGCGCAGCATCGCCGTCAGCAGCGCGTCGATGTCGTAGGGCTTGCGCAGCAGCTCCAGGTCGCTCGGCACCTCGCGCACGGTGTAGCCGGTCGCCACCACGATCGGCAGGGTCGGCCGGTTCGCGCGGGCCCAGCGCGCCAGGTCCAGGCCCGAGAGGGAGCCCGGCATCACGATGTCGGTGAACAGCACGTCGAAGCGCTCGGCGCCGTCCTCTTGCAGCAGCCGCTGCGCGGCATCGGCCGAGTGGCACAGGCGCACCGCGTGGCCCAGGCGTTCGAGCGACGGCACCACCACCGCGCAGACCAGTTCGTCGTCCTCGGCCATCAGGATGTTCAGCGGCGACCCGCGCGGCGCTGGCGCAGGCACCGGGGCGGCGGCGCCGGCCTTGGCGTCGGCCGCGGCCACGGGCAGCCACAGCGCCACCGTCGTGCCGCCGCCGGGGCGGCTGTCGATCGCGGCATGCCCTTCGCTCTGGCCCACGAACGCCGCGACCTGCGTCAGCCCCAGCCCGCTGCCCGCGCCGATCGGCTTGGTGGTGAAGTAAGGCTCGAAGGCCTTGGCCTTCGTGGCCTCGTCCATGCCGGCGCCGTTGTCGCGAACGCTGAGGCAGACCTGGTCGACCGCGCCGGTCACCGCCGGCCCGGCCCGGTGCAGCGCTGCGGTGATGTCGATCCGCCCGCCGCCCGGCATCGCGTCGCGGGCGTTGAACACCAGGTTGAGCACGGCCAGTTCGAGCTGGGCCGGATCGACGTAAACGGCCGGCAGATCGGCCGGCACGTCCATGTGCAGCTCGATCTTCTCGCCGACCGCCTTGTCGGTCAGCTCGTGGCTGCCGGCGAGCAGCCGCGCGAGCTGCACGGCCTCGCGCTTGAGCGGCCGCTCGCGGCCGAAGCTCAGCATCTGGCGGACCAGGTCGGCGGCGCGGCGCGTCGCCTGCCGGGCCGACTGCAGCATGCGGGCGTTGCGGCCCTCCTTCGCGTCGCGCTCGAGCACCTGCAGCGCCACGCTGATCGTCTGAAGCAGGTTGTTGAACTCGTGCGCGAGGCCGCCGGTCAGCCGGCCGATGGCCTCGCGCTTCTGGCCCTCGAGCAGCTTGGCCTGCGCCGATTCGGCATCGACGACGGCCTCGCGCACGCGCGTCTCGAGCAGCAGCTTGGCCTCGCGCGAGCGCCGGCCGGCCTCGTGCAGCGCGCGGCTGACCTCGCGAACCTCGCGCACCGGGTAGGCGCGTTCGGGCGGCACGGAATCGTCGCCCAGGTGCATCGCGTCGTCGCGCAGCGCGACCACCGGCTCGCCGACGCGCCGCGCGAGGTAGAGCACGCCGCCCAGCCCGATCGCCAGGATCGCGGCGCTGGCCGCGAGCGCCTGGAGGGTCAGGCGCCGGGCAGCGGCCGTCAGCGCGTTCTTGGGCAACGCCAGCACGATCGACCAGCCGTACTTGTTGGCGCCGGTGATGTAGGTCAGCGAGTGCACGCCGTCGAGCGTGACCGACTCGCCGAAGCCCGTCTCCCGCGCCTGCACGCGGCGCTGGATCTCCGGGCCGGCGCGGGCGCCGACCCACTTCTGCGGGTCGCGGCTGCGGGCCATGATGATGAAGTCCTGGTCGATGACCGCGGCCTGGCTGCCCTGGACGTAGTTCTGTCGGTCGAGGATGCGCTGGATCTCGGCCAGCTCGAACACCACGCCGACGTTGCGGGTGACCGGCTCGGAGTTCATGTCCGGCACGAACGCGCCCAGCACCGGTCGGCCGGTGGCGGCGCCACGGGCCGCGAACAGGATGCCCGCGCCCTCGCGCAGCAGCGGCAGCCCGGGCGGTCGCACGCGCCGGATCTCTGGATCGAACGGCGCCACGGTGTTGACGAGCTGGGTGCGCTCGTCGACCAGCAGCGCCCAGGTGCCGGTGCCCTTCAGCGCGGCGCTGGCCTCGCGGTGGAAGCGGCGCAGGTCCGGCTCGATCAGCGCCGACGAGACGGCCAGGGCCGTGGCCATGAACACCCGCTTGTCGAGCTCGCGCTCGACGCTCGAGGCGATGCTCTCGCCGATCTGCTCGACCGCCTGCCGCGCGTCGGCCACCTCACGCAGGTAGGTGACCCGCGCCAGCACCGAAAACCCGGCCAGCGCCGGCAACCAGACGGCCATGACCAGCAGGATCAGGAGGGTGCGGATGCTCAAGACGAGGCGCGGTGTGTCGGGGTTGCGGACGGACTGCGGATGATACGGGGCGGCCATCCCGCGCCCACGAGGGTTCACGCCGATGCACGTCGGCGCGCGCGTTCAGTCCTTCAGCGCACCGACCTCGCCACGCCGGATCGCCGCGGCGCGCTCGCGCACCGCCGTGCGTTGCGCGTCGTCCAGCCGCGCGACGTTCCTGACCTGCAGCGCCATGCGCTGGTTACCGGCCAGCAGCCGCTCGTGGCGCATCAGGAAGTCCCAGTACAGGGTGGTGAACGGGCAGGCGCGGTCGCCGACGCGCTGCGCCGGGTCGTAGCGGCAGCCGCTGCAGTGCGGGCTCATGCGCTGGATGTACTTGCCGGTCGCGACGTAGGGCTTGCTGCCCATCAGCCCGCCGTCCGCGTACTGGCTCATGCCCAGCGTGTTCGGCAGCTCGACCCACTCGACCGCGTCGACATACACCGCGAGGTACCAGGCATGCACCTGCTTCGGCTGCACGCCGAGCAGCAGCGCGTACAGGCCGGTCACCATCAGGCGCTGGATGTGGTTGGCGTAGCCGTGCGCGAGGGTCTGCGCGAGCGCGTCGCGCAGGCAGGCCAGGTCGGTCGCGCCGGTCCAGAACCATGCGGGCAGGTCCTCTTGCGCGTCGAGTGCGTCGAGGTCCACGTAGCCCGGCATCCGCGTCCAATAGATGCCGCGCACGTACTCGCGCCAACCCAGGATCTGGCGCACGAAGCCCTCGACGCTCGCCAGCGGCGCGCGGCCGTCGCGGTAGGCGGCCTCGGCCACGGCCACCACCTCGCGCGGGTTCAGCAGCTTGAGGTTGAGCGCCGCCGACAGTTGCGCGTGGTAGAGCCACGGGTCGCCGGGCCAGATCGCGTCCTGGTAGCGGCCGAACAGCGGCAGGCGGTCGGCGACGAAGGTCTCGAGCGCGACCAGCGCCTGCGCCCGCGTGACCGGCCACGCAAAGCTGTCGAGCCGGCCCGGGTGCGAGGCGAAGCGGCTCGCGACCTCGTCGAGCACCGCGCGCGTGACGGCGTCGGGTGCGAAGGTGGCGCGCGCCGGCCGCAGGCCCGGCCCGTCGCGGCCGAAGGACTCGCGGTTGTCGGCGTCGTAGTTCCACTGGCCGCCGACGGGCTTGCCGTCGTCGTCCATCAGCACGCCGTGGCGGCGCCGCTGCTCGCGGTAGAAATACTCCATGCGCAGCGACTGGCGGCTGCGCGCGTGCGCGGCGAACTGGCGCACCGTGGTGAAGAAGTGGCGGTCCTCGCGAACCTCCAGCGGCACGCCCTGCGCCCCGGCAGCCGCCTTGATCGCCTGCAGCACGCGCCAGTCGCCCGGCGCCGTCATCACCAGGCGCGCCGGCCGCAGCCGCTGGAGGTCGGCCTGCAACTGCGCGCCCAGGCTGCCGGCATTGCCGGGCGCATCGAGACGCGTGTAGTGCAAGGTGCGGCCGGCGGCCTGCAAGGCGAGCGCGAAGTGGCGCATCGCGGCCAGGAACATCGCGATGCGCGGCTGGCTCGACCAGACGTGGGTGGACTCCTCCGCCACTTCGGCCATCCAGACCGCATCGGCCTGCGGGTCGAAGCCGTCGAACGCGGCGGCGTCGAGATCGAGCTGGTCGCCGAGCACAACGACCAGCGCGCCGACCAGCGCGCCCGGCTCAGCCACGCGCGGGTGGCTTGCGCCGGCACGCCTCGGAGCAGTACCTGACCTCGGCCCAGTTCTTCGCCCAGCGCTTGCGCCAGGTCATCGGCAGGCCGCAGGCCACGCAGGGCTTGCTCGGCAGGGCCGCCTTGTTGCCCTTGAAACCGCCGTCGTGCTGACTCATGGCGACGATCGTACGGTCAGGCGCGCCGCGGCGATCCGCACGCGGCGATTGGCCCCACGCGGGGCCGCCGGTCAGCGCGCGGGACCGCTCGCTGCCGCGTCGGCGGCCGAGGCCGTCGGTGCCGGCGCCGCCGGTGCCGCCGGTGCGGCCAAGGCAGCGCGCACGCCCGCCAGCTCCGGGTGCGTCGCCAGCATGCTGGCGCCGTACATCGGCTTGAACGCGCCCTGGTGGCAGGTGGCGCAGTTGAGCTTGGGCACGTCGCCGGTCGGCCCGAGCCGGTTGGCCGGGTAGACGCCCGCGAGCGGATCGAGGTAGGTGGTGTTCAGGTCGCGCGCCATGCGGATGCCGTACCACGCGGTCGCGCGCTGCGGCGTGCTGGTGTCCCACTCCGCGAACGAGCGCGAGTTGTGGCAGTAGGTGCAGTTCACGCCGAGCGATTTCGACATGTGCATCATCAGGCCGTAGGTGTACTCGGTCTGCTTGGTCGACTGGCGGTTGCCCGTGGGGAGCGCCGTGTTCCCGATCACGCGGATCTCCGCGGCCTGGTCGAGGAACGGCCCGAACGGATCGTTCGGCAGCGAGGCGAGACCGACCGACAGCGCCGGCGCGTTCTGCCCCGCGCGGGTGCCCAGCATGCCGGCGGCCTTGGTGTCGACCGGCGGCGAGAACCACAGGTTCGAGGGCACCGGCTGGCCGCGGTGGCAGGTGTAGCAGGTGACGCCGGTGTCGGCGACGTGGGTCTTCCAGTCGGTGTTGATGTGGCGCGTCATCTCCAGCATGCGCCGCGCGACGACCTTGGTGTAGAGCGAATCGCTCGAGAAGTCCTCGCCGGGCTTGTGGCAGTAGGCGCAGCCCTGGTCCGGCGAGACCCAGGCCGTCATCGAGACCATCAGCCGCGTGAACTCGCCGACGCCCAGATCGCCGACGACCTTGACGTTCTTGAACACGGTGGAGGCCGCGGGGCCGCCGGGCGGCACCATCGGCGTGTCGGCGGGCAGCGCGTTCAGCGGCGCCTCGGCGGCCAGGATGCGCGGGTTGTAGACCTGCTCCATGCCGGTGCCGCGGTAGCCGCGCTGGACCGTGTCGACCGGCGGGCGCTCGCAGGCGGCGAGCAGCAAGGCCGCGGCGAGCACGGCGCAGGTTCCGAAGAAGCGCTTCATGGCTTGACTCCCTGCAGCGTGGTCGGGTCGATCACCGGCGCGAACACCGCCGGGTAGATCGGCGCGACCTGGTGCTTGACGGCCCAGAGGTACCAGTTGTCGACGACCGTGCCGGTCAGCAGGATGCCGATGCCGCCCACCAGCGGGCACAGCACCGCGAACCACCAGCCCCAGCGGTGGATCGATTCCATCGTCGCGTTGAAGCCCATCGTCCAGCGCCAGAACAGCGCGGCGCGTTCGCTCGCGGTGCCGCGGTCGACGATCTGCTCGATCTCGCGCTCGCCGCCGAAGCGGCTGACGGCGAGGATGGTGGCGCCGTGCATCGCGAACAGCAGCGTCGCGCCGTACAGGAACGCGATCGACAGCATGTGGAAGGGGTTGTAGAACAGGTTGCCGTAGCGGATCGAGAACGCGGCCGTCCAGTCGAGGTGCGGGAAGATGCCGAACGGCACCGCCTCGCCCCACGAGCCCATCAGGATCGGGCGGATGAAGCCGAGCGACAGCATCAGGAAGATCGCCGCGGCAAACGCCCAGGGGATGTGCGTGCCCATGCCGAGGGCGCGGGCGCGGCGGTACATGCGCACCCACCACAGCAGCACGGAACTCGTCATGAAGAAGCCGGCCATCAGCCACCAGCCACCCTGGTTGAGCGGCGGGAAGAGCTTGAGCCCCATGCTCGGCGGCGGTGGCTCGAGGCCGAGCCAGGGCAGCTGGCGCACGAACTGGATCGGGTTCCAGTTCACCGAGGCCAGCATGTTCAGCCCGATGATCTCGATGCAGATGAACATGCACAGCGCCGAGGCCAGGCCGAACCAGCCGAGGTAGATCGGCCCGAGCTGCGCGTCGCCGATCTTCCCGAGCCAGTGCGAGTGGATCGGCGGGCCTTCGCGCTCGCGGTTGCCGCTGGCGAGCGGCACGCCGGCATAGGCGGGCGCGTAAGCCTGAACGCGGGTGAAGATGTTCTGGTACTCAGCCATCAAGGTCTCCTCGGGCCGTTGTGCTCGTGTCTCGTGTGCGGGCCTAGTTGGCCCAGATCGGCAGGTTCAGCCACCAGCTCCACCATTCGGGCCAGCCGCGGGTCCAGAACGGGCCGCTGATGACGATGCACACGGCGCTCCAGAAGCCGGCGGAGAGCGCCAGGAACAGGCCGAGGCGGTGGATTCCCAGCGTGCCGATCGAGTAGCCGATCGTGTCGCGGAAGAAGGTGTTCTCGTGCTCGGCGGTCTTGACGGTCTCGCCCTTGGCCGGGTTGGTGGCCGACAGGATCAGCCCGCCGTGCAGCGACAGCGCGAAGGTCGTCGCGAAGAAGAAGCTCACGCCCAGCATGTGCGCCGGGTTGTAGTGGAAGTGCAGGTACTGGTAGCCCGTGTTCGAGACCCAGTCGAGGTGGCTCATGATCCCGTACGGGAAGCCGTGGCCCCAGGCGCCCAGCAGCAGCGGGCGGATCACGACGAGCGTCACGTAGGCCAGGATCGCGATCGAGAACGCGAACGGCACGTGGTAGCCGATGCCGAGCTTGCGGCAGATCTCCACCTCGCGCAGCGCCCACGACACGAACGCGCCGATCGCGCACACCGTGATGAGCTGCCACAGGCCGCCCTCCATCAGCGGCGCCATGCCCAGGCCGTATTTCAGGTCGGGTGGTGCGATCGAGATCTGCCACAGGTTCCAGGTCGGCCCCTGCGACGCGCCCCAGACGATCAGCAGCGTGCCGACGGCCGCGAAGAACAGCGTCGTCACCCCGAAGAAGCCGACCCAGAACGGCCCGACCCAGAAGTCGAACAGGTCGCCCCCGGTCAGGGTGCCGCCGCGGACTCGGTACTTGCGCTCGAAACTCAGCATCGCCATGTCATGTCCCCGATCGATGCGCGGCCGTTGCCGGCGCGCGCATCCTCAGACTCTTTATCGCGGCCGGGAGCGGTGCGTCACGCCGCGCCCTGCCTGCTGTTGCGGAAACCGCCCTCGCTACTTGCTCGCCGGTGCCGCGGCGGGTGCCGGCATCGGCGACATCTGCGCCGCGACGGCCGTGCTCTTGCGCGGTCCCTCGAGCCAGTTGAAGCGGTCGGTGCTGAGCAGGATGAAGTGAATCACCAGCGCCAGCACGAACAGGAAAGTGAACAGGGCGATCAACGTCCTGCGCGGATCGAAAAGCATCCAGATGCGCCACATGTTGTGTCCTCCTAGCCGGTGAAGCCGACCGCGATGTACGCCATCGCGACTTCCTTGGCGTCGTGCACGATCGACGCATAGCCGCTCGCACCGGGCAGCCACGGCCGCCATTGCCACGCCAGGAAGTGCGCGACGACCGCGATCAGCGTGAAGATGATGAAGCTCGTCATGAAGATTCCGTGGAACTCCTTGGCTTCCTGTTCCGTGAGTCCGGACAGGGAGCCTTGCCTGCTGTCAGCCATGCTCTTTCTCCTTCTGGGCCGGTTCGACCCAATTCGGCCTTTCGGCCAACACCGCGAAAATGCCCCCGCGGCGGGGTTTGACGCAGCGGGTGCTGCGGCAATCCTGGTGACCGCAGCGGGTGCCGCGGCAATTCGAATCGAGCGCGCAGGTCATGCGGGCTCCCCTTGTCTGAGGGCGTCGCGCGATCGGGCGACGCGCGCCGCCGTCACGCGCTCCTCGCCGTCACGCTTCGCATCGCGCTCGGCGCGATCGCGCAGCCGCTTGGCGGCCGAGATCTGCACCAGCACCGGTTCGGTCTGGACGAACTCGCCGAGCAGCTGCATGGCATCGTCGTCCCACGGGCGCGACGGTTCGCAAGAGAGCGCCGGGCCGCCCCAAGCCTCTTGCACCCCCTCGGGAAGCGGATGCCGCGCAGCGGCAGCCTGGGGGCTGTCATTTGCGAGGCGGGCCGGCGTCGGGTCGACCTTGTCCAGGTCGGTGCCCAGCGGCAGGATGTGGAACAGCGCATCGAACAGCGCGTTGCAGAACTCCTGGATCAGGTAGGTCGCGCCCGCATAGCCCATGAACGGCGTGCCGGTGTGGCGGCGGATGATCGGCAGCGGGAAGGACGCGGGGATGAAGCTCGTCTTCATCATCCCGCCCCCGCCGATCTCGGCCAGGTACATGCGCTCGTTGTAGCTGCCGTACATCACCAGCGGCGTCTTGTCGCGCGTGAGGCGGCGGACCTCGTCGTTGTCGGTCTTCGCGCCCGGCTGGCGCGCGATCGCGAACTGGCACGGCAGGCCCATCTCGTCCTCGAGGAAGTGGCGGATGCCGCGCGTGTAGGTCTCATTGGCGACGACCGCGAAACTCGCGGTGCCGAAGAAATCCTGCGTGACCGAGCGCCACAGGTCCCAGATCGGCTTGATCGTGCTGTGCTTCTCGCGCTCGATGAAGGGCTCCGGGTCGAGGCCGAGCAGTTCGCCCAGCGAGCGCAGGAACTTGGTCGTGCTGTGCAGCCCGATCGGCGCCTGCAGGTAGGGCCGGTCCAGCGCCTCGCACAGCAGGCGGCCGAACTCGCGGTACATGCAGATGTTGACGTCGGCCTCGACCAGGCGCGAGACATCCGCGAGGTGGCTGCCGAGCGGGAACACCATGTTGATCTCGGCGCCGATGCCCTGCACCATGCGGCGGATCTCGGCCAGGTCGCTCGGCGAGTTGAAGGTGCCGTAGCTCGGGCCGATGATGTTGACGCGCGGCTTCTCGCCGGCGGGGCGCTCGGCGAAGGGCTTGCGCGCCGGCACCTTCTTCAGGCCGTACTCCGACCACAGCCAGAACATCGCGCGGTTCGCGCACTGCCACTGGTCTTCGTCGATCGTGCGCGGCAGGAAGCGCTGCAGGTTCGTGCCCTCGGGCGTGACACCGCCGCCGATCATCTCGGCGATCGAGCCGGTCACGACGACCGAGGGCAGCTCCGGGTCGAGCGCGGCGTGCGCGCGGCGCATCGAGCCTTCGGTGCCTTCGCGGCCGAGCTGTTCTTCGGCCAGGCCGGTGACGACGATCGGCAGCTCGTGCGGCGGCAGCGCGTCGGTGTAGTGCAGCACCGAGGTGACCGGCAGGTTCTCGCAACCGACCGGGCCGTCGATCACGACCTGCAGGCCCTTGATGGCGGTGAACACGTACACCGCGCCCCAGTACCCGCCCGCACGATCGTGGTCCAAGACAAGCATCAGACCATCTCCTCGGCCTTGCGCTTCTTCGCCGCCTTGGCGGAGAGGCGGCGCTGTTCGGCCTTGAACTCCGGGCGGTCCTGCGGCACGCCGTGCGACGCTTCCCAGACGCCGGACGCGTGGGCGCTGCCCGCGCTGCCGAAAAACTCCTTCATCTGCGCGAAGCGGGCCTTGTTGCCGATCGCCGCGTTGATCACGGTGGCGAGCGAGCCGGCACCGGCCGGGCCCATCAGCGGGCGGGCCGAGATCAGGTTGGTGAAGTACAGCGCCGGGATGGTCAGTTCCTTCGCGGCCTGCACGATCGGCGTGGTGCCGATCGCCAGATCGGGCTGCCATTCGTGCATGGCCGCCAGGTCCTGTTCGAGCGAGGCGCGGAACTGCACGTGCACGCCCTTCGATTCCAGCCACTGCCGGTCGGCATCGCTCCACGCGGTGCGCGGGCAGGCGGTGCCGACGTAGCGCAGGTCGGCGCCGCTCTCGACCAGCAGGCGGCCGACCAGCAGCTCGGAGCCCTCGTAGCCGCTCAGCGTGATCCGGCCGGTGATCGGCATGGCCGCGAGCGCGCCCTTGATCGCCGGCAGCATGCGGTTCTTGACCGCGTCGATCTTGTCCTGCGCCACGTTCACCGACTGCCCGACCGCCTGCAACCAGGCTTCGGTGCCGTCGTGCCCGACCGGCGCGGAGCCGACGATGGGCCGGCCCGCGGCCTCGAACTCGCGGATGCTGGCGGTGTAGAACGGGTGGATCGCGGCGACGGCCGAACAGTCGAGCGCGGCATACAGCTCGCGCCATTCGCGCGTCGGCACGACGGGGCCTGCCGCCAGGCCCATCGGCTCCAGCATCATGCCGATGATCACCGGGTCGGCCGGGAACATCTCGCCGAGCAGCGCGATGGTCGGTTGGCTCGAACGCCCAGCGCGAGGCGCCTGCACCGGGCCGGCGAGCACCTCGGCGCGCGCGTACTTCAGCATCGCGCCGGCGAGCACGTCCTTGGCCTCCGCATGCGTGGGCACGCCGAAGCCCGGCACGTCGATGCCGATGATGCGCACGCCGTTGATCTCCT
>JAZKIO010000047.1:0-1955 GCA_040384825.1 Pseudomonadota bacterium
GCGGAGTCCATCGTCACCACGGCCTGAGAAATCAGGTTGTCGTATTCGAGGGTCTCGACGAGGTCTGAATTCCACACCAGCGAACGGTCGGATACGCCGATGTCGCCGATACCGCCGTAAACCTTGTGGATCAGCTCCTGGCCTTCCTTCAGAACGTCGCCGGTGCGGAACACGGCGCAGTTGTTCTGCATCACGTGCTGCATGTTCTCGCGCAGCTTCGCCGTCGGCGTGCCGCCCGAGGCATGGCGGAAATGATCGAGGCGTCCGAGCGCGAGATCCGAGGAACTGGCGGGAAGGTCCGGCTGCGAGGCATTGGGGATGAGCTTCTCGGCACAGCGCAGCGCCGCGGCGCGGCCGAACACCACGAGATCGATCAGCGAGTTCGAGCCGAGACGGTTGGCGCCGTGCACCGACACGCAGGCGGCTTCGCCGACTGCCATCAGGCCCGGCACCACCGCGTTGTCGTCGCCGTCCTTCTTGGTGACGACCTCGCCGTGGAAGTTGGTTGGAATGCCGCCCATGTTGTAGTGCACGGTCGGGATCATCGGGATCGGCTCGCGGGTCACATCGACGCCGGCGAAGATCCGCGCCGACTCCGAAATGCCCGGCAGGCGTTCGTGCAGGATCTTCGGGTCGAGGTGATCGAGATGAAGGTAGATGTGATCCTTCTTCTTGCCGACGCCGCGGCCCTCGCGGATTTCGATGGTCATCGCGCGCGAGACCACGTCGCGTGACGCGAGATCCTTCGCCGACGGTGCATAGCGCTCCATGAAGCGCTCGCCTTCCGAATTGACGAGATAGCCGCCTTCGCCGCGCGCGCCTTCAGTAACAAGGCAGCCCGAGCCGTAAATGCCGGTCGGGTGGAACTGGACGAACTCCATGTCCTGCAATGGCAGACCGGCGCGCAGCGCCATCGCTCCGCCGTCGCCGGTGCAGGTGTGCGCCGAGGTGCAGGAGGCGTAAGCGCGGCCGTAGCCGCCGGTGGCGAGAATTGTGGTCTGGGCGCGGAAACGATGGATCGTGCCGTCGTCGAGCTTGAGCGCGATCACCCCGCGGCAGACGCCCTGATCGTCCATGATCAGGTCGATGGCGAAGAATTCGATGAAGAACTCAGCCTGATGGCGCAGCGCCTGGCCGTACATGGTGTGCAGCATGGCGTGGCCGGTGCGGTCGGCGGCGGCGCAGGTGCGCTGCGCCTGGCCCTTGCCGTAGTCCAGCGTCATGCCGCCGAACGGGCGCTGATAGATCTTGCCGTCTTCGGTGCGCGAGAACGGCACGCCCCAGTGTTCGAGTTCGTAGACCGCCTCCGGTGCGTTGCGCACCATGTATTCGATCGAATCCTGATCGCCGAGCCAGTCCGACCCCTTCACGGTGTCGTACATGTGCCAGCGCCAGTCGTCCTTGTGCATGTTGCCGAGCGAGGCGGAGATGCCGCCCTGTGCCGCGACCGTGTGCGAACGCGTCGGGAAAACCTTGGTGATGCAGGCCGTGCGCAGGCCCGCTTCCGAGCAGCCGACCACCGCGCGCAGACCCGCGCCGCCGGCGCCGACGACAATCACGTCGTAGGTGTGATCTTCAATTGCGTAGGCTTGCCCGTTCGCGGCGGGCGCGCTCTGGCCATTCGATGCCATCAATTAAACTCCCGACGACAGTTTGATAATGGCGTAGATCGATGCGAGACCGACCGCCGCCGAAAAGAAGTTGTTCGCGATGATCGCGGCGAGCTTGGTTTTCTCGTCGGTGACGTAATCTTCCAGCACCACCTGCATGCCGATCTTCATGTGCCAGACGCTGGCGATGATGAAGAGGATCATGATGACGGCGACCAGCGGCGAACCGAGGATCTGCGCGGCGCCGGCCTGGTTGCGGCCGAGCAGCGACATGATGATGACGATCACCGGCACGAACAGCAGCACCATCGCGATCGCAGTGACGCGCTGGCGGAAGAAGTCCGA
>JAZKIO010000048.1:0-46457 GCA_040384825.1 Pseudomonadota bacterium
ACCGGCGTCGGCAAGACCGAGGTCGCGAAGCAGCTCGCCTACATCCTGGGCGTCGAGCTGATCCGCTTCGACATGAGCGAGTACATGGAGCGCCACGCGGTGAGCCGACTGATCGGCGCGCCTCCGGGCTACGTCGGCTTCGACCAGGGCGGCCTGCTGACCGAGGCGGTCTCCAAGAAGCCGCACGCGGTGCTGTTGCTCGACGAGATCGAGAAGGCGCACCCGGATGTCTTCAACGTGCTGCTGCAGGTCATGGACCACGGCACGCTGACGGACAACAACGGGCGCAAGGCCGACTTCCGCAGCGTCATCATCATCATGACGACCAATGCGGGCGCCGAGACGATGAACAAGGCGGTGATCGGCTTCACCAACTCGCGCGAACAGGGCGACGAGATGGCCGACATCAAGAAGCTGTTCACGCCCGAGTTCCGCAACCGGCTCGACGCGATCGTCAGCTTCAAGGCGCTCGACGAGGAGATCATCCTGCGCGTGGTCGACAAGTTCCTGCTGCAGCTCGAGAGCCAGCTCGGCGAGAAGAAGGTCGAGGTCACCTTCACCGACGCGTTGCGCAAGCAGCTCGCCAAGAAGGGCTTCGATCCGCTGATGGGCGCGCGGCCGATGCAGCGCCTGATCCAGGACACGATTCGCCGCGCGCTGGCCGACGAGCTGCTGTTCGGCCGCCTGGTCGACGGCGGGCGCCTGACGGTGGACGTGGATGCCGATGGCAAGCCTTTGCTGGATATCCAGCCCGTCAAGAAGATCGACAAGCCGAAGGCCGAGCCGGCGACGGCTTGAGTCGAATTCGCACGCGACACCACCAGGGGCCTTCGGGCCCCTTTTTCATGGCTGTTCGTCAGGCGTAGGCGGCCGGGTCCTGCCTGAAGAAACCGCGGAGCAGCTCGTAGAAGCGCGGGTGCTCGGCGAGCAGGTCGTGCGGCGCCACGAAGAACACCTCGGACGCGACCGCGAAGAACTCTTCCGGCGCCTCGGCGGCGTAGGGGTCGAGGACAGTGTCTTCGCCGGCATCGACGCATTCGCAGAACGCGTCGTACTCGGCGTCCAGCACCGCGATCCAGGCTTCCTGGCTGGCGCGGTCGGGCAGGGGCGGAATGCCGTCGGCGTCGCCGTCGCGCATGTCGAGCACGTGGACGAACTCGTGGACCACCACGTTGTAGCCCTCGTCGGCCGATTCGCCGGCCGCGTCGACATCGCGCCAGGCCAGCATCACCGGGCCGCCGTGCATCGCTTCGCCGGTCAGTTCTTCCTCGTACTGGTGCACGACGCCGGCGTCGTCGACGTGCTCGCGCTGCGCGACCACGGCGTCGGCATGCACGACGATGCCCTTGAAGCCGTCGAGCCAGTCGAGGCCGAGCCGCAGCACCGGCAGACAGGCCTGCGCCGCGATCGCCACCGCCATCTCGTCGTCGACCTCGAGCCCGTGCGCACCGGTGAACTCCTTGTCGGCGAGGAACAGCGTCGTCATCTCGCGCAGCGCGGCGATGTCGTCCGGCTCGCGCCAGGTGAGGAAGTGGAAGCGCGCGAGCGTCAGTGCCCACAGGTCGTCGGGAATCGCGCGCCGCTCCAGCGTGCGCGCCTTGCGCCAACGCGTCAGGAACTCGCGCATCTCAGGGAGCGACGACGGCGGCGTGCGGCGCCAGGCGCGTCCAGCGGTTGCCGGCTTCCCAACGCAGAACCTCGGCGCGGTCGGTACCGCCGTGGTCGAGGTCCCAGTCGCTCAGTACATGCCTGACGATGCCCGGCGCGAGCGCCTCGGTCCCGGGACGGTGGGTGTGACCATGGACCAGCGTGCTGGCGCGGTTGTCGGCCAGCGCGCGCAGTGCGGTGGGCGGGTCGACGTCGAACCACTCGCCTTCGTGTTGCATCGCCTGGCGCTCGCTCTCCGACCGCAGCCCGCGCGCCATCAGGCGTCGTTCGGCCAGCGGTCGGGTGAGCACCTGCGCCTGCCACGCCGGGTTGCGCACCTGGCGGCGGAACTGCTGGTAGTCCAGATCACCGATGCACCAGGCATCGCCGTGCGTCAGCAGCGTGCGCTCGCCGAAGGCGCTGAGCAGCGTCGGATCGGCCAGCGCGCGAACGCCGCAGGCGGCGAGCATCTCGTCGCCGAGCAGGAAATCTCGGTTGCCCACCATGAAGTGGAGCGGTCGGCGCGCGGCCGCGGCCGTGAGCACCGCCGCACCGCGCGCCTCGAAGCCGTCGTGGCGCGAATCGTCGCCGATCCAGGCCTCGAACAGATCGCCGAGGATGAAGACGGCGTCGGCCGCGGTGTTGAGGAGATAGGCCTGCCACGCGTCGAAGGTGTGCGGCAGCTCGGCGGCGAGGTGCAGGTCGCTGATGAAATCGATCCGCTGCCAGGACGCCGGCGCGGCGATCTCGCGCGCCACGAGGGCGTCGGTCATGGCGCGCGCGAGTTCAGGCGACCCGCGTCGCCTTGAGGATCACGACATCTTCGAGCGGCACGTCGCCGTGGCCGCCCTTGCTGCCGGTGCGGACCTTCTCGATCGCGTCGACGACCTCGTTGCCCGACACGACCTTCGCGAACACCGCGTAGCCCCAGCCCGACGCGGTCTCGGCCGTGAAGTTCAGGAAGTTGTTGTCGGTCGCGTTGATGAAGAACTGCGAGCTCGCCGAATGCGGCGCCGAGGTGCGGGCCATCGCCAGCGTGTAGCGGTCGTTCTTCAGGCCGTTGTTGGCCTCGTTCTGGATCGTGGCCTTGGTGGCCTTCTGGCGCATGCCGGGCTCGAAGCCGCCGCCCTGGATCATGAAGCCCGGGATCACGCGGTGAAAGACAGTGCCGTCGTAATGGCCGGCGTCCACGTACTCGAGGAAGTTCTTCGACGAGATCGGCGCCTTGGCCTCGTCGAGTTCGACGCGGATCGTGCCCTTGCTGGTTTCGAGGTCGACTTGGGTGCTCATGCTCATTTCTCCAGGGTAGCTTTCTTGATGGTGATCGGCATCGTCGGCACGTTCTCGTGCGGCGGGCGGCTGCCGGTCGGCGTGTCGCGGATCTTGTCGACCACGTCCATGCCGGAGACGACCTTGCCGAACACGGCATAACCGTTGCCGTCCCGCGCGTTGGCGGCGTCGAGGCGTGCGTTGTCCTGCACGTTGATGAAGAACTGCGCGGTGGCGGAGTTGGGGTCGCCGGTGCGGGCCATCGCGACATTGCCGCGCAAATTGCTCAGGCCGTTGCGGCTCTCGAGCGGGATCGGTGCGCGCGTCGACTTTTCCTTCATGTCGGCGGTCATGCCGCCGCCCTGGATCATGAAGGTCGGGATCACGCGGTGGAAGATCGTGCCGTCGTAGTGACCGGCCTTCACGTAGCCGACGAAGTTCTCGACGGTCTTCGGCGCCTTGGCGGCGTCGAGCTCGATCACGATGTCGCCGGCGCTGGTCGCGAGCTTGACCTTCTGCGCGTGAGCCGCGAGGCCCGTGCACAGGGCGAGCACGAGCGCGCTCTGGCCGATCAGTCGAGCGGGATTCAGGGTCATGGAGCGGTTCCTTTCGGGTTCGAGGCGGCGGCTGGCGCGGCCGATGCCACCGGCGCCGCGCGTTTGTAGAGGTCGCGCACCAGCGCGAGCTTGGGCGCGACGGTCACGTTGGACGGGTCGAGCTTCTGCGCGCGGGCATACGACTGGGCGGCGAGCGCGGCGTGCACATCGCCCAGGTTCTCGTGCGCGGTGGCGTAGTTGGGATTCATGCGCAGCGCCTGCTCGAGCGTGGCCCGGGCCTTGGCGTAATCGCCTTGCGCGGCGTAGAGCGCGGCGAGGTTGTTGTAGGGCTCGGCCAGATCGGGGTACTCGTCGCTCAGCTTCTGGAAGAGCGCGATCGCTTCCATGTTCCGCTTGGCGTCGGTCAGCATCACGCCCTTCAGGAACCGCATCTGCGGATCGCGCGGGTTGGTCGCCAGGAACTGGTCGACACGCTGCATCGCCGCGGCCGCCTGGCCGGAATAGTAGAGACGCTGCACGTCGGCGAGCTCGTCCGCTTGCGCGCCGGACGTCGCGGCCAGGATCGCGACGAGCAACAGCGGGGCAAGCAGTCGGCGCGGAGAAAACGACGTGTGGTGCATGGATGTGGAGGTGTGCGGACGCTGCGTGCCGTGGTGCTGCCGGTCGTGCCGGCGAGCGGCGAATGTCGGGCTGCCCGCTATACTGAAACGATTGTAGTGCAGGCCTTCTGGCCGAGACGCGCGCGGTGCGAGCCCCGCGCGGCCTGTGGCCCGGAGTTGCGCGACACCCCAACGAGAACTGGTTATCCGACCGCGGCTTTCCTGAGAAGCCGGCGGTCCGAAAGTGCCATCGGCCCATGACGCTACGCATCCACAACACGCTCTCGCGGCAACTCGAGACCTTCACGCCGATCGAGCCGAACCACGTGCGCATGTACGTCTGCGGCATGACGATCTACGACCTCTGCCACATGGGCCACGCCCGCATGATGATGGCGTTCGACGTGGTCTACCGCTGGCTGCGCGTGCTCGGTTACCGCGTCACGTACGTGCGCAACATCACCGACATCGAGGACAAGATCATCGCGCGCGCGCTCGAGCGGGGCATCACGATCCGCGCGCTCACCGACGAGATGATCGCCGCGATGCGCCAGGACATCGGCGCGCTCGGCATCGAGACGCCGACGCACGAGCCGCGGGCGACCGACTACGTGGCACAGATGGCCGACATGATCGGCACGCTGGAGCAGAAGGGCTTCGCCTACCGTGCCAGCGGTGGCGACGTGAACTACGCGGTGCGCAAGTTCGCCGGCTACGGCCAGCTCTCCGGCAAGACCATCGACGCGCTGCGCTCGGGCACCCGCGTGGCGGTGAACGAGGGCAAGGAAGACCCGCTCGACTTCGTCCTCTGGAAGGCCGCCAAGCCGGACGAGCCGGCCGATGCCAAGTTCGACAGCCCCTACGGTCCCGGGCGCCCCGGCTGGCACATCGAGTGCTCGGCGATGGCCTGCGCGATGCTCGGCGAGCGCTTCGACATCCATGGCGGCGGCATGGACCTGCAGTTCCCGCACCACGAGAACGAGATCGCGCAGAGCGAAGGCGCGCTCGGGCACCCGTTCGTCAACTACTGGCTGCACAACGGCTTCCTGAACGTCGACAACGAGAAGATGTCGAAGTCGCTCGGCAACTTCTTCACCATCCGCGATGTGCTGAAGCGCTACGACGGCGAGACCATCCGGTTCTTCATGCTGCGCACCCACTACCGCAGCCCGTTCAACTTCAGCGATGGGAACCTCGACGACGCGCGGACGGCGCTGCGCCGCCTCTACACGGCGCTCGACGGCATCGTCGGGGAGGATGGCGGCGAGATCGACTGGGCGCAGCCTCAGGCCGCGGCTTTCCGCGCCGCGATGAACGACGACTTCAACACGCCGGTCGCCCTGGCCGTCCTGTTCGAGCTCGCGAACGAACTCAATCGCACGCGCTCGTCCGACACCGCCGCGTTGCTCAAGGCACTGGGCGCCACGCTGGGCGTGCTGCAACTCGCGCCGCGCGCCTACCTCCAGGCCGGAAGCGGCCTGGACGAAGCCGACATCGCCGCACGCATCGCGGCGCGGGACGCCGCCAAGAAGGCGCGCGACTTCGCGCTCGCCGACCAGATCCGCCAGGAGCTGCTCGCCCAGGGCATCGCGCTGAAAGACTCGGCCGCCGGCACCACCTGGGTGAAGGCCTGATGGCCCCTCGTCCTGCGAAGGCCGAGCCTGCCGTGGAGGTGACGCCCGGCTACTGGGACGAGGCCTGCCGGCACCTCGGCAAGCGCGATCGCGTGATGCGCAAGCTCATCCCGCGCCTGGGCGAGGGCCGGCTGCAAAGCCGCGGCGACGCCTTCACGACGCTCGCGCGCTCGATCGTCGGCCAGCAGATCACGGTGGCCGCGGCGCAATCGGTGTGGGGCCGCTTCTCCGGGCTGATGCAGGAACCGTCGACGCGCATCACGCCGGCGGCGGTGCTCGCGCTGGAGACCGCCGCGATTCGCGGTGCCGGCTTGTCGGCACGGAAGGTCGAGTACCTGTGCGATCTCGCGGCGCACTTCGAATCGGGCGCCGTGCACGTCGGCCAGTGGCAGCAGATGGACGACGAGGCCATCATCGACGAGCTGGTCGCGATCCGCGGCATCGGGCGCTGGACCGCCGAGATGTTCCTGATCTTCCACCTGATGCGGCCGAACGTGCTGCCGCTCGACGACGTCGGGCTGATCAAGGGGATCAGCGTCAACTACTTCAGCGGCGAGCCGGTGTCGCGCGCCGAGGCGCGCGAGGTGGGCGATGCCTGGGCGCCGTTCCGCTCGGTCGCGACCTGGTACCTGTGGCGCAGCCTCGATCCGCTGCCGGTAGACTACTGACATTGCGGTAGTCCCCTTCGCCACGAAGGAACACACGAATGAGCAAACGCCATTTCCTCGAGTTCGAGCAGCCGGTCGCCGAGCTCGAATCGAAGATCGAAGAGTTGCGCTATGTGCAGAGCGAATCCGCGGTCGACATCTCCGAAGAGATCGACCGGCTCGGCAAGAAGAGCCTGCAGCTCACCAAGGACATCTACTCGAGCCTGTCGCCCTGGCAGGTGACGCAGATCGCGCGGCATCCGCAGCGGCCCTACACGCTGGACTACGTCAGCGAGATATTCACCGACTTCCAGGAGCTGCACGGCGACCGCGCGTTCGCGGACGACCAGTCGATCGTGGGCGGTCTGGCGCGCTTCAACGGCCAGGCCTGCATGGTGATCGGCCACCAGAAGGGCCGCGACACCAAGGAGCGCGGGCTGCGCAACTTCGGCATGTCGCGCCCCGAGGGGTACCGCAAGGCACTGCGCCTGATGAAGCTGGCCGAGAAGTTCGGCCTGCCGGTCTTCACCTTCGTCGACACGCCGGGCGCTTACCCGGGCATCGGCGCCGAGGAGCGCGGCCAGTCGGAAGCGATCGGCCGCAACATCTTCGAGATGGCACAACTCGAGGTGCCGATCATCGTCACGATCATCGGCGAGGGCGGCTCGGGCGGCGCGCTGGCGATCAGCGTCGGCGACCAGTTGCTGATGCTGCAGTACTCGATCTACTCGGTGATCTCGCCGGAAGGGTGCGCATCGATCCTGTGGAAGACCGCCGAGCGCGCGTCCGATGCCGCCGAGGCGCTCGGGATCACCGCACACCGGCTGAAGGCCCTGGGGCTGGTCGACAAGATCATCAACGAGCCGGTCGGTGGCGCGCACCGTGACACCAAGCAGATGGCCGCGTTCCTGAAGCGCGCGCTGAACGACGCGCTGCGCCAGGTCAGCGACCTGAAGCCGAAGGAATTGCTGCAACGCCGCTACGAGCGCTTGCAGTCCTACGGCCGTTTCACCGACACCAAGGACCGCTAGGCCGTCGTGCCCGGTTGCTGAAGTGACCGAGCGCTGGATCGCCGTCGCCTACAGCGGCGGGCGCGATTCGACCGCGCTGCTGCACGCCACCGTTGGACAGGCGGCTCTCGACGGGGTGCAGGTGCTGGCGTTGCACGTCCACCATGGCCTGAGCCCGAATGCCGACGCCTGGCTCGACCACGCGGCCACCACGTGCGCGCGCTGGGCGCGGCGCGGCCTGCCGCTCGCGTTCGCGGCGACACGGTTGACGAGTGCGCCGGCACGGGGTGAGAGCGTGGAGGCCTGGGCCCGCCAGGAGCGCTACCGGGCCTTGCGCGAGATGGCGCTCGCCGGCGGCGCGTCGGTGATCCTGCTGGCGCACCATCGCCGCGATCAGGCCGAAACCTTCCTGCTGCAGGCCTTGCGAGGTGCGGGCGTCGCGGGGCTCTCTGGCATGCCGAGGCGGATCGAGCGCGACGGCATCACCTGGGAGCGCCCCTGGCTGGATCGGCCGCGGGCCGAGATCGAGGCGTACCTCCGGCGGCATCGGCTCAGCTTCATCGAGGACGACAGCAACACCGAACTTCGCTTCGCACGGAACCGCCTGCGCCACGCCGTCTGGCCGGCGTTGTCCGGCGCCTTCGAGCAGGCCGAGGCAGCGCTGGCCGACTCGGCCGCGTGGGCGCAGCATGCGTGCGCCGTGCTCGACGAGGTCGCCGTGCTTGATCTGGCGCAGATCGCTGCCGAGGGCGATCTGGTCGTCGACGGCTGGCTCGCGCTGTCGCCGGCACGCCGAGGCAACGCGCTGCGCGCCTGGCTGCGCCGCGCGATCGGCGCGCCCGCACCCGCCAGCCTGATCGAACGCCTGGGCGTGGAACTGCCGGTGTCGCGCACCGCGCGCTGGCCGGTGCACGGCGGCGTGCTGCGCGCCTACCGCGGCCGACTGAGCTTCGTCCCGGCCGCCGAGACGACGATCGATCGTCAGCGCGAGACCCACCTGTCCGTGCAGCGCGTCGGCCGCTTCGCGCTGCCGGGCTGGGGCGGAACGCTGAAGGTGGCGCGGGTGGAGGCTGGCGGCGTGCCGCTGGCCTGGCTCGGGCGGCTGGACCTGCAGCCGCGGCTGGGCGGCGAGACCTTCCAGGCCGGCATCGGCCGGCCGCCCCGCAGCCTGAAGAAGCAGTTCCAGGCGGCCCGCATTCCGGACGACGAGCGCGCGGGACCGCTGGTCTACAGCGGCGAGCAACTGGTGTTCGTGCCGGGCCTGGGCGTCGATGCGCGCGTGATCGGCTTGCCGGGGCAGGCGCTGGTGTCGCTGGCGTGGCTGCCCGACGCGCGACCGGCCTGAGGCCGAGGCGCCGCGGGTAAACGCTAGAATCGAAGGCTCGCCTGCGCGCGAGACCTTGTCATCGCACTCGATCTGAACCACATCCCATGGCCCTCACAGTCCACAAGTACGGCGGCACCTCGATGGGGTCGCCGGAGCGCATTCGCAGCGTTGCCAAGCGCGTCGCCAAATGGGCCCGCGCGGGGCACCAGATGGTGGTCGTGCCCTCGGCGATGAGCGGGGAAACGAATCGGCTGCTCGGTCTCGCCAAGGAACTGTCTCCGGAGCTCACGACGCCCGAACTGCTGCGCGAGCTCGACATGATCGCCTCGACCGGCGAACAGGTGTCGTCCGGGCTGCTGGCGATCGCGCTGCAGGCCGAAGGCATCCAGGCGGTCAGCTACGCTGGCTGGCAGGTCAAGATCGCCACCGATTCGTCGTTCACCAAGGCGCGCATCGAGAGCATCGACGATGCGCGGGTGAGAGCCGATCTGGCGGCCGGCAAGGTCGTCGTGATCACCGGCTTCCAGGGCGTCGACGCGCAAGGCCACATCACCACGCTGGGCCGCGGCGGCTCCGACACCTCGGCGGTGGCGGTGGCCGCGGCGCTGAAGGCCGACGAATGCCTGATCTACACCGACGTGGACGGCGTGTACACCACCGACCCGCGCATCGTGGCCGAGGCGCGCCGCCTGAAGACCATCAGCTTCGAGGAAATGCTCGAGATGGCGAGCCTGGGCTCCAAGGTGCTGCAGATCCGCTCGGTCGAGTTCGCCGGCAAGTACCGCGTGCCGCTGCGGGTGCTGTCGAGCTTCACGCCCTGGGACATCGACATCGACGAGGAAGCGCGTTCGGGCACCCTGATCACCTTTGAGGAAGACGTAAAAATGGAACAAGCCGTTGTCTCGGGCATCGCGTTCAACCGCGACGAAGCCAAGATCAGCCTGCTGGGCGTGAACGACAAGCCGGGCATCGCCTTCATGATCCTCGGGCCGGTCGCAGAAGCGAACATCGACGTGGACGTCATCATCCAGAACGTCTCGCACGACGGCCGCACGGACTTCTCGTTCACGGTGCACCGCAACGACTACGCCCGCACGATGGATCTGCTGAAGACCCAGGTCCTGCCGATCACTGGCGCGCGCGAGATCGTCGGCGACGCGAAGATCTGCAAGGTCAGCATCGTCGGCATCGGCATGCGCTCGCACGTGGGCGTGGCCAGCCGCATGTTCAGCGTGTTGAGCGAAGAGGGCATCAACATCCAGATGATCACGACGAGCGAGATCAAGACCAGCGTCGTGATCGACGAGAAGTACATGGAGCTCGCCGTGCGCGCGCTGCACAAGGCCTTCGATCTGGAACAGCCTGCGGCCTGATCGGCGCCTGTTTCGCAGTTAGAATGCGGGCTGCTCAGAAAGTGAGCATGGAGTCGTGACCGAGTGGCCGAAGGTGCTCCCCTGCTAAGGGAGTATGTGGGCAAAACCTGCATCGAGGGTTCGAATCCCTCCGACTCCGCCAGACAGCAAACGCAAACGGGCCCTCGCGGGCCCGTTCTGCTTTCCGGGTCGGTCAGATCGGGGCGATCGGTGTGGCCCCTGCGACGCCCTCGACTTTCACCAGGGCGCTCACGCCGCTGGTGGCGGCGGCATCAGGCACGGTCAGGATCAGCACGTCCTCGTTCTTCGCGAAGCTGAGCTGCCCCTTGAACACCACCGTCTTCGTGCCCGCCGAGGTGATCGTCACCTGATAGGTGCCACCCGGGATGTCGACCGAGTCGCTGCCGGTGACCGGGCCTGACGCACCGAACGGGGTGGCCGAGATCAGCGGCGTCACGGTCGCGATGTCGGTGCCCGGCGCGTTCATGTAGACGTCGACGCTGGCCGTGTTGTACGAGGCGTTCATCACGCGCAGGCGTGTGCTGTCGCTGCCCAACGGCTTGTTGTACGGGTCGGCGATCAGGTAGGTGCCGGCAGCCGTGGCCGAGGTCTGCAGTGCGACGACGGTGTACTTGGTGCCGCGGTTCGGATCGATCCTCACGGTGCCCACGTCCAGGCCGCCGACGGTCGTCTTCACCGACCAGTCCGCGTCGCTCGAGTCGACGTCGAAGTAGTCCGAGGCAAACGGATAGGTGACGTCGGTCGCGTCGGGCTGAGCGACGGTGCCGCGGTACAGCGTCACGGCCGGCGCGGCGGGCGCCGCGTGCACGAAGCGGACGTCCGGGTCCGCGACGTCGAGTCGATCTTCGGTGTCGCCGCCGCCGCAGGCGGTGAGCGCGGCCAGTGGGACGCAAGCGAGCAGGAGCTTGTGCAGCAGTTTCATGGTGTGTGGCCTCGAGTTGGGAGTGGCCACACTCTAGGATCGCGATCAAGCGGAAACTGTGGGCCTGCGGCGTTCACGCGCGTGAGGCGCGTGGCAGCCGCCGTGTCGGACAATGCGCGGCGGCGTTACGGGCCGTGACGCTTGCCGCGCAGCGGTGCGAGCAGGCCGCGCACCGCTGCGCCTTCGAGCAGGCGCACGTTGCAGCTCGCGGCCAGGGCGGTCGCCTCCCGCGAGAAGCGGCCTTCGGTCAGCATGAACCCGCCGTTCGCGCCGCGCGCCGACATCTCCCGGTGCAGCGCCTGAACGGCGTCGACGCCGACCTTGGCCGCATGTCGGTGCCGGCATTGCAGCAGGTGGGTTTCACGGTCGCGCCGTAACGTCACGACCCGGGCGCTTCGCCCGCCGTCGATCACTTGGTAGCCCTGACGCTGGAAGGCTTCGGCGACGAGCGCCTCGAAGTCCGCGTCCGACAGACTGGCGATGTCGTCGGCTGCGGCTTCGGCGGGGCCGATCTCGGCGTTGCGACGCCGCTGGCGCCAGATCCACCAGCCGACGCCGGCGGCGCCACCGATCAGAAGAGGGACGCCGAAGATCAAGGTGCTGCCGGTGAACATGTCCGGGCGAGCATATCGAGGCGCCGGCGGGCATCGCCCGGGTGCTTGCAACAGTTGGTGCAAACCGACAAGCGTTTACTGTATATATTAACAGTATGAACAAGGGGCGCACCATCAGCGGCAGCGAGCGCGACGCGCCGGGCGAACGGGCCCACGGCCCGACCAAGGGCCGCGGCACGGTCTGGGCGATCGCGCATCGCTATTCGAGCGAACTGACCGAGGCGTACGACGACGGCTGGGGCACGCTCGACCAGCAGGCGCTGGAAGAACGCTTGCCACCGTCGACCACGGTCATCGAGGAGCGCGCCCGCACGATCCTGTCGCGTAACGATTCGCCGGACATCTCGTTCGATCTCTCAATCAACCCGTACCGGGGCTGCGAGCATGGCTGCGTCTACTGCTTCGCACGGCCCACGCACAGCTACCTGAATTTGTCGCCCGGCCTGGATTTCGAGACCCGGATCATCGCCAAGGTCAATGCGGCCGAGCGTCTGCGCGAGGCCTTCGCGAGCCGCAGCTACGAACCCAAGTGGCTCAACATTGGCTCGGCGACCGATGCGTACCAGCCGGTCGAGCGCCGCCTCGGCATCACGCGCCGCGTGATCGAGGTGCTGTCCGACTGCGCACATCCGTTCTCCGTCGTCACCAAGTCGTCGGGCATCGAGCGCGATCTGGATCTGATCGGGCCGATGGCGAAGAAGGGGCTCGTCGCGGTGTACGTGTCGGTGACGTCGCTCGACCCGGCGCTGGCGCGCATCCTCGAACCGCGCGCGGCGTCGCCGCAGCGGCGCCTCCGCACGATCGAGACGCTGGCGAGCGCCGGGGTACCGGTGGGGGTCAGCGTCTCGCCGCTGATTCCGTTCATCAACGAGCCGGAGCTCGAGCGGGTGCTCGAGGCCGCAGCAAAGGCCGGTGCACGGTCCGCGTTCGGGATCGTCTTGCGCCTGCCCTGGGAGGTGAACCCGATCTTCCAGCAGTGGCTGGACCAGCACTTCCCGGATCGCGCGGCGCGCGTGATGGCGCGCGTGCGCGAGATGCGCGGCGGCCGCGATTACGACGCCAGCTTCGGCTCGCGCATGAAAGGCGAGGGCGTCTGGGCGCAACTGCTGCAACAGCGGCTGCGCAAGGCGGCAGCCCGCTACGGGCTCGACGGCGAGCGCATCGCGCTCGACCTGTCGCAGTTCCGGCGGCCGGCGCGACCGCGGGTCGACGGGCAGCAGGATCTGTTCGGCTGACCCGTCCGTCCGCCGCGCCGACGTCGTTACTTGAACAGGTCCTTGACGCGATCGGTCCAGGTCTTGGCGTTCGGCGAGTGCCGGTCGCCCGACTTGCGGAACGACTCGTCCAGTTCCTTCAGCAGCTTGCGCTGGTGCTCCGTCAGCTTGATCGGCGTCTCGACGCTCACATGGCAGTAAAGGTCGCCCGGGTAGCTGGACCGCACGCCCTTGATGCCCTTGCCGCGCAACCGGAAGGTCTTGCCGTGCTGCGTGCCTTCCGGCAACTCGATCTCGGCCTTGCCGCCCAGCGTGGGCACCTCGATCTCGCCGCCGAGCGCGGCGGTCGTCAGGCCGACCGGCACGGTGCAGTGCAGGTCGTCGCCGTCGCGCTCGAAGATCTCGTGCTGCTTGATGCGAATCTCGATGTAGAGGTCGCCGGCCGGTCCACCGTTGGTGCCCGGCTCGCCGTTGCCGCTGGAGCGGATGCGCATACCCTCGTTGATGCCGGCGGGGATCTTCACCTCCAGCGTCTTGTTCTTCTTGATCCGGCCCTGGCCGCTGCAGGTGGTGCACGGCTCGGGAATGATCTTGCCGGTGCCATGGCAGTGCGGGCAGGTCTGCTGGATGCTGAAGAAGCCCTGGCGCATGTGCACCGTGCCCTGGCCGTGGCAGGTGCTGCAGGTCTTGGGCGTGGTGCCGGGCTTGGCGCCGGTGCCCTTGCAGGTTTCGCAGCTCTCGTACGAGGGGATGCGGATCTGGGTTTCCTTGCCGTGCGCCGCCTCCTCGAGCGTGATCTCCATCGCGTAGCTGAGGTCGCTGCCGCGGAACACCTGCTGCCCGCCGCCACGGCGCTGGCCGCCACCGGCGGCGGCGCCGCCGAAGATGTCGCCGAAGATGTCGCCGAAGGCCTCGGCGAAGCCGCCGAAGCCCTCCGCGCCCGGGCCGCCGGCACCGCGGCCCATGTTCGGGTCGACGCCGGCGTGGCCGTATTGGTCGTAGGCCGCGCGCTTCTGCGGGTCGGTGAGCATCTCGTAGGCCTCCTTGGCCTCCTTGAACTTCTCTTCCGACTTCTTCGCATCGTCACCCTGATTGCGGTCCGGGTGGTGCTTCATCGCGAGCTTGCGATAGGCCTTCTTGATGTCTTCTTCGCTGGCGTTCTTCGCCACGCCCAGCGTTTCGTAGTAGTCGCGTTTGGCCATGGAATGCAGGCTCCGTCGAATTCGGTATTCGCTTCAAACACCAACGCCGGTTCCGGTCGGAGCCGCGTGCTCCGCCCGAAACCGGCGATGGATCAGGACAGGGCGATCAGCCCTTCTTCACTTCCTTGAACTCGGCGTCGACGACGTTGTCGTCGGCGGCCGGTTTCGCCGCGGCCGCTTCGGCCTGCGGCTGCGCTTGATCGCCACCGGCGCCGGCTGCGGCAGCCGCGGCCTGCGAATCGGCGTAGATCTTCTCGCCGAGCTTCTGGCTCGCCGTCATCAGCGCCTCGGTCTTGGCCTCGATTTCGGCCTTGTCCTCGCTCTTGAGCGACTCCTCGGCCTCCTTCAGCGCGGCCTCGACCTTCTCCTTCTCGCCGGCCTCGAGCTTGTCGCCATGCTCGGCGAGGCTCTTCTTGACGCTGTGGATCATCGCGTCGGCCGAGTTGCGGGCCTGGATGAGCTCGAGCTTCTTCTTGTCGTCGGCCGCGTTGATCTCGGCGTCCTTGACCATCTGCTCGATCTCGGCTTCGCTCAAGCCGGAGTTGGCCTTGATCGTGATCTTGTTTTCCTTGCCGGTGCCCTTGTCCTTGGCGCCGACGTGCAGGATGCCGTTCGCGTCGATGTCGAAGCTGACCTCGATCTGCGGCATGCCGCGCGGGCTCGGCGGGATGCCTTCGAGGTTGAACTCGCCCAGGCTCTTGTTGCCCGAGGCCATCTCGCGTTCGCCCTGGTAGACCTTGATCGTCACGGCCGGCTGGTTGTCGTCGGCGGTGCTGAACACCTGCGCGAACTTGGTCGGGATCGTGGTGTTCTTCTTGATCATCTTGGTCATCACGCCGCCGAGCGTCTCGATGCCGAGCGACAGCGGGGTCACGTCGAGCAGCAGCACGTCCTTGCGGTCGCCGGCCAGCACCTGGCCCTGGATCGCGGCGCCCACGGCCACCGCTTCGTCAGGATTCACGTCCTTGCGCGGCTCCTTGCCGAACAGCTCCTTGACCTTCTCCTGCACCTTGGGCATGCGGGTCATGCCGCCGACCAGGATCACGTCGTTGATCGCGCCCACGGCCACGCCAGCGTCCTTGATGGCGGTGCGGCACGGGGCGATCGTGCGCTCGATCAGGTCTTCGACCAGGGCTTCGAGCTTGGCGCGGGTCAGCTTGATGTTCAGGTGCTTCGGGCCCGAGGCATCGGCCGTCACGTACGGCAGGTTGATGTCGGTCTGCGTGCTCGACGACAGCTCGATCTTGGCCTTCTCGGCCGCCTCTTTCAGGCGCTGCAGCGCGAGCACGTCCTTGGTCAGGTCGACGCCTTGCTCTTTCTTGAACTCGGTGACGATGTAATCGATGATGCGCTGGTCGAAGTCCTCGCCGCCCAGGAAGGTGTCACCGTTGGTCGACAGCACCTCGAACTGCTTCTCGCCGTCGACATCGGCGATCTCGATGATCGAGATGTCGAAGGTGCCGCCGCCCAGGTCGTACACGGCGATCTTGCGGTCACCCTTCTCGTTCTTGTCGAGGCCGAACGCGAGCGCTGCAGCGGTCGGCTCGTTGATGATGCGCTTGACGTCGAGTCCGGCGATGCGGCCGGCGTCCTTGGTGGCCTGGCGCTGCGCGTCGTTGAAGTACGCGGGCACGGTGATCACGGCTTCGGTCACCGCTTCGCCAAGATAGTCCTCGGCGGTCTTCTTCATCTTGCGCAGGATTTCGGCGCTGACTTGTTGCGGCGCGAGCTTCTGGCCGCGCACCTCGACCCACGCGTCGCCGTTGTCGGCCGCGACGATCTTGTAAGGCATCAGGTCGATGTCCTTCTGCACTTCCTTCTCGGTGAACTTGCGGCCGATCAGGCGCTTCACCGCGTACAGCGTGTTGCGCGGGTTCGTGACGGCCTGGCGCTTGGCCGAGGCGCCGACGAGGATCTCGCCGTCCTCCTGGTACGCCACGATCGAGGGCGTGGTGCGTGCACCTTCGCTGTTCTCGATCACCTTGGTGGTGTTGCCTTCCATGATCGACACGCACGAGTTCGTGGTGCCGAGGTCGATGCCGATGATTTTGGCCATGATGGTGAGCTCCTGAGACTGGATTGAGTTGTTCTTAACGTGTGGATAAGGTGTGGGCTTTCAAGCCTGGACCTGTGGACTGCCTGTGCTCCGCGTCAGGCCGAAGCCGCCACGGTGACGAGCGCCGGCCGCAGCACGCGGTCGGCGATCAGGTAGCCCTTCTGCAGCACCGCGACCACGGTGTTGGGCTCCTGCGGCGCCGGTACGACGCTGATGGCCTGGTGCTGGTGCGGATCGAACTTGGCACCGGCCGCCGGGTTGATCTCGACGACCTTGTTGCGCTCCAGCGCCGAGACCAGCTGGCGCAGCGTCGCGTGGACGCCTTCCAGCATCTGCTCGGGCGTGGCGTCGGGCAGGGCGATCGCGGCTTCGAGGCTGTCCTTCACCGGCAGCAGGCTGTCGGCGAAGTTCTCGACGGCGTACTTGCGGGCCTTGGCGATCTCGTCGTCGGCGCGGCGGCGGGTGTTCTCGGCTTCGGCCTTGGCGCGCAGGTAGGCGTCGGCCACTTCGGCGTGCTTGGCCTCGAGCTCCTGCAACCGGGTGTCGGCCGCGGCGGGAGCGCCAGCCGCCTCCGGCGTGCCGGCCGCGTCGGCGGGCTCGGGAGCGGGTGGGGGAGAGAAGGTCGGGTCGATGTTCGTCATGGCGTGCAAGGGTTTCCGTAGTCGCCCACATGGGGCGATTGCCCTCATGTTCAAGAGGGGATTGCAAGGTTTTTTTGGGGCCGGTCGCTCGGCCGGGCCGGTTATTCCGGTTCGACGGAGGCGCTCCAGCGGTTCCAGTCGGCCAGTTGCCGCCGGTCGCGCTTGGTCGGGCGGCCCCGCTCGATGGCGAGCGAGGGTTCGCTGTTCATGCGCCGTTCCAGCGCCTGGCGGGTGCGCTGCTCGATGCTCTCGGGCGTCTCCTCGAACATCTCGGCCGCCACCGTGGCCGAGCCGCGCTGTTCGACGGCCGCGCGCACCAGGACCGTCCGGGCGACCAGACCCTGCTTCAGCGCGATCAGGTCACCGACCCGCACCTCGCGCGAGGCCTTGGCGGCCTGGCCGTTGACCTGCACCCGGCCGCGGCCGATCTCGTCGGCGCTCAGGCTGCGGGTCTTGAAGAAGCGGGCGGCCCAGAGCCATTTGTCGAGGCGGACCTTGTCGGCGCTCTTGTCGGCACCTTTGTCAGTACGGGTGGATTCCTTCATCGAGGCGGATTGTCGGCGAGCGGGAGCCGAACGGTAGCGTCCAGCCCTTGAACCTGGGTCCGCAGCGCACGGTTGTCAAGGGCCAGCGCACCGCCGAGCGAGAGCACGATCTCCTGGCAGATCGCCAGGCCCAGGCCCGACCCGTGGCGCAGGTCGTTGCCCGGTGCGCCGGCAGCGAAGGGCTGGAACAGGCGCTCGCGCTGCTCTGGCGGGATGCCCGGGCCGCTGTCGGCGATCGTCAGCGCGACGTGGTGCGCGTCGCGCGCCATCGAGACCGCCAGGCGCGAGCCTTCGGGCGTGTTCTTCACGGCGTTGTGCAGGAGGTTGCGCGCCAGCTCGCGCAAGGCCCATTCGTGGGCGCGCACCGGCGCCGCGACGGCATCGAGCGAGAAGTCGAGGCGGCGCTCGGCGATCAGCGGCGCGAGGTCGAGCGCGACCGCGCGCACCACCTCGGCCCAGTCGATCACCGGCGCGTCGCCCTGCTGGCGCAGTTGCTCGACCTTGGCGAGCGCGAGCATCTGGTTGGCCAGCTCGGTCGCGCGTCGCACGGTGTGGTCGATCTCGGCCAGTGCCTGCGCGGGCTCGACATCGCCGCGCAACGCCGACTGCACCTGCGCCTTGAGCACGGCCAGCGGCGTGCGCAGCTGGTGCGAGGTGTCCCGCACGAAGCGCTTCTGGTGCTCGAGCAGGTGGCCGAGGCGGGCCATCACCTGGTTGGTCGCGTCGACGAGCGGCGCGAGCTCGCGCGGCGCACCCTCGAGAGCGATCGGCGTCAGGTCGTTGGCATGGCGGGCATTGATGCGCTCGCTCAGCACCCGCACCGGCCGGGTCGCGCGCTGCACCACGATGACGACGACACCCGCGATCAGCGCGATCAGCGCGGCCTGCCGCCACAGCGTGTCGATCAGGATCTGGCGCGCCAGGGTTTCGCGCAGCTCCAGCGTCTCGGCGACCTGGATCGTCGCCATGCCGCGACCGTTGGCCCCGGCCACCGGTTGCAGCAGCACCGCGACCCGCACCGGCTGCTCGCGGTAGACGTCGTCGTAGAAATCGACCAGCGCCGCATACGGGCCCTTGTCGGGCACCCGGCCGCGCCAGACCGGCAGGTCCTCGAAGCCGGAGACCATCTCGCCCTGAAAGCCGCTGACCTTGTAGAACATGCGGCTGCGGTTGTCGGCCTCGAACGGCTCGAGCGCCGAGTAGGGCACCGTCGCGCCGAGGTGCGCGTCCGGTTCGCTGCCGATCACCTCCAGGTCCTCGCCGATGGTCTTGGCCGTGGCGAGCAGCGTGCGGTCGTAGGCGGTGTCGGCCGAGCGCAGCGCCTGACGGTACAGGCTCACCGTGTTGATCGCGACGAACCCGACCACCGGCACCAGGATGCCGAGCAGCAGCCGGCCACGCAGCGACAGGCGGCGGCGGTCCGTCATGAACCGGGCCGCCGCGCCGGGCCGCCCCAAGCAAGGCCCGACCCTCGCGGAGGGTCGATGGCCGTACTCGGCGATCGGGGTGCGGTCATCACGCCGCGGCTTTCAGCAGGTAACCCAGGCCTCTCAGCGTGACGAGCTGGGCGCCGGTGTGCGCGAGCTTCTTGCGCAGGCGGTACGCGACGACCTCGATCGCATCGGACTGCACCTGGGATTCGCCCGGGAACACCAGCTCCGACAGCCGCTCCTTCGCCACCGCCTGACCGGCCCGGGCCAGCACCGCGCGCAGCAGCGCGGCCTCGCGCGGTGCGAGCTCGAGCAGCTCGCCGCGGTAGTAGAGCGCGCCGCTGTCGGCGTCGCAGCGCAGGCCGCTGAACTCGGCCGCCTGGTCCGACTCGGCCTCCGCCGCGGGCGTGTTGCGGCGGGCGAGGGCGCGCACCCGGGCCTCGAGTTCGTCGAGGTCGAACGGCTTGGGCAGGTAGTCGTCGGCGCCGGTGTCCAGGCCGAGAATGCGGTCGCCCACGGTACCGCGCGCGGTCAGGATCAGCACCGGCGTCTTGAGGCCGGCGGCCCGCGCCTGCGCCAGCACCTCGAGCCCGTCGAGCCCGGGCAGGCTCAGGTCGAGCAGCACGACGTCGGGCAGGCTGGCCTGCCAGCGATCGAGTGCGCGCGCGCCGTCGGCGCAGCACACCACCTGCATGCCGCGGCGCTGGAAGGTCCGCTGCAGCGTGGTCTGCATCGCCAGGTTGTCTTCGACCAGCAGGATCTTCATGCCGCAACGGTAGCAGGCACGGGCTTCGTGTTTCCCCTAGGCCGGTCGACAGCCGATTGACAGGCTGGCGGGCCAGCATCGACCATCGGTGCAATTCCGCAATCCTGGAGACAAGCCATGCGTCGCGATACCTTCCTGAAGTCCCTCGCCGCGCTCGCCGCCGCGAGTGCGCTGCCGCTGCCCGCCTGGGCCGCCGCCAACCTGAAGATGATGATCCCGGCCAATCCCGGCGGCGGTTGGGACACCCAGGGCCGCGCGCTCGGCAAGGCACTGACCGATTCCGGCGTGGCCGGCACGGTCAGCTACGACAACAAGGGCGGCGCCGCCGGCACGATCGGCCTGGCCCAGTTCGTCAACAGCAACAAGGGCGACGGCAACGCGCTGATGGTGATGGGCGCGGTGATGCTCGGCGGCATCATCACCGGCAAGCCGCCGGTGCAGCTCTCGCAGGCCACGCCGATCGCGCGCCTGTCCAGCGAATACAACGTGTTCGTGCTGCCGGCCAGTTCGCCGCTCAAGACCATGAAGGACGTGGTCGAGCAGCTCAAGAAGGACCCGGGCAGCGTCAAGTGGGGCGGCGGCTCGCGCGGATCGACCGAGCACATCGCCGCAGCGATGCTGGCACGCGAAGTCGGCGTCGACCCGGCCAAGATCAACTACGTGGCGTTCCGCGGAGGCGGTGAGGCGACCGCCGCGATCCTGGGCGGCAACGTCACGGTCGGCGGCAGCGGGCTGTCGGAGTTCTCCGAGTACGTCAAGACCGGCAAGATGCGCGCGATCGCGATGACTTCCGAGACGCGCCTGAAGGGCGTCGACATCCCGACGATGAAGGAGCAGGGCTACAACGTCGTGATCGGCAACTGGCGCGGCGTGTTCGGCGCCGCCGGCATCACGCCCGAGCAGCGCAAGGCGCTCACCGACATGATCATCACGGCGACCAAGCACAAGTCGTGGGCGGAAGCCGTCGAGCGCAACGGCTGGACGCCGGCGCTGCTCACCGGCCCGGCCTTCGACAAGTTCGTCGACGACGAGTTCGCCTCGCTGCGCGCGATCATGCACAAGTCCGGCATGGTCTAAGACATGCGGACCGAGCGCTCGGCCGCTCCCGAGCCGGTCCGTGCCCCCTCGGGGGCCGGCCGTTGTAATCATCGGGCGAGGGGCTGACATGACCATCAAGCTGCCGCAGACGCTGATCGGCGTCGGGACCCTGGTACTCGCGGCCGTCATGGCCGTGGGTGCCACACAGATCAGTTCCGATGCCGGCTACGGCGGCGTGGGGCCGAACTTCGTGCCCTGGGTCGTCGCGGCCGCGCTGGCGGCGTGCGGCGCCCTGCTGGTGTGGGAGTCCGTCAGCGGCGGCTTCCGCGAGATGGACGAGCCCTCGGGCGAGGCGCACGGCTTCTGGCTCGGCTTCGGCCTGGTCTCCGCCGGCATGCTGCTCAACGCGCTGCTGATCACGCGGATCGGCTTCATCCTGAGCTGCACGCTGTGCTTCGTTATGGCGGTGCGCGGGTACAAGGCCTCGCAGGGATCTCCCGACTGGTCGCCCGGGGCCTTCGCGAAGGACGCGCTGATCGGCGCCTGCATCGCCGCGCCGGTGTACTGGATGTTCACCAAGCTGCTGGCGATCAACCTGCCGGGCCTGACCGGCAGCGGCTGGATCTGACGGAACGCCGATGGACATCTGGAACCAACTGCTGCAAGGCTTCATCACCGCCGGCACGCCCATCAACCTGCTGTGGGCGCTGGCGGGCTGCACGATCGGCACTGCCATCGGCGTGCTGCCCGGCATCGGCCCCGCCACGGCGGTGGCGATGCTGCTGCCCATCACGCTGCAGGTCGAGCCGACCGGTTCGATGATCTTCTTCGCCGGCATCTACTACGGCGCGATGTACGGCGGCTCGACCACCTCGATCCTGCTGAACACGCCCGGCGAGGCCGGCTCCATGGTGACCGCCATGGAAGGCAACAAGATGGCCAAGAACGGCCGCGCCGGGGCCGCGCTCGCGACCGCGGCGATCGGCTCGTTCGTCGCCGGCACGATCGGCACCATCGTCGTCACGGTGGCGGCGCCGGTCGTCGCGAAGTACGCTGTGCTGCTCGGGCCGCCCGAGTACTTCATGCTGATGCTGCTGGCGTTCGTCACGGTCAGCGCGGTGCTCGGCAAGAGCACGCTGCGCGGCCTGACCTCGCTGTTCATCGGCCTGGCGATCGGCCTGATCGGGCTCGACCAGATCAGCGGCCAGGCGCGGTACACCGGCGGCGTGCCGGAGATGATGGACGGTATCGAGGTGGTGCTGATCGCCGTCGGGCTGTTCGCCGTCGCCGAGGCGCTCTACGTGATGCTCTACGAAGGGAGGGTCGTCGACACCCAGAACAAGTTCACCAAGGTCCACATGACGCGCGCCGAGTGGCGGCGCTCGTGGCCCGCGTGGCTGCGCGCCTCGGCGATCGGCATCCCGTTCGGCACGATCCCGGCCGGCGGCAGCGAGATCCCGACCTTCCTCAGCTACGCGACCGAGAAGAAGCTGTCCAAGCACCCGGAAGAGTTCGGGACCGTCGGCGCGATCGAGGGCGTCGCCGGCCCGGAAGCGGCCAACAACGCCGCGATCACCACGACGCTCATTCCGCTGCTGACGCTCGGCATCCCGACCTCGAACACCGCCGCCATCCTGCTCGGCGCGTTCCAGAACTACGGCATCCAGCCCGGCCCGCAGCTGCTGGACACCAACGCGCCGCTGGTGTGGGCGCTGATCGCCTCGCTCTACATCGGCAACGTGATGCTGCTGGTGCTGAACCTGCCGCTGGTCGGCCTGTGGGTCAAGCTGCTGAAGGTGCCGAAGGCGCAGCTCTACGCCGGCATCCTGATCTTCGCGACGGTGGGCGTCTACGGCATGCGCCAGTCGGCGTTCGACCTGGTGCTGCTCTACGCGATCGGCCTGCTGGGCCTGGTGATGCGGCGCTTCGACTTCCCGGCCGCGCCGGTCGTGATCGGCATGATCCTCGGCCCGCTGGCCGAGGCGCAGATGCGCAACGCGATGTCGATCGGCGAGGGCCGCTGGAGCGTGTTCATCGAGCGGCCGGGCTCGCTCAGCCTGCTGATCGTCGTGCTCGCGGTGCTCGTGCTGCCGCGCGTGATGAAGCTGCTGCGGCGCCGCCGCGTGATGGTGCAGGGCGAGGGCTGATCAGGCCGTCGCGCCGGCGGCCAGGGCGCGCTGACGCTGCTGCTCGCGCGCGACCGGGTCGTCGGCCGCTGTCGTCGGCCAGCCCTGCAGGTGGCGGATCGCGACCGCGGCGAGCGCTGCGATCCACTCGTGCTGGTCGTTCAGGCACGGCAGGTAGTTGAACTCCGCGCCACCCGCCTGCAGGAACGCGGCGCGGCCTTCCTGGTCGATCTCTTCCAGCGTCTCGAGGCAATCGGACGTGAAGCCGGGGCAGAGCACGTCGACGCGCTTGACGCCCTGCTTCGCGAGTGCGATCAAGGTGGGCTCGGTGTAGGGCTGCAGCCATTCCGCGCGGCCCAGGCGGCTCTGGAAGGTGACGACCATGTCGTCCTTGCCCAGGCTCAGACGCTCGCCGAGCAGCCGCGCGGTCTTCAGGCATTCGCAGTGGTATGGGTCGCCGAGCGCGAGCGTGCGGCGCGGCACGCCGTGGAAGCTGAGCAGCAGCTTGTCCGGCCGGCCGTGCGACATCCAGTGGTCCTCGACGCGCTTGGCGAGCGCGGCGATGTAGCCGGCGTCGTCGTGGTAGCGGTTGACGAAGCGCAGTTCGGGCACGTGGCGCGTGCGCTGCGCCCACGCGTACACCGCGTCGCCGACGCTGGCGGTCGTCGTCGCGGAATACTGCGGGTAGAGCGGGAGCACGAGCACGCGCGTCGCGCCCTTGGCCTTGAGCTCGTCCATGACCGACGCGATCGACGGGCTGCCGTAGCGCATCGCGTAATGCACCGTGACGGTGTGGCCGCGCTGCCCGAGGTAGCCGCGCAGCAGCTTGGTCTGCTTCTCGGTCCAGACCTTGAGCGGCGAGCCTTCGGGCGTCCAGATGCTGGCGTACTTGCGGGCCGACTTGGCCGGCCGCGTCCGCAGGATCACGCCGTGCAGGATCATCAGCCACAGCAGGCGCGGGATCTCGACGACGCGGTGGTCGCTGAGGAACTCGGCGAGGTAACGCCGCACTGCCGCGGGCGTCGGCGCGTCGGGCGTGCCGAGGTTGCACAGCAGCACGGCGGTGCGCGGCGCGTCGCCGTGGCGGTGGGCGGGTTCGGGCGCGAAGCTCATCGGGGGGCGGCCAGTTCGGACGGCGGGCCGCGCTGCGTGTCGGCGAACTTCAGGATCTCGAAGCGCACGCACGGGCTGGCCGGGTCGGACGGCGGCGCGCCCAGGCCGATCGTGCCGCTCCCGTGCAGGGTGCAGCTGCCGCGGCGCAGGCCGATGATCTCGGGGTCGTGGTCGAAGCGCACGTAGGTTCCGTTGTAGCTGAGGTCGGTGAGCTGGAAGGTGCCGCCGTGCCAGACGATGCGCGCGTGCGACCGCGAGACGCGCGTGTCGTCGACGATGTAGGTCGCCTGGGGGCTGCGGCCGAGGATCACCGGCAGGCTCGGGCCGGCATACACGCGGTTCTGGTCGAGCCAGACGAGGCGGATGCCCTCGGGCTCGGGCGAGAAGACCAGCATGTCGCCGTAGGCGGTGGTCGCGGTGTCGCCGAAGCGGCGCGAGCCTTCGAGCAGGTACACGTGCACCGGCTCGACGCGGCCGCGCAGCTGCATCTTGTCGAGGCTGCGGAAGCGCGCCTGTTCCAGATGCGGCAAGCCGGCCAGCACCACCGCGGTGACCAGCGTCTCGTTGTCGCCGGCATGGTCGAGCAGGCGGGCTGCCACGTTGACCGCGTCGCCGAAGACGTCGCCCGACATCTCGATGATCTCGCCGTGCGCGAGCCCGACCTGCAGCCGCAACGGGATCGACCGGATGCCGCCGCCGGGGGCCGAGATGCGGTCGAGCGATTCGTGCAGGTCGACGGCCGCGGCCACCGCCGGTGCCGGGGTCTCGAAGATGGCCATCAGGCCGTCGCCCAGCGTCTTGACCACCGTGCCGCCGTGGGTCTCGACGATGCGCGCGAGCAGCGCCACGCTCTGCGTGACGACGGCCGTCGCGTCGGCATTGCCGAGCGTCTCGTACATCGACGTGCTGCCGCGCAGGTCGGCAAACAGCACGGATCGCTCCACGATCGGGGTCATGCGGTTTGCGTGGGGCGGGCCATCCCGGGAGTTTAAGGGCCGGCGCCCGACCGCCCACGAAAAAGGGCCCCGTGCTGCCACGGGGCCCCTGTTCCTGCTGCGAACGACCTACAGCGTGTCGAGGTAGGTGCGCAGCTTGTCCGAGCGGCTCGGGTGCTTGAGCTTGCGGATCGCCTTGGCCTCGATCTGGCGGATGCGCTCGCGCGTCACGTCGAACTGTTTGCCGACTTCTTCCAGCGTGTGGTCGGTCGACATCTCGATGCCGAAGCGCATGCGCAGCACCTTGGCCTCGCGCGGGGTCAGCGAATCGAGGATGTCCTTCACCACGTCGCGCAGGCCGGCCTGCATGGCGGCCTCGATCGGCGCGGTGTTGTTGGTGTCCTCGATGAAGTCGCCCAGGTGCGAATCGTCGTCGTCGCCGATGGGGGTCTCCATCGAGATCGGCTCCTTCGCGATCTTCATGATCTTGCGGATCTTGTCTTCCGGGATCTCCATCTTCTCGGCCAGCGTCGGCGCGTCGGGCTCGAAGCCGAACTCCTGCAGGTGCTGGCGCGACAGGCGGTTCATCTTGTTGATCGTCTCGATCATGTGGACCGGGATGCGGATCGTGCGCGCCTGGTCGGCAATCGAGCGCGTGATGGCCTGGCGAATCCACCACGTGGCGTAGGTCGAGAACTTGTAGCCGCGGCGGTATTCGAACTTGTCGACCGCCTTCATCAGGCCGATGTTGCCTTCCTGGATCAGGTCGAGGAACTGCAGGCCGCGGTTGGTGTACTTCTTGGCGATCGAGATCACGAGGCGCAGGTTGGCCTCGATCATCTCCTTCTTGGCGTCGCGGCTGGCCTTCTCGCCCTCGTTCATGCGCTTGTTGATGCGCTTGAGGTCGTCGAGCGGCACCACGGCGCGGGCCTGCTGGTCGGTCAGCTTCTTCTGCAGCTCCTGCACCGGCGGCAGGTTGCGCGCGAGGATGGCGCTGTAGACCTTGCCCGACGCGACTTCCTTCTCCGCCCACTTCAGGTTCAGGATGTTCGGCGGGAAGTGCTTGATGAAGTATTCCTGCGGCATGCCGCACTTGTCGACGAGGATCTTGCGCAGCTCGCGCTCGTAGCGGCGCACGTCGTCGACCTGCGAACGCAGGATGCCGCACAGCTTCTCGATCGTCTTGACCGTGAAGCGGATCGTCATCAGCTCGCTGCTGATGGCCTGCTGGGCCTTGTTGTAGGCCGGCGACTGGTAGCCGTCCTTCTCGAACGCCTTGCGCATCTTGTCGAAGTTGACGCCCAGCGTCTCGAACTTGACCAGCGCCGCGGTCTTCAGCTCCTCGAGCTTCTTGGTCAGCGCCTTGCTGCCGCCCTGGCCGTCGTCGTCGTCTTCCTCGTCGAAGAAGTCGACGTCTTCCTCGGCCACGTAGTCGTCGGCCTCGTCTTCGGAGACGAAGCCGTCGACGGCCTCGGAGATCTTCATGTCGCCGGCGCGGATGCGGTCGGCGTAGCTCAGGATCTCGGCGATGGTGGTCGGCGACGCGCTGATCGCGTACATCATCGCCTGCAACCCGCCCTCGATGCGCTTGGCGATCTCGATCTCGCCCTCACGCGTCAGCAGCTCGACGGTGCCCATCTCGCGCATGTACATGCGCACCGGGTCGGTGGTGCGGCCGAACTCGCTGTCGACGGTGGACAGCGCCGCTTCGGCGGCTTCCTCGGCTTCCTCTTCGGTCGCGGTGGTCGTGCCGCCGCCGGCGATCAGCAGCGTGGCGGCGTCGGGCGCCTGCTCGTACACGGCGATGCCCATGTCGTTGAGCATCGACACGATCGCTTCGAGGATCTCGTTGTCGACCAGCTTCTCGGGCAGGTGGTCGTTGATTTCCTGGTGGGTCAGGAAGCCGCGCGTCTTGCCCATCTTGATGAGCGTCTTCAGCTCCTGGCGGCGCTTGGTGGCTTCCTCTTCGGTGAGCGCGGTCTCCTCGAGGCCGAACTCGCGCATCAGCGCGCGCTCCTTGGCGCGCGACACCTTCATGCGCAGCGGCTTGGCCTTGACCTTGGTCTCGTCGGCGGCCGCTTCGACTTCGGGCTCGCCTTCCAGGTCGGACTCGAGGTCGGACAGGTCGACGTCGCTTTCCTCGGACTTCTTGGCCTTCTCGTCCACCTTGGGTTTGCGCCCGGGCTTGCCCTTGGCCGCCGGTTCGGCCTTGGCGACCGGCTTGGCCGCCTTGGCGACGCTCTTGGTGGCGGCGGCAGCGGTCTTCGCGGCGGCGGCCTTCTTGATCTCGGGCGCGGCGGCGGCGGGGGCGGTCTTCTTCGCGGTCATGCAAATCCTTGGATGGTGTGAGGCCGGCATTGCGACAGGCCCTTCATCGACTTGCGCACGATCGCGCACAAATCAAGTCCGGCGAGCCGACAACGGCGTGGTTCGGCCGCGGCGAGGTCGGTCGCATCGGCAGGTCCCTGCGGGCAAGCTCGGGTGAACATTTGGAGTGCAGTCCTTGCAGGAAAATTTGGCCTGTAACCCGCTGGGGGACCCTGGTTCAAAGGGTGGCCGGGGCCTGGAGGTGCTGCTGTCACGCTTAGCCGCGCTAACGTCAACCGAGGATTATACCTCCACGCCGGGCAAATTGCCAATGGCGCTCAGGCTTTCAGGCGCCGGCGCTCTTCCATCAACTCGCGGCTGCGGCTCACCGCGTCGGGCGACTGGGTGCCCGAATCGAACAGCGCCTTGAGCTCCTCGTCGACCGCGTTCAGGCGCAGCTTGGTGACGACGAGCGAGAGCTCGTGGCCGATGTCGGCCTCGGGCTCGGGGTCGTGGAAGTCCGCGATCCGGGCCAGCACGCCGGCGGCGGCCGGATCGTCCTGCGGCGCCTGCGCGCGCAGTTCGTCGAGCATCGCGGCCGGCGCGAGCGGGCCGTGCTCGTGGACGCAGCGTTCGATGGCCCCGAACAGCGCGTCGTACGGCGCCGGCTGGCCGGCCAGCAGGTCGTGGGCGCCGCCGTCGAGCCGCGTCCAGACCTCGCTGCGCTGCAGCAGCAGCCAGATCGCGCGGTCGAGCAGGTTCGCCGCGCCCTTGCTGACGCGGCCGGCGCGGCGCGGCGGCGGTCGCGCTGCGAGGGCCGCGCTCGGGGCGGGGCGCGCCGGGGCGTGGCCCCACTGGCGCAGCAGCTGGTCCGCGTCGTCGCGGGCGGCGGCGGCGATGTCCGCGATCAGCTGGCGCTTGAGCGTGCCGTCGGGCAGGGCGCTCCACAGCGGCTTGGCGTTGGCGAGCATGTGGGCGCGGCCCTCGGCGGTGGCCAGGTCGCAGCCCTCGCCGGCCGCCTCGATCAGCTGGCGGGACAGCGGCACCGACTGGGCGATGCAGGCCTCGAACGCCTCGGCACCGAACTCGCGCACGTACGAATCGGGGTCGTGCTCGGCCGGAAGGAACAGGAAGCGGATCGTGCGCGTGTCGCTCGCGTGCGGCAGGCTGGCCTCGAGCGCGCGGCCGGCGGCCCGGCGCCCGGCCTTGTCGCCGTCGAAGCTGAACACCACCGAGTCGGTGAAGCGGAACAGCTTCTGCAGGTGGTCGGGCGTGCAGGCCGTGCCGAGCGTGGCCACCGCGTTGCCGAAGCCCGACTGGGCCAGCGCGACCACGTCCATGTAGCCCTCGACGACGAGCGCGTGGCCGCGCTGGCGGATCGCCACGCGGCCCTCGAACAGCCCGTAGAGCTCGCGGCCCTTGCTGAACACCGGCGTCTCGGGCGAATTCAGGTACTTCGGTTCGCCGCGGTCGAGGACGCGGCCGCCGAAGCCGATCACGTCACCCTGCACCGAGCGGATCGGGAACATGATCCGGTCGCGGAAGCGGTCATAGCGCTTCTTCTCGCTGTCGTCGCCCCCGCCGTCCTCGGCCTCCTTGGCGATCACCAGCCCGCTCTCCTCGAGCAAGGGGTCGTCGTAGCTCGGGAACACGCTCGCCAGGCTGCGCCAGCCGTCCGGCGCGTAGCCGAGGCCGAACTGCGCGGCGATCTCGCCGCTCAGGCCGCGGCCCTTCAGGTAGTCAATCGCGCGCGGGCTCTGGCGCAGCTGCTTGCGGTAGGCGTCGGCGGCCTTGGCGAGGACCTCGGTCAAGGTGCTGCGGCGCTGCTTCTGCGCCGCGGCGTGGTCGCGTTCCGCCGCGGTGACGTTCTCCTCGGGCACCTGCAGACCAGCCTGCTGGGCCAGGTCGCGCACCGCGTCGAGGAAGCTCATGCCGCTGTATTCGGTGAGGAACTTGATCGCATCGCCGCTCACGCCGCAGCCGAAGCAGTGATAGAACTGCTTGCTCGGGCTGACCGAGAAGCTCGGCGACTTCTCGCCGTGGAACGGGCACAGCCCCATCAGGTTGGCGCCGCCCTTCTTCAGCTGCACGTGGCGGCCGACGATCTCGACGATGTCGACGCGCGAAAGCAGGTCCTGGATGAAGCTGGGCGGGATCACGCGACAGTCTAACTTCGCGCTCTCCGCGCGCCGTGCTCAGGCCGGCGTGAGCAGCTCGTTCGACTCGGGCATGCCGTCGTAGTCGCGCACCCAGTCCGCCACCTGGTCCGAGGGCATCGCGGCGGCGATGCCGTTGCCCTGGCCGGTCGGGCAGCCGATCGCGATCAGGCGTTCGGCCTGGGCGCGCGTCTCGACGCCCTCGGCCACGACCGAACACCCGAAGGTGTGCGACAGCCCGATCACGCCTTCGACGATCGCCAGGTCCTGCCGGTCGTCCAGCATGTTGAGCACGAACGAGCGGTCGATCTTGAGCATGTCGATCGGCAGCCGCTTCAGGTAGGTGAAGGTCGAGTAGCCGGTGCCGAAATCATCGAGCGCGAAGCGCACGCCGAGGGCGCGGCACTCTTCCATCAGCGCGCAGGTGTAGTCCACATCGGCGACCGCCGCGGTCTCGAGCACCTCGAGGATCAGCCGATGCGCCACCGGCGCCTGGTGCCGCGACAGCAGGCCCGCCAGGTGCTGCGCGAACAGCGGCTCCTGCAGGTGGCGCGCCGAGACGTTGATGCTCACCGTGATGTCCAGCCCCATGCGCAGCCAGCGCGCGAGCTGGTCGATGCCCTGCTGCAGCACCCAGTTGCCGACGCTGATCGACAACCCGGTGTTCTCGATCAGCGGCAGGAACTGCGCCGGCGAGACCACGCCCTGTTCCGGGTGCTTCCAGCGCAGCAGCGCCTCGACGCCCAGCACCTTGGCGTTGCGCATGTCGACCTTGGGCTGGAAGAACAGGCGGAACTCGTTCGCGTCGAGCGCTTCCTGCACGCGGCCCAGCGCGACGAAGCGGGCCTCGGCGCGGCGGTCGTGCTCGGCGTCGAAGAAGAGATAGCCGTTGCGGCCGGCCTGCTTGGCGCCGTACATCGCATGGTCGGCATGGCGCAGCAGCGTCTCGGCGTCGGCGCCGTCGAGCGGGAACACGGTCGCGCCGATGGTCGCGGTCACCAGCACCGGGCCGGCGCCCACGCCCAGGCCGTAGGGCTGGCAGACCTGGTTCAGCACGCGCTCGACGGCGTGGCGGCTCTCCTCGAGCGTGGCGGTGCGCAGCAGCAGCACGAACTCGTCGCCGCCGATGCGCGCCACCACGTCGTCGCCGCCGGCCCACGAGCGCAGCGAGCGGCGCATGCGGTTCGCCAGCTCGACCAGCAGCCGGTCGCCGGCATCGTGCCCGAACCGGTCGTTGACCGGCTTGAAGTGGTCGAGGTCGAGGTAGCACACCGTCAGCAGCGAGCCTTCGCGACGGCTCGTCTGCATCGCCGTCTGCAGCATCTGCGCGAGCCGCACGCGGTTCGGCAGGCGCGTCAGTTCGTCGAAGTGGGCCTGGCGCTGGAGCTGCTCGAGCTGGCGGCGCGTATGGGTGATGTCGACGACCGTGACCACGTGGTTGCGCACCGGCTCCGAGGCCGCATGGCGCACGGTGGTCATCGACAACTGCAGCAGGCACGGGTCGCCGTTGCGGCGGTGATGCGGCAGCTCGCCGTGCCACGCGCCGTCGTCGGTGAGGCCGCGGTAGATCGCCGCCAGATGGGCCCGGTGCTCGGCGCCGGCCTGTGCGTGGTTGAGCAGTTCCGGCACGGTGCCGATCAGCTCCTCGCGGGTGTAGCCGGTGATCTCGCAGTAGGTGGGGTTGGCATCGATCACCCGGTGCTGCGGGTCGGTGATGAGCAGGCCTTCGTGCAGGTGCTGGAACACGCTGTTCGAGACCGCCTGCGACTCGCGCGCCGACTGCACCTCGCTGATGTCGCGGGCGGTGGTGATCACCCGCAGTGGCTCGCCACGCGGCCCGTGCTCGGACACCAGCGCGTTCAGCTCGAACAGCTTCCAGCGCCCGTTGCGGCATTGCAGCCGGCATTCGACGCGGGCGGTCAGCGCCTTGCCGTTGCGCAGCGGATCGACCACGTCGTGCACGGCGCGGGCGTCGTCCGGGTGCAGCAGCGACCAGAACGCCTGCGGGCTGCGCCCGAAGGACTGGCTGGCGTGACCGAGCAGCGCGAGCCAGCGCGGCGAGAACTCGATGCGCCCGGCGCGCAGGTCCCAATCGCCGATGCCGATCTTCGAGACGTCGAGCGCCATCTGCCAGCGCTGTTCGTTCGCCGCGATCTCGCCGGTCAGCGCGGTGGTCACCATCGGGATCGCCAGCAGGCTGCACACGTAGCCGACCAGCAGCCCGATGCCGTCGGCGCTTTCCGAGAGATAGAACGCGCCGACGCCGTGGCCGGCCGCGATGAAGGTGCCCGCAGTCAGGACCAGCGCGGCGGTGGACGCGGCGAAGAGCCCGCTGCGCGCCGCCAGCGCGCACAAAAGCAGGTGCGGCAGGAAGAACAGCGGCGACTGGATGGCCTGGCCGTCGTCCGTGAAGAAGGTCAGCAGCAGCGCGCTCGCGATCGCGCCCGCGGCGAGCAGGCCGGTCTGCAGCCAGCGCCAGTCGCCGACGGCGCGCCGCCATGCGGCCCGCGACAGCGTCAGCAGCGGGATGCCGACCAGTACCGTGCCCATCGCGCCACCGACCCAGCCGGCGACGGCCGTCCGCGGCGCGTCTTCCCAGGCGATCGTGCCGGCGGCCGCGAGCCACGCCGCGGCGTTGCAGGCACCGACTGCGGCGGCGAGCGCCACGCCGACCACGGCGAACAGCCACAGGTCTCGGCGTCGATCGAGCGCCGGATGCAGGCCCTGGCGCTGCAGCAGCCAGGCGCCGAGCAGTGGACCGGCGGTGTGCCCGGCCGCGACCAGCGCGGCCAGCCAGGGCGCCAGCCCGGCCGACAGGCACGCCGCGAGCGTGCCGATCGCCACCGCCGGCCAGAGGCCGAGACCGAAGCGCAACAGCACGGCGAGCGCGATGCCCGCGGGCGGCCAGAGCAGGCTCACGTGCCCGTCGAACTGGGGCATCGCGAGTGCCGCGCGCCCGCCGACATAGCACGCGATCAGCACGAGCAGCGACCGGCCGACCCACTCTCTGGAACCGATGACCGTGGCGGGCGCCGAGGGAAATGTGGGGAAGCGGACGGCGGGCACGTTGGTCGACTGAACTTTGTGCGTAAATGTAAGTCAGCGTCGCGCTTCTGCCGCGCCGGCACCCGGTAAATCACGCCGGTCCGGGGCCCCCGTTCGCGGGGTGGCGCCACGCTCGCTCGCCCAAAAACAAGGCCACCGCAAAGGTGGCCTGATCGATCCGGTCGGAAGGTGGCGCTACACGGCGAAGTCGGTCAGCTTGCGGCCGGACGCGAGCGCCGCCTTGAGCCACTTGGGCTGCAGGCCGCGGCCGCTCCAGGTGTCGCCGGTGGCGGCGTCGCGGTACTTGGCGGCGACCTTCGCGCCCTTGCCGGCGCGCGCCTTGACGACGGCGCGGGTAGAGAGATCGCTGATGGTCAGGCGGTGCTCTTCCATCAGCGCCCGGACCTGCGCGATCGCGTCGCTGCGGGTCTTGTCGCGCGTGCGCGCGATTTCCGCCTCGAGCGCTTCCTTTTGTGCGATCAGTTCCTGCAACGTGGCCATTTCGAACCTCCGGTTATTGTGAAATACCGGCAGATTCTATTCGACGGCGCGCCGGATATTCAAGCGCCGGTCGGCGGTACATACCCTGCAGGCTGCTCGGCGCCGCCGCCGAAGAAGAAATTCTCCATCTGTCGCGCCAGATACTGTCGGGCGCGCTGGTCGGCGAGATTCAGCCGGTTTTCGTTGACCAGCATGGTCTGGTGCTTCATCCACGCCTGCCAGGCCTCCTTGCTGACCTGGTTGTAGATTCTCTTGCCGAGTTCACCGGGGTAGGGCGCGTAATCCATGCCCTCGGCTTCCTTCTTCAGGTAAATGCATTGAACGAGTCGTGCCATCAGTTTTCTCCTTGCCTCAGCCGAGTTTCTTGACCAGCACCTGCGAGCGCCGGTCCCAGTTGTATTTGCGTTTGCGCGCTTCCGGCAACCAGTCGGGATCGACCTGATTGAAGCCGCGCTTGATGAACCAGTGCATCGTGCGCGTGGTGAGCACGAAGATACTGTCCAGGCCCATGGCCCGGGCGCGCTGCTCGACGCGCTTGAGAATTCGCTCGCCGTCGCCCTGGCTCTGCACCTGCGGCGAGACGGTCAGCGCCGCCATCTCCGCGGTCTTCGCTTCCGGGTACGGGTAGAGCGCCGCGCAGCCGAAGATCACGCCGTCGTGCTCGATCACCGTGTAGTGGCCGATGTCGCGTTCGATCTCGGTGCGGCTGCGCTTGACCAGCGTGCCGTCCTGCTCGAACGGCTCGATCAGCTGCAGCACGCCGCCGATGTCGTCGGACGTCGCCTCGCGCAGGCTCTCCAGTTTCTCGTCGACCACCATCGTGCCGATGCCGTCGTGCGTGAACACCTCCATCAGCAGCGCGCCGTCCATCGCGAACGGCAGGATGTGCGAGCGCTCCACGCCGCCGCGGCAGGCCCGCACGCAGTGCTGCAGGTAGAAGGCCGGATCGGTGGGCTTCTCGGGGCGCGGCAGGCTGGTCAGCAGGCGCTCGGCATCGGCCAGCGCGAGCTCGGTGTCGATCGGGCTTTCGTCGTCGGCCAGATCCTCGTGGATGCCCGGCACCTCGGTGATGAACAGCAGCTTGTCGGCCTGCAGCGCGACGGCGGTGCTGGTGGCCACGTCCTCCATCGTCAGGTTGAACGCCTCGCCGGTCGGCGAGAAGCCGAACGGGGACAGCAGCACCATCGCGCCGATGTCGATCGCGCGGCGGATCGCCGCCGCGTCGACCTTGCGGACCACGCCGCTGTGGATGAAGTCGACCCCGTCGACGATGCCCACCGGCCGCGCCGTCAGGAAGTTGCCCGACACCACGCGCACGATCGCGTTCGCCATCGGCGTGTTCGGCAGCCCCTGCGAGAACGCGGCCTCGATCTCGAAGCGCAGCTGGCCCGCGGCTTCCTGCGCCGAGTCGAGCGCCACCGCGTCGGTGATGCGCAGGCCGTGGCTGTAGCGCGCCTCGTGGCCCTTGGAGCGCAGCTGCTCGTTGACCTGCGGACGGAAGCCGTGCACAAGCACCAGCTTGATGCCCATCGCGTGCAGGATCGCCAGGTCCTGGGCGAACGAACTCAGCTTGCCGGCGGCGATCAGCTCACCGGCGATCGCGACGACGAAGGTCTTGCCGTGGTACGCATGAATGTGCGGCGCCACGGCGCGGAACCAGGGCACGAAGGTGTGGGGAAAGACGAGACTCACGGCGCGCGGCACTCACTGGAGGGGATGGCGGTCGCGATTCTGGCACGCGAGCCACGGCGGGCACGCTGCCCGCCGCGGCCCGACGGATGCGTCAGTGCCCGCTGCCGCCCAGGTAGGCCGCCTTGACGGCCGGATCGTCGCGCAGCTTCTCGGCCGGGCCGTGCACCGAGATGCGGCCGTTCTCCAGCACGTAGCCGTAGTCGGCCACACCGAGCGCGGCCGACGCGAACTGCTCGACCAGCAGCATCGTCACGCCTTCGCTCTTCAGCCGCGCGATGATCTTGAAGACCTCGGCGACCAGGATCGGCGCCAGGCCCATCGACGGCTCGTCGAGCAGCACGACCTCGGGGTTGAGCATCACCGCGCGCGCCATCGCGAGCATCTGCTGCTCGCCGCCCGAGAGCGTGCCGGCCAGCTGCTCGCGGCGTTCCTTCAGGCGCGGGAACAGCTCGAGCGCGCGCTCCAGGTCGGCCTTGACGTCGCCCTTGGGGCGGCTGCCAGTCAGGCGCGGGAACGCGCCCAGCGTCAGGTTGTCCGTCACCGTCATCGTGGCGAACACGCGCCGGCCTTCGGGCGAGTGGGCGAGGCCGAGCTTGGCGATGTGGAACGATTCGAGGCCGTCGATGCGCTTGCCGTTCAGCGTGATTTCGCCGGCGGTCGGCGCGATCATCCCGGAGACCGCGCGCATCGTCGTGGTCTTGCCGGCGCCGTTCGAGCCGATCAGCGTGACGACCTTGCCCTTCGGCACCTCGATCGAGACACCGTGCAGCACTTGCACCTTGCCGTATCCGGCGAACAGATTGTTGATCGTGAGCATGTTGGTGTCCGTCCTTAAGCGGCAGTGCCGCCGAGGTAAGCCTCGATGACCTTCTCGTCCGCCTGCACCTGCGCGGCGTTGCCCTCGGCGATCTTCTGGCCGAAGTCGAGCACCGAGACGGTGTCGCACATGCTCATCACCACGTCCATGTGGTGCTCGATCAGGATCACCGTGATGCCGTGGTCGCGGATCTTGCGGATGTAGGTGATCAGCTCCTTGATGTCGGGTGCGGTCAGGCCCGCGGCCGGTTCGTCGAGCAGCAGCAGTTGCGGGTCCAGCGCCAGCGCGCGCGCGATCTCGAGCAGGCGCTGCTTGCCGTACGGCAGGTTGCGCGCCTCCTCGAACGCCAGGTCGGCCAGGCCGACGAACTGCAGCAGGCCCATCGCCCGATCGGTCGCGGCCCGGCTCTCGCGCAGATAGCGCGGCGTGTGCACCGCCACGTCGAGCAGGTTGCTGTCGAAGGTGTGGTGCAGGCCGACCTGCACGTTCTGCAGCGCGGTCATCTCGCCGAACAGCTGCACGTTCTGGAAGGTGCGCGCGATGCCCGACAGCGCGATGTCCGACGACGTGCGCCCGACCACCGACTCGCCCGCGAACGAGATCGTGCCGGCGGTGGGCACGTAGATGCCGGTCAGCACGTTCATCATCGTGCTCTTGCCCGAGCCGTTCGGGCCGATCAGGCCGTGGATCGTGCCGCGCCTGATGCTCAGGTCGACATTGTTCAGCGCCTTCAGGCCGCCGAACTGCATCAGCACGCCCTGCGCGCTGAGGATCTCGCCGCCGGCGTCGGCCCTGGCGGCGGTCGACACCGCATCGGCGCCCGCCAGCGGTGCGCCGGCGACCTGCGCATCGGGCGTCTGGCGCTTGATGTTCAGCGCGTTGCGCACGAAGCCGACGATGCCGTCCTGCAGGTAGTACACGACGAACAGCATGATCACGCCGAAGATCGACAGCCGCCAGTCCGTCATCGTCTTGAGCCAGAACGACAGCGCCGCCAGCGCGATGCTGCCGACCACCGGGATGGCCATCTGCCGGACCGTGAGCCGACCGCGCTGGATGCCGATCACCGCCGTGACGATCACCAGCACCGCCAGCGCGACCGAGACGTAGCGGAACATCTCCACGTCGTCCAGCAGCTTGGGCAGCAGCACGATGATCGCGGCGCCGAGCATCGAGCCGATGCGGCTCTTGCGCCCGCCCATGATCACCGCGAGCAGGAACAGCACGGTCAGCTCGAAGTTGTACGAGTTCGGCGAGATGTACTGCTCGGAATACGCGTACAGGCTGCCGGCCAGCCCGGCGAAACCGGCGCTGATCACGAACGCGTAGACCTTGTAGCGGTAGACCGAGACGCCCATGCAGTCCGACGCCACCGGGCTGCCGCGCAGCGCCTCGAACGCGCGGCCCAGGTGCGAGCGCAGGATGCGGTGGACGACGATCAGCGCCAGCACCATCAGCACCGCGCACAGCCAGTAGTACTCGCGCTCGTCGAGCACGTGGCCGAACAGCGCGGGCTTCTGCAGCTTGATGCCCATCGGGCCTTCGGTGAGGAAGGTCATCTCGTTGATCAGGATCTGGATGATGGTGCCGAAGGCCAGCGTCACCATCGCGAGATAGGGCCCGGAGACGCGCAGCGCCGGCAGCGCGAGCAGCGCACCGAAGCCGGCGGTGACGAGCACGGCCGCCGGCAGCGTGATCCACAGCGGCGCGGCGAGCTTCATCACCAGCACGCCGGCGGTGTACGCGCCGACGCCGAACAGACCGGCGTGGCCGAGCGAGACCTGCCCGGTGTAGCCGACCACGATGTCGAGCCCGAACAGCACGATCGCGTAGATCATGATCGTCTCGAGCAGGTGGATGTAGTACGGGTTCGTGATGCCCAGCGGGAACAGCATCAGGGCCGCGATGCCGACGATGGTCAGCAGGAGTTGGGAGCGCTTCATCTCGTTCAGACCTTCTTGATGACGCTCTTGCCGAACAGGCCCTGGGGGCGCACCGCGAGCACGATCAGCAGCAGCACCAGGCCGGGCACGTCCTTGTAGCCGGTGCTGATGTAGAAGCCGGTCGTGGTCTCGGCGATGCCGAGGATGATCCCGCCGACGATGATCCCCATGCCGCTGGTCAGCCCGCCGATGATCGCGACCGCGAAGGCCTTCAGGCCCAGCACTGCGCCCATCGTGGCGCCGGTCAGCGTGAGCGGCGCGATCAGCACGCCGGCAAACGCCGCGCTCATCGACGACAGCGCGTACGAGAACGTGATGACCAGGCCGGTGTTGATGCCCATCAGCTTGGCGGCGTCGCGGTCGTTGAAGGTCGCGACCACGGCCTTGCCGTAGATCGACTTGCGGTTGAACACCTCCACCGCCAGCATCATCAGCACCGCGCCGACGACCACCAGCACCTCCATCGGCAGCACGTTGGCGCCGAGAAACTTCATCGGCGACTCGGGCAGCGGGGACGGGAACTTCAGGTCGTCGCGGCCCCACACGTTCTCGGCCACGTTCTTGAAGATGATGCCGAGCGCGATGGTCGACATGATCCAGCCGAACTCGCTCTTGATCTTGATCGCCGGGCGCACACCGATGCGCTCGACGACCGCGCCCTGGAACGCGCCGAACAGGCACACCAGCGGGATCATCAGCCAGTAGTTCACGCCGAGCCCGACGAGCGTCAGGCCGACGAGCGCGCCGAGCATCAGCGCGTCGCCCTGGCCGAAGTTCAGGGTGTCGCTGGTCGCGAAGGTGAGTTGGTAGCCGAACGCGATGACGGCGTAGATCATGCCCAGCGCGATGCCGGAGAAGATCAGTTGGGTGAGGATTTGCATGGTGTCGTTCCGCTGGAGCGCAAGAAGACGCCGCCACCGGCACGAGGCCGGGGCGGCGCTGGCGGGATCGGCGTCGCTTACTTCTTGAGCTGGACGACCGAGGCCTTCTTCTGGTCGTCCGGGTAGGCGTAGATGACCTTGCCGCCCTTGACCTCGCCGAACACCGGGATGTTGGCGGTGATCGCGTCGTGGTCGGCCTTCGAGAACGGCTTGTTGTACGTGGTGACCACGCCTTCCACCGGCGTCTTCAGGTCCTCGAGCGCGGCCTTGATCTTCGGGCCCTCGGTGCTGTTGGCCTGCTTCATCGCGGCGGCCAGCAGGTAGATCGAGTCGTAGCCCTGGGCCGCCGAGACCGGCGAATCCATGCGCGCGTTCTTGGGGTTGAAGGTCTTCAGGTAGTTGATGATGAAGGCCTGGCGCTTCGGCGTGGTCGGCTCCTGGATGAAGGTCTGCGGCATGCGCGCGCCTTCGCCGCCGGGGCCGGCGTTGTCGATGTAGTTGGCCATCGACAGCGTCCAGCTTCCGATCATCGGCACCTTCCAGCCGAGCTTGGTCATGCCGTTGGCGATCTGCGCCAGCTCGGGGCCGATGCCGTAGGTCAGCACGGCTTCGGCGCCGGCTTCCTTGGCCTTCAGCAGCTGGGCCGTCATGTCGACGTCCTTGATGTTGAACTTCTCGACGGCGACCGGCGTGACGCCCTTGGCCTTCAGCGCCTTCTCCAGGTCCTCGCGGCCGAGCTGGCCGTAGTTGGTCGAGTCGGCCAGGATCGCGACCTTCTTGAAGCCGCGGCGGGTGACCGCCTCTTCCACGATCATCGGCGCCTGGATGCTGTCGTGCGCCGCGTTGCGGAACACGTAGTTCTCGGGTTCCTTGGCGAACTGCTGGGTGATGATCGAGCCGGTGGCCACGTTGTTCATCACCGGGATCTTGGCTTCCTGGAAGAAGCGCTGCGAGGCCAGGGCCACGCCCGTGTTGATGTAGCCGACGACGGCGGTGACCTTCTCCTTGTTCACGAGCTCCTGGGCGATCTGCACGCCGCGCTCGTTCTTGGCTTCGTCGTCACGCTCGACGGCCTGCAGCTGGCGGCCGAGCACGCCACCCGACTTGTTGATCTCTTCGATCGCGAGGCGCACGCCGTCGCGCATGCTCACGCCCATGGACGACGAACCGCCGGTGAACGGGCCGTTGACGCCGATCTTGATCGGGTCGGCGGCGTACGCCAGCGTGCCCAGGGTCGCCAGGGCCGCGGCGGCTGCAATCTTGGTGAAGCGGTTCATCTTGTCTCCAGCTGTTGGTAGGACGTGACCGGTGCGGACGCACCGGCAGCGCCGGGCATTGTTCGACGGCGTCGCGCGAAATGAAATGCGCATGACTGCGTGCGGCGCCTGCGTAGAACTGCATAAGGGAAAACACCGCGCGTCACCCGGACCACAATCCGGTCCCATGAAGCTCAAGGCCAAGATCCTCCTGCTCGCGGTCGCGCCGCTGTTGATCGCGATCGCGGTCATCGGCGCGTTGCTCGTGCTCGAGACGCGCAAGCTCGAGCAGCAGCAGGCCCAGTTGCTCGAGGACGTGCTGATCAGCACCAAGCGCGACGAGCTGCGCAACTACATCTCGCTCGCCCTCACGTCGATCGATCACCTGTATGGCGCCGGCCGCGACGACGACGCCGCGAAGGAGCAGGCGCGGGCGATTCTCTCGAGCATGAACTTCGGCGACGACGGCTACTTCTACGTCTACGCCTACGACGGCCTGAACCTCGTGCACCCGCGCCAGCCCGAGCTCGTCGGCACCAACCTGTGGAACATGCGCGACTCCGACGGCACCTGGGTGATCCGCGAGCTGATCGCCAGGGCGAAGGAGGGCGGTGGCTTCCAGCGCTACCTGTGGCCCAAGCCGTCGACCCACAAGATCGAGCGCAAGCTCGGCTACTCGGTGGCGCTGCCGCGCTGGGGCTGGATGCTCGGCACCGGCATCTACCTCGACGACGTCGACGCCGCGGCGGCCCGGCTGCGCGGCAGCCTGCTGACCAGCGTGCGGCAGACCCTGCTCGGCCTGGCGGCGGTGGCGGTGGTCGCCGCGCTCGCCGTGTTCTCGGGCGGCCTGGTGCTCAACATCAGCGAGCAGCGCCAGGCCGACCGCAAGCTCAAGGCGCTCGCGCACCGCGTCGTCACGTCCCAGGAGGAGGAGCGTGCGCGCGTCTCGCGCGAACTGCACGACCACATCTGCCAGCTGCTGGTGTCGATCAAGTACCGCTTCGAGCTGGTGGCGCACCGGCTCGAGCATCCCGGCGACATGCCGGTCACGGCGATCGACGACGAGCTGAGCGCACTGTCCAAGGCCATCGGCGAGGTGCGCCGCATCTCGCACGACCTGCGACCGGCGCTGCTCGACGACCTGGGCCTGCCGGCCGCGCTCGAGCACCTCGGCAACGAGCTCGCGCAGCGCAGCGGGCTCGCGGTGCGCGTCCTGCAGCAGGTGCAGGAAGAGCGTTTGCCGGAGATGCAGGCGGTGAGCCTGTTCCGGGTCGCGCAGGAGGCCCTGCGCAATGTCGAACGCCATGCGAACGCGACCCATGTCGACATCCGTCTCGACGACTCGGCGGACCAGCTCCGGCTGCGCATCACCGACGACGGGCGCGGCTTCGACGTGAAGAACATCGAGCTCAGCAAGGACCGCGGCATCGGCCTGAGCAACATGCGCGAGCGGGTCGAGCGCAACGGCGGCACCTTCCAGCTCACCTCGCACCCGGGGCACACCACGCTCACCGCCAGCTTCCCGCTCACCGGAGTGGCCTGATGGAGACGCGGGAGAACCCACCGATCCGTCTCGTCATCGTCGACGACCACTCGCTGGTGCGCGACGGGCTGCGCGCGCGCATGTCGGTCGTCGCCGGGCTGCAGGTCGTCGGCGAGGCCGCCAGCGGCGCCGATGCGCTGGTGCTCGCGGAACGGCTCGTGCCCGATCTGATGCTGGTCGACGTGGGCATGCGCGGCATGAACGGCATCGAGCTCGCGACCGCGCTGCGCCAGCGTCACCCGACGATCCGCGTGCTGATGCTGAGCATGTACGACAACCGCGAGTACGTGCTCAGCGCGATCCGTGCCGGCGCGCGCGGCTACGTGCTGAAGGAGTCACCGACCGAGGAGATCCTGGCCGCGATCAGCGCGGTCTGGTCGGGCGGCACCTACTTCAGCGCACAGGTCTCGAGCGCGGTGGCCCAGGGCGGGATGAGCGCGCCGCAGCTGACGGCGCGCGAACACGAGGTGCTGCTGCTGCTCGCGCACGGCCGCAGCAACAAGGTCGTCGCGCAGCAGCTCGACATCAGCGTGCGCACCGTCGAGACGCACCGCCTGAGCCTGCGCCGCAAGCTCGGGGTGGATTCGGCCAGCGACCTGCTGAAGATCGCGGTCACGAACGGCTGGACGACGCTCTGACCGGCGCGCTTCGGCGCATCACTTGTAGAGCACCTGCGGCAGCCACATCCCGATCGCCGGGAACATGTACAGCAGCACGATCGCGATCACCTGGATGCCCATGAAGGGCAGCATGCCGGCGAAGATCTGGTTGAGCGTCACGTGCTTCGGTGCCACGCCCTTCAGGTAGAACGCCGACATCGCGACCGGCGGGCTGAGGAAGGCGGTCTGCAGGTTCAGCGCCACCAGCAGGCCGAAGAACAGCGGGTCGACACCGAAGTTGTCGAGCAGCGGAATGAAGATCGGCATGAAGATCACGATGATCTCGGTCCATTCGAGCGGCCAGCCGAGCACGAAGATGATGACCTGGCTCAGCACCAGGAACTGCGTCTTCGTGAGGTTCATCCCCAGCACCCACTCCTCGACCAGCGCCTGCCCGCCGAGCAGCGCGAAGGCGGCCGAGAAGATGGCCGAGCCGACGAACAACCAGCAGACCATCGCCGAGGTCTTGGCCGTCAGGAACACGGATTCCTGCACCATCGTGAGGTTGAGCTGCCGGTAGGCCGCGGCGAGGATGAAGCCGCCCAGCGCCCCCACGGCCGCGGCCTCGGTCGGCGTCGCCAGGCCGAACACGATCGACCCGAGCACCGCCAGGATCATCACCAGCAACGGGAAGAACGAGGCCAGCAGCATCTTGAAGATCTCGAACCGCGAGAAGCTCAACAGCGCGTAGTAGACCGCCAGCGCGAGCGCTGCCGCACCCAGGCCGATCCAGTAGCCGGAAGGCGCGGGCTTCGAGGTGACGGCCGCTGCGGCGGCGGGCGTGGAGGCCGCGCCGGCGGTGGCGGTGGCCGAAGCGGTGGCCGCGGCGACCGAGGCGGCCGGCTGCGCGCCCGGCGGCTCGGCGACACCGCCCGACGGCGGCTCGGCCAACTCGCCCGAGCCCGGGGGTTCGGCGAGCCCGCCGGAATCGGGCGGCTCGGCGAGGCCGCCTTCGGTCGGAGGTTCCTGCAGGCCGCCATCGGTCGAGCCCGACGGCGCTTCGGCGCCGATCTGCTGCATCTCCGAACCGGGCGCGACCTCGTCGACGCTGGTCGCGGTGCGGTAGCTGAGCAGCGCGATGGCGGCGAACAGGATCGCCGGCAGCAGCGCCACGAACAGCTGCTGCAGCAGGTAGCCGGTCGACACGTTCTGATTGCGGCGGCCTTTCAGGGCCGACAGCAGCCAGGGCACGGCACGCCGCTCGCCGGTGGCACCGGCCTCGACCAGACGCGCCGGCAGCGGCACGCGGCGCTGCTCGGCCGTCAACGGCGGCGCCAGGTTGGGCTTGAGCTTGGCCAGGATGATGACGTAGCCGATGTACAGCGCGGCCAGCATCAGGCCCGGGAACAGTGCGCCGGCATAGAGCTGCACGACGGACACGCCTGCGGTCGCGCCGTAGACGATCAGCAGCACCGACGGCGGGATCAGGATGCCGAGGCAGCCGCCCGCGGTGATGGTGCCCGCGGAGACGCGCACGTCGTACCCGGAACGCAGCATCTGCGGCAGCGCCAGCAACCCCATCAGCGTGACGACCGCACCGACGATGCCGGTGGCGGTCGCGAACAGCGCGCAGGTCACCAGCGTGGCGACCGCGAGCGCACCCGGCAGGCGCGCGAGCGCGAGGTGCAGGCTGGAGAACAGCTTCTCGATCAGGTTGGCACGCTCGACGAGGTAGCCCATGAAAACGAACAGCGGGATCGCGATCAGCACGTCGCTGCTCATGACCGAGAACGCGCGCTGCACCATCAGGTCGAGCGTCTGGCGCAGCGCGCCCTCGGCGGTCTGCCCCCCCGAGTGGTAGGCGAAGTACGCGAACAGCATGCCCATGCCCATCAGCGTGAAGGCGGTCGGGAAGCCGAGCATGATCGCGACGACGACCAGCGAGAGCATCAGCAGCCCGATGTGGCCGTTGGTGATGACCGGCACGCTGATCAGCATGTACAGCGCGCCGGCGCTGATGATCGCCATCAGCGTGAAGCCGAACCACAGTTCCTTGCGCACGCGCATCACGCACCCCTCTGGCGTTGTGCGAGATCGGCGTCGAGCGCGTCGATGTCGGCGTCTTTCACGTGGACCATTTCCTTGAGCTTGTCGACGTCGACTTCCTCGACGTCCTCCTCGCGTTTCGGCCAGGCGCCGTCGCGCAGGCACAGGACGCAGCGGACGATCTCGACCAGCCCCTGCAGCAGCAGCGCCGCACCGGCCAGCGGGATCACGAACTTGAACGGGTAGACCGGCAGCGGGTCGGCGTTGAAGGTCTGCTCGCGCATCACGAGCGAATCGTTGGCGTAGGTCCAGCCGGCCCAGGTCAGGGCCAGGATGCCGGGCAGGAAGAACACGATGTACAGGATCAGGTCGATCGTCGCCTGCGTGCGCGGCCGGAAGAAGCCGTACAGCACGTCACCGCGCACGTGGCCGGCCTTGCTCAGCGTATAGGCGCCCGCGAACATGAACAGCGTTCCGTAGAGCATGATCTGCGCGTCGAGCACCCAGGCATGCGGCTTGTTCAGCACGTAGCGCGAGAACACCTCCCACGAGATCAGCACGGTCAGTCCGAGCACGGCCCAGGCGAACAGCTTGCCGACGAACGTGGAAAATCGGTCGACGGTCAGCAACAGTTTTTGCATGGGGCTGGCTCTCAATCGTGAAGAGGGCTCGAACAAGACAACGGGGGCGCCTATCGCGGCGCCCCCTGTGATCGTCGACGATGCGGAACGCGTCGGTCAGGACTTCTTGGCGCCGCGCCCGAAGTAGTGGTTGTAGGCCATCTTGAAGTCGACCAGGTAGTCGTTCTGCCAGGCGCCGGCGCGTTCCGCGAAGGCCTTCTGGGAGTCGACGACCTTCTTGAACGCGGGGTTCTCGCCGCCCTTCTTGGCGACGATCTTGTCCCACGCGACGAGCTGGCCCTTCAGGATCGCATCCGGCGTCTTGTAGAATTTCACACCCTGCTTTTTGAGCTCGATGTAGTCCTGCGAGTTGCGCTGCACGGCCTTCCAGCTCATGTCGGCGCTCGAGGCCTGGACGGCGTAGTCGATGATCGACTTCAGCTCCTGCGGCAGTGCGTCGTACTTGGCCTTGTTGAACAGGATCTCGAACTGCTCGGTGCTCTGGTGGAAGCTCTGCAGCATGCAGTTCTTGGCCACGTCGGGGAAGCCGAGCAGGCGGTCGCTCGAGGCGTTGTTGAACTCGGCACCGTCGATCAGGCCGCGGTCCAGCGCGGGAACGATCTCGCCGCCGGGCAGCGGGTTCACCGCGGCGCCCATGTCGGTGTACATGTCGACCGCCAGGCCGACGGTACGGAACTTCACGCCCTTCAGGTCCTCGGCCTTCGCGATCGGCTTCTTGAACCAGCCGAACGGCTGCGTGGGCATCGGGCCGTACAGGTACGAGACGACGTCCAGGTTCAGGCTCTTGTAGATCTCGTCGAGCAGGGCCTTGCCGCCGCCGTAGTTGTGCCACGCGAGCAGCATGTTCGGGTCCATGCCATAGCCCGGGCCCGAGCCCCACAGCGCGAGCGCGGAGTTCTTGCCGTAGTGGTAGGCGACGACGCCGTGGCCGCCGTCGAGCGTGCCCTTGGCCACGGCCTCGAGCAACTGGAACGCCGGCACGACCGCACCGGCCGGCAGGACCTCGATCTTCAGCCGCCCGCCGGCCATGTCGTTGACCTTCTTCGCGAAGTCGAGTGCGTACTCGTGGAAGATGTCCTTCGACGGCCAGGTGCTCTGGAAACGCAGCGCGGTGGTCTGGGCGCGCGAGACGAGCGGAGCGGCGAGCGCGCCGGTCGTGCCGGCGGCCACAGCGGCGTTGCGCAGGAAGCGACGGCGCGGAGTGGCCGGGGTGGTGACGGGCTTCTGGGGCATGAAAACTCCTGGTGCGTTGGGGCTCGATGAACAGGGCCGACATGTGCGTCCGGCAGCGGTCGGCAAGGCGCACGAAATGTGGCCCGACGTGTAAAGCATGACAACTAGGGGAGACCCGGCGCGGAGCTTGCGCCGAACTTACAAGCGCCCCTGCGCGTGAAAGCCCTTCGACGCTGCCGGGATAATCGGCGCTTCATGTCCGAACCCATCCCTTCGCCGGCCGAGCCGGCCCGCCGCGCTCCTGTGCCCGGCAACGCGCTGCCTCCGATCACCTATCCGGAATCGCTGCCCGTCTCTGCGCGGCGCGACGAGATCGCGCGGGCGCTGGCGGCGCACCAGGTCGTCATCGTCTGCGGCGAGACCGGCTCGGGCAAGACGACGCAGCTGCCGAAGATCGCGCTCGAACTCGGCCGCGGCAAGGCCAACACCGGCAAGCTGATCGGCCATACGCAGCCACGGCGCATCGCGGCGTCGAGCGTGGCCAAGCGCATCGCCGAGGAATTGAAGACGCCGCTCGGCGAGATCGTCGGCTTCAAGGTGCGGTTCCAGGACCGGCTGCAGCCCGGCGCCAGCGTCAAGCTGATGACCGACGGCATCCTGCTCGCCGAGACGCAGACCGATCCCTTGCTGCGCGCCTACGACACGATCATCATCGACGAGGCGCACGAGCGCAGCCTGAACATCGACTTCCTGCTCGGCCACCTGCGGCAGATCCTGCCGCGCCGGCCCGACCTGAAGATCGTCGTGACCTCGGCGACGATCGACGCCGACCGGTTCGCGAACCACTTCGCGTCGAAGGACGGCCCCGCGCCAGTGATCCAGGTGTCGGGCCGCCTGTTCCCGGTCGAGCAGCGCTGGCGGCCCTTCGAGGAGAGCCGCGAGTACGACCTGAACAGCGCGATCGGCGATGCCGTCGACGAGCTCTGGCGCGAAGGCTCGGGCGACGTGCTCGTGTTCCTGCCCGGCGAGCGCGAGATCCGCGAGGCCGCCGATCACCTGCGCAAGCATCACCCGCCGGGTGTCGAAGTCGTGCCCCTGTTCGCGCGCCTCTCGCAACAGGAGCAGGACCACATCTTCGAGCCGCACAGCGCGCGCCGCATCGTGCTCGCGA
>JAZKIO010000049.1:0-47387 GCA_040384825.1 Pseudomonadota bacterium
GCGCTGCAGAAACGCATGATCAAGATGGCGCGCGAGATGGACCGCGTCGTCATCACCGCCACGCAGATGATGGAGTCGATGATCGTCAACCCGGTGCCCACCCGCGCCGAGGTCAGCGACGTGGCCAACGCGGTGCTCGACGGCACCGACGCGGTGATGCTCAGCGCCGAGACCGCGGCCGGCAAGTACCCGGTCGAGACGATCGAGATGATGGCCAGCATCTGCGTCGAGGCCGAGAACGCCGAGGAGATCGCGCTCGACGCGAGCTTCACGAACAAGACCTTCGCGCGCATCGACCAGTCGATCGCGATGGGGGCGCTGTTCACGGCCTATCACCTCGGCTGCAAGGCGATCCTGGCGCTGACGGAATCCGGTTCGACGGCGCTGTGGATGAGCCGCCACCGCATCCACGTGCCGATCTACGGCCTGACTTCGCAGGTGCGCAGCCAGCGTCGCATGGCGCTGTACCGCAACGTCACGCCGATCCTGATGCCCAATTTCAGCGACCGCGATCAGGCCCTGGCCGAGGCCGAGGCGCTGCTGATCCACAGCGGCATCCTCAACCCTGGCGACACCTACGCGATCACCTGCGGCGAGCCGATGGGCCACCCCGGCGGCACCAACATGCTGAAGGTCTGCCGGGTGGCGTGATCGGCGCGCGGGCGGTCAGTCGAGCTTGACCGAGATGCCGGTGACGAACAGCGTGTCGCCCTTTTTCAGGCCGGCGCCCGGGTCGCTGTTGTAGCGGTAGTTCAGGCCGGCCGTCAGGCTCAGCGTGTTGGTCATCGCGACCGACAGGCCGGAGTCGAACACGCCGCGATACCCGCCGCCGCTGCGCAGCGCCGGGTACAGCGAGAGCTTCTGGTGGAAGCTCGTCGTCTCCGTGAATTGATGGCGCGACTCCTCGGCCAGCAGCGCCTCGGCGCGGCCGTAGCGGGTGCGGAAGGCGCCGTTCACGTCGGCAGGGTCGACATAGCGGTCCTCGGTGTAGCCGAGGCCGGCGGACACGTCGAAGGTCAGCGTCTCGGTCCGGATCACGTGCCGGCCGACACCGCCGAACAGCGACGCGCGCGTCGACACATTGGCCGGCCGGTCGCGCAGGACGTCGGCCTTGCCGAAGCCGAACCAGTTCGGCGTGATGTCCTGATCGTACTGCGTGCCGAGCGCGAGGTTCTCGACGGTGGTCACGCCCTCGGTGCGGCCCCAGTTGGCCTTGCCACCGAGCTGCCACTTGCTGTCCGCCGTGGCGCGCACCGCGTCGCCGCTCAGGTTGACGCTGGACGCGCTCGTGTTGCCCGACGCGTAGCTCGCGCCGGCACCGAACGCGGAGCGGAACTGCCCGTCGGGCTTGACGGTGGCCTGGGCCTGCGCGAAGGCGACAGTCGGCGCGACGAGCAGCAGGGCCGTGAGCGGGAAGGCGGGGCGAAACTTCATCGGGGCTCCTTGGAATGCAAAAGCGGTCGAGGCTACAGACGCCGGTGCGCCGCGTATGTAGGACCGCACGCAGCGTGAAGGCCGCGCCGATGGGCCGCGCCACAATGCGGCATGAGCGCGACCGAACCCCAGCTGACCCTCGCCGACATCCAGGCCGCCGCCGAGCGCTTGCGCGGCGAGGTGATCGACACGCCGTGCATGCCGTCGCGCACGCTGTCGGCGCTGACCGGCTGCGAGGTGTTCCTCAAGTTCGAGAACCTGCAGTTCACCGCGTCGTTCAAGGAGCGCGGCGCGCTCAACAAGATGGCGCAGCTGACGCCGGCCGAGCGCGCGAGCGGCGTGCTCGCGGTTTCGGCCGGCAACCACGCGCAGGGCGTGGCGTACCACGCGCAGCGCATGGGCATCCCGGCGACGATCGTGATGCCGCGTTTCGCGCCGGCCGTGAAGGTGGAGCGCACGCGCGGCTTCGGCGCCACCGTGGTGCTGGAGGGCGACACCTTCGACGACGCGCGCGCGTCCGGCCTCCAGCTCGCGCAGGCGCGCGGTCTCACGCTGGTGCACCCGTACGACGACCTGGCCGTGATCGCCGGGCAGGGCACGATCGGCCTGGAGATGCTGGCGCAGCAGCCGTCGATCGACACGCTGGTGGTCGCGATCGGCGGCGGCGGACTGATCGCCGGCGTCGCGACCGCCGCGCGCGCGCTGCGGCCGGACATCGAGGTCGTCGGCGTGCAGACCGAGCGCTTCCCGGCGGCCTGGAACGCCAAGCACGGCCAGTCGCGCGAGAGCGCGCAGGCGACGATCGCCGACGGCATCGCCGTCAAGTCGCCGGGTGCGCTGACGCTGCCGCTGATCCGGCAGCGCGTCGACGACATCGTGCTTGTCAGCGAGGACGACATCGAGCAGGCGATCCTGATGCTGCTGGAGATCGAGAAGACGGTGGTCGAGGGGGCCGGCGGCGTCGGTCTGGCCGCACTGCTCAAGCATGGCAAGCGCTTCGCAGGCCGCAAGGTCGGGCTGATCCTGTGCGGCGGCAACATCGAGCCGCTGGTGCTGGCGGAGATCATCGAACGCGGCATGGTCAAGTCGGGCCGGCTCGCGCGCCTGCGCTTCGACGTGCGCGACGTGCCGGGCGCGCTGGCCGATGTCGCCACGCTGCTCGGCAAGCTCGGGGCCAACATCGACGAGGTCCAGCACCAGCGCGCGTTCACCTCGCTGTCGGTCGAGCGGGCGCAGATCGAGGTGGTGGTGCAGACGCGCGGCGTCGCGCACATCGAGCAGATCCTCGAAGCGATGCGGGCCCAGGGGTACCACGCCGAGCGCATCGGATAGCCCCGCCGCGCGGGTCGGGCGGAGCCCGCTCGGTACAATTCGCCGAGTTACGGCGCGGTTTCACGCCGGTCCCACTCATCGATTTCAGGAGACTGCCATGCTCGTTTCGTTGCGCCAGCTGTTGGACCACGCCGCCGAGAACGGCTATGGCATTCCGGCCTTCAACGTCAACAACCTGGAGCAGGTGCAGGCGGTGATGAGCGCCGCCGACGAGGTCGGCTCGCCGGTCATCCTGCAGGCCAGCGCCGGTGCGCGCAAGTACGCGGGCGAGCCCTTCGTCAAGCACCTGATCCTGGCGGCCGTCGAACAGTGGCCGCACATCCCGCTGGTAATGCACCAGGACCACGGGCAAAGCCCCGAGGTTTGCAAGGGCGCGATCGACCTGGGCTTCAGCTCGGTGATGATGGACGGCTCGCTGCAGGCCGACGGCAAGACCATCGCCAGCTTCGACTACAACGTCGACGTGACCCGCAAGGTCGTCGACATGGCGCACCAGCTCGGCGTCACGGTCGAGGGCGAACTCGGCTGCCTGGGCTCGCTGGAGACGATGAAGGGCGACAAGGAAGACGGCCACGGCACCGAGGCCACGATGACCCGTGACCAGCTGCTGACCGACCCGGAGGAAGCCGCCGAATTCGTCAAGCGCACCCAGCTCGACGCGCTGGCGATCGCGATCGGCACCAGCCACGGCGCGTACAAGTTCACCCGCAAGCCGACCGGGGACATCCTGGCCATCGACCGCATCAAGGAAATCCACAAGCGCATCCCGAACACCCACTTGGTGATGCACGGCTCCAGCAGCGTGCCGCAGGACCTGCTCGCGGCGATCCGCGAGTACGGCGGCAGCATGAAGGAAACCTACGGCGTGCCTGTCTCGGAGATCCAGGAGGCGATCAAGCACGGCGTGCGCAAGATCAACATCGACACCGACGTGCGGCTGGCGATGACGGCCGCGATCCGCAAGTTCTTCGTCGAGAACCCGGAGAAGTTCGACCCGCGCGATTACCTGAAGCCGGCCCGCGAGGCCGCGAAGAAGATCTGCCGCCAGCGCTACGTCGAGTTCGGCTGCGAGGGCCAGGCCGGCAAGATCAAGGCGCAGACGCTGGTGCAGGTCGCGCAGCGCTACGCCGCCGGCGAGCTTGCGCAGACGGTGGTCTGAGCCGCCTTCCTCGCGCGTTCACCTCGTTCGAGACCCCGCCGCGGCGGGGTCTCTTGCATTGCGGCGTGCAGTCGTGCGCGAAGCGCGCGACCACAATGCAAACAATGGTGAGAGCCAGTGCCCGCGCCGTGCGCGCCGCGCATGATCCGGTCGCCCCCGGAGCGCGCGGACCGGCTCTCTACAATTTGAGCCCACCCTTCCACGCGTTTCCAGGCGTGCCTCGCGGCACGAACCGACCATGACCCACGACCTGACCGCCACGCCCCCGCTGCTCGAGACGAGCCTGCATTCGCTGCCCCTGCTGGCGCGCGGCAAGGTGCGCGACAACTACGCCGTCGGCGCCGACCGCCTGCTGATGGTCGCGACCGACCGGCTCAGCGCGTTCGATGTCGTGATGGGCGAGCCGATCCCGGGCAAGGGCGCGCTGCTGACGGCGATGGCGATGTTCTGGTTCGCGCACCTCGAGGGCATCGTGCCGAACCACCTCACCGGGGACGACCCGCTGAGCGTCGTCGCGCCCGACGAGCGCGATCAGGTCCGCGGCCGCTCGATGCTGGTCAAGCGCCTGAAGCCGTTGCCGATCGAGGCGGTGGTGCGCGGCTACCTGGCCGGCAGCGGCTGGCAGGAATACCAGAAGAGCCAGTCGGTCTGCGGCGTGGCGCTGCCGCCAGGGCTGAAGAACGCCTCGAAGCTGCCGGCGCCGATCTTCACGCCGGCCACCAAGGCCGAGATGGGCGATCACGACGAGAACATCGACTTCGCGCGCATGACCGAGATCGTCGGCCCGGCGCTCGCGAACCAGGTGCGCGACACCGCGATCCGGCTCTACACCGCCGCCGCCGCGCTGGCGCTGACCAAGGGCATGATCATTGCCGACACCAAGTTCGAGTTCGGCCTCGACGCCGAGGGCACGCTGGTGCTGATGGACGAGGTGCTCACCCCCGATTCGTCGCGCTTCTGGCCGGTCGAGGGCTATGCCGAAGGCAGCAACCCGCCCAGCTACGACAAGCAGTTCGTGCGCGACTGGCTCGAGCAGGTGCGCGTCGACGGCCAGCCCTGGGGCAAGCGCCCGCCGGCGCCGGCGCTGCCGGCCGCCGTGATCGAGCAGACCGCCGGCCGCTACCGCGAAGCACTGGAACGGCTCACCGCATGAAATCGCGCCTCCTGAGTCGACTCGACACCGACATCAGGGGCGCTCCCCATGAGTTCGCCGCCGACAGCCTGCGCTGCGAGCGGGCGGCCTACCTGGCGCGGCTCGGCGCGTTCGACGACGCGCAGCGCGAGATCGATGCGCTGCGCCAGCGCTACGGCCAGCAGCCGAGCACGGCCATCAGCGCCTGGCTGCACCTGGCCGAAGCGCTGGTCGGTCACTACACCGACCTCGGCCCCGCCGTTCGGGACAAGCTGGCCCGGTCGCACGCGTTGAGCGCCGCGGCCGGCCTGAAGCCGCTGCAGGCGCTCAGCGCCGCCTGGCTCGCCCACCTCGATTATCTGGTGATGGACGCCGCGGCGATGGTGCGGCGCGCCACCGAGGCGCTGACCCTGGCCGATCCGGGGCACCACGCGGCGCTCGCCCGCGTCAAGCTCGTGATCGCGCAGGCCTACCACGAGGCCGGCCGCTACGACCGCGCGCAGCCCTGGTACCAGCAGGCGCGCCGCCACGCCACGGCAGACGGCGACGACGCCACGCTCAGCGCCATGATGTGGAACATGGCCTCGCTGCGGGTCGCCGGCTGGCGCCAGCTCGCGGCGCGCGGCGCACCGACCGCCGACAGCGAGATGCACCTGCTGCTCGGCGCCGAATCGACCGCCCACTTCGATGCGATGGTCGGCGTGCGCAGCCTCAGCGCGCTGCAGCCGATCCTGCGCGCGCAGGTCTTCTCGCTGCTCGATCGGCCAGCCGAGGCGCTCGCGCTGTTCGACGCGCACCTGGACGAATCGCGGCGCCAGGGCATGGAGCCCGTCGCCGGCATCCTGCTGGCGGACCGGGCCTGGTGCCACCTTCAGGCGCGCCGCGAGGTGTCGGCCCGTGCCGATGCCATCGCCGCTGCGGCGGCACTCGACCTGCCGGGCAGCGCCTGCGATCGCGCCCCCGGCCACACCCGGCTCGCGCAGGTGTTCGACGCGCTGGGCGACACGGCGGCGGCCAAGCGCCAGCACGCGCTCGGCGCAGCGGCGTGGGCCGCGCTCGAGAACGATCAGGCCCGCATGATCGCGGCGCTGGACGCCGCTGCCTTCTCGCCCGGCTGAGCGCGCCCCGCGCGCCGCGGCGCCGGCGTCAGAAAAGCGTCATGCTGAGCTTGCGGCGATAGCCGTCGACGACCGGATCCGCCGGCGTCACCGCCGCCTGGCCGGCCACTTCCAGCTTGCCCTTCGGCGCGGCGGCGGCCTCGGCCTTGGTCGGCGCCGGCTTGGTCATCAGCTCGAGGATCGCGACGAAGGTCTTGCGGGCCAGCTCGTCCTTCCAGGCCTTGTCGCGCATCAGGATCTCGAGCAGCTCGTCGAGCGCGTCGGTGAAGCGCTGGGCCGCGAAGTGGGTCTGCGCCAGCTCGAAGCGCGCGTCGAAATCGCGCTTGTTGGCGGCGATGGCGGCGGCGAGTTCGTCCGGCGTGCGTGCCGTGGCGGCCTGCTCGCAGGCCTCGAGCCAGCGGCCCGCGGCGGTCAGGCGCGCGTCGAGCATGACCTTCGTCGCCACCGGCTCGTAGGCACGGCGCGCCTCGTCGATGCGGCCGGCGCCGAGCAGGGCGCGCAGGTAGTCGTAGCGCGCGGCGTCGTTGCCCGGATTGACGGCCACCGCCTCCTGCAGCTTCTCGAGCGCGGAGTCGGTGTCGCCGTCGGCGAGCAGGGCCTGCGCTTCCTCCACGTCCTCGGCGGCGGCCACGGCCTCGCTGCTGGGCACGTGCTTGTCGAGGAAGGCGCGCACCTGCGCCTCGGGCAGGGCGCCGACGAAGCCGTCGACCGGCTGGCCGCCCTTGAACAGCACGCAGAACGGGATGCTGCGCACGCCGAACATCTGCGAGAGCTGGCCGGCGATCTCGGGCTGCTCGTCGGAGTTGAGCTTGGCCAGCACGAAGCGGCCTTCGTAGTCGGTCTCCAGCTTCTCGAGCACCGGGCCGAGGGCCTTGCACGGGCCGCACCACGGCGCCCAGATGTCGAGCAGCACGGGCTGCTGCATCGAGGCGGCGATCAGGTCGGTTTCGAAGTTCTGCAGCGAAATGTCGGGCATGGTGAGGGGTTCCGGGCGGAGGCGCGAGGCCAGGAGATGGCGCCGCGCCGCCTACAATTCAAGTTCATCAGCACCTGGAGCGAGCCTTGAGCAGCGCCCCCGTGGTGGTCGGCGTGGTGATGGGTTCCAGCAGCGACTGGGACACCCTGCGCGCGGCCACCGAGATTCTCGCCGAGTTCGGCATCGCCCACGAAGCCCGCGTCGTCTCGGCCCACCGCATGCCGGACGAGATGTTCGCGTATGCCGAGCAGGCCGCGCCGCGCGGGTTGAAGGCCATCATCGCCGGCGCCGGCGGCGCGGCGCACCTGCCCGGCATGCTGGCCGCCAAGACGACGGTGCCGGTGCTCGGCGTGCCGGTCGCGAGCCGGCATCTGCAGGGCGTGGATTCGCTGCACTCGATCGTGCAGATGCCCAAGGGCATCCCGGTCGCGACCTTCGCGATCGGCACGGCGGGTGCGGCCAATGCGGCGCTGTTCGCGGTCGCGATGCTGGCCAACGAAGAGCCCGCGTTGCGCGTCAAGCTCGAGGCCTTCCGCGCTCGCCAGACCGAGGCGGCGCGGGCGATGAGTGCGGACCTGAAATGAGCACATCCTTCATCGCCCCCGGGGCGACGCTCGGCGACGGGTCACAAGCGACGCCGTTCATCGCCCCAGGGGCGACGCTCGGCGTCATGGGCGGCGGCCAGCTCGCCCGCATGTTCGTGCACGCCGCGCAGCGGCTCGGCTACGCGACCGCGGTGCTGGACCCGGATCCGCAAAGCCCGGCCGGGCTGGTGTCGCACCACCATGTCCGCACCGATTACCTCGATGCGCAGGGACTGGCCGAACTGGCCGAGCTCAGTGCGGCGGTGACCACCGAATTCGAGAACGTGCCGGCGCGTGCGCTGGCGCAGCTGGCCGAGCGCCGGCCGGTGGCGCCCGGCGCCGCGGCCGTCGCGATCTGCCAGGACCGCGCCGACGAGAAGGCGCATTTCGCGCGCAGCCGGGTGCCGTGCGCGCCGTTCGCGGTGCTCGCGAGTGTCGGCGAGCTCGTCGGCGTGCGCGGCGATCTGCTGCCCGGCATCCTGAAGACCAACCGGCTCGGCTACGACGGCAAGGGTCAGGTGCGCGTCGGCACGCGCGCCGAGCTGTCCTCGGGCTGGGCGGCGCTCGGCAGCGTGCCCTGCGTGCTCGAGAAGATGCTGCCGCTGGCGCACGAGATCAGCGTGATCGTCGCGCGCGGCGCCGACGGCGCGCTGGTCAACCTGCCGGTGCAGCAGAACCTGCACCGCGACGGCGTGCTCGCCGTCACGCAGGTGCCGGCCGCCGCCGTGCCGGCCGAAGTGCAGCAGCGCGCGGTCGCGAGCGCACGGCAGATCGCCGCCGAGCTCGACTACGTCGGCGTGCTGTGCGTCGAGTTCTTCGTGCTGCAGGACGGCAGCCTCGTCGCCAACGAGATGGCGCCGCGCCCGCACAACTCCGGCCACTACAGCATCGACGCCTGCGACGTCTCGCAGTTTGAGTTGCAGGTGCGCGCGATGACCGGCGCCACGCTGCCCGAGCCGCGCCTGCATTCCCCCTGCGTGATGCTCAACCTGCTCGGCGACCTGTGGTTCGACGACGAAGGCGAGGAGCGCCCCGCCGGCCCCGACTGGGCCGCGGTGCTGGCGCTGCCCGGCGTGCACCTGCACCTCTACGGCAAGGCGCAGGCGCGCGCGGGCCGCAAGATGGGTCACCTGACCGTGACCGCGGCGAGCGCGGAGGCGGCCGACGCCGTGGCCCGCGACGCGGCGGCGCGGCTCGGCATCGAGGCCTGGTAGGCGTGTTGCTGGACGGCTCGCTGGCGAGCGCGATCGACGCCGCCGCCGCGCAGCTGGCCGCCGGCGAGCTGGTCGCGTTCCCGACCGAGACCGTCTACGGCCTGGGCGCCCGGGCCGATCGGGCCGAAGCGGTCGCGAAGATCTTCGCCGCGAAGGGCCGCCCGAGCGACCACCCGCTGATCGTCCACGTGACCGGGCCCGACCGGATCGCCGAGTTCGCGTCCGGCGTGCCGCCGGTGGCGCAACGCCTGATCGATGCGTTCTGGCCCGGGCCGCTGACGCTGATCCTGCCGCGTCGCCCCGACGCCGCCACGGCCGCGGCCGGCGGACAGGCCAGCATCGGCCTGCGCTGCCCCGCGCACCCGGTCGCGCAGGCGCTGCTGCGCGCCGCCGCTCGCCTTGGGGTGCCGGGTGTCGCGGCGCCCAGCGCGAACCGCTTCGGCCGCGTCAGCCCGACGCTCGCGGCCCATGTCGTCGGCGAGTTCGAGCACGGGCTGATGGTGCTCGACGGCGGGCCCACCGAGGTCGGCATCGAGTCCGCGATCGTCGACTGCTCGCGCGGCCACCCAGTGCTGCTGCGCCCCGGCACGCTGACGCGGGCGCAGATCGAGGCCGCCGCCGGCGAGGCGCTGGCCGCACCGGACGCCGACGCGCCGCGTGCCCCGGGCACGCTGGCGGCCCATTACGCCCCGAACGCCCGGGTGCGGCTGATGCCGGCCGCGCTGCTTCACACGGCTTTGCAAGTGCTCGGCCCGGAGCCGCCGAAGCTGGCGGTATATTCACGCGGCGCGCCGCCGGCCGCGGCACGGGGCGTGCGGTACCGCCGCATGCCCGCGCAGGCGGCGCAGGTGGCCCACGAGCTGTTCTCCGTGCTGCGCGAGCTCGATGCCGAAGGCGCGGAGCTGATCTGGGTCGAATCGCCCCCGCCGGAGCCCGAATGGGACGGCGTCCGGGACCGCCTGACCCGCGCCGCGGCCGCCGCCTGACACCCCGATTTCCCCGCCCTGATCCTCCGGAGTCCCGAATGAAGTTGAACCTGAATCGAACCGCCCGCGCCGTCCTCGGCGCCGGCCTGCTGGCTTCGGCGGCGCTGCTGACCGCCTGCGGTGGCAGCGGCGAGCAGGAGCAGATCTTCTACGCGAGCCGGGTGATCGCTTTCGGCGACGAGTTCAGTGTCATCAACGCGAACGGCACCAAGTACGGCGTCAACGGGTTCGCCACCGGCACCACGACGCTCGACTGCCAGGTGAACCCGATCTGGATCCAGTCGCTGGCGGCGTCGTACGGCCTCGCGTTCCCGGAGTGTCCCGGCACCAGCACCGTGCCGCCCGTGAGCCGCATCTACGCCGCCAACCAGGCCACGGTGGCCGATCTGTCCACGCAGATCGATGCGTACGTGGCGGCCGGCGGGTTCGTGAAGGGTGACATGGCCACGGTGCTGGTCGGCGCGAACGACGTGGTGGCGCAGTTCCAGCAGTACCCGACGGTCGGGGAAGACGCGCTGAAGGCGAACCTGGCGTCGGCAGGCGAGGCGCTGGCGGCGCAGGTCAACCGGCTCGCCGGGTACGGCGTCAAGGTGCTGATCGTCACGATCCCGGACATGGGGCTGACCCCGTTCGCCGGCGACCGCAGCGCCGGCTCGTCGAACGTCAACCCGGGGGTGCTGACGCGCCTGACGCTGGCGTTCAACGATGCGCTGCTGGCCAACATCCTCAACGACGGCCACAAGATCGGCCTGGTGCAGCTCGACGAGTACATGAAGGCCGTCGACACCGCGACGATCAACAACTACTCCGGAAGGTCGTACAGCAACAGCACCCGCGCGGCCTGCGCGGTGGCGCTGCCGAACTGCACCACCAGCACGCTGACGCCGGACGCCGTCGGTGCCGCCTGGCTCTGGGCCGACGATCGCCACATCGGCCCGATCGCCCAGTCCGCGCTCGGCTCGCTGGCGGTGACGCGCGCGCAGAACAACCCGTTCTGACCGCCCGTTTCTGACCGCCCATGGGGCGCGCCCCGCGACGCGCCGGTCGCCCTAGCGCTCGATCGCGACGTTCGCCGCCGCTGCGTCGTCCGCGGCCCACTGCACCAGCGCCTCGAACGCCGGCCGGGCCGCGTTCGCGTTGGCGTGGTTCGCGATCGTGACCACGAGGTAGCGCCGGCCCGAGTTCGAGAGCACATAGCCGGCGACGCCCGCCACGTCCCGCAGCGAGCCGGTCTTCAGGTGCGCGCGGCCCGTCGTGGCCGTCGGCGGGCGGCGGCGCGTTGCAAGCGTTCCGTCCACGCCCGCGACGGGCAGCGAACTCATCAGCTCCGGCATCACCGGGCTCGCCCAGGCCGCGAGCAGCAGCCGCGCGATCAGCGCCGCGCTGACGCGCCCGTCGCGCGACAGGCCCGAGCCGTTGTCGACCACCAGCAGGGCTGCGGTGCTGCCCAGGCGCGTGGCCGCCCAGTCGCGCAGCGCCGCGCGCGCGGCCTCCGGCGTGCCGCTGTCGCGCTGGGTCAGGCCGAGCGTCAGGAACAGCTGCTGCGCCATCACGTTGTTGCTGTGCTTGTTGATGTCGCGCACGATCTCGGCGAGCGGCGGCGAGATCGACTCGAAGCTCGGCGGCGTGGCCGGCGCCACGCCGTCACGCACGACGCCCCCGAGCCGCCCGCCGAGCTCGTTCCACATCCCGGCGAGCGCACGCGCGTCGAAGCGGTGCGGCTCGCCGTGCGCGACCGACCAGCTCTTCTCGCCGCAGGCCGCCGCGAACCGGCCCGCGAAACGCGCCTGCAGCGGGTCGGTGAAATCGGCCTGCAGCGCGCCGCGCCAGCCCTCGCACGGGCCGGTGACGAGCGGCACGCTGGCGTGGTGGGTCACGCCGGCCAGCGGCGGGTCGGCGGAGATCACGGCGACGCCACGCGCCGGGTCCGGCGTGAAGGTGTAGGCGATCACGCGGTAGTTCAGCAGCAGCGCGTCGGCCCGCACGTTGTAGGGGCGCAGCGCCTCGCCGTCGAAATCGCCGGCGGCCTGCGGCAGCTCGGCGAAGGCGCTGCGGTCGAGCACGATGTCGCCGCGGATCTCGCGGACGCCGAGCTGCTGCACGCGGCGCAGCAGCTGCCAGACGCGCTCGACGACGAGCTTCGGGTCGCCGCTGCCCTTGATCACGAGGTCGCCCTCGAGCACGCCCGCGCGCACGCTGCCCTGCAGCCAGACCGGCGTCGACCAGGTCCAGGCCGCGCCGAGCAGGTCGAGCGCCGCGAAGGTGGTGAGCAGCTTCATCAGCGAGGCCGGATTGACCGGCTGCTCCGGTCGCCAGGCCAGCCGCGGCGGCGCGCCGGTCACGTCCTGCACGATCGCGACCACCGCCTCGGGCGGCACCTGCGCGCGGTCGAGCGCGGCGAGCACGGGCTGGGGCAACGGACCGCCCGTCGGGCCCGCCGCGGCGAGCGGCGCGACGAGCGCCAGCGCGGCCGCGGAGAGCGCGCGTCGGACTCGGGATACAGGCATGCACGATGATCGCATGCAGCCCCGGCGGCTAAACTCGGCGCATGAGCCTGAAGCCCCTGCGGCCGCGTCGCCGCGGCGCATCTCCCGAGGCCGGCGGGCGCCGCGCATGACGGCCACCCTCCTGGCATTCGACACCGCGACCGAACACCTGAGCATCGCGCTGGCGTCCGGCGGCAGCGTTCACGTGCACGAGGGCGCGGGCGGCGCGCAGGCCTCGGCCACGCTGATCCCCGCGATCCTCGCGCTGCTCGCCCGAGCCGGCATCTCGCTGCGCGACCTGGACGCGATCGCGTTCGGCCGCGGCCCCGGCGCCTTCACCGGCCTGCGCACGGCCTGCGCGGTCGCGCAGGGCCTGGCGTTCGGTGCCGGCAAGCCGGTGCTGCCGATCGACACGCTGCTCGCGGTCGCCGAGGATGCGCGCGCCGCGGACCCGTCGGCGCAGCGCGTCTGGGTCGCGATGGACGCGCGCATGAACGAGATCTATGCCGCCCGGTATGCCTGGGCTCACGACCGCTGGACCGTGCTCGACGCACCGATGCTGATCGGCCCCGACGCGCTCGACGCGCGCTGGCAGGCCGATCCGCCGGAGCATGTGGCCGGCAACGCGCTGACCGCCTTCGCCGCACGCCCCTGGTCCACGGGCCAAGCGCGGCTGTCGCCCACGGCGCTGCCGCGCGCCCGCGCGATGCTGCCGCTGGCCCAGGCGTTGTGGGCCGACGGCGGCGCCGTCGAGGCCGCCGCGGCGCTGCCGCTCTACCTGCGCGACAAGGTCGCGCAGACCACCGCCGAGCGCGCCGCCGTGCGCGCGGCCAAGGACGCGCTGGAGGGCGCGAGATGAGCGCGCTCTGGCGCGGCGCCGCCGGCCCCGCGACGGGCGATGCGCCGGCGCTCGTGCCGATGACGCTCGCGCAGCTCGACGCGGTGATGGCGATCGAGGCGGCCGCCTACGCGTTCCCGTGGAGCCGCGGCAACTTCATCGATTCGCTGGCCGCCGGCTACCCGGCGCGCGTGCTGGTCGACGCGCGGGGCGTGCGGATCGGCTACTTCGTCGCGATGGGCGGGGTCGACGAGATGCACCTGCTCAACATCACGGTCGCGCCCGCGTTCCAGGGGCGCGGGCACGCGCGCACGATGCTCGATGCGCTGGTCGCGCTGTGCCGGGCCCAGCCCGCACGCGCGCTGTGGCTCGAGGTGCGGGCGAGCAACGCGCATGCGCGGGCGCTCTACGTGCACATGGGCTTCACGCAGGTGGGGCTGCGCAAGGGCTACTACCCGGCGCCGTTCGGGCGCCGCGAGGACGCGATCGTGATGAGCCTGGCGATCGATGTCGACGCCCCCACCGGAGCGCCCGATGCGCTGGGATGAGCGCCAGCGCGCCATGCTGCGCGAGATCGGCATCCACTCGTGGTGGCCGGTCGACGACGACGTCGTGGCCGACGCGGCGGAAGCCGCCGTCGATGTCGTGGTCGCCCGCGCGCCGGCCGTCCTGCCCGCTGCAGCGCCGGATTCCGCGCCCGCAGGGCCGGCTGCGCGCGAGCCTGCGCGCGTCGCTGGACTGCCACCGGTGCCGGCGCCGGCGCCCATGTCGGCACCCGGCACCGCGGCCGGGCTCGACTGGAACGCGCTGCGCGCGACCATCGCCGCCTGCAACGCCTGCGGGCTCGGCGAACGCCGCCGCCAGGCCGTGTTCGGCGCCGGGAACGAGCGTGCGCATTGGATGATCGTCGGCGAGGTGCCCGGCGAGCCCGAGGACGCCGGCGGCGAGCCCTTCACGGGTCGCTCCGGCCAGCTGCTCGACAACATGCTGCGCGCGATCGGCCTCACGCGCGACGCGGCCGAGCCGGCGCGCCAGGTCTTCGTCGCCCACACGCTGAAATGCCGGCCGCCCGGCGACCGCAACCCCACGCCGCCCGAACTGGCGCAGTGCGAGACTTTCCTCGCCCGGCAGGTGCAGCTCGTGCAGCCGCGCATCATTCTCGCGATGGGTGCGTTCGCGGTGCGCAGCCTGCTCGGCAGCACCGAGCCGATGGGCCGCCTGCGCGGCCGCGTGCACCGCTACCAGGGCGTGCCGGTGATCGTCACGTACGACCCGGCCTACCTGCTGCGCAACGGCATCGACAAGGCGAGGGCGTGGGACGACCTGTGCCTCGCGGTCGAGACCCTCGCCGCGGCCGATGGCACCCGCGCCGCGACGCCCTAAGCGCCGCCGGCGCCGTCACGCCTTCGGTGCCTTGACCGGCCGCTTCCAGCCCGCGAGCGAGAGCTGCTTCGCGCGCGACACGGTGAGCTGACCGGCCGGCGCGTCCTTCGCGATCGTGGAGCCGCCGCCGATCGTGGCGCCGGCGCCGAGCGTGACCGGCGCGACCAGCACGCAGTTGCTGCCCACGTGCACGTCGTCGCCGATCACGGTGCGGTGCTTGTTCGCGCCGTCGTAGTTGGCGGTGATGCTGCCTGCGCCGTAGTTGACCCGTTCGCCGACCGTCGCGTCGCCGAGGTAGGCCAGGTGGTTGGCCTTGGCGCCGCGCCCCAGCGTCGAGTTCTTGACCTCGACGAAGTTGCCGATGTGCACTTCGTCGCCCAGCACCGCGCCCGGCCGCAGCCGCGCGAACGGCCCGACCTGGGCGCCCGCGCCCACCTGCACGCCGAGCGCCTCGCCGTCGATGTGGGTGAAGGGCTGGATCAGCGCGCCGGCCGCGATCGTCGCGTTGCGGATCACGCAGTTCGCGCCGATGCGCACGCCGTCGGCGAGCGTCACGCGGCCCTCGAACACGCAGTTCACGTCGATCTCGACATCGCTGCCGCAATCGAGCGTACCGCGCAGGTCGAAGCGGGCCGGGTCGGCCAGCCGCACGCCCACCTCCATCAGCGCGTCGGCCTGGCGGCGCTGGTAGCGGCGCTCCAGGTCGGCGAGCTGCAACGGGCTGTTCACGCCCAGCACCTCGGTCTCGTCGGCGGCGTGTTCGGTGACCACCGCCACGCCGTCGGCCACCGCCATCGCCACGACGTCGGGCAGGTAGTACTCGCCCTGCGCGTTCTCGTTGCGCAGCGCCCCCAGCCAGCGCTTCAGCGCTGCGGTCGGCGCCGCCATCACCCCGGTGTAGACCTCGCGGATCAGGCGCTGCGCCGGGCTCGCGTCCTTGTGCTCGACGATGCCCTGCACGCGCCCGCCCTCGGTCGCGGAGCGGCCGGCCGGGTCGCCGCGCACGATGCGGCCGTAGCCGCTCGGGTCGTCGAGCAGCACCGTGAGCAGCGCCAGGCGCTGGCCGTTGCAGGCCGCGACCAGCGCGGCCGCGGTCGCCGGCGCGATCAGCGGCACGTCGCCGTTCAGGATCAGCGTCGTGCCCGCGTCGTGCAGCAGCGGCGCGGCCTGCTGCACCGCGTGGCCGGTGCCGAGCTGCGGCATCTGGCGGACGAACTGCACCTGCGGCCCGGGCACGGCGGCTTCCACCGCCTCGGCGCCGTGGCCGGTGACGACGACGACCCGGTCCGCCCCCAGCGCGGCAACGTTTTCCAGAACATGCTGCAATAGGCTGCGCCCGGCCAGCTTGTGCAGCACTTTCGGCAGGCCGGAACGCATGCGGGTGCCTTTGCCCGCGGCCATGATCACGATGTCGAGCGCCATGTTGGGTTTCTTTCGAACGGTCGGGTCGAGGTCGCTGATTATCGTGGCGCTGTGCAGCCTGATCGCGCTGTCGGGTTGCAGCGCGCTGCGCATCGGCTATGCCACCGCACCCGACATCGTCTACTGGTGGCTCGACCGCTATGTCGACCTCGACGACGCGCAGACGCCACCCGTGCGGGCCGCGATCAAGCAGTGGTTCGGGTGGAACCGCCGCACCCAGCTGGCCGACTACGGCGCGCTGCTCGCCCGCGCGCAAAGCGAGGTGCTGGCCGACACGACGCCGGCCCGCGTCTGCGAATGGCAGGGCGAGGTGCTCAAGCGCGCGCACGTCGCGTTCGACCAGATCGCGCCGAGCGTCGCGGACCTGATGCTGACGATCACGCCGCAGCAGGTGCGCCACATCGAGCAGCGCTACGCGAAGGTCAACACCGAGTTCCGCGAGGACTTCCTCCAGGCCGACGCCGCCAGGCGCGCCGAGGTGACGCGCAAGCGCGTCATCGACCGGGCCGAGATGCTCTACGGCAAGCTCGACGACGCGCAGCGCGAGCGCATCGACGAGGGCCTCAAGCGCTCGCCGTTCGACGCCGACCTGTGGTTCGCCGAGCGCCGCTTCCGCCAGCAGGACCTGCTGCAGGGCCTGCGCAAGCTGCAGACGACGGAAGGGGGGGCGAGCCGTGAGCAGGCGCAGGCCCTGCTGCGCGGTTATGTCGAGCGGCTGGAACGCTCGCCGCGCGACAACTACCGGCGCTACTACGAGCGGCTGACCGAGTTCAACTGCGCGTTCGCGGCCGGCCTGCACAACGCCACTTCCGCGGCCCAGCGCAAGACGGCGGCGGGCCGCCTCGCCGGCTGGCAGGGCGACCTGCGGGCCATCGCCGCGGCCGCCGAGCCGGTGACCGCGCCGTAACCGCTGCGCCGGGCGCGCCGGCAGCCCGCGCTCAGGCCGGCGGCTTCTTCGAGATCTCGGTCGTGACGCTGCGCGGCGCCGGGCTCGCGTTCGGAAAGTCCTTCATCGCCGCCTCGAACATCGCCGGCAGCAGCGCGCCGATGGCGGGCGAGGGCCCGGTGTTGTTGGCGCGTGCCTCGTAGAGCAGCTGGCCGGTGCGGCGGTCGCGGATCAGCAGCGCCACCTCGCGCTCGAAGCTCGGGCTCATGTAGGGCGGGCCCCAGCCCCAGCCCGGGCCCCAGCGGGAACCCCAGTAGCTCCGGCCGTAATGCCACGGACCGCGGTGGAATCCGGCGCCGCGCCAGAACAGCGGGTCGTTGTAGATCCACGGGTCGTTGCTGGTGACGCGCGCGCCGACCTGCATCAGGTACTGCGCCTCGTTCGGATCGGCCGCGGCGCGGAAGCCGGCGGCCTCCAGCGCGCCGCGCGCCGCGTCCTCGAGTTGCTGGCGGCGCTCCGGCTGCTCCTGCTGCGAAGGCAGGCGCTCGAAGACGAAGGTCGCCGGTTGGCGCTCGGTCGGCCAGGCGCCGTAGGTCGAGACCTCGCTGTTCAGGTTGTTGAACGAGGCGCAACCGCCGAACGCCACGGCGACGACGGCGGCGGTGAGCAATCGGATCATGGCGGGTCTCCTTCGGGACGATGTCAGGCCGGACGGTTCGGCGGACGGAACGTGATGGGGGCAGCGGCCGCCGTCGCCGGCGGCGCGCAGTCGTCATCGTCGTCGAAGGCGCGGTCGCCGGCTGCATCGGCCACGCCGGTCGCTTGGAGCGTCTTGAACGGGTAGAGGTTCCGGTCCATCAGGTGCGAGGGCACGACATTCGCCATCGCGTTGAACATGTTGTCGATCCGGCCCGGGAAGCGCCGGTCCCAGTCGCGCAGCATCTGCTTGGTCTGCACCCGCTGCAGGTTCTCCTGGCTGCCGCACAGCGTGCACGGGATGATCGGAAACTGGCGGTGCGCGGCCCAGCGCTCGAGATCGATCTCGTTCACGTAGGCGAGCGGGCGGATCACCATGTTTCGGCCGTCGTCGCTCACCAGCTTGGCCGGCATGCCCTTCAGCTTGGCGCCGAAGAACATGTTCATGAACAGCGTCTGCAACATGTCGTCACGATGATGGCCGAGCGCGATCTTGGTTGCGCCGAGCTCGCCGGCCACGCGGTACAGGATGCCGCGCCGCAGCCGCGAGCACAGGCTGCACATCGTCTTGCCTTCGGGGATCACGCGCTTGACGATCGAGTACGTATCCTGGTTCTCGATGTGGAACGGGATGCCCAGCTTCGCCAGGTACTCGGGCAGCACGTGGTCCGGGAAGCCGGGCTGCTTCTGGTCGAGGTTGACGGCGACGATGTCGAACCGGATCGGCGCGCGGGCGCGCAGGTTGATCAGGATGTCGAGCAGCGCGTAACTGTCCTTGCCGCCCGAGACGCAGACCATGACCTTGTCGCCTTCCTCGATCATGTTGAAGTCGACGACGGCCTGGCCGACCTGGCGGTGCAGGCGCTTGCTCAGCTTCTGCAGCTCGACCGAGAGCTTGCTGGTCGGGACATCGAGCACGGCGCTCATTCGTTCTTCTCCTTGATGCCGAAGACCTCGCAACCGACCGAGACGCAGTCGGGGTAGACATCGGGCTTCTGGGTCGACACGCGCGCCGCCCGCACCTTGGGGTGTGCCAGCATCAGCGCGAGCAGGTCGTCGACCAGCGTCTCCTGCAACTGGATGTGGCCGCGGCTCACGCGCTCGGTGATGCTGCGGCGCATGAAGTCGTAGTCGACGACCTCGTCGAGTTCATCGGCCTTGGGCGTGGACAGCGCGAGCGGCACGTACAGGTCGACGTTGATCAGCACGCGCTGCTCCTTCGTCTTCTCGAACGCGTGCACGCCGATGTTGATGAAGACCTCGTAGTCGCGCAGGAACAGGCGACGGCAGTCCATCAGGCTGGGGTGGCTGAGCAGGCTTTGCATGCGGTGTGGAGGCTGGCTAGGGCTTGGCGAGGTAGAGCACGTCGCGCGGCTGCGCGCTCAGGTGCTGGCCGCCGTCGACCAGCAGCGTGGTGCCGGTGATCGCGGGCGATTCGATCAGGAAGCGCACGGCGCGCGCGATGTCGTCGGGCGTCGACGATCGCTCCAGCGGCGTCATCTTGTGGGCCGCCGCGAACTCGTCGGCGCTCATCGGACCCGACAGCAGCGTGACGCCCGGCGCCACGCCGCACACGCGCACCTTCGGGGCGAGCGCCTGCGCGAGCATCACGGTCGCGCTCTGCAGCGCGGCCTTGGAGAGCGTGTACGAGAAGTAGTCGGGGTTCGGGTTCCAGAGCTTCTGGTCGATCAGGTTGACGACGCAGCCGCGGCGGTCCGTGCTCGCCAGGTGATCGTGCAGCGCCTGCGCCAGGATCACCGCCGGCGCGGTGTTGGCGCGCCAGTGCTTCTCCATCATCGCGACGCCGAAGCTCGCCGGGTCGTCGTGCTCGAAGGTCGAGGCGCTGTTGACGACCGCGTCGAGCCGGCCGAAGTGCGCGACGACGGCCGGCACCAGCGCGCGGCAGGCGGGCTCGTCGGACAGATCGGCCTGGAACGCCTGCGCTCGTGCGCCGACCGAACGCAGATCGCGGACGCTGGCGTGTGCCTCTGCTTCGGAGCCGCGGTAGTGCACCGCGACATCGAAGCCGTGCGCCGCCAGATCGAGCGCCATCGTGCGCCCGAGCCGCTTGGCAGCGCCGGTGACGAGGGCGACGGGACGGGCGTCGGAACGAGGAGGGGCGGACATGGTTTCTACAATGCGGCGATGCAAGCGCCCGAAGCCGCCAGTGTATCGGCGCCCCTGTCCCGGCTGATCCATGCGGCCATCGCGCGCGACGGCGGCTGGCTGCCGTTCGACCGCATCATGGCGCTCGCGCTGTACGCGCCCGGCCTGGGCTATTACGCCAACCACGGCCGCAAGTTCGGGCTGATGCCGCAATCGGGCAGCGACTTCGTCACCGCGCCGGAACTCTCGCCGCTGTTCGGTCGCGCACTCGCCCGACAGGTCGCGCAGGCGCTGGCGGCCAGCGGCACGCGCGCGGTCTGGGAGTTCGGCGCCGGCTCGGGCGCGCTCGCCGCCCAGTTGCTGGACGCGCTCGCGGCGCTCGGCCAGCCGGTCGAGCGCTACACGATCGTCGATCTCTCGGGCACGCTGCGCGAGCGCCAGCAGGAGCGGCTGGCCGCGTACGGCGCCACGGTCCGCTGGGCCGACGCGCTACCTGACGCGATCGCCGGCGTGATCGTCGGCAACGAGGTGCTCGACGCGATGCCGGTGCAGCTGCTGCACTTCGACGGCACGCAGTGGCTCGAGCGCGGCGTGGTCGCGCGCGGCGCCGCCTTCGACTGGGCCGATCGCCCGACCGCGCTGCGCCCGCCGGTCGACGGCCCGTTCGCGCCCGGCACCGTGACCGAGGTGCACCCGCAGGCGCGCGCCTTCATCGCCACGCTCGCCGAGCGCCTGACGCGCGGCGCTGCGTTCTTCATCGACTACGGCTTCCCGGAGGCCGAGTACTACCACCCGCAACGCACCGGCGGCACGCTGATGTGCCACCGCGCGCACGTGGCGGACACCGATCCGCTGGTCGACGTCGGCCTGAAGGACATCACCGCGCACGTCGACTTCACGGGCATCGCGCTGGCCGCGCAGGAGGGCGGACTGCACGTGCTGGGCTACACCTCGCAGGCGCACTTCCTGTTCAACTGCGGCGTGATGGCGCTGCTGGAGGGCGCCGACCTCGTCACCCGCGCCAATGCGCAGAAGCTGCTCGCCGAGCACGAGATGGGCGAGCTGTTCAAGGTGATCGGGTTCGCGAAGGGCTGCGATGCGGCCTTCGACGATGCGCCGCTCGGGTTCGCCCACGGCGACCGGACGCACACGCTGTGATCCGCTGGCGAACATTGAAAGCGCCATCGTGATCCGATGGCTCATCGTCGTCTTCCTCGCGCTGATCCTGTTCAGCGGCCTGCGCCCCTGGCTCGAGAAGCTCGGCCTCGGCAAGCTGCCCGGCGACTTCCGCTTCCGCCTGTTCGGCCGCGAATGGTTCGTGCCGTTCGCGAGCAGCATCGTGCTGAGCGTGCTGGCGATGGCGTTGATGCAGTTGTTTTGAGGGACGGGTGATCAGTCGCGCTGAATGACATGTCGGTGGGCCAGCGGCTCCTCGCACAGCGCGGCTTTCAAGAACGAGGGATGCAAGGTGATGGCATCCAGCGCGTGGCGCGGGAACCAGGCGAATACCAGTGCCTTGTCCCCCTCGACCCCGGCATGTTCGACACTCGTGTCTCTCACCCTTGAATCGTGCGGGAGCTGTGCCCGGTAGTACAGCCCGATCTCGTGATGCGCCTTGCCCGCGATCTCGAAGAAATTCTCGACGGTATAGAGCAGCGGTCCGCAGGTGACGGCGTCGCCGAGCTCCTCGGCCATTTCGCGCACGATCGTCGATGCGCCGTCTTCGCCTGCCTCGACGCGACCGCCGGGCAGTGCCCAGAAGTCGTCACCGTCCAGTCGGTGCAGCAGCACGAAGTCGCCTTCGATGAACACGGCCGCGGCGCGCACCTGAAAACGATGATTCTGGATGTCGATCGAGAGCATGGCGCCGTGGGGAAGTGCGGCCGCGAGGATAAGGCAGTCCTCTCTTGGGGCGGCTACGATGCGCGAGCTGCCCGTATCGCCGACAAACCGAGGAATTGCAACGATGAGCACCCCCACCAGCAACGCCACCCGTTTCGGCAGCGGCCAGGCCGTCAAGCGCGTCGAGGACGCGAGCCTGCTGGTCGGGCGCGGGCAGTTCACCGACAACGTCGTGGTCGAGAACACGGCGCACATCGCGTTCCTGCGCTCGCCGTACGCGCATGCGCGCGTCGTGTCGGTCGACACCGCGGCGGCGGCGGGCATGCCGGGCGTGATCGCGGTCTACACCGGCGCGCAGCTGGTCGCGGCCGGCGTGAAGCACATGCCGAAGGCGGCCGGCTTCCAGCGCGCGAACGGCCAGCCGCCGGCCTCGGCGGCGCGGCACGCGCTGGCGGTGGACACGGTGCGCTTCGTCGGCGAGGCCGTCGCCGCGGTCGTCGCCGAATCGCGCGAGGCCGCGAAGGACGCGCTCGAAGCCGTGATGGTCGACTACGAGGAGCTGCCGGTCGTCGTCGACCCGGTGCGCGCGACTGCTCCGGGCGCGCCGGCGCTGTGCCCGGAGGCGCCCGACAACATCGCCGCCGAGATGCGCCACGGGAACGTCGCGGCGACCGAGGCCGCGTTCGCATCGGCCGCGCACCGCGTCTCGCTCGACCTGGTGAACCAGCGCCTCGCGCCGAGCCCGATGGAGCCGCGCAGCATCGTCGCCGCGTTCGACACGGGTGCGAACCACCTGACGGTGCGGTTGAGCAGCCAGATGCCGACCGGCACGCGCGGCTCGCTGGTCGACGCGATCCCGGGCCTCACCGCCGAGAACACCCGCATCGTCGTCGGCGATGTCGGCGGCGGCTTCGGCATGAAGACCGGCATCCACCCGGAGGACATCGTCGTCGCGTTCGCCGCGAAGGACCTGAAGCGCCCAGTGCGCTGGCAGGCCGAGCGGGTCGAGGAGTTCCTGTCCGCGGTGCACGGCCGCGACGTGGTCAGCCGCGCCGAGCTGGCGCTCGATGCGCACGGCAAGGTGCTCGCGATGCGCGTGCGCTCGCTCGCCAACGTCGGCGCGTACGCGATGGGCGTCGGCGTCGCGATCCAGCTGCTGATCGGGCCGTGGGTCTCGACCAGCATCTACGACATCACCACGATCGACCTGCACTTCCTCGCGGTGATGACCAACACCACGCCGACCGGCGCCTACCGCGGCGCGGGCCGGCCCGAGGCGATCTACATCACCGAGCGGCTGTTCGACGCGGCCGCGCGCGAGATGCGGATCGACCCCGCCGAGCTGCGCCGCCGCAACCTGATCTCGCCCGGGCAGATGCCCTACAAGAACGCGATGGGGCAGACCTACGACAGCGGCCGCTTCGAGCAGATCCTCGACCACGGCCTGGCGCTCGCCGACTGGAACGGCTTCGCCGCGCGCCGCGCCGCGAGCGAGGCGAAGGGATTGATCCGCGGCCGCGGTCTCGCGAGCTTCCTCGAATGGACCGGCGGCAACGTGTTCGAGGAGCGCGTGACGGTCGACATCTCCGCCGACGGCTTCATCGAGATCGTCTCGGCCACGCAGGCGATGGGGCAGGGCATCGCGACCAGCTACGTGCAGCTCGCGGTCGACGTGTTCGGCGTGCAGGTCGAGCGCATCCGCATCGTGCAGGGCGACACCGACCGCGCCAACGGTTTCGGCAGCGCCGGCTCGCGTTCGCTGTTCACCGGCGGCTCGGCCGTGCGCGTGGCGTCGGAGCGCACCATCGACAAGAGCAGGCAGCTCGCCGGCGAGGTGCTCGAAGTGGCGCCGGCCGACATCGAGTACCTCGAAGGCCGCTTCAAGGTCGTCGGCACCGACGTCGGCATCGATCTGTTCGAGCTGGCCGCCAAACAACCTGAGCAGCACATCTACGTCGACTCGACCAGCGCCGTCGGCGGGCCGACCTGGCCGAACGGCTGCCATGTCTGCGAGGTCGAGATCGACCCGGCCACCGGCCACGTCGACGTGGTCGCGTACAGCTCGGTCAACGACATCGGCCGCGTGATCAGCCCCACCATCGTCGCGGGCCAGATCGAGGGCGGGGCGGTGCAGGGCATCGGCCAGGCGTTGACCGAGCAGATCGTCTACGACCCGGAATCCGGGCAGATCCTGACCGCCAGCTTCCAGGACTACGCGATGCCGCGCGCCGACATCGCGAGCCGGATGTTCACGACCGAGTTCGACACCTCGATCCCCTGCACGACCAACCTGCTCGGCGTCAAAGGGGTCGGCGAGCTCGGCACGATCGGCGCGACGCCGGCCGTCGTCAACGCGGTGATCGACGCGCTCGACCACGCGGGCCACGGACGGCGTGCCGAGCAGGTGCAGATGCCGCTGACGCCGCCGCGCGTCTGGCGCGCACTGGCCGGCGAATTCGACCCCTCGCCGTTCGGCTGAGCCCCCGGGAAAGCCGGCCGGGACGCGGCCACCCCACGGTCAGGGGGTTGTGACATTTGCCCGCGATTGGTGGAATCTGTTTGGTTTTGTTAACAAACAGGGAGTGAGTCGTGAGAATTTCAACATCCATCCTCGCAGGCGCATTGGTGGCGATCGCCGGCCAGACCGCCTACGCCCAAAGCTTCAACAGCGGCTTGCCGGCCGGCTGGACGGTGAACGGCACCGCCGGCACCTCGGGCGCCAACGGCGTCGTCACGCTCGCGCCGATCGCCGGCTCGACCGCCTACGGCTGGGTCTCGACGTCGGGTTCCAACGCGACGGCCGGCTACGACCTGGGCAGCGAGACCAACGGTTCGAGCCTGCGCTCGGTCACCTTCGCGGCCGCCGCCGGCGACGCGCTGAAGTTCTCGTTCAACTACGTGACCAGTGACGGCTCCGGCTTCGCCGACTACGGCTACGCCAACCTGCTGAACGCTAGCAACGGCTCGATCGCCGCGGTGCTGTTCAACGCCCGCACCCAGCCGTCCGGCACGATCGCCCCGGGCTTCGGCCTGCCCGCGCCGGTCGCCACGCTGGTCCCCGCGACGGTGCCGATCATCCCGGGCGGCCCGTCGTGGGCGCCCCTGGGCGGCGACTCGGGTGATTGCTTCAACAGCGGTTGCGGCTACACCGGCTGGATCCAGTCGACCTACGACATCGCCAGCGCCGGCAACTACATCCTCGAGTTCGGCGTGACGAACTGGGACGACACGCAGTACGCCTCGGGCCTCGCGTTCGACGGCATCACCGTCGCAGGCGTCGAGATCCCGCCGGCCATCCCGGAGCCGGAGACCTACGCGCTGATGCTCGGCGGGCTCGGGCTGCTGGGCTGGGTGGCGCGCCGCCGCAAGCAGGCGGCCTGATCGCCGGGACGCAGGTCCGGGCGCTCAGGCGCCCCGGACCTGCGCTCTCCGCCGGTTCTCCTCTCCTATAGTCGAGTTCATGAAACTCGACCTCCTCGCCCGCTCGCTGCTCGCCGCCGCACTCGCCCTCTGCCACCTCGGCGCGCAGGCCGCCTCGCAACCGCCCGTGGCCGCCGAGAACGGCATGGTCGTGACGGCGCAGCACCTCGCCACCCGCGTCGGCGTCGACGTGCTGAAGGACGGCGGCAACGCGGTCGATGCCGCGGTCGCGGTCGGCTACGCGCTGGCGGTCGTCTACCCCGCTGCCGGCAACCTCGGCGGCGGCGGCTTCATGACGATCCAGCTGGCCGACGGCCGCAAGACCTTCCTCGATTTCCGCGAGAAGGCACCGCTGGCCGCCACCGCCAACATGTACCTCGACGCGAGCGGCAACGTCGTCAAGGGCCTGAGCACGAACGGCCACCTTGCGGTCGGCGTGCCCGGCACCGTCTCTGGCATGGAGTTCGCGCTGAACAAGTACGGCACGATGAAGCGCGCCGCGGTGCTGGCCCCGGCGATCCGGTACGCGCAGGACGGCTTCGTGCTCGACCAGGGCGACGTGGACATGTTCGGCACCGCCACCGAAGACTTCAGGAAGGACCCGGCCTCCGCCGCGATCTTCCTGAACAACGGCGAGCCGTTCCAGGTCGGCCAAAAGATCGTGCAGAAGGACCTGGCGCAGACGCTGAAGGCGATCGCCGAGCAGGGCGAAGCCGGCTTCTACAAGGGCCCGGTCGGCGCCGCGTTGGTCGCCAGCAGCCAGGCCGGCAAAGGCATCATCACGCAGGCCGACCTCGACCAGTACAAGACCCGCGAGCTCAAGCCGGTGGAGTGCAGCTACCGCGGCTACGGCGTGGTCTCCGCGCCGCCGCCGAGCTCGGGCGGCGTGGTGGTCTGCGAGATCCTCAACATCCTCGAAGGCTACCCGCTGAGGGAACTCGGCTTCCGCTCGGCGCAATCGGTGCACTACCAGATCGAGGCGATGCGCCACGCGTACGTCGACCGCAACAGCTACCTCGGCGACCCCGACTTCGTGAAGAACCCGCTCGACCGCCTGCTGTCGAAGGACTACGCCGCGAAGATCCGCGCCGCGATCGTGCCCGACAAGGCCGGCGTCTCCAAGGACGTCAAGCCCGGCGTCGCGCCCCACGAGGGCAGCAACACCACCCACTACTCGATCGTCGACAAGTGGGGCAACGCGGTCTCGGTCACCTACACGCTGAACGACTGGTTCGGTGCCAAGGTCACGGCCGCCAAGACCGGCGTGCTGCTGAACAACGAGATGGACGACTTCACCGCCAAGATCGGCGTGCCCAACCTGTACGGCCTGGTGCAGGGCGAGGCCAACGCCATCGCCCCGGGCAAGCGCCCGCTCAGCTCGATGAGCCCGACCATCGTCACGAAGGACGGCAAGCCGGTCATGGTGGTGGGCACGCCGGGCGGCAGCCGCATCATCACCGCAGTGCTGCACACGATCATCAACGTGATCGACTACGGCATGAACGCGCAGGAAGCGGTCGACGCGCCCAAGTTCCACCAGCAATGGCTGCCCGAGGCGACCAACGTCGACAACTTCGCGCTCAGCCCGGACACCCGCAAGATCCTCGAAGGCTGGGGCCAGAAGTTCGGCAACCCGCAGCCGGTGAACCACCTCGCGGTGATCCTGGTCGGGGCGCCCTCGCTCGGCGGCAAGCCGGTCGGCAAGAACCGCTACTACGGCGCCAACGACCCGCGCCGCAACAGCGGCCTGGCGCTGGGGTACTGAGGCGATGGCGAGCGCCGGCTGGCTCACTCGCGCCGCGGCGGCAGCGCTGCTGGCGTCGGTGCTCGGCTGTGCCGCGCCGCCGGCCGCGCGCGTGCCGGCGGTGGCGGATGGCGCGCTGGTCACGATGGCGTCCGATGAAGGCCTCGCGCGACTTTCACGCGCGACCGCGAAGGTGGATTTCGCCGCGCTCGCCAACCAGTTCGAGGCGCAGATCAACGGCGCGTTCTGCGGGCCGACCAGCGCCGCCATCGTGCTCAACGCGGCCGGCAACCGCGGCGCCGCGCTGCCCCGCGACCACGATCGCCTGCGCCCCGACGACCTGCGCCACCTGCCGGCCGGCGCCGACCCGATCGTGCCGCGCCACACGCCCGACCTGGTGATCGCCAAGGGCGCCAAGACTCGTGCGCAGGTGCTCGGCGAGCCCGTGGTGATCGACGGCAAGACGCGGCGCGACTTCGGCTACCAGCTGCGCCAGTTCGACGAGCTGCTGCGCGCCAACGGCCTGGCCACGCGCGTGGTCGTCGTCGACGATGCGAAGCCCGAGGCCGAGATCCGCGCCGACCTGATCGCCAACCTGGCGAAGGCCGACGACTACGCGATCGTCAACTACCGGCGCGAGGCCGTCGGCCAGAAGGGCGGCGGCCACATCTCGCCGCTCGGCGCCTACGACGCCGCGTCCGATTCGTTCCTGGTGCTCGACGTGAACCCAGCCGCCGCGAGCTGGGTCTGGATGCCGACCGCGACGCTGGTGAAGGGCATGCGCACCTTCGACACGGTCGAGAACCGCGGCTACGTGCTCGTCTCGCCGCGCTGACGCGGCCCCCATCGCTGCTGCGAAGGAATCGCATGAAGTTCAGGACCATCGCGCTCGGCCTGCTGGCCGCGCTGGGCGTGGCCGCCGCAGCCGGCTGGGCCAGCCTCGACAAGGAGACGCGCGCGCTGCTCGCGACCGTGCCCACCAACCGCGACCTGCTGTTCTGGAACCAGGCGCAGCGCGACGCCGCATTCCGCGCGCTGGACCGGCTGCCGGTGCTCGCCAAGTCGCGCGTCGTCGCGGCCGGCCCCGCGCCGTCGCCCCTGCCGCCCGGGCCGCCGCTGATGAAACTCGGCGTCGATGTCGACGCCTACATGGCCGGCCAGCGCAGCGCCGCGCTGCTGATCCTGCACGACGGCCAGCTGCGACTCGAACGCTACGGCCTGGGCTTCGACAAGGACGGGCGCTGGACCAGCTTCTCCGTGGCCAAGTCGGTCACGTCGACGCTGGTCGGCGCCGCGATCCGCGACGGTCACATCCGCAGCATGGACGACAAGGTCAGCGACTACCTGCCGCAGATGAAGGGCTCCGCGTACGACGACGTGAGCCTGCGGCAGCTGCTGACGATGACCTCCGGCGTGCGCTGGAACGAGGACTACGCCGATCCGAACGCCGACGTGGCGCGCTTCAACAGCCACAAGCCCGAGGAGGGCGTCGATTCGCTCGTCAGCTACATGCGCCGCCTGCCGCGCGAGGCGCCGGCCGGGCAGCGCTGGCACTACAGCACCGGCGAGACCAACCTCGTCGGCGTGCTGCTCGCCGCAGCCGTGAAGAAGCCGCTCGCGACCTACCTGTCCGAGAAGATCTGGGTGCCGGCCGGCATGGAGCAGCAGGCCACCTGGCTGCTCAGCCGCACCGGCAACGAGATCAGCGGCTGCTGCATCCAGGCCGCGTCACGCGACTACGCGCGGCTCGGCCAGTTCATCCTGAACGGCGCGCGTCGACGGCCAGCCCATCGTGCCCGACGGCTGGCTGCTCGATGCGACCACCGAGCGCACCGGCATCGGCCAGCCCGGCCGCGGCTACGGCTACCAGTGGTGGACGTACAGCAACGGTGCGTTCGCCGCCCGCGGCATCTTCGGCCAGGGTTTGTTCATCGACCCGAAGCGCAAGCTCGTGGTCGCGTCGAACGCCAACTGGGCCGGCGGCGCGACCGACCGAACCGCCAGCCAGGCGCGCGACGCGTTCTACCGAGCGGTGCAGCAGGCGGTGGACGCCGAGGCGGCCGCCGCGCCGGCGAGCGCCGCCGCGGCGCGTTGAGGCCTGACTCAGCCCCGCTTCGCCACCAGCGTCAGGATGTCGTAGCTCGCGACGACCTCGTCGTTCTGGTTCGTCACTTCCACGTCCCATGCGACGACGCCCTGGCCAACGCCGTTGGCGTCCTTCTTGTTGCGGTCGATTTTGCGCTTGGCGGTCAGGCGCGCGCGGATCGTGTCGCCGATGCCGACCGGCTTGACGAAGCGCAGCGTGTCCAGACCGTAGTTCGCGAGCACCGGCCCCGGTGCGGGCGAGACGAACAGGCCGGCCGCGGCCGACAGCACGAAGTAGCCGTGCGCGATGCGCTTGCCGAACGGGCTTTCCTTCGCCGCGATCTCGTCGAAGTGCATGTAGAAGTAGTCGCCCGAGATGCCGCCGAAGGCGACGATGTCGGCCTCGCCGACGGTACGGCGGTGGGTCAGCAGCGAATCGCCGATCTGCAGGTCCTCGAAGTGGCTGCGGAACGGGTGCACCGGCGTGTCGTTGACCTTCGCGCCGCGGATGTGCTCGCCCGTCACGGCCGCGAGCATCGTCGGGGAACCCTGCAGCGCGGCGCGCTGCAGGTAGTGCTTGACGGCGCGCACGCCGCCGAGCTCCTCGCCGCCGCCGGCGCGGCCCGGGCCGCCGTGCTTCAGCAGCGGCAGCGGCGAGCCGTGGCCGGTGGATTCGTGCGCGGCTTCGCGGTCGAGGATCAGCAGGCGGCCGTGCAGCGCGGCGGCTGCCGGGATCACGCGCGCCGCGAGCTGCGGGCTCTTGGTGACCAGCGTGGCCACGAGGCTGCCCTTGCCCTTGGCGGCGAGCGCGATGGCCTCGTCGACGCCGTCGTACGGCATCAGCGTGCTGACCGGGCCGAACGCTTCGACGTCGTGCACCGCGTCGTGCGTCAGCGGGTGGCGGCTGAGCAGCAGCGTCGGCGAGAAGAACGCGCCCTCGGACACGCCGTCGCCGAGCGGCGCGAAGCCGTCGCGCGCGCCGTGGACGAGCTCGGCGCCCTGCAGCAGCGTCGCGACGCGTTCGGACACGTCGTCGAACTGCGCGCGCGACGCGAGCGCGCCCATGCGCACGTCCTCGCGAGACGGGTCGCCGATCACGGTCTTCTTAAGCCGCGCGCGCAGCTTCTCGGCGACCGCGTCGAGGTGCGCGCGGGGCACGATCGCGCGGCGGATCGCGGTGCACTTCTGGCCCGCCTTGACGGTCATCTCGCGCGCGACCTCCTTGACGAACAGGTCGAACTCCTCGTCGTCGGGCGTCACGTCGTCGCCGAGGATCGCGCAGTTGAGCGAGTCGGCCTCGGCGTTGAACGGGATCGAGTGGCGCACGATGTTTGGGTGCACGCGCAGCTTGGCGGCGGTGTCGGCCGAGCCGGTGAAGGTGACGACATCGCGGCCGTCGAGCCGGTCGAGCAGGTCGCCGGTGCCGCCGATCACGAGCTGCAGCGCGCCCTCGGGCAGGATGCCGGACTGCTGGATCAGCCGCACCGCCGCTTCGGTCAGGTAGCTGGTCGCCGTGGCGGGCTTGCCGATGCACGGCATGCCTGCCAGGAAGGCGGGCGCGAATTTCTCGAGCAAACCCCAGACCGGGAAGTTGAACGCGTTGATGTGCACCGCGATGCCGCCGCGCGGCACCAGGATGTGCGTGCCCTGGAAGCGGCCGGTCTTGCCGAGCGAGATGGCGGGCCCCTCGTGCACGAGGTTGCCCGAGGGCAATTCGTTGCTGCCGACGCTCGCATAGGCGAACAGCGTGCCACTGCCGCCCTCGATGTCGATCCAGCTGTCGGTGCGAATGGCGCCGGTGTGGGCCGAGATCGCGTACAGCGTTTCCTTGTGCTCGTTCAGGTACTTCGCCAGCGCCTTGAGCCGCTCGGCGCGTTGCTGGAAATCGAGCGCCATCAGCGCAGGCAGGCCGACATTGCGCGCGTGCGCGACGGCCTCGCCGAAGTCGATCGCCTCGGCGTGCGTGCTGTAGACCGGCTTGCCGTTGATCGCGCTGTGCAGCGATTGTGCGGCCTGCGTGCCGAGCCAGCGGCCGCCGATGTAGCTTTGGAGGGTAGTGGTCATGGTGTGCCTTGTGTCGTGCGGTCAGGAGCTTGATGGAGGCAGATTTACCGCCAAGGCGCCAAGAACGCCAAGAGCGCCAAGGAAAAGCCATCAGATCAGGGCTTTCTCTTTCTTGGCGTCCTTTGCGTTCTTGGCGCCTTGGCGGTCAAAGAAGAGCGTGACCCGTCACCGCTCGTCGAACGAGAGTGTCACGGTGGGCGTCAGAGGATGCGCCTGGCAGGTCAGCACGAAGCCGTTCGCGACCTCGTTCTTGTCGAGCGCGAAGTTGCGCTCCATGCGCACCTCGCCAGAGATGCACTTCGCGCGGCAGGTGCCGCACACGCCGGAGGTGCACGAGAACGGCACTTCGAGCCCGGCGGCCGAGGCCGCGTCGAGGATGCTCGGCTGGTCCTTGGTGAAGCTGATCTCGCGCGACAGGCCGTCGCGGATGATCGTCACGCGTGCGGTCTCGGCGTCGCCCGGCTTGGCTTCGTGAATGACCGCGCCGACCGCCTGCGCCTGCGGTGCCAGACCGAAACGTTCGATGTGGATGCGCTCTTCCGGCACGCCGGCGGCGAGCAGCGCCGCCTCGGCCTCGTCGTTCATCTGGAACGGGCCGCAGACGAACGCGTGGTCGATGCTCTGGGCCGGCACCACGGTGCGCAGGAACTCGCCGATCTTGTCGCGGTTCATCACGCCCATGTTGAGCGGCGCGTCGGTGTGCTCGTCGGAGAAGACGTGGTGCAGCGTCAGGCGCGTCAGGTACTTGTTCTTGAGGTCCTCGATCTCTTCCTTGAACATCGTCGACTTGAGCTGGCGGTTGCCGTAGATCAGCGAGAAGCGGCTCAGCGGCTCGCGCGCCAGCACCGTCTTCATCGTCGACAGGATCGGCGTCACGCCGCTGCCGCCGGCGATGCCGACGTGGTGGCGGCGCGCGGCAGGCTCCATCGGCACGAAGAAGCGGCCCTGCGGTGCCATCACGCTGATCGTGTCGCCGTGCGCGAGGTGCTCGTTGATCCAGTTGGAGAACACGCCTCCCTTCACCTTGCGCACGCCGACGCGCAACTCGCCGTCGTCGACACCGGCGCAGATCGAGTACGAGCGGCGCAGGTCCTGGCCGTCGATCTCCTTGCGCAGCGTGAGGTACTGGCCCTGCGTGAAGCTGAAGACCTCGCGCAGATCGGGCGGCACGTCGAACGAGACGACGACGGCTTCGGCCGTGTCCGGCAGGATCGCGCGCACGCGCAGCGGATGGAAGATGACGCTCATGGGGTGGTGTCTCCGCCTCTTTCGAGAGGCTTCAGATCGGCTTGAAGTGTTCGAACGGTTCCAGGCAGGCGAGGCAGCGCCAGGTCGCCTTGCAGGCGGTGGAGCCGAAGGCGGCGAGCTGCTCGGTGTTCTTGCTGCCGCAGCGCGGGCAGGTGAGGGCGGTCAGGCGCGGACGGCCGACGAAGCGGATCGGCACGGCGCCATCGTCACGCGTCGGCGACGGCGGCGCGATGCCGTAGGCCAGCATCTTCGCGCGGCCCTCGGCACTGATCCAGTCGGTGGTCCACGCGGGCGCGCGGCGCAGCGTGACGCGGGCGGCGCCCAGGCCGGCGGCGGCGATGGCCTTCAGCACATCGGCCTCGATCACCTCGGTCGCGGGGCAGCCGGAGTAGGTGGGCGTGAGCACGATCTCGAGGTGATCGGCATGCTCGATCACGTCGCGGACGATGCCGAGGTCGCGGACGGACACGGCGGGGACTTCGGGGTCGAGGACGGTGGAGAGCACCTCCCAGGCGCGCTCGACCCGCGACGCCGTCGCCTGATTCACCACGCCCCTCCCGGATACGCGCGCTGCAGATGCTGCATCTCCGCCAGGATGAACCCCATGTGCTCGCTGTGCACGCCGCGCGTACCGGTCGGCCGGAAGCCCGAGGCCTTCGGCAGCGCGAGCCCGGCTTCATCGAACACCGCGGTGATCTCGGCCATCCACGGCGCCTGCAGATCGGCCCAGCGCGGCCCGAGACCGCTGGCGAGCGCGTGCTCGTCGACGGCATCGGCGCCGAACAGTTCGCTGGTGTAGCGCCACAGGTCGTCGAGCGCCGCGTCGACGCGGCGGCGGGCTTCCTCGGTGCTGTCGGCCAGCCGCACGACCCAGTCGGCGGCGTGCTGCTGGTGGTAGCGCACTTCCTTGACGGCCTTGCCGGCGATCGCGGCGACCTCGGCGTCGCTCGATTCGAGCAGGCGCTCCCACAGCAGCTTGGACCAGGTCGCGATGAACAGGTTGCGCAGCACGGTGAACGCGAAGTCACCGCGCGGCAGCTCGACCAGCGTCGCGTTGAAGTAGTCGCGCTCGTCGCGCAGGAACGCGAGCTGGTCCTCGTCGTGGCCGCGGCCCTCGAGCTCGCCGGCACGCGTCAGCAGCGCGCGCGACTGGCCGACCAGGTCGAGCGCCATGTTCGACAGCGCGATGTCTTCCTCGAGCGCCGGCGCGTGGCCGCACCATTCGGCGATGCGCTGCGCGAGGATCAGGTTGGTGTCGGCGATGCGCAGCAGGTACTGGACCTCGGGCGCGCGCTGGAGCTGGATGGAAGCGGTCATGGTTTCGTCATCCACTCACATGTGATCGAGCGATTTCGGAAGCTCGTAGAACGTGGGGTGGCGATAGACCTTGTCCTCGGCCGGGTCGAAGTACATCGCCTTGTCGGCCGGGTCGCTCGCGACGATCTGGTCCGAGCGCACCACCCACACGCTCACGCCTTCCTGGCGGCGCGTGTAGACATCGCGCCCCATCTGGATCGCCATCTTCGCGTCGGCCGCGTGCAGGCTGCCGCAGTGCTTGTGGTCCAGGCCGGCCTTGCTGCGCACGAACACTTCCCACAGCGGCCATTCACTTTGCAGATCGGCGCTCATGCGGCCTCCTTCATGGATTGCTTGTTGGCGTGGACCATGGCCGCTTCGCGCACCCACGCGCCGTCGTCCCAGGCCTTCACGCGGGCCGCGAGGCGCTCCTTGTTGCACGGGCCGTCACCGGCCAGCACGCGCTTGAACTCGCTCCAGTCGATCGTGCCGTAGTCGTAGGACTGGCGGGCCTCGTTCCACTTGAGGTCGGGGTCGGGCAGCGTCACGCCGAGCAGCTTGGCCTGGTCGACTGTGGCGTCGATGAACTTCTGGCGCAGCTCGTCGTTGCTGACGCGCTTGATGCCCCAGCGCATCGATTGCGCGCTGTTCGGGCTCTGGTCGTCCGGCGGGCCGAACATCATGATCGACGGCCACCACCAGCGGTTGACCGCGTCCTGCACCATCGCCTTCTGCGCCTCGGTGCCGTGGGTCATCATCGTCAGCAGCGCCTCGTAGCCCTGGCGCTGATGGAAGCTCTCCTCGCGGCAGATGCGGATCATCGCGCGCGCATACGGCGCGTACGAGCAGCGGCAGATCGGCACCTGGTTCATGATCGCCGCGCCGTCGACCAGCCAGCCGATCGTGCCCATGTCGGCCCAGGTCAGCGTCGGGTAGTTGAAGATCGAGCTGTACTTGGCCTTGCCGGAATGCAGTGCGTCGAACAGCTGGTCGCGGGTGGTGCCCAGCGTCTCGGCGGCGGCGTAGAGGTACAGGCCGTGGCCGCCCTCGTCCTGCACCTTGGCGAGCAGGATCGCCTTGCGCTTGAGCGTCGGCGCGCGGCTGATCCAGTTGCCTTCGGGCAGCATGCCGACGATCTCGGAGTGCGCGTGCTGGCTGATCTGGCGCACCAGCGTCTTGCGGTAGTGCTCGGGCATCCAGTCCTTCGCCTCGATGAAGTCGCCGGCGTCGATGCGGGCATCGAAGCGCTCCTGCAGCTGCACTTCCTCGGCCGAGCGCAGCGCCTTCGGCGCTTCGTCCTTGCCCATCGTGTCCATCGCCTGGGTGTACATGGCTTGATCCTTTACTTGGGTCGCTTGTCTATGACACGCCGCGCTTTTCCGGTCAGCGTGCGTTCGATCGAATCGGGGGTCAGCACCTTCACCTTGGTCGAGATGCCGACCAGCGTCTTCACGCGGTGCTGCACCCAGCCGGCGATCTCGGCCGCGTCGCCGTCGGCGCCGGGCTGCATCTCGCAATGCACCTCGACTTCGTCCAGCAGGCCTTCGCGGCTCACGTGCACCTGGTACTGGCCGGAGAGCTTGGCGTGCGCGAGCACGATCTCCTCGATCTGGGTCGGGAAGACGTTGACGCCGCGGATGATCAGCATGTCGTCGCTGCGGCCGACGATCTTGCCCATGCGGCGGAACGCGCGCGCGGTCGGCGGCAGCAGGCGCGTCAGGTCTCGGGTGCGGTAGCGGATGATCGGCAGCGCTTCCTTGGTCAGCGAGGTGAACACCAGTTCGCCCTCGCTCCCGTCCGGCAGGACCTCGCCGGTCTCGGGATCGATGATCTCGGGCAGGAAGTGGTCTTCCCACACCACCGGGCCGTCCTTGGTCTCGACGCACTCGCTCGCCACGCCGGGGCCCATCACCTCGCTCAGGCCGTAGATGTCGACCGCGTCGATGCCGGCCTTGGTCTCGATCTCGCGGCGCATCGCCTCCGTCCACGGCTCGGCGCCGAAGATGCCGATCTCGAGCGAGGTCTCGCGCGCGTCGATGCCGCGGCGCGCCATCTCCTCGACGATCACCTGCATGTAGCTCGGCGTGACCATGATGATCTTGGGCTGGAAGTCCTGGATCAGCTGGATCTGCTTCTCCGTCTGCCCGCCCGACATCGGGATGACCGTGCAGCCCAGCCGCTCGGCGCCGTAGTGCGCGCCCAGGCCGCCGGTGAACAGGCCGTAGCCGTAGGCCACCTGGACGAGATCGCCCTTGCGCCCGCCGGCGGCGCGGATCGAGCGCGCGACCAGGTCGGCCCAGTTCGAGATGTCGTTCGCGGTGTAGCCGACGACGGTCGGCTTGCCGGTCGTTCCGCTCGACGCGTGCAGCCGCACCACCTCTTCACGCGGCACCGCGAACAGGCCGAAGGGATAGTTGTCCCGCAGGTCCTTCTTGACCGTGAACGGGAACTTCGCCAGGTCGGCGAGCTGCTTCAGGTCGTCCGGGTGCACGCCCTTGGCGTCGAAGGCGCGCTTGTAGTGCGGCACGTTGGCGTAGGCGCGCTGCAGCGTCGTCTTCAGGCGCTGCAATTGCAGCGCGGCGATCTCGTCGCGGCTCGCGGTTTCGATCCGGTCGAGTTCGCCGGGCGCGGGGTGTCGGGCTGACATGGTCTTGTTGTCTCCTGTGCGTGGGTCAGCCGGCGGTCCGGGCAGGGACTGCCGGCTTGCCCTTCATCGTGTACGAGCGGCCGCGGAACAGCGCGACGCGCTCGCCGCGCTGGTTCGTGACCTCGGTGTCGTAGACGCCGGTGCGGCCGGCCTTCGTCGCCTCGGCGCAGCGGGCAGTCAGCACGTCGCCGCCGCGGCCCGGCGCGACGAAGTCGACCGCGAAGCCGGCGGCCACGGTCAGCTCGTCGTACGAGTTGCAGGCGAACGCGAAGGCCGAGTCGGCCAGCGTGGCGATCAGCCCGCCGTGGCAGATGTCGTGGCCGTTGAGCATGTCGTCGCGCACCGTCATCGCGAGCGTCGCGGTGCCGGGGCCGACCTCGACGATGCGCATGCCCAGCATCTTCGAGGCGCGGTCGTTCTCGAACATGCCGTCGCGCACGTGTTCGGCGGTCTGCTGGGGGGTCGGTGCGGCCATGGAACCCTTCTCGGCGAGTCGTCAGGGGAGTTTGCGGCGCCGTCGGGCGGCCGTCAAAGCGCCGGACGAAAACATTCTCGACCGTCCGGTCGGTAAATAATACGATGACAAGCCGACCCGTGCAAGACGCGGGGTCAAGGGATTACCCGCGCCCGTGCCGGGCGCGCGCAGGGGTCTACAGCGTCTCGGACGCGTCGAAATCGAGTTCGACCTTGGCACCGTTGGGGTCGTAGCAGAACAGCTGCCACGTGCCGGCGCCGACCTGCTGGCGCAGGTCGTACTTCGTGCCGCTGGCATCGAAGCGGGCCTTCACGGCGCGCAGGTCGCGGGCACTGAAGGCCATGTGGTCGATCACGCCGGCGCGCTGGGCCGGCACCGGGCGGTCGAAGTACATGTGCAGCACCGCGTGCTCGCCGCCGGCGTAGAGCCACGCGCCGGGGAAGCCCAGGTCGGGCCGGTGGCCAACGGTCAGGCCGAGCAGGTCGACGTAGAACGCGAGCGTCTTGGCCTCGTCCTCCGCGATCACGGTGAAGTGGTTCATGCCGAAAATCATCTCGCGCACCTTTCAAGCGGTCAGGATCAGGGCGCCGATCGTGCCACGCGATTCGAGCCGCGCATGCGCCTGCGCGGCGGCGTCGAGCGTGAAGCGTTCGATCGGCGGGAGCGTCAGCGTGCCGTCGCCGAGCGCGTTCCACACACGCTGCGCGCGCTCGGCGAGCTGCGCGTGCGTGGCGACGTAATCGAACACCACCGGGCGCGAGAAGGTCAGCGATTTGGCGACCAGCGCGTCCGGCGGCAAGGGCTCGAGGGGGCCGCTGGCCTGGCCGAGGCTGACCCAGTGGCCGCGGCGCGCGAGCGCGGCGAGGTTCTCGTCGCGCGCCGCGTCGCCCAGGCCGTCGATCACCAGGTCGGCGCCGCCGCAGGCGCGTTGCACGGCGTCGGCGAAGCGGTAGTCGCGGGTCACGATCACATGCTCGCAGCCGTGCGCCCGCGCGACGCGCGCCTTCTCGTCGCTGGACACCGTGCCCAGCACCACCGCACCCAGCCGGCGCGCCCACGCGCACATCAGCAGGCCGACGCCGCCGGCCGCCGCGTGCACGAGAACGCGCGTGCCGGGGACCACGTGGCCGAGGTCGCGCAGCAGGTAGTCGGCGGTCAGGCCCTTGAGCAGCAGCGCCGCGGCGGTGTCGAGCTCGATCGCCGGCGGCAGCCGCACCACCCACTCGGCCGGCACGCTGCGCACCGTGGTGTACGCGCCGGGCCGTGGCCCGAGGTAGGCCACGCGGTCGCCCGGGAGCAGCCCGCCGACGTTCGGCCCGCAGTCGATCACGGTGCCCGCCGCTTCCATGCCGGGCACGCCGGGCAGCGGCAGCAGGGCCGGGATCCAGCCGCGCCGCAGGTACACGTCGAAGTAGTTGACGCCGATCGCGCGCTGCTGGATGCGCACCTCGCCGTCGCCCGGCGCCGCCGCCTCGCTGGCCTCGGCCTGCAGCACGTCGGCCGCGCCGTAGCGGTGCACCGCGACGCGCCGCGCCGGCAGCGCGAGCGCCGTCGGCATTGCGGCCGTGCCGCTCGGCTGCCGGTCGCGACCGGCCTGCAGATGCCGACGCAGGTTGGCGAAGCCCGCTTCGTACACGCCCTGCGCGACCATGTCGTGCAGCTCGCGCTCCATGCCCGGCGGCGTCGCGAAGGTCGATTCCCAGTGCCAGAACGTGCGGTTGCCGTCGGTCACCGGCTTGAGCGTCACGGTCGACACGTAGCGCTGCAGCGGCACGGTGGCCTCGACGATGCAGTAGGTGCTCTTGTGCTCGGTATCCGACAGCGTCAGCAGCTGCTCGCGGATGCGGTTGCCGTCCTTCAAGGTGAAGCTGCGCACGCAGCCGACCTGGTCGCTGCGCTCGCCGCCCTCGATCTGGCTGGCCTCGACCACGTCGTGCCACTGGTCGTGGCTGTTGAAGTCGCGCAGCACGGCCCAGACGCGCTCGATCGGCGCGTCGATCACGGTGGAGCGGACGACCTTCTGCAGCATGTCGGTGGCGTGCGGTTCAGCGCCCGCCGAAAAGCCGCTTCAGCGCGTCGAAGCCGCCCTGGAACACGCCGCCGCCGATCGATTCGCTCAGCTCGCGCTCGCGGCCTTCGGCGCAGTCGAACTCGGCGCTCCACTCGGCGAAGCAGCGGCCGCCGTCGGTGACCGGCGTGAGCTTCAGCGTCGCGACGTAGTTCGTCACGCCCATCGGGCTCTCGAGGATCTCGTAGCTGCAGCTGTAGTCGTAGTCGGAGAGCGCGAGAAGCTTCTCGCGGATCATCGCGCCGTCGCGCAGGTGGAAGTGGCGGATGCAGCCGACGCGGTCGGCCGGCTGGCCGTTCTCGATCCGCGAATCGGCGATCAGCGGGTGCCACTCCGGCAGCCCGTTGAAATCGCGGATGCGCGACCAGACGGTGTCGGCGCTCGCGTCGATGACGCTCGAGGCGTAGACCTGAACCATCGCCGGCTACTCCTTCTTGGCCGCGGACGAATGGGTCGGCGCCGGCGGCAGCGCGGCGTGCGCGCCGCTCACGTTGCCCACCAGCTTCTGGATGTCGCCGCCCTCGACGCCGATCTCGCGCAGCAGCTGGTCGACCAGCGGCGCCTGCGCCCGGAAGCGCAGCGCCGAGTTGACGACGCTGTCGGAGAAGTTGGCGCCGTGGTTGCCGTCGCCGTTGTGGCCACCGCCGCCGCCCGAGCCGCCCAGGCCGTCGACCTGCAGGATCTTGATGCCCTCGATCCGCTCCATCGGCCGCACCGATTCGCGGATGATGCCCTCGGCCTTCTCGACCAGCCGCATCCGCAGCGCCGACATGCGGGCCTCGGGGCTCAGCATGTTGTGCGCGGCGTTCATCAGCTGCAGGCCTTCGGCCTCGATCTCGGCGCGCAGGCGCATCGCCATCGAGCGGATCTTGTCGGCGTCGGCATCGGCCTCGGCCTGCGCGCGGACGGCGTCGCCGCGGTCGGCGCTCGCGGCCTTCTCGGCCTGCGCGGCCGAGGTCAGGCGCAGCGCGTCGCGCTCGGCCACCTGGGCGGCGCCGATCAGGTCGATCGCCTTCTTGCGCTCGGCCATCTCGACCTCGCGCGCGGTGAACACCTTCTCCTCCGCCGAGATGGCGAGCGCGCGGGCGATCTCCGCCTCGGCCTGCGCCTCGCTCTGCGCCTTGCTCTCGCGCGCCACCGCGATCGAGCGCTGTTGCTCGGCAAGCTCCATCGTCATGCGCCGCTCGATCTCGGCCGACTGGATCGCGCGCTCCTTGCCGATGCGCTCCTCCTCGATCGTCTGCTCCGAGCGGATGCGCGCGGTGTCGATCGTCTGCTTCGCCGCGATCTGCGCGCCCTCGGCGGCCTGCTCGCGCTGCGCGCGCTCGGTGGTCACCTCGGCGCGCTGGCGGGCGCGGGCGATCTCGACCTCGCGCTGCTGACCGAGCCGCGCGTACTCGCCCTCGCGGTCGATCTCCAGCGAGAGCTTCTCGGCCTCGAGGTTCTTGTTGCGGATCGCGATCAGCGTGTCCTGCTCCACGTCGTTGCGCTGCTTCTTGCGGTGCTCGATCTGCTCGGTCAGCCGCGTCAGGCCTTCGGCGTCGAACGCGTTGCTCGGGTTGAAGAACTCCATCGAGGTCTGGTCGAGCTGGGTCAGCGAGGCGGCTTCCAGTTCGAGGCCGTTCTTGCGCAGGTCTTCGGCGACGGTCTCGCGCACCCGCTTCACGTAGGCGCCGCGCTTCTCGTGCAGCTCTTCCATCGTCATCTCGGCCGCGGCGGTGCGCAGCGCATCGACGAACTTGCCTTCGACCAGCTCCTTCAGCTGCGCCGGTTCCATCGTGCGCAGGCCGAGCGTCTGCGCGGCATTGGCGACGGCGTCGGGGTGGGCGGCGACGCGCACGTAGAACTCGGCGATCACGTCGACGCGCATGCGGTCCTTCGTGATCAGCGCCTTGTCGCGGCCGCGGCTCACCTCGAGCCGCAGCGTGTTCATGTTGACCGGGATCACGTCGTGCACGATGGGCAGCACGAACGCGCCGCCGTCGAGCACGACCTTCTGCCCGCCCAGGCCGGTGCGCACGAACGCGCGCTCCTTCGAGCTGCGCAGGTAGAGCCAGTGCATCAACCACACGAGGATGGCGACGACGATCGCGACGACGATCAGGCCGAGGATGAAACTGCCGAACTGGGAGCCTGACATGGACCTGTCTCCTACTGTGCGGGTGACCGCTTGATTTGTGTGAAGCGCCGGGTGGTGTCGGTGAGCGCGGTCTCGACGGGCAGACGCTCCATCGAACTCGCGCCGTAGAAACCGTGGCAGGCGGGGCAGTGCGCGAGCACGTGCGCCGCGTCGTCGGGGGTGGCGATCGGGCCGCCGTGGCAGAGCACGATCACGTCGGGGTTGACGGTCTTGGCCGCGTCGGCCCAGGCGTTGACGCGCTCGATGCAGTCCGCCAGCGTCAGCGCGGTTTCGGCGCCGATCGCGCCGCCGGTGGTCAGGCCGAGGTGGCAGACGACGATGTCGGCGCCGGCGCCGGCCATCGCGCGCGCCTCGGCCTCGCAGAAGACGTAGGGCGTGGTCAGCAGGTCGAGCGCGTGGGCGCGGGCGATCAGCTCCACTTCCAGCCCGTAGCCCATGCCGGTCTCTTCGAGGTTGGCGCGGAAGGTGCCGTCGATCAGCCCGACGGTCGGGAAGTTCTGCACGCCCGAGAAGCCGAGGTCGATGAGGCGCTGCAGGAACTGGTCCGGGATCATGAACGGATCGGTCCCGTTCACCCCGGCCAGCACCGGCGTGTGCTTCACCACCGGCAGCACCTCGCGCGCCATCTCGCAGACGATCTCGTTCGCGTTGCCGTAGGCCAGCAGCCCCGCGAGCGAGCCGCGCCCGGCCATGCGGTAGCGGCCCGAGTTGTAGATCACGATCAGGTCGATGCCGCCGGCCTCCTCGCACTTGGCCGACAGGCCGGTGCCGGCGCCGCCGCCGATCAGCGGCTGGCCGGCGGCGATCTTGGCGCGGAAGCGATCGAGGAGCGTCTGGCGGGCGATGCGTGGCATGTGGTGCTTCCGAAAATCATTCACCGCAGAGGAAAGGAGGACGCAGAGTTGCGCAGAGAAGCCAAGGATGTTTTCTCCGCGAACCTCTGCGTCCTCTGTTCCTCTGCGGTGAAGGCTCTACCGGCAACCTCTCGCCAGGCCGCGACCAGCGCGTCGGCGAAGGCCTCGTCGTTGATGTGCAGCGGCAGGCGGATCAGCTTCTTGTCGATGCCGGTGCGAAAGTTCTGCTCGATCGCGTCGAACAGCGCGCGGTCGGCCTCCGGGTCGTGGAAGGGCTGGCCGGGTCGGTCGATCGCCGAGACGCCGCCTTCGGGGATCAGGAAGCGCACCGGCCCGCGCATCGCGTTGAGTTTGGTCGCGAGAAACAGGCCGATCGCGCGGTTCTCGTCGGCGGTCGTGCGCATCAGCGTCACGGTGGTGTTGTGCCGGTACAGCTTGCGCGCACGGAAGCGCTCGGGCACCGTCTCCCAGGCGCCGAAGTTGACCATGTCGAGCGCGCCGCACGAGCCCACGTAGGGCAGCGCGTGGCGCGCGAACACGTCGAGCCGGGTCGGCCCGGCCGACAGCGTGCCGCCGGCGATCTCGTCGGCGATCTCGGTCGTCGAGACGTCGATCGCGCCGACCAGCAGCCCCGAGTCGGCGAGCTTCTCCATCGACTGCCCGCCGACGCCGGTGGCGTGGAACACCAGGCAGTCGAACTCGGCCTCGAGCCGCTTCGTCACCGCCTGAACGCAAGGAGTCGTGACGCCGAACATCGTCAGCCCCAGCGCCGGCTTGGTGGTGTCGGATTCGGCCGCCGGGTGCGCGATCATCCCGGCCAGCGCGTGCGCGGCGTTCGCGAGCACCTTCTCGCTGATCCGGTTGATGCCCTGCACGTCGGTGACGGAATACATCATGCAGATGTCGCTCGGGCCGACGTAGGGGCGCGTATCGCCGCTGGCCATGGTCGAGACCATCACCTTCGGGCAGCCGATCGGCAGCGCGCGCATGCCCTGCGTCGCCATCGAGGTGCCGCCGGAGCCGCCGGCCGAGACGATGCCGCCCAGGTCGCGGCGGGTCGCGATGAAGGCCTCGAACGCGAGCGCCATCGCGGCGGTGGCGTTGCCGCGGTCGTCGCTGAACACCGCCGATTCGCCCTTCGGGTGGTGGCGCGCGATCTCGCGCGGGTGCACGCTGGCCGGCGAGGTCTTGCCCGAGGTCGACAGGTCGACCGTGACGACGCGCAGGCCGAGCTTCTCCAGGCACTGGCGCAGGAAGAACAGCTCGCGGCCCTTGGTGTCGAAGGTGCCCACCACGTAGGCCGCGCGCACGCTGCTGGCGGCGACCGGGAAGTCGAGCACCTGCGGCAATGGCGCGGCCGGCCGGGGTGGTGGCGGCGGCGCGGGCGGCGCCATCAGGCGCGCGATGTCGGTCACCGGCGCGGCGGTGCCGCCGGCGTTCCAGCGGGTGAAGCCGCGCACGCTGCTCGGCGCGAGATCGGCGAGCGTCGGCGCGCCGTCGGCATGGGCGCGGCGCACGGTCAGCACCTGGGTGGGTGCGCGTTCGGCGGTGGGCGGCGGCGTGTCGGGCGCTTCTTCTTCGTCGTGACCACCGGAGCGCACGCCGAGCAGGCGCTCCTGCAGGTCGCGGTCGGCGGCGAGCTGCGCCGTCGGCATCTCCTGCGCGATGCGGCCGTTGACCATCACGCCGATGCGGTCGGCCACCGTCATCGCCACGCCCAGGTTCTGCTCGATCAGCAGCACCGCGATCTCGCCCTCGGCCGCCAGGTCGCGCAGCGCCTGGGCGACCTGCTCGACGATCACCGGCGCGAGGCCCTCGGTCGGCTCGTCCATCACCAGCAGCTTCGGGTCGAGCAGCAGCGCGCGGCCGATCGCCAGCATCTGCTGTTCGCCGCCCGAGAGCTGCGCGCCGCCGTTGGCCTTGCGCTCGGCCAGCCGCGGGAACATCGTGTAGACGCGCTCGACCTCGCGCCGATGGCTTGCGACCAGCCGCAGCGTCTCGTCGACCGAGAGCGACGGCCAGACGCGCCGCCCCTGCGGCACGTAGGCGATGCCGCGGCGCGTGATCTCGTTCGGCGCACGGCCCAGGATCTCCTCGCCGAGCAGCCGCACGCTGCCGCGCGCCGGCACCAGGCCGGTGATCGCGTTGCACAGCGTGGTCTTGCCCATGCCGTTGCGGCCGACGATGCCGAGCACGCCGTGGTCGATCGAGAGGTTGACCGACTGCAGCGCGTGGGCGCGGCCGTAGTAGACGTCGAGCCCTTCGACCACCAGCACCGGGCCGCGGGCCTTCGGCTCGTCGCGCCCACGAGAGAACAAGCCCATCAGTGCTTGCTCCCCATATAGATCGCCTGCACCTGCGCGTCGTTCTCGATTTCGCCCGGCGTGCCGGTGCGCAGCACGCGGCCGTTGTGCATCACGGTCACGCGGTCGACGACGCGCAGCGCGATGTCCAGGTCGTGCTCGATCAGCACGAAGCTCATGTGCGCGGGCAGCGAGACCAGCAGCGCGACGAGTTCGCGGCGCTCGGCCGGCGAGAGCCCGGCGGCCGGCTCGTCGAACAGGATCAGGCGGGGTGCGCCGGCCAGCGCCATGCCGATCTCCAACTGGCGCTGCTGGCCGTGCGCGAGATCGGCGACGCGGGTGTCGGCGATGTGCGTCAGGCGCGCGCGCTCCAGCAGGTCCTGCGTGGCGCGCACCGAGGCGTGGCCGGCGCTGGCGCGGCGCAGGCTGAAGCGGCCGTTGCCGACGCCGCGCACCGCGAGGAACAGGTTGTCGCGGACCGTCAGGTCTCGGAACAGCAGCGAAGACTGGTAGGTGCGCCGCATGCCCTTGCGGATGCGCTCGTGCGGCGGCAGTTCGGTGATGTCTTCGCCGAAGAAGAAGATCCGCCCGGCGGTGGGCGGGAAGTCGCCGGTGATGGCGTTGAACAGGGTGGTCTTGCCGGCGCCGTTCGAGCCCAGCACCGCGTACTTCTGGCCCGCGGCGACCGAGATCGAGACGTCGTCGACCGCGCGCAGCGCGCCGAAGGCCCGCGTCACGTGGCTCAGCACCAGCGCGTCGTTCGACGCGAGCGGTGCCTGCGCGCCGGTGCGCGCGGCGACCCCTTGCGGGGCCGCCGCGGCCGGCCGGAACTGCGTGATCGAAGCCACCGGCGCGGCGCCTGTCAGGGGCAGGCCGGCACGTCGCGCGAGCCGATCTTGAAATCGGCGTCCGACATGCCGAGCTTCTGCTCCACGCCGTCGACCTTGCTGTGCACCTTGTTGAACAGGTTGCCCTGCGCGTCCTTGACGACCTCGGTGACGAAGGTGGTGCCGATCGCCTGGCGGTTGGCGTCGAGCTTGACGTCGCCGGTCGGCGTCTTCAGCGTCATCTTCTGCAGCGCCTCGCGGTATTTGGCCTGGTTGCCCGAGAGGTCGCCCTTGACGGCGTCCAGCCCGTCGAGCGCGGCCTTCATGTTGACGTAGTACACGTAGGCGAACAGGCTCGGGCTCGGGAAGCCGCCGGCCGAGACCGGGTAGTTCTTCTTGTAGTCGGCGACGAAGGCCTTCCAGCCCGCGCCGTCGTACGCGTCGGCGAACGGGCCGGCCGAGAGCGTGCCGACCAGCGAGTCACGGCGCTTGCCCTTGTAGTTCAGCACGTCCTGGCTGACGGTGATCGAGCCGCCGAGCATCGGCTTGTCGCCGCCGGCGTTCTCGTACTGGGTCAGGAAGTTGACCGCGTCGGCGCCGCCGAGCACGACCAGCAGCGCGTCCACGTCCTTCGGGATCGTCGCGATCACCGAGGAGTAATCCTTGCCGCCCAGCGGCACCCAGGCCTTGACCGGCACCTTGCCGCCGAGCTTGCAGTACTCGGCCATGAAGCCCTGCACCTGCGAGTACGGGAACGCGTAGTCCTCCGCGATCACCATCGTCTTCTTGTAGCCCTTGGCCAGCGCTGCCTTGCCGAGGCCCACCATCCACTGGCCGCCCTCGGTGTTGAAGCGGAAGAAGTTCGGGCTCGGGTTCACCAGCGTGGTGGCCTGCGCGCCCGAGCCGCCGTTGATGAAGGTCACCTGCGGCTGCGTCTTGGAGTAGTCCTTGACCGCGATGCCCTCGCCGCCGGACAGCGGGCCGACCATGATCTCGACCTTGTCCTGCTCGACCAGCTTGCGCGTGGCGTTCACGGCCACGTCGGGCTTGGCATCGCTGGAGGCCTTGATGAGCTCGATCTTGCGCCCCGCGACCACGCCGCCGCGCTCCTTCACGGCGAGTTCGGCGCCGCGCATGCCGTCCGCCCCGCCGGCCGCGAACGGCCCTTCGAGCGTGGCCAGCAGGCCGATCTTCACCGGCTGCCCTTGGGCCCACGCGGCGCCGCACAGTGCCGTCGCCGCGGCGGCGCCCAAGAGGGAACGTACCCAGATTCGCTTCGTCGTCGTCACTTTCACGCTTGTCTCCTTTGGTTTGATGGAGTGGCCGGCCCGGTGCCGAAGCGAAGCCGGAGCCTCGCCCACAGCCCGAGCAAGCCGTCGGGGGAAAACAGGACGATGGCGAGGAACACGCCGCCGATCACGAGGTTGAAGCGCTCGCGGTCGATCACGTCGATCGCGAAGGTTTGCAGCAGCACGAAGATGAGTGCGCCGAGGAAGGCGCCGATCGGGTGCTTGACGCCGCCGAGCACGGCGATGACGAGGATGTTGATGAGCCAGCCGGTGCCCACCGAGCCGGGCGTCATCAGCGCGTTGTACCAGGCGAGCAGCACGCCGCCGACCGCGGCGATCAGCCCCGACAGCGCATACGCCCCGACCCGGTGCGAGACCACCGCGAAGCCGAGCGCGCCCATGCGGCGCGGGTTGTCGCGGATGCCCTGCAGCGCGATGCCGAACGGCGAGCGCACGACGTAGGCGACGAGAAAATACGCGGCCAGCGCGCACACGAGCGTCAGCGCATAGAACGGCACCGGGTCGCGCCACTGGATGCCGAACAGGGTCGGCGGCTTCAGCTCGCGCAGGCCCTGGAAGCCGTTGAACACGCTGTAGTTCTGCAGCACGAGGTAGTAGAACGCGACGCCGATCGCCAGCGTGATCATGATCGTGTAGATGCCTTCGGTACGCACCGAGAGCCAGCCGATCAGCGCCGACGCGAGCATCGCGATGACGATCGCGATCGGCACCGCCAGCCACCACGGCCAGCCCAGGCTGATCTCGGCACTGCTGCTGTGGCCGAACACCGCCATCGCATAGCCGGCGATGCCCGCCACCGTCATCTGTGCCAGCGACACCATGCCGCCGTAGCCGGCCAGGAAGCTCAGCGACAGCGCGATCATCCCCAGCACCAGCGACTGCGCGCCGACCTGGAAGGTGATGAACGGCGAGGCGACGAACGGGAACACCAGCAGGCCGACGGCGACGACGATGTGGTGCGGGGCGACGCGGGGCCAGGGGAAGCGCGTGCCTTCATTCGCTTCCTGCGGTGCGGCAGGGAGCGGCGTGATCTGCGCGCTGCGCGAGCGCGCGGCGGCGGACGCAGCGGAGGAGTTCATGGCTTTGCGCCATTGGGCTGCTGCCATTCAGCTGCTCCTCGGTGGAGCGGCGAAGGCGCGCGCGGGTCGAGCGGCGAATGCGCGCCCGGGTGGGCTGCGCCGCGCGACGGAGGCGGTCATCGCTGCGCGATGACTGCTCTGCGCTGCTCGGTCGTGTGGCCTCGTCGCCAACTCACTACGCTCACTTCGTTCGCTGCGTTCAAACATGCGCGACGAAGTCAGTTGACGAAGCG
>JAZKIO010000050.1:0-31419 GCA_040384825.1 Pseudomonadota bacterium
ACTGCAGGCGGCCGTACGGGTGCGGGATCGCCATCGTGCCCTTGATGTTGTGGGCGACGGCTTCGGCCGAGGCGTTCGACAGGTCGTCGAGCGGCAGGATGATGACGTGGTTGCGGACGCCGACGCGACCGTTCTCGCGACGGTAGCCGAGGAAGGTGGTGCTCTTGTCGATGATGGACATGATCGTGTGTCTCCTGCTTACCAGCGCTTGGTCTTGATGTTCTGAACGTGGGCGTGCTCGCCCGCCTTGATCGGCGCGACGACCTTGCCCATGTCGATGCCGTACTTGAGCACGGTGTCGCCGACGGCCATGTCCTTCAGCGCGACCTTGTGGCCGATCGGGATGTCCTGCTGGGCCTTGACGTTGATCGTCTTGTCCTCGTCCATGATCCAGCCGGTCATGTCGGTCCCGGCCTTCACCCCTTCGACGACGACCACCGCGACGGTGTCGTGTGCGTCGTGCAATACGAAATGAATCATCTGCGTCTCCTGTTTGTCGATTCGAACAGGCGCGATATTAGGTGGGCTCCGGGCAGAGTCAAACGCGTCATATAGATGACTTAGGTCACATGATTCATATGCATGTACACTTGGTTTCATGCAAGCCGCCGTGTCCGCTCCGCTGTTCGAGGCCATCGCGCCCGAGACGGCGGGCATGCCGCTGTACCGAGTCGTCAAGCGCTCGCTGCTGACCGCGATCGAATCGGGCCACTGCCCGCCGGGCGAGACGCTGCCGAGCGAGACCGAGATCGCCGGCGCGATGGGCGTGTCGATCGGCACGCTGCGGCGCGCCGTCGACGAGCTCGCGGCCGAGCACATCCTGGTGCGCCGCCAGGGCCGCGGCACCTTCGTCGCGACCCACAACACCGACCGCTTCCTGTTCCAGTTCTTCCACGTCGAGCGCGCCGACGGCCTGCGCGAGGCGCCGCTCGTGGACCTGGTCTCGTTCGAGCGCCTGCGCGCCGACGACGAGCCAGCCGAGGCGCTGCAGCTGCGCACCGGCGACCCCGTGATCCAGATCGAGAACCGCCTGCGCCTGCAGGGCAGCGCGGTGATCTACGACCGGCTCACGCTGCCCTCCAGCCTGTTCAAGGGCCTGACCGAGAAGCGCTTCCGCGAACGCCCGGGCACGATCTACCAGCTCTACCAGTCCGACTTCGGCATCAGCGTGCTGCGCGCGCAGGAGCGCGCCCGCGCCGCCGCGGCCGACCGCAACGCGGTGCGCGTGCTCAGCCTGCCCTACGGCCAGCCGGTGATGCAGGTGCGCCGCACCGCGCTGACCTTCGGCGACCGGCCGGTCGAGCACCGGATCTCGATCATCAACACCGCCCATCACGACTACGTGAATCTCTTGTCTCGACCCGCAGGCAAACATGACTGACCGCAGCCCCACCGATCTGACCCGCGCCGCGCGCGCCGCCGAACAGGCCGCCTACGCGGCGGGCACGCACCTGCAGGCGTCGCGATCCCGGCTGTCCGAGATCGTCATCACGCACCAGGCGCCGGCCGACGTGGTGGCCGCGATCGATCGCGAGGCCCGCGCGCTGATCCGCGAGGTGGTGCTCAAGCACCTGCCCGACCACCAGTTCATGGGCGACGGCGGCGCGAGCGACGCGCCGTGCTGGGTCGTCGACCCGATCGACGGGCGCGCCAACTACCTGCGCGGCTACCCGCAGTACGCGGTCTCGATCGCGATGGTCGAGGCCGGCGAGCCGGTGGTCGGGGTGATCTACGACCCCAGCCGCAACGAGTTCTTCGGCGCGATCCGCGGCCGCGGTGCGGTGCTCAACGCACAGCCCATCCGCTGTGCCGCCCGGCGCAACCCGGCGGAGTCGCTCGCGGCCACCGTGTTCCCGCGCTCGGCGAGTGCGCGCATGCCGGTCTACATGGCCGAACTCGGCCGCATGCTGCGGGCCTTCAGCGGCGTGCGTCGCTCGGGCTCGATGGCGCTGGAGCTGGCCTGCCTGGCCGCCGGGCGCATCGACGCTTTCTGGCAGCACGACATGGGCCCGTGCGACGCCGCCGCGGCGATCGTGCTGCTGCGCGAGAGCGGTGCGCTGGTGACCGCCCGCGACGGGCGTCCGCTGCTCGAAAGCGCGTCGGTCATGGCGTGCACGCCACCGCTGTACGAACCGTTCCTGAGCCTGCTCGCCGAGCCGTGAGGCCATGGGGTTTGGCTTAAGCTTGGGCGGATGAACAAACCGACTCTGACGGGCCGCAACTTCCCGACCGCGCAGCAGGACGCGGCGAAGGACGCGGCCAAGAACCTGGCCCGCTACGAGGGCCCCGAGAGCTCCTACAAGCTCGCCTTCACCGACTCCAACTTCCTGCTGCGCGAGGAGATGCGCCCGGTGCGCATGCAGCTCGAGCTGCTCAAGCCCGAGCTGATCCAGGACGAGCAGGGCATCCAGTCGACGCTCGTGATCTTCGGCAGCGCACGCATCGTCTCGGCCGAGGTGGCGCAGCGGCTGGTCGACGACGCCAGCGCGGCCGGCGACGAGGCGGCACTAGCGATCGCGCAGCGCCACCTGCGGATGTCGCCCTACTACGAGGAGGCGCGGCGCTTCGCGGCGCTCGTCACCGAGAAGTCCAAGCACCTCGAGACGCCGCTCTACGTGGTGACCGGCGGCGGGCCCGGCATCATGGAAGCGGGCAACCGCGGCGCGTTCGACCGCGGCGGCAAGAGCATCGGCCTGAACATCGTGCTGCAGCACGAGCAGGCGCCCAACCCGTACATCACGCCCGAGCTGTGCTTCCAGTTCCACTACTTCGGCCTGCGCAAGATGCACTTCCTGATGCGCTCGGTCGCGCTGGTGTGCTTCCCGGGCGGCTTCGGCACGCTCGACGAACTGTTCGAGGCACTCACGCTGATGCAGACCGGCAAGTCCCGGCGCCGGCCGGTGCTGCTGTTCGGCCGCGAGTTCTGGACCGGCCTGCTGAACTTCGACCTGCTGGTCGAGACCGGCATGATCAGCGCGCTCGACCTGCAGCTGTTCCGCTTCGTCGAGACCGCCGAGGAGGCCTGGTCGCTGCTGCAGGCGGAGTACGGCTTCGAGCTGCGCGAGAACGGCAAGGAGCTGCCGCCGGTCGATCTGTGATCGCTACCATCGCGGCATGAACGACAAGATCAGCCTGATCGGCGCGCCGACCGACATCGGCGCCGGCAGCCGCGGGGCCAGCATGGGGCCCGAGGCCCTGCGCGTGGCCAACATCGGCCCGGTGCTCGAAAGCCACGGCCTGGAAGTGATCGATCGCGGCAACCTCGGCGGGCCAGCGAACCCGTGGCTGCCGCCGGTCGACGGCTACCGCCACCTGAACGAGGTGGTGGCCTGGAACCAGGCGGTGCACGAGGCGATGTACGCCGAGCTGCAACTCGGCCGCCTGCCGATCCTGCTCGGCGGCGACCACTGCCTCGGCATGGGCTCGATCAGCGCGGTGGCGCGCCACTGCCGCGAGACCGGCAAGAAGCTGCGCGTGCTCTGGCTCGACGCCCACGCCGACTTCAACACCAACACCCTGACCCCGAGCGGCAACATCCACGGCATGCCCGTCGCCTGCCTGTGCGGCTACGGTCCGAAGGCGCTGACCGAGATCGGCGGCACCGTGCCGGCGATCAGCCCCAAGGTCGTCAAGCAGATCGGCATCCGCAGCGTCGACCCGGGCGAGAAGCGGCTGGTGCACCAGGCCGGGCTCGAGGTGTTCGACATGCGCTACATCGACGAGATGGGCATGCGCCACACGATGGAGCTGGCGCTGGCCACGCTCGACGCCAACACCCACCTGCACGTGAGCTTCGATGTCGACTTCCTCGACGCGTCGATCGCGCCCGGCGTCGGCACCACCGTGCAGGGCGGCCCGACCTACCGCGAGGCGCAGCTGTGCATGGAGATGATCGCCGACACCGGCCGCCTCGCCTCGCTCGACGTGATGGAGCTCAACCCGGCGCTCGACGTGCGCAACGGCACCGCCATCGTCGCCGTCGACCTGATCGAGAGCCTGTTCGGCAAGAGCACGCTGATGCGGCGGTAGCCGCGGCACCTGCGCGCCGCGTTCCGGTCAGGCGCCGCGCACCATGTTCATGACCTGCGTGGCGTCGAGCGTGCGTGCCTTCTCCCGGATCGCCGGCAGGTACTGCGTCTGCAGGCCCTTGGCCTCGAGGCTCACGCTTTCGTAGGCATCCTTCAGCATCTGGGTCGAGAGCGTGCGACCACCGGCGTAATAGCGCTTCGCGACATGGCCGAGCGCGTAGGTGGACGCGAAGCTCATGCCCGAACTCACCGCCTGGTTGCCCGCCCCGCGCAGCAGACCGCCACCCATCCGGCCGAGCAGCCCGCCCAGCAGCTTGCGCCCGGCCTGCTCGAGGAATTGCGAGGTCATGCCGACCCCGGCGGTGGCGAGAAAGTCCTTGATGTGGCCGCGATCGAGCTCGTAGCCGTGCGCCTGCCCGATGCGGTAGACCAGCTTCATCTGCAGCGGGATGATGGCCATCGTCGACAGCGATTCGGGCAGCAGCTCGAGCGCGCCGTTGACGATCGCGGCATTCAGGATCGACTTGTCGAGTTCGGCGGGATCGACTGCCGCCGTGCCCGGCGGCAAAGCGCCCGCCGGCGTGCCCGCCGGCAACGCGCCGGCCGCGGTCGCCAGCGGCGCGGCCGCGATCGCCTCGGCCTGGTCGCTGAAGGTGGCCGATGCGGCCGGCGCGAGCCGCAGCGTGCGCCCGAGTTCGGTGAGAAAGCCCTGCTCGGCGGCCGACTGCACGCCATCGGCATCGCACACGCACACCGCCATCTCGTAGGCGAGCTGGCGCGCCTCGTCGCTCGTGAGCGCCGCTGTGGCATCGGCCAGCGAGGTGCGCTTCATCAGCACGTCCTGATAAAGGCCGGGCAGGTTCACGCCGTCGGCGCGGCCGAGCCCTTCGGCGATGCGTTTGATCTCGGCGCGCTCGCGCTCGTGCTTGTCGCCGTCGACGAAGGCGGCCAGCAGGCTCACGGTCAGGATGGCACGGGTTTCTTCTGCGGTCACGGCAGGTCTCCTCGGGGATGGGCCCGGTCCGACGGCCGGGGCGATCGAAAGTTCCGCCCCGGAATCGGCGCGGCGGCGTCGGCAGCGCGCTCCATGTCCTGCAGCAGGCGGTCCAGCCGGTCCTTCAGCTTCTCGGTCGAGAGCTTCTCGCGGAAGCGCTCGACCATCAAGGGCAGCGCGAACGGGCTGGGCACCTTCAGCTCGACGAACTCCACCCGCTGGCGCCGCATGCGCGCCAGGGCCGCGCCGAGCCGGCGGATGTCCAGCTCCTGGCTCAGCACCTCGGTCTGCGCCTGCGTCAGCAGCAGGTTGCCGGCGTCGTACTTGGCGAACACCTCGTAGAACAGCGAGCTCGACGCCTGCAGCTGGCGCGTGCTCTTCGGCTGGCCCGGGTAGCCGGTGAAGATCAGCCCGGCCACGCGCGCGATCTCGCGGAAGCGCCGGCGCGCCAGCTCGCTGCTGTTCAGGCTCGCGAGCACGTCGTGCAGCAGCGCGTCGTCGCTGAACAGGGTGTGATCGCGCAGCGGTCCCGGGTCGACCGGCTCCGCGCTCAGCAGCTCGAAGCCGTAGTCGTTGATCGAGATGCTGAAGGTGTTCGGCGCGTCCTTCGCGAGCCGCCAGGCCAGCAGGCTGCCCAGGCCGATGTGCGCGTTGCGGCCGGCGAACGGGTAGACGAACAGGTGCCAGCCCTCGCGGGACTGGAAACGCTCGACGAGCAACGTGGGCGGCGTCGGCAGTTTCGACAGGCGCAGCTGCGTCTCCAGCATCGGGCGTGCGGCGACGAGCTCCGGCTCGCCGAAATCACCCTTCGCGACGCCCGCCAGCACCTCCAGCACCGAATCGGCGAGTTCGTTCGACAGCGGCATCTTCGCGCCGGCCCAGCTCGTGAGCACGCCCTTGGGCTTGTCGGCGCGCCGCACGTAGGCCGTCATGTCCTGGGTGCGGATGTATTCGAGCGTGCGGCCCGCGAACACGAAGCAGTCGCCAGCGCGCAGCCGCGCGACGAAGCCCTCCTCCACCACGCCGATGCGGCCGCCGCTCAGGTAGGCGACCTGCATCACCGAGTCCGACACGATGGTGCCGACCTGCAGCCGATGCCGCCGCGCGATGCCCCGGTCGGGCACGCGGAAGACGCCGTCGACGAGGCGCACGCGGTGGTACTCGGGGTACGCCGTCAGGCTCGCCCCGCCCTGCACCACGAAGTTCAGCGCCCACTCGAACTCGGCCGCGGTCAGCTGCCGGTAGGCGTGCGCGCTGCGCACCTCGGCCAGCATCGGCCCGGCCCGGAAGCCGCCGCCGGGAAGCGCTTCGCCGGCGAAGCCGCCACCGAGCGCGACGGTGACCAGGTGCTGCACCAGCACGTCGAGCGGCTTGGCCGGCGTGGCGCGCTGCTCGATGCGGCCGGCCTGCGCGGCGCGGCGCGCGGCCACGGCCTCGACGAGTTCCAGCGTGTTGGTCGGCACCAGCGTCACGCGGCTCGGCCGACCGGGCGCGTGGCCGCTGCGGCCGGCGCGTTGCAGCAGCCGCGCCACGCCCTTGGCCGAGCCGATCTGCAGCACCCGCTCGACCGGCAGGAAGTCGACGCCCAGGTCGAGCGACGACGTCGCGACCACCGCCTTCAGCCGCCCTTCCTTCAGCCCGAGCTCGACCCACTCGCGCACCGCCTTGTCGAGCGACCCGTGGTGCAGCGCGACCACGCCGGCCCATTCGGGCTTCTCGGCCAGCAGCAACTGGTACCAGGCCTCGGCCTGCGAGCGCACGTTGACGAACACCAGCGTCGTCGTCGAACGCTCGAGCTCGGCGACCACCGGCAACTGCATCTGCTTGCCCAGGTGGCCGCCCCACGAGAAGCGGCCCGGGTGATCCGGCAGCAGCGTGTCGATCACGATCGTCTTGTCGACCCGGCCCTGCACCAGCACACCCGGCGTCGGCGCGCCGCGCGTGCGGCCGAGCAGCACCTGCATCGCCTCGGCCAGGTTGCCGAGCGTTGCGCTCAGGCCCCAGACGGCGAGGCCCGGGTTCCAGCGCTTCAGCCGCGCGAGCGCGAGCTGCACCTGCACGCCGCGCTTGTTGCCCATCAGCTCGTGCCATTCGTCAACGATGACTGTGTGCACCGTTTCCAGCTCGGCCCGCGCATGCTCGCGGGTCAGCATCAGGCTCAGCGACTCGGGCGTGGTGACAAGCACGGTCGGGAAGCGCCGGTCCTGGCGCGCGCGCTCGGCGGGCGCGGTGTCGCCGGTGCGTGCGCCCAGGGACCAGCTCGCGCCGAGGTCGTCGAGCGGTGCCTTCAACGCCCGCGTGGTGTCGGCGGCGAGCGCGCGCATCGGCGTGAGCCAGAGCACGCCGAGCGGCGGCGGATGGGCGCCCGCCAGCGGCACGTCGAGCGCGACCGCACGGGCCAGCGCGCCGAACCACACCGCGTAGGTCTTGCCGGCGCCGGTGCTCGCGTGCAGCAGGCCGCTGCGGCCGTCGGCCATCGCGGCCCACACCTCCTGCTGGAAGGGGAACGGAGTCCAGCCGCGGCGCGCGAACCAGGCCGCCCCGGTCATCGCATCAGGGGCGCTCACGCCGATGGCGGTAGAAGCGCATGACGGGCGTGGCGCTCGAGCCGTGCAGCAGCACGGAGAGCACGATCGTCACCAGCGCGGCGTCCGCGAGCAGCGGGATCTCGCTGGTGTCGGCGCCGTGCGCGATCGCGTAGCTCAGGTAGTACATCGAGCCGATGCCGCGGATGCCGAACCACGCGACGAGGCGGCGCTGCGGCCCGGTCAGCGCGAGCCGCCCGGTGGTCAGGTAGATCGCCAGCGGGCGGATCACGAAGATCAGCGCGCACGCGACCAGCAGCGCCAGCGGCGTGAAGGACGCCAGGCTGACGAGGCTGCCGATGATCACCATCACGCCCAGCTCCGCGAGCTTCTCGAGATCGAGCGTGAAGTCGAGCACCGCGTTCGTCATCTGCGACGAGGCGTGCGCGGAGTCGGTCGGCGCAGCAGCCTCACCGGAGCCCGGCGTCGGGTGCGGGTCGGCCGGCACGGCGGTCGGGTTCTCGGTGCGTTCGACCTGGCGCATCGCCAGGCCGGCGGCGAACACGGCCAGGAATCCGTACGCGTGCAGCCACAGCGCGATGCCGTAGCTGAGCGCGATCATGCCGAGCGTCAGGAAGCTCTCCATGCCGAAGGCCTGGGCGTATTCGCGGCGCAGGAACAGCACCGCGCGGCTGAACAGGAAGCCCAGCGACCAGCCGATGCCGATGCCCGCGGCAGTGGCCCAGAGCACGTCGACCGCGACCCAGCGCGCGCCCATCGGGCCGAGCTCGTGCAGGCCCAGCAGGCCGAGCGCGAGCATCACGAACGGAAAGGCCGCGCCGTCGTTCAGGCCGCCCTCGCCCGTCAGGCTGAAGCGCACGCGGTCGCGGTCGAGGGCGTGCTCCACCTGCACGTCGGACGCCAGCACCGGGTCGGTCGGCGCCAGCACCGCCGCGAGCAGCACCGCCGCGCCGAGCGACAGGCCGAGGCTCCAGCCGACGCCGACGAGCAGCGCGATGGTCAGCACCATCGTCAGCGTCGCCAGCAGCAGCGGCCCGCGCCACAGCCGGTCGCGCAGCCCGGCGCGCAGGCGCAGGCCGACCGCGAACAGCGAGACGACGACCGCCGCTTCGGTCAGGCGCTCGAGCAGCACGGCATCGTCCCGCAGGTCCAGGCGCAGCAGGCCCCAGGCCTCGGGCCCGAGCAGGTAGCCGGCCAGCAGGTACAGGGCCGAGGTGCTGAACGGCAGGCGCTGCCGCACCGTGTCCGTGAGGCCGACGACGACGAGCAGCACACCGAGGATCAGGCACCAGGTGACGAACGTGTCGGGCATCGGCGGGGCGGAAGTGGTGGCCGGGAGACCTTAGCAGAGGGTCGCCGCGCCGCCTGTCGGACGACGCGCCGGGCCGTCAGGCGGTGACGATCCAGCCTTCGAGCGGGTCGATGTCCGCCGGCAGGCCGTGGTTCGCGCGCGTGCTGGCCCACGCGGCCTGCATCAGGCAGAGCACGGCGTCGAGCCGGTCGCCGCTCGCGTCGGCGATCAGGTCCTCGCGCTGCGCGTGGGTCAGCCGCAGGCGCAGGCCCAGGCGCGTGCGGCCCTGCTCGAGCGCGTCGACCGCGTCGATGCGGGCGATCAGGCGCTCGGGCGTCTGCATGGCGCGCGTGTCGCTCTTGTACGAGCGCGCGCCGATCAGCTCGCGCGCGAGCAGCCCCGGGTAGCCTTCGAGTGCCACGCGGTCCGTGTCGCCGGCGTGCAGGCCCGGCAGGTGCACGCCGGCGTCGAGCAGCAGCGGCACGCCCGCATGCAGCATGAACGCCACCGGCGGGTTGACCCACTTCATCGACGGGGACGAGCCGGCCGGCCCGTCGGCGGCGCGGTGCGCGAACTTGCCGCCGACCGGGCGCGCGTCGCAGAAGGCCTTGAAGGTCGCGCGGATCTCGTCGCGCGGCAAGGCCGCGTAGTGGCGCATCAGCGGTGCCCACTGCAGCGGCCAGCCGAGCGACTCGACCAGCTCGCGCGGCAGGCCGAACGGCAGGTCGAACACGCCGAGCCACGGGCCGGGTGTCGCGAGCCATTGCGCGAAGCCGGCGAAATCGGCGTGCCGCTCGATGCGCCCGAGCCGCACCACGCCGTGCGCCAGCTGCCCGAGCGCGACGACGATCGGCTTGGCGGCCGTCGGCCGGCTCGTGAAGTCGATGCCGGCGAGCGGGTAGAGTCGATTCGGATCCATGCCCCCACTCTAACGAGAGCACTCCCGATGGCCGACGCCGACACCAAGGACACACCCCCCGCCGCGACGCCGGCCGAACCGAAGGAGCGGCTCGTCACCACCGAGCACCGGTTGCAGGTCGGCAAGAAGACGCTCGAGTACACCGCCACCTGCGGCACGATCGTGCTGCGCGACTACACGCCGAGCTACGACGGCCCGGACGGCAAGGCCGCCAAGCCGGACAAGGCCACCGCCAGCTTCTTCTTCATCGCCTACACGCTGAAGACGAAGAAGCCCGGCGCCGTGGAGACGCGCCCGGTGACCTTCAGCTTCAACGGCGGCCCGGGCTCGAGCAGCGTGTGGCTGCACCTCGGCGTGCTCGGGCCGCAGCGCGTGGCCTGCGACGAATTCGGGAATGTACCGCCACCGCCGTACGCGCTCGTCGACAACGAGCACACGCTGCTGACCGACAGCGACCTGGTCTTCATCGACCCGGTCGGCACCGGCCACTCGCGCATGGCCGAGGGCGAGAAGCCGAACGAGTTCCACGCCTACCAGCGCGACCTGGATTCCGTCGGCGAGTTCATCCGCCTGTACCTGACGCGCTACGGCCGCTGGGGCAGCCCCAAGTTCCTGATCGGGGAGAGCTACGGCACCACGCGCGCGGCCGGCCTCTCGCTGCACCTGCAGGACAAGCACGACATCTTCCTCAACGGCGTGATGCTGGTCTCGCTGGCGATCGACCTGCAGACCTTGAGCTTCGACGAGGGCAACGAACTGCCCTACGCGCTGTTCCTGCCGACCTACGCCGCGACCGCGTGGTACCACCGGGCGCTCGCGCCGGCGCTGCAGCAGCAGCCGCTGGCCGACGTCGTCGCCGCCGCCGAGGCCTTCGCGCTCGGCGAGTACACCGCCGCGCTGATGCAGGGCGACCGGCTCACCGGCGCGGCACGCGATGCGATCGTCGCGCAGCTCGCGCGTTTCACCGGCCTGAGCGCCGACTACATCGGGCAGTGCGACCTGCGCCCCGGCGTGTTCCGCTATTTCAAGCAGCTGCTGCGCGCGCGCAGCCGGACGGTCGGCCGGCTCGACTCGCGCTTCATCGGGCAGGACCGGGACGACGCCGGCGAGCACCCGGAAGTCGACCCGTTCATGAACGCGGTGCTCGGCGCCTACGCGGTCGGCATCAACCGCGTGCTGCGCGACACGCTGAAGTACGAGGTCGACGCGCCGTACGTCGTCCACGCGCCGATCTGGGACAAGTGGAGCTGGAAGGGCTTCGAGAACCGCTACGTCAACGTCGGCAGCAGCCTGCGCAAGGCGATGCAGGCCAACCCGCACCTGCGCGTCTACGTGGCCAGCGGCTACTACGACCTGGGCACGCCGCACGCCGCCGGCGACTACACCATCAACCACCTCGGGCTGCGCGCCGACGCGCGCGAGCGGGTGCAGGTCAGCTACTTCGAGGCCGGCCACATGATGTACATCCACCAGCCCTCGCTGGTGCGGATGGCGAAGGAACTGCGCGCGTTCGTGAAGGGCTGAGCCGTCAGCGCCGCGGCGTCGGCGCGCGCATCGCAGCGCACGGGTCGCCGCGGTCCGGCGGTGCCGGCGTGGTGAACGCGATGTCGAACGCCGACGCGGACGGATCGCCCGGCTCGAGCAGGCCGATCGAGACGCTGCGCTTCCGCGTCTCGGCACCCAGCCAGCGCGGCACGCCCACGTCACGCCGCACGTGGCCGTTGCCGGCGATCAGCACCGCGCCGCGCGCGGCATGGGCCTCGATCGCGCGCGCCATGAACTGGTCGCGCGCCACCTGCGCGTTGACCATGCGCGCGGCCTGCGGCGCGTCGATCATCCCGCAGTGGCTGTCCACGATCGCGCGGCCCTGCGCGGCGCCGATGTCGGCCGGGACGTCCGCATCGAAGCCGAGCGCCGGCAGGCCGTCCCGCAGGACACGCCGCGCGTCGTCGCGCGACACGTTGGCCGCGATCACCGGCAGGCGGTACTCGATCGCCAGCGCGAGGTAGGGCGCGTAGAACGGCCAGAACCAGCCCTGCATCGCGCGGCTGGCCGGCGTGGCGGCCGCGATCACGTCGTCGGGCGTGACGGCCGGGCGGGCGAGCGCGCGGTCCAGATCGGGCTGGCGCTCGCGGTCGAACTGTTCCATCAGCAGCGCAGGCCGCGCGCCGCTCTCGAGCAATTGCCGCAGCGCCTGCGCCCGCAGCGCGTGCTGCGTCGCGTTGTCGTGCACCTCGCCGAGCAGCACGATCGGGCGGGAGCGCATCGCGCTGGCCAGCGCATCGGCGTCGGCCGCGGGCGGATGCGCGCAAGCGCCGAGCAGCGACGCCGCGAACAACACCGCCAGGAGCGGCCGGAAAGATCGGACCCAGGTGCACATGACGGCGCAGTGTGCCTGCACCGCCCCGGTTGCGCCGGCGCAGGGCCACGCTACAGTGCGCCGATGAACCCGATCCTCGTTGACGTGCTGCGCGGCAGCGCGATCGAATCCACCCACTGCGGCGCGCTCGCGGTGCTCGATGCGGACGGCGCCGTCGTGGCGTCCCTCGGCGACATCGAGCGGCCGATCTTCCCGCGTTCCGCCGTCAAGGTGCTGCAGGCGCTGCCGCTGGTGGCCAGCGGCGCGGCCGACCAGCTCGGCCTGGGCGATGAGGAGCTGGCGCTCGCCTGCGCCTCCCACGGTGGCGAGGAGATCCACGCGCAGACGGCGGCGCGCATGCTCGCGAAGGCCGGCCTCGATGCAGGTGCGCTGGAGTGCGGCGCCCACTGGCCGTACCACGAAGGCTCGGTGCGGGCGCTCGCGGCGCAGGGGCGCGAGCCGACCGCGCTGAACAACAACTGCTCCGGCAAGCACGCCGGCTTCCTGTGCCTGGCGTGCGCGCTGCACGGCGGCCGCGTCGACCTGCGCCAATACGTCCGGGGCTACGTGAAGCCGGACCATCCGGTGATGCGCGAGGTCACGGCGGCGCTGCAGGCCGCGACCGGCTACGACCTGACGAACACGCCGCAAGGCATCGACGGCTGCTCGATCCCGACCTACGCGATCCCGCTGAAGCACCTGGCGCATGCGTTCGCGCGCGTCGGCACCGGCACCGGGCTCGCGGCGGATCATGCCGCGGCCGCGTCACGGCTGCGTGCTGCCGTGGCGAGCGCGCCCTACCTGGTCGCCGGCCAGGGCCGCTTCGACACCCGCGTGATGGAGCGCCTCGGTGCGCGCGTGTTCTGCAAGGTCGGCGCCGAAGGCGTGTTCTGCGCCGCGCTGCCCGAACGCGGCCTGGGCGTCGCGATCAAGATCGACGACGGCAACAACGCGCGCGCCGCCGAGGTGGCGATGGCCGCCGTGATCGAGGCCTTCGTGACGCTCGACGACGCCGAGGCGAGCTTCATGCGCGGGCTGAGCGACGCCGAGATCCGCAACTGGAACGGCATCGAAGTCGGGCGGCTGACGGCCACGCCGGTGCTGCGCGACTTCGTCGGCCGCGCCGCGCGCTAAATACTTGCGCACGCCCCGACGCGCGCCCCTAGCCCGCACCCGCCAGCAACGCCTCCAGCGTCTGCAGCGTGTCCGCCTCGTGCAGCGGCTTGTCGTCGCGGATGCGCAGCATGCGCGGGAAGCGCACGGCGATGCCGCTCTTGTGCCGCGGGCTGCGGTTGATGCCCTCGAAGCCGAGCTCGAAGACCAGCGTCGGCTTGACACTGCGCACCGGGCCGAACTTCTCGAGCGTGTGGGCGCGGATCACCTTGTCCACGCGCTTGAACTCCTCGTCGGTCAGCCCGGAATAGGCCTTCGCGAACGCGACCAGCTGCAGCGCACCGTCCTGCGCCGGCTCGCGCGCGGCGATCGCGTCGATCACCGCCTGCGCCTCGGCGGCATCCACCGGCGTGCGGTTCCAGACCGCGAAGGTGTAGTCGGTGTAGACGCTCGCGCGGCGGCCGTGGCCGGCCTGCGCGTAGATCAGCACGGCGTCGACGGTGAGCGGATCGATCTTCCACTTCCACCACGTGCCATCGGCCTTCGTGCGGCCGGTGCCGTACTGCGCCGCCCGGTGCTTGATCATGAAGCCCTCGACACCGCGCTCGCGCGACGACGCGCGCAACGCCGCCAACTCCGCCCAGGTGGAGCGCGTCTCGAGCGGCGACAGCTGCATGCCGGCGCTGCCGGCCACCGCCACCTCGAGCAACGGGCGCCGCACCGATTGCGGCTGCGCGCGGAGGTCGACGCCGGCCCATTCGAGCAGGTCGTAGGCGATGAACCCGGCCGGTGCATCCGCGAGCACGCGCTTGGTCAGCGTCTTGCGGCCGATGCGCTGCTGCAGCAGGTTGAAGGCCGCCGGCGCATCGTCCTTCCAGACGACGATCTCGCCGTCGAGCACGGTGCCGTCCGGCAACTGCGCGGCGAGTGCCGCGATCTCGGGGAAGCGGTCGGTCACGAGCTCCTCGCCGCGCGACCAGATCCACACGTTGCCGGCGCGCTTGACGAGCTGCGCGCGGATGCCGTCGTACTTCCATTCGACGAACCAGTCCGCCGGCGCGCCGAGCTTGGCATCGAAGCCGGCGAGCGGCGTGTCGAGCTGGTGCGCGAGGAAGAACGGGTACGGCTGGCCCGCATCGGCCGGGCCGGTCGCGCCGGCCGCGAGCAGCGCGGCGTAGCGGCCGGCATCGGGCATCTGCTTCGCGTCGGTGTAGCCCATCATGCGCTGCGCGACGACCTTGGCGTCCAGCCCGCCGACCGCCGCCAGCGCGCGCTGCACCAGCAGCTTGCTGACGCCGACTCGGAAGCCGCCGCCGATCAGCTTGGTCAGCAGGAAGCGCCCGGACGTGTCCAGCTCGTCCCAGTAGCCGGCGATGCGTTCGGCCTGGTCGAGCGGCGCGAGACCGCGCAGCGGCAGCAGGCGCTGCTCGACCCACTCGGCCAGGCCGATGTCGCTCGGCGCCGTGGGCGGCGGCAGCACGTGCGCGATGGTCTCGGCCAGGTCGCCGACGGCCTGATAGGCCTCCTCGAACAGCCACGGCTCGATGCCGGCGCGCTGGCAGGCCAGCGCGCGCAGGAGCGCGGTCGGCACCACCTGCCGCGGCTTGCCGCCGGCCAGGAAATACACCGCCCAGGCCGCGTCGGCCGGCGGGGTGACCGCGAAGTAGCGCTGCAGCGCGTCGACCTTGGCGCTCGTCGCGGTGCTGGCGTCGAGTTCGTTGAACAGGCGGGCGAAGGACTTCATGCCATCGGTGTCGGCACGGCCGCGGGCCCGTCGACGAGCGCCGTCTGCGCCTCCTCCCGCTCCTCCTTCTCGTCGCCGTACTCGGTGCTGAACGCGCCGGCTTCCAGCCCCTGCTCGGTCAGCCAGCGCACCATCACGCTCTCGTAGCCGTGCGTGACGATCACGCGCTGCGCGCCGGTCGCACCGATCGCGCGCTGCAGGCCGGGCCAGTCGGCGTGGTCGCTGAGCACGAAGCCGCGGTCGACGGCGCGGCGGCGGCGCGCGCCGCGCAGCTGCATCCAGCCGCTCGCGAACGCGTCGCTCGCGTCGCCGAAGCGGCGCGCCCAGGTGGAGTTCTGGACCGAGGGCGGTGCGATCACCAGCGCGCGCTTGAGCACCTGCTTGTCGGTGACCTCGCTGACGAGCTGGGTCGGCGGCAGCGCGACGCCCGCCGCGCGGTAGGCGCGGTTCAGCGGCTCGACGGCGCCGTGCACGACGATCGGCCCGATCGATGCATCGACGCCGGCCAGGATGCGCTGCGCCTTGCCGAAGCTGTAACCCATCAGCAGGCTGGTGCGGCCGGCGGCGGCGTTGGCGGCCCACCAGCGGTCGATGTCCGCGAACAGCTCGCGCTGCGGCGCCCAGCGGTAGATCGGCAGGCCGAAGGTGCTCTCGGTGATGAAGCAGTCGCAGCGCACCGGCTCGAAGGGCGCACAGGTCGCGTTGCCTTCGGCCGGATCGTCGGTCGCACCGGCGACGAAGTAGTCGCCGGAGGCCACCCACACCCGGCCCCGATGCTCGAGCCGGACCTGCGCCGACCCGAGCACGTGCCCGGCCGGATGCAGCGAGACGCGCACGCCGAAATGGTCGACGGACTCGCCGTACGCGAGCGTCTGCAGGTCGATCTCGCCGAGGCGGGCGCGCAGCACGCCCTCGCCCGGCGCGGCCGCGAGGTAGCGGGTGTGCCCCATGCGGGCGTGGTCGGCGTGGGCGTGGGTGATGACCGCGCGCCCGACCGGACGCCACGGGTCGATGTAGAAGTCCCCCGGCGGGCAGTACAGCCCTTCCGGGCGCAGCACGACGAGGTCGTCGATGGAGCTCATGCGGCATCGTAGCGAGCGACGCCGCGGGGTGGCCGCCTGCGCCGCGTGCGGCGGCAATCGCCTACGATCACGGGCGGCGCGATCCGACGCGCGCACCGCCCTCCCCCATGACGACCTCGACCCCACGCCCCTTCTCGTTCACGACGTCTGCCGGCCCGACCCGCTCGCGCTTCGACGACCCGATGTCGACGCCGCAGATCCTGTTCAGCTTCCGCGGCCGGGTGCCGCGCAAGGTGTTCTGGCTGTACGGCGTGCTCGGGCCGCTGCTGGTGTCGGTGATGCTGGAGATGCTGCTCGGCATCGTCGGTGTGCCCGAGGGGCGCGCCGAGGCGCTGACGACGATCCTGCTGGTGTGGCCGTGCACGGCCGTGAGCGTCAAGCGCTGGCACGATCGCGACAAGTCGGGCTGGTGGGTGCTGGTCTACCTGATCCCGGTGATCGGCTGGATCTGGACGCTGATCGCCAACGGCCTGCTGCGCGGCACGCCAGGCCCCAACCGCTTCGGCGACGACCTGACGAACGCGTTCTAGTAGCGCTTGCCCGAGACGAACAGCATCACGCGCATCGCCGCGTAGGCCAGCCAGGTCATCCCGCGCGAGGCGACCGACCAGCGCGTGATCGCGTCGGGCTCGACGCGCCGGCCCTGGGCGATGGCGTCCATGAGATGGCCGCGCAGCTCGGCCGCGAAGGCATCGTCGCGCACGAAGATGTTGGCCTCGCGGGCCAGCAGCAGGCTGAGCGGGTCGAGGTTGGAGGAGCCCACCGTCGCGAGCGCGCCGCCCGGCGCGTCCATCACCGCGACCTTGGCGTGCAGGAAGCTCGCCTCGTACTCGATGATCTCGATGCCGGCATTCAGCATCATCCCGTAGACCGCGCGGCTGGCGTGGAACTGCATGAAGTATTCGTAGCGCCCCTGCAGCAGCAGCGTGATGCGCACGCCGCGCCGCGCCGCGCGCATCAGCGCACGCTGCAGCTGCACGCCCGGGATGAAGTACGCGTTGGCGATCACGATCTCGCTCTGCGCCAGGCCGATCGCGAGCCGGTAGTTGCCCTCGATGCTGCGACGGAAGCGCACGTTGTCGCGCAGCACCAGCGCGGCCAGCGCGCCCGCGCCGGCCGGCGGCGGCGCGGCGTCGTCGACATCGCCGTTCATGTGCTCGTCGGCCATGTCGGTGCCGGCGTCGGCGGCGTCGAGCACGGCCTGGAGGGCGGCCGCGAAATCCTGCTGCTCGGCCTCGCGCGTCACCTGCAAGCGGGCCCACAGGCGCTTCATCGTCTCGTGCATGTCCGCCACCAGCGGGCCCTCGACGCGCACCGAGAAATCGAAGCGCGGCTTGTCGAGCGCGCCGTGGTTCGGATCGTGAAAATCGTCGAGCAGGTTGATGCCGCCGCAGAAGCCGACCCGCCCGTCGACCACGCACAGCTTGCGGTGCAGGCGCCGCCAGCGCTTGGGCAGCAGCAGCCGCCAGCCGCGCGCCGGGTTGAAGACGCGCCAGTGCACGCGGGCCGCGGTCCAGCGCTGCTGCCAGTCGGGCGGCACGTCGCCGGTGCCGACGCCGTCGACGACGACCTGCACGCGCACGCCGCGCTGCGCCGCCGCCTCCAGCGCCTCGGCGATCGGCACGACGCCGCGCGTGAACTCGAACATGTAGGTCTCGAGCAGCACCTCGGCGCGGGCCGCGTCGATCGCCTCGCACAGCGCGGGGAAGAAGGTCTCGCCGCCCTTCAGCAGCGTCAGCCGGTGGTTCGGACGCAGCGCGCGCGCGCGTGTCGACGCGCTCATTCCAGCGCCAGTTCGGCGATCAACGGCAGGTGGTCCGACATGCGCGCCCACGACACGCCGCGCGGCACCGAGGTGGACAGGCACTTGAGCCCGCGCACGTAGATCCGGTCCATCGAGAACACCGGCAGGCGCGACGGGAAGGTGTTGAAGCGCGCCGGCGGATCGCCGGCCACGCCGGCACGGTGCAGACCGAACGCGCGCATCGGCGCATCGAGCTTGGCGCCCCAGTCGTTGAAGTCGCCGGCGACGATCAGCAGTTCGTCCTTCGGCACCTCGGCCTCGATGAACCGGGCGAGGCGCTCGACCTGGCGCACGCGGCTGGAGTGAATCAGCCCGAAGTGCGCGACGATCGCATGCACCAGCACGCCGTTCCAGTGCACCGGCACGTGCAGGAGCCCGCGCTGCTCGAAGCGGTGGTCGGAGACGTCATGGTGGCCGATGTCGCCGAGCGGCCAGCGCGACAGCAGCGCGTTGCCGTGCTCGCCGTGGGTCGTGGTCGCGTTGGTGCGGTAGGCGACCTCGTAGCCCTCGGGTGCGAGGTAGTCCGCCTGCGGCATGCGCGGCCAGCCGATCACGGTGTCCGGGAACTTCTTGGCCTCGGCGCGGTTCAGGAAGCGCACCTCCTGCAGGAAGACGAGGTCGGTGTCGAGCGCCTCGATGCCGAGCGCCAGGTTGTGGATCTCGAGCCGCTTGCGCGGGCCGACCCCGCGCACGCCCTTGTGGATGTTGTAGGTCGCCACGCGCAGCACGTGGCTCGGGTGCAGGGTGCTCGGCGCGTGACTGGCAACGGGCGGGCGCAGCATCGTGCTCAGGCCAGGCGCGGCAACTGCAGGATCGCCTCGGCGTTGGACGCGGAGAAGCACTTGTCCGCCGCCTCGCGCCAAGGCAGCCACGCCTGCGCGGTGTGCTCGCGCGGGCTCAGGATCACGGGCACGTCGCGCGGCACGCGCAGCCCGAAGACGTGTTCGGTGTTGTGGGTCACGCCGGGAGCATAGCGGTGACGCCAGACCGGATAGATTTCGTAGACATTGCGCAGCTGCCAGTCACGCAGGTTGGTCAGCGGCACCGCCGGCGAGCCGATCTCGATACCGGTCTCCTCGAACACCTCGCGCCGGGCGGTGAGCTCGTTCGGCTCGTCCAGCACGTCCTTGGACCCGGTGACGCTTTGCCAGAAGCCCGGTCGGTCGGCGCGCTCGATCAGCAGCACGTCGAGGTCGGCGGTGTGGATGACGACGAGGACGGACTCGGGGATCTTGGGCGGGCGCTGCGGCGCCGTATCAGTCAAATGCCGCTCACTACGGCGTCGAGTGCATCGCGAATTTCGCCAGCATGATCGGCAAGCGAACCCACAGCATCGCGCAGCAACCGTGCATCGATGCCCGCGGCGGCGTGGGCATGGAGCGCGAGTCTCCGCCCTTCCACGACGAACTGCGGCAGCAGCCGCTTCGGCAATCCCGGTATATCGACGCCCACCGTCGACAGTGGCATCGTGAGCCGAGTGCGCAGCGCATCGATGAAGCCGCTTTGAATGTCGACGACAAATGGGACCGAATCGCGGGACCGCGGATTCGGGTTCACGTAGATGTCGTACTGCGGCATCACCAGGTTCGCAGTTCGTCGTTCCAGAGACCGTGCTCTTCGAAATGCCGGTTCTGCTCGTCGACCCAATCCTTGTAGCGCTCGTAGAACTCTTTCGAGGACTTGATCCGCGGCTCTGCACCGCTGGCAGCAAGCAGTGCGTCGTACTGCTCGACCGACATCACGACACTGTGACGCCTGCCGGCCTTCTCGATGAAGACCGGTTTGGTCTGAGCGCGTTCGAGCACCTGCCCCAGCCGGTTCTTCGCTTCGGTCGCAGTGACATTCATGGCCACTCCTGAATCATCAAGAATGGCCATTCTAGCCAATCAGGTCGCTGCACCCTGCACGTTGCGCAGCCGGATGTGCAGCTCGCGCAGCTGCTTCTCGTCGACGGCGCTCGGCGCGTTGGTGAGCAGGTCCTGGGCGCGCTGGGTCTTCGGGAACGCGATCACGTCGCGCAGCGATTCGGCGCCGGTCATCAGCATCACGAACCGGTCCAGGCCGATCGCGATGCCGCCGTGCGGCGGCGCGCCGTATTGCAGCGCGTCGAGCAGGAAGCCGAACTTCAGCTGGGCCTCCTCGGCGTCGATCTTCAGCGCGCGGAACACCTTGCTCTGCACTTCCTCGCGGTGGATACGCACCGAGCCGCCGCCGAGTTCGATGCCGTTGAGCACCACGTCGTAGGCCTTGGAAATCGCCGCGCCCGGGTCGGTCTCGAGCAGGTCCTCGTGGCCGTCCTTCGGGCTGGTGAACGGGTGGTGCACCGCGCTCCAGCGCTGCGCGCCGTCGTCGTACTCGAACATCGGGAAGTCGACCACCCACAGCGGCTCCCACGCGCCCTGCGCGAGCTGGCGCGCCTTGCCGAAATCGCTGTGGCCGATCTTGACGCGAAGCGCGCCGATGGCGTCGTTGACGACCTTGGCCTTGTCGGCGCCGAAGAACAGCAGGTCGCCGTCCTTCGCGTCGGTGCGCTTCAGGATCTCGGCCAGCGCCGCGTCGTGCAGGTTCTTGACGACCGGCGACTGCAGGCCCTCGCGGCCCTTGGCCACGTCGTTGACCTTGATCCAGGCCAGGCCCTTCGCGCCGTAGATCTTGACGAACTCGGTGTACGCGTCGATCTCGCTGCGGCTCATCTCGGCGCCGCCGGGCACGCGCAGCGCGACGACACGGCCGCCGTCCATCAGCGCGGGCGCCGAGAACACCTTGAAGTCCACATCCTTCATCACGTCGGTGAGTTCGGTGAACTCCATCTTGACGCGCAGGTCGGGTTTGTCGGAGCCGTAGCGGTGCATGGCGTCGGCGTACTTCATCACCGGGAAGGCCGGCAGCTCGACGCCGATCGCGTGCTGGAAGGTGCTGCGGATCATGCCCTCGAACATCGTGCGGATCTCCTCCTCGGTGAGGAAGGAGGTCTCGATGTCGATCTGCGTGAACTCGGGCTGGCGGTCGGCGCGCAGGTCCTCGTCGCGGAAGCACTTGGTGATCTGGTAGTAGCGGTCGAAGCCGGCCACCATCAGCAGCTGCTTGAACAGCTGCGGCGACTGCGGGAGCGCGAAGAACATGCCGTCGTGCACGCGGCTCGGCACGAGGTAGTCGCGTGCGCCCTCGGGCGTGCTCTTGGTCAGCATCGGCGTCTCGATGTCGATGAAGCCGTTGGCGTCGAGGAACTTGCGCACCTCCATCGCGACGCGGTAGCGCAGCATCATGTTGCGCTGCATCGGCGGGCGGCGCAGGTCGAGCACGCGGTGCGTAAGGCGCGTGGTTTCCGATAGGTTGTCGTCGTCGAGCTGGAACGGCGGCGTGATGCTGGGGTTCAGCACCTCGATCTCCAGGCACAGCACCTCGATCTTGCCGCTCGTGATGTTGGCGTTGACGGTGCCGTCGGGGCGCGCGCGCACCTTGCCGACAATCTTCAGGCAGAACTCGTTGCGTACTTCCTCGGCGATCGCGAACATCGCGGCGCGGTCCGGGTCGCAGACGATCTGGACGATGCCTTCGCGGTCGCGCAAGTCGATGAAGATCACGCCGCCATGGTCACGGCGGCGATGGGCCCAGCCCATCAGGGTCACGGTCTGGCCCATCAGCGCTTCGCTGACCAGGCCGCAGTATGTCGTTCTCATCGGATCACTCCTCTGCTCTGGGCAGATTGTTCGGGCAGCGGCGCGGCAGGCGGCGCGTCGCTCGGTTCGAGGCTCTGTGGCACCGGGATCGGTGCCGTGGGCTGAGCGGGTGCCGGGCCGCCCAGCCCGGTCAATTTCGGGCCGGCTCGGCCACCGCGATGGCCGGTGCCGGCGCCACGTGAAGCGGCGGCGCCACCACGCCCATCGAGATCACGTACTTGAGCGCCTCGTCGACGCTCATCTGCAGCACCACCACGTCGGCGCGCGGCACCATCAGGAAGAAGCCCGAGGTCGGGTTCGGCGTGGTCGGCACGTAGACGCTGAGGTACTCGCCCGGCAGGTGCAGCGCGGTCTCGCCGCCGGGGCGGCCGGTGACGAACGCGATCGTCCAGCTGCCCGCACGCGGGTACTGCACCAGCACCGCCTCGCGGAACGCATTGCCGCTGCTCGAGAACAGCGTGTCGGAGACCTGCTTCACCGAGCTGTAGATCGACTTGACGATCGGGATCTTGCTGAGCACGCGGCTGCCCTGGCGCAGCCACCACTGGCCGACGATGTTGGTCGCGAACACGCCGGTGATCAGCAGGCCGAACAGCATCACGATCACGCCGAGCCCGGGGATCTTGAGCAGCATGTCGATCGCCGGCTCGGCGGCCGCCGGCAGCACCGCCTTGCCGGCGTTCAGGAACCAGCCGAACACGCCGTCGAGCAGGCCGAGCGCCGCCTGCAGCACCCAGATGGTGATGGCCAGCGGCAGCCAGACGAGCAGCCCGGCGATGAGGTATTTCTTCACGACGATCCTTGGGCGGCGCGCGCCGTCACTTGGTGCTCGGCGGCGCGGCCGGCGTGGCCGCCGGTGCCGGCGCGGGGGTCGCAGCGGCCTTGGCGGGCGCCGGCGCCGGCGCGGGGGCCGGGGCCGGGGCCGCGTCGCCAGTCGCGGCCGGGGCCGGCTTGGCCTCGCCGTCGCCGGAGGCGGCCGGCGCGCCGGCCTTGTCGCCGCCGCGGAAGTCGGTCACGTACCACCCCGACCCCTTGAGCTGGAAGCCCGCCGCGGTGACCTGCTTGACGAAGGTGGAGGCGCCGCACGCCGGGCACACCGTGAGCAGCGGGTCGGACATCTTCTGCAGGACATCCTTCGCGTGCCCGCAGGTGCTGCAGCGATAGGCGTAGATCGGCATGGCCAAGCCCTTGATCTGAAAAGAGAATTTGAGACGGAAAACCCGGAATTATACGTCGCGGCCCCGGCTCGGCCGGGCTGCGACGAGCGGCGTCAGCGCCAGTTCATCCAGAGTTGCGACGCCAGCACCCCCAGCGCCCCGCCCGCCAGCACGCAGGCGATGCCGTAGAGCATCCGCCGCGTGCGCCGCTGCTCGATCAGCAGCGATTCGAGCAGGCGCACCTCGATCGCCGGGCGCGGTTGCAGCGCCTGGTGGATCAGCCGCGGCAGCTCGGGCAGCAGCTGCACGTAGCGCGGCGCCTCGCGCTGCAGGCCCTCGACGAAGCCGGCCCAGCCGACCTGCTTGTTCATCCACTGCTCGAGGAAGGGCTTGGCGGTGTTCCAGAGGTCCAGCTCCGGATCGAGCTGGCGGCCGAGGCCCTCGACGTTCAGCAGCGTCTTCTGCAGCAGCACCAGCTGCGGCTGAATCTCGACATTGAACCGCCGGGAGGTCTGGAACAGTCGCAGCAGCACCTGGCCGAGCGAGATGTCCTTCAACGGCCGGTCGAAGTGCGGCTCGCAGACGGCGCGGATCGCGCCCTCCAGCTCGTCGACGCGGGTGCTCGGCGGCACCCAGCCGGACTCGACGTGCAGCTCGGCCACCCGTTTGTAATCGCGCCGGAAGAACGCGATGAAGTTCTGGGCGAGGTATTCCTTGTCGAACTCCGTCAGCGTGCCGACGATGCCGAAATCCAGCGCGATGTAGCGCCCGAAGCTCTCGGGCGCCACCGAGACCTGGATGTTGCCCGGGTGCATGTCGGCATGGAAGAAGCCGTCGCGGAACACCTGGGTGAAGAAGATCGTGACGCCGTCGCGGGCCAGCTTGGGGATGTCGACGCCGGCGTCGCGCAGGCGCTGGACCTGGCTGATCGGGATGCCGTTCATCCGCTCCATCACGATCACGCCCTGGGTGCAGTAGTCCCAGACCATCTCCGGCACCAGGATCAGGTTCAGGTCCTGCATGTTGCGGCGCAGTTGCGCGGCGTTGGCGGCCTCGCGGACGAGATCGAGCTCGTCGTGCAGGTAGTTGTCGAATTCGGCGACGACCTCGCGCGGCTTGAGGCGCTTGCCGTCGGCCGATGCCCGCTCGACCCAGCGTGCCAGCGTGCGCATCAGCGACAGGTCGTCGTCGATCACGGCCAGCATGCCCGGGCGCAGCACCTTGACCGCGACCTCGCGGCCGTCCTTCAGTTGCGCGAAATGCACCTGCGCGATCGAGGCGCTGGCGACCGGCTCGGCGTCGAAGCGGTCGAACACCGCATCGATCGGCCGGCCGAAGGCCCGCTCCACCAGCGCGCGCGCCTGCTCGGCCGGGAACGGCGGCACGTTGTCCTGCAACTGCGCGAGCTCGTCGGCGAGGTCGGCCGGGAGCAGGTCACGGCGCGTCGAGAGCACCTGGCCGAACTTGACGAAGATCGGCCCGAGACGCTCGAGCGCGAGGCGCAATCGCACGCCACGGGGCGCGTCCAGCCGGCGGCCGATCGTCATCACGCGCACCAGCACCCGGACCCAGCGCTGGCGGAAGCTCGACAGCGCGAGCTCGTCCAGCCCGTAGCGCAGCACGGTGACGCAGATGAACAGGAGCCGGGCGAGGTGTCTCAATGGGACCCCGCGTGGAACCCCGCGCAGAACCCCGCGTCCGACCCTGCCGGGTGCCGCGACCGGGGCGGTGTCCGGGCCAGGGCCCGGCCCGGGCCGCTCATGCGCGCGTCACCAGGCCGCCGAGCGTGCGCACCGCCTCGCGGACACCCGCCGCGACGCCGCCGGCCACGCGCGTCAGCTCGCGGGCCGGCGCGGCGCCGACGACGCGCGCGAGATCGTCCTGCACATCCCAGCGCAGGTTGTCGAACAGCCAGTTCAGGTCGGTCGCGAATGCCGCGTCGCCCGAGACATCGACCTTCGGCCGCGTGCCGCCGGCCGCTTGCAACAGGGCGAGCGCCGGGTTGGACGCATCGATCGCGACACGCAGCGCCGGCTCGCCCGCCGGCGCCTCCTCGCCGCACCACTCGATCAGCCCGGCGGGCGTGACGCGGAAGGTCAGCGGCGGCCAGGGCGGCAGCACCGAGGGCCAGCCGTCCAGGTGAAACTGCATGCAACGCCCGGCATGCGCGCGCAGCCGCTCGGTGGCGATCGGTTCGGAGGCGATCACGTGGTTCGCGACCAGCGTCAGGCGCTCGATCGCGGCCTGCCCGAACGTCGAATACATAGTGTGAAACATGCACGGATTGTAGGCACGCCGACTTGGCGCTCCCCCGGACCGGAGGCCGGATCGGGCGCAGTTTTTGATGGAGAATCGCCCGTCACGTTGCCGGCCCGGCGGCGTAGGAAGGCATGCGACCTGCTTATGCGCGTGCCGGCTTCCGCATCGATGCGGGGCCGTCCACGCGAACTTGCCGCACGAACGTGCACCTTCACCGCTGCTTCGCCCGGTCGGTGCACGGACCCCAGAACACATGTTTGAAGACCGAACCTACAAGCGAACCTTCTACAGCGCGCCGCAATCCGTGACGTCGCTCGTGGCGGCGTTTCTGGAACCCAGCATCACGGTGCTGACGTTCCTGATCGCGACGCTCTACGCCGACGAACTGATCGACCGCCCCGCGCTGACGCTGTGCCTGCTCGTCTTCGCGCTGACTTTCCCGGGCCGCAACCGCTTCCGCGACAACCTGATCGCCGCCGGCGTCGACATCCTGTCGTCCTGGGTCATGCTGCTGGGCATCCTGGCGCTGTGCGGCTACGCGACCCGCAGCCTGCACTACTTCGAGAACGACGTACTGCTCAACTGGGCCGTCGTGACGCCGGTGCTGCAGTGGCTCGCGGTCTGGATCGGCAAGGTCCTGACGCAGCGCCTCTCGGCGCGTCCGGAGAACCGGCGCTCGGCGATCATCGTCGGCGGCGGCGCGCTGGGCGTGAAGGTCGCCAAGGCGCTGACCGAGAGCGCCGGCTACGGTGTCGACTTCATCGGGTACTTCGACGACCGCACCGACGACCGCCTGCACGAGGAAGCCAGCACCCGGCGCCTGGGCGGCCTGAAGGACGTGGCGGCCTACGCCACCGAGCACAACGTGCGCGAGGTCTACATCACCCTGCCGCTGGGCTCGCAGCCGCGCATCGTCGAGCTGCTCGAGGAGGTGCAGGGCACGACCGCCTCGCTGTTCTTCGTGCCGGACGTGTTCGGCATCAGCATCATCCAGGGTCGCCTGCAGGACATGAACGGAGTGCCCGTCGTGGGCATCTGCGAGACGCCGTTCACCGGCACGAACGAACTCGTCAAGCGGATCAGCGATGTCGTGATCGGCAGCATCATCCTGATCCTGATCTCGCCGATCCTGCTGGCCATCGCCATCGGCGTGAAGCTCAGCTCGCCCGGCCCGGCGATCTTCAAGCAGCGCCGCAACGGGCTGGACGGCGGCGAGATCGTGGTCTACAAGTTCCGCTCGATGCGCTCGCAGGACAACGGCCCGGTCGTGCGCCAGGCGACCAAGGACGACCCGCGCATCACCCGCTTCGGCGCGTTCATCCGGCGCACCTCGCTGGACGAGCTGCCGCAGTTCATCAACGTGCTGCAGGGGCGCATGAGCATCGTCGGCCCGCGGCCGCACGCGGTTGCCCACAACGAGCAATACCGCCAGCTGATCAAGGCGTACATGGTGCGCCACAAGGTCAAGCCGGGCATCACCGGCTGGGCCCAGGTCAACGGCCACCGGGGAGAAACCGACACGATCGAGAAGATGCAGGCGCGGGTCGAATACGATCTGGAGTACCTGCGCAACTGGTCGCTGGGCCTCGATCTGCAGATCATCGTGCGCACGATCCGCCTGGTGTTCTTCGACCGGCATGCCTACTGACCGGTTGCGCAACCTGCCGCCCGGCGACCCGACCCGGGCCGCACGATCGCCCTTCCCGCACGCCACCGGAGACCGAACCATGCATCCTCACCAGGCCACCTTCCACCGCGTCACCTGTCTGTCGGCAGCCGTCGTGCTGCTGCTCGCGGGCGCCACAGCGGCCCGGGCCGACGAGCCGAGCCCGTGGTACCTGGGCGTGAGCCAGGGATTTACCCACGATTCGAACGTCTATCGCTTCAAGGGCGGGCCGAGCGACAACTATTCGACCACCAGCCTGCTCGGTGGCTTCGACCAGCAGATCAGCCGCCAGCGGGTGCATGCGAACGCGCGCGTCGGCTACAACAAGTACCAGAGCGAGAGCCGGCTGGACAACACCAGCTATTCGCTCAGCGGCGGCATCGACTGGGCGACGATCGAGAAGCTGTCGGGCAGCGTCAACGTGAGCGCGAGCCAGAGCCTGGCGCAGTTCAATGGCAACCAGAGCGTGCTGGTTCCCGGCACCACCACGCTCTCGGATACCGAAGACAAGAACGTGCTGAAAGCCGAGCAACTCAGCGCGGACATCCGCTGGGGCGGTGACGGCCTGTTGTCGCTCTTCGGCAACTATTCGCACAGCCGAGCGCGCTATTCCGGCTTTCAATCGCTGGTATCGAACTCGACCACCGATAGCGGCAGCGTCGGCCTCAACTATCGGCTCGGCGGCCGCACGACTGTCGGCGTTGCCCTGCGCAGGACGCGCACGGATCTGCCCTACGGCATCGCACCCTTGATTGCAGTGGGCACCCCGCCTTCGCAGGCGCTTGAAATACTGCGAAACAGGGACCTCTATAAACCCGACCGCAGCACCAGCAACAACCTCGACCTCCTGGGCGACTGGCGCTACAGCGCGCAGACGGCGGTGAAGGCGCGGCTGAGCTACTCGCGCGTCACCTACGACAACAGCGGCCGCGACTTCTCGGGCCTGACCGGCGCGCTCGACGCCACCTACGCGCCGACGGCCAAGCTGTCGTTCAACGCGTCGATCAGCCGGGATGCCGGATCGAACACCACGTCGGCGACCTACTTCGACCCCGCGACCGGCCAGCAGAACACCTTCCAGACCGGCAGCAGCCAGACCAGCGACACCCTCGTCGTCGGCGCCAATTACGCCGCGACCGCGAAGACCAGCTTCTACGCCAACGCGGCCTACCGTCGCGGCAGCAACGACGGCTCGTCCGTCAGCGACCACTTCCGCACGTTCGCGGTCGGCGTCAACTACGTGCCGGCGCGCGCCTGGCAACTCGGCTGCAACCTCGCGCACGAGGGGCGCAGCTCGGGCGCGTACTCGTACGACGCCAATGTCATCGGCTGCAACGTGCAGTTCATGCTGAGATGAGCGAAGCGCGCATCCTGCTCACGGGTGCCGCCGGCTTCATCGGCTCGCACACCTGGCTGAGCCTGCTGGCAAGCGGTTTCCGCGTCGTCGGCATCGACGATTTTTCCAACAGTGCGCCGCAGGTGCTGGACCGCCTTCAGACGCTGGGCGGCAGCGCGCCGGTGTTCGAGCGCATGGATGTGCGCGACGCTGCGGCACTCGACGCGCTGTTCGCCCGCGAACGCATCGACGCGGTCGTGCACTTCGCGGCCTTCAAGGCGGTCGGCGAGAGCACCGCGAAACCGCTCGCCTACTACGCCAACAACCTCGGCGGCCTGATGACGCTGGCCGACACCATGGCGCGCCACGGCTGCAAGCGGCTGGTGTTCAGCTCGAGCGCCACGGTCTACGGCAAGCCCGAGTCGCTGCCGATCCGCGAGGACGCGCCGCTCGCGGCGATGAACCCCTACGGCGCCACCAAGCTGATGGGCGAGGACATCCTGCGCGACGTCGGCCGCGCCGACCCGGCCTGGGCGATCGCGCTGCTGCGCTACTTCAACCCGGTCGGCGCGCACGAGAGCGGCCTGATCGGCGAGGACCCGCGCGGCGCCCCCAACAACCTGATGCCTTACGTCACGCAGGTCGCGGTCGGCAAGCGCGAGCGGCTGCAGGTGTTCGGCAAGGACTACGCCACGCCGGACGGCACGGGCGTGCGCGACTACATCCACGTGCAGGACGTGGCCGCCGGCCACGTCGCGGCACTGCGGCACCTGCTGGGCACAGGGCAGTCGATCACCGCCAACCTCGGCACCGGCCGTGGCCACAGCGTGCTCGAGGTCGTGCGCGCGTTCGAGCGCGCGAGCGGCGTCAGCGTGCCCTGCGAGTTCGTCGCGCGCCGGCCCGGAGATGTCGACGCCAGCTACGCCGACGTGGGCCTGGCCAGCCGCGTGCTCGGCTGGACCGCGCAGCGCGATCTCGACACGATGTGCGCGGACAGCTGGCGCTGGCAGCGCACGAACCCGAATGGACTGGCCGGCTAGACCAGCCCTGCACTCGCAAAGAACCCCATGAGCATGATCTCCGTCCAACCCGTCATCATGGCCGGCGGCAGCGGCACGCGGCTGTGGCCGCTTTCGCGCGCCCAGCACCCGAAGCAGTTCCTGGTGCTGCAGGGCAACCAGAGCCTGTTCCAGCAGGCGGTGCGCCGCCTGGCCGCGATCGGCGCGCCCGACATCACCGTGGCGGCCCCGTGCATTGTCGGCAACGAGGAGCACCGCTTCCTCGTGCTCGACCAGTTGCGCGAACTGGCGCTGGCGCCCGCGACGGTGCTGCTCGAGCCGATGGGCCGCAACACCGCGCCGGCGATGACGCTGGCCGCCCTGCAGGCGCTGGAGGGCGGCGCCGATCCGGTGCTGGTCGTCACGGCCGCCGATCACGCCTACACCGACGAGCCGGCGTTCACCGCGGCGCTGCAGCGCGCGGTGCGGGCTGCGGCCGATGGCGCGGTCGTGACCCTGGGAATCGACCCCACCGGCCCGGAGACCGGCTTCGGCTACCTTCGCTGTGCCCGCGGCGCAGCGGCGGAGCTCGACGTCGCGCAGTTCGTCGAGAAGCCCGACCTGGCGACCGCGCAACGCTATCTGGCCGAGGGCGGCTATTTCTGGAACAGCGGCAACTTCGTGCTGCGCGCCTCGGTCTGGCTCGCCGCACTGCAGCGCTTCCGTCCCGATATCCTCGACGCGACGCGTGCCGCCTGGACCGGCCGCAGCACCGACGCGAGCTTCGTGCGGCCCGACCGCACCGCCTTCGCCGCGATCCCGAGCGAATCGGTCGACTACGCGGTGATGGAGCGCTGCCCCGGGTCCAGCGAGTTCGACATCCGCATGGTGCCCATGAACGCCGGCTGGTCCGACCTGGGCGCCTGGGACGCCGTCTGGGAAGTCAGCGCCAAGGACGCCGCGGGCAACGCGAGCCACGGCGATTCGCTCGTCAGCGACAGCCGCAACACGCTGGTCCATGCCACCAGCCGGCTGGTCGGCGTGGTCGGGCTCGACAACGTGATCGTCGTCGAGACGCCCGACGCGGTGCTGGTCGCCGACCGCTCGCGCAGCCAGGACGTGAAGGCGATCGTCGGCCGCCTGCAGGGCGCCGGCCGCACCGAGCACACGCTGCACCGCCAGGTCCACCGCCCCTGGGGCTGGTACGACAGCATCGATTCGGGCGCGCGTTTCCAGGTCAAGCGCATCATGGTCAAGCCCGGCGCGAGCCTGAGCCTGCAGATGCACCACCACCGGGCCGAGCACTGGATCGTGGTCTCGGGCACGGCCGAGGTCACCAACGGCGACCAGGTCATCCTGCTGAGCGAGAACCAGAGCACCTACATCCCGCTGGGCACGACGCACCGGCTCGCGAACCCGGGGAAAGTCCCCCTCGAAATCATCGAGGTGCAGTCGGGCAGCTACCTGGGGGAAGACGACATCGTGCGCTTCGAAGACACTTACGGCCGCGCGCTGTAGTTGCCCTCTGGTCGCCACTCACGAGGTCTTGCGATGAACGCCTCCGCACCCGGCTCTCCCGTCGTCGCCGTCATCGGCCTGGGCTATGTCGGGTTGCCGCTGGTGGTCGAGTTCGGCAAGCACCTGCGCACGATCGGCTTCGACGTGCTGGCCGACAAGGTGGCCAAGTGCCGCGCCGGCCAGGACCCTTCGCGCGAGATCCCCGACGCCGCGATGGCGCTGGCGCTGCATGCCGAGTACAGCGCCGACCCGGCCGTGCTGCGTGACGCCGACTTCGTGCTGATCGCCGTGCCCACGCCGGTCGACGCCGCGCACATCCCGGACTTCGGCCCGCTGATCGGTGCGAGCCGCAGCCTCGGTCCGCACCTGAAGCGCGGCGCCACCGTGATCTACGAATCCACCGTGTACCCCGGCGCCACCGAGGAGGTCTGCATCCCGGTGCTCGAGCAGAGCTCGGGGCTCGTGTGGAAGCGCGATTTCTTCGTCGGCTACAGCCCCGAGCGCATCAACCCCGGCGACCGCGAGCACATGCTGACCAACGTGCTGAAGGTCGTCTCCGGCGACACGCCCGAGACGCTGGAACGCGTGGCGCAGCTCTACGAGCGCGTGGTCGAGCCGGGCGTGCACCGCTGCAGCAGCATCAAGGCGGCCGAGGCCTGCAAGGTGATCGAGAACACCCAGCGCGACCTGAACATCGCGCTGATGAACGAGCTGGCGATCATCTTCGAGCGCGTCGGCATCGACACCAGCGAGGTGCTCGAGGCGGCCGGCACCAAATGGAACTTCCTGAAGTTCAAGCCCGGCCTGGTGGGCGGCCACTGCATCGGCGTCGACCCGTACTACCTGACGCACAAGGCCGAGATGCTGGGCTACCACCCGCAGGTGATCCTGGCCGGGCGCCGCATCAACGACGGCATGGGCAAGT
>JAZKIO010000051.1:0-51679 GCA_040384825.1 Pseudomonadota bacterium
GCGCTGGGTCGCGCCGAGCACGCTGCCGGTCTACCAGCGCCAGGCCTTCCGCGAGTCGGTGCTGGGCGCGGGTGCGCCGGCCCCGCTGAGCTCGGGCACCGAGCTGTTCAAGAACGACGAGATGCGCGTCTGGACGCTCGACGGCGAGGTGCTGATCGCCAGCATCACCGCGAAGCTGCACCTGATCGGGCAAGGCGTGATCGAGGGCCTGGACAAGGCCGTGGCGCTCGCCGAGCGCGAGTACAAGGGCCTGGTGATCTGGTCGCCGGACGACGTGTTCTCGGCCGGTGCCAACCTCGAACAGATGATGCCGGTGTTCATGAAGAGCGGCGGCAAGGGCATCCTGCCCGAGGTGAAGAAGCTGCAGGACGCGATGCTGCGCCTGCGCTACGCCAGCGTGCCGGTCGTCGCAGCGATGCGCGGCATCGCGCTCGGCGGCGGCTGCGAGATCGCGCTGCACTGCGCGCGGCGCGTCGCGGCGATGGAGAGCTACGTGGGGCTGGTCGAAGTCGGCGTCGGGCTGATCCCGGGCGGCGGCGGCCTGACCTACATCGCGCGCCGCGCGGCTGAGATGGCCTCGGCCGGCAATGCGAACGCCGACATCTTCAAGTTCCTCAGCGACGGCTTCACGAACGCCGCGATGGCCAAGGTCGGCACCAGCGCGATCGAATCGCGCAAGCTCGGCTACCTGCTGTGGAGCGACGTGATCGTGCCGAACAAGGACGAGCTGCTGCACGTGGCCACGCAGCAGGCCAAGGCGATGTTCGAGAGCGGCTACCGCGCGCCGGCCAGGGCGCCGTTCCCGGTGGCCGGCCGCAACGCGATCGCGACCATCAAGGCCCAGCTCGCCAACATGCGCGACGGCGGCTTCATCAGCGCGCACGATTTCCACATCTCGGCATTGATCGCCGACGTGGTCTGCGGCGGCGATGTCGATGCCGGTTCGCTGGTCACCGAGGAGTACCTGATGGCCTTGGAGCGCAAGCACTTCTGCGGGCTGCTGGACCACCCGAAGACGCAGGAACGGATCATGGGCATGCTGCAAACCGGCAAGCCGGTGCGCAACTGATCGAGCCGCGATGCCGCAGCCTAGCGCTCCCACCGGTTCCCTCTCCCGCACGCGGGAGAGGGCCAGGGTGAGGGCGCGTGAGTTGCGTCAATCTTCGCCAGACGCCGAGCGCCAGATCTGGAACGCGCTGCGAGACCGCCGCCTCGATGGCTACAAGTTCCGCCGCCAGCACCCCGTCGGCCGGTACTTCGCCGATTTCGCGTGTGTCGAAGCAATGTTGATCGTCGAACTCGATGGCGGGCAGCACTTCGAACCGGAGGCGATCGAGGCTGATGCACAGCGCACGCGAGCGTTGAACGCAGATGGCTTTCACGTCATGCGTTTCGACGATCGACAGGCGTTGGTCGAACGCGAGGGCGTGCTGACCGTGATCCTGGCGTGGCTGCATCTCCACCACCCTCACCCCAACCCTCTCCCGCAGGCGGGAGAGGGAGTAAGAGTCAATTCAAGGACTGAATCATGAGCAAGCAAGTTCAAGAGGCGTACATCGTCGCCGCCACCCGCACCCCGATCGGGCGCTCGGGGCGGGGGTATTTCCGCAACACGCGGCCGGACGATCTGCTGGTCGCGGCGATCCGCAGCGCGATGGCGCAGGTGCCCTCGCTCGACCCGAAGGCGATCGAGGACGCGATCATCGGGTGCTCGTTCCCCGAGGGCGAGCAGGGCATGAACATGGCCCGCGTCGCGGTCGCGCTGGCGTTTTCGAACCCGGTCGGCGGCGTGACGGTCAATCGCTTCTGCGCCTCGGGCATCACCGCGATCCAGATGGCGGCCGACCGCATCCGCGTCGGCGAGGCCGACGTGATGATCGCCGGCGGCGCCGAGTCGATGAGCCTGGTGCCGATGGGCGGCAACAAGCCGTCGTTCAACCCGGCCATCTTCGAGAAGGACGAGAACATCGGCATCGCCTACGGCATGGGCATCACCGCCGAGAAGGTCGCCGCGCAGTGGAAGGTCAGCCGCGAAGCGCAGGACGCGTTCGCGCTCGAATCGCACCTGCGGGCGATGAAGGCGCAGGCCGCCGGCGAGTTCACCGACGAGATGACGCCCATCGATGTCGTCGATCGCTTCCCGAATCTGGCGACTGGCGAGCAGGGCACGAAGCCCCGCACCGTCAGCCTCGACGAAGGCCCGCGCCCCGACACCTCGCTCGAGGGTCTGGCCAAGCTGCGCCCGGTGTTCGCCGCCAAGGGCAGCGTCACGGCAGGCAACAGCTCGCAGACCAGCGACGGCGCGGGCGCGCTGATCCTGGCGAGCGAGAAGGCGATCAAGGAACACGGCCTGACGCCGCTGGCGCGCTTCGTCAGCTTCGCCGCGCGCGGCGTGCCGCCGGAGATCATGGGCATCGGCCCGATCGAGGCGATCCCGGCCGCGCTGCGCTACGCCAACCTGCAGCTGTCGGACATGGACTGGATCGAGCTGAACGAGGCGTTCGCCGCGCAGTCGCTGGCGGTGATCAACAGCGTCGGCCTCGACCCGGCCAAGGTCAACCCGATGGGCGGCGCGATCGCGCTCGGCCACCCGCTGGGCGCTACCGGCGCGATCCGCGCCGCGACCGTCGTGCACGCGCTGCGCCGCCACCACCTGAAGTACGGGATGGTGACGATGTGCGTGGGCACCGGGCAGGGCGCGGCGGGCATCTTCGAGCGCGTCTGAACATGAGGACGCCCCCACGTCGCTGCGCTCCTGCCCCCCGAGGGGGCGGTCAGTCGCTTCGGGCGGCCGGGCGCCACTGACATGGACGCGGAGCGCCGCAGCATGGTCCGCAAGCTCGGCGCCGTGATCGGCGTCGGTGCGCTGGCGGCGCCGGTCGTCGTCAGCGTCGTGAAGCCGGCGCCGCTGGCGGCCGAGCGCTTCGCCACGGTCGACGCGGCGCTGCAGACACTGGCGCAGCTGAAGACCGCGGCGCCGCGCCTGGCCGGTGCATGGGACCTGCCGCACGTGCTGCACCACGCCGCCCAGAGCATCGAATACTCGATGAGCGGCTTTCCGGTGCCGAAGCCGGCCTGGTTCCAGGCCACGCTGGGCGCGTACGCGTTCGCGATGTTCAACGCCCGCGGCGCGATGTCGCACGACCTCGCCGAGCCGATCCCGGGTGCGCCCGCGATCGCGCAGGGCCAGCCGCTCGGCCCCGCGATCGATCGCGCGAGCGCCGCCCTGCGTGCGTTCGACGCGCACGCCGGCGCGCTGCAACCCCACTTCGCCTACGGGGCGCTCGACAAGGCGGCCTACACCCGGGCGCACCTGATGCACCTGGCCAACCACTGGACCCAGGCGGCTCCGGCCTGATCGCATGCAAGCACTCCGACTTTCGAGCGACGACGGCACCGTGCTGGCCGCGCGTCTTTATCCCGCCGCACGATCAGGCGGCGAAGGCCTGAAAGGCGCCGTCCTGATCGGCGGCGCCATGGGCGTCCGGCAGGACTACTACGCCGGCTTCGCCGAATGGCTGGCGACGCAGGGCTTCGCCGTCATGACCTTCGACTACCGCGGCATGGGCGAATCGCGCGCGGTCGCGCATGCACAGTCGCTGCGTGGGCTGGATGCCGACCTGTTCACCTGGGCGCGCGACTACGACACCGCGATCGAGGCCCTCGGCGCCCATGCGCCCGGCGCGCCGCTGTACCTGATCGGCCACAGCCTCGGCGCGCAGTTGCCGGGGCTGCTGCGCCACCGCGACCGCATCGCCGGCCTGCTCTCGATCGCCGCGGGCAGCGGCTACTGGCGCGACAACGCGCCGCAGCTGCGGCGCAAGGTGCCCTACTTCTGGCACGTGGTGGTGCCGATCGCGACCACGCTGTTCGGCTACTTCCCGGGCCGGCGCATCGGCAAGGTCGGCGACCTGCCGCGCGGCGTGATCCTGCAATGGCGGCGCTGGTGCATGGACCCGCGCTACGTGATCGGCGTGGAGGGCGAGGCGGTGCGCGCGCAGTACGCGCAGCTGCGCTGCCCCGTCGTCGCGCTGTCGATCACCGACGACGAGCTGATGACCGAGCGCGGCACCCGCTCGCTCGTCGACTGGTATGCGAATGCGCCGCGCCGCGTCGAGCGCATCGCGCCGGCCGACGTGAATGCCGGGCGCATCGGCCATTTCGGATTCTTCCGCGACCAGTTCCGGGCGTCCCTCTGGGCGCGCAGCGTCGCGCTGCTGGACGCCTTCCCGATTTCACCGCTTCAACCGACCCCCCAGGAGACGAGAGCATGAGCATCAAGACCGCCACCCTGAACGGCGTGGCCACCATCGAGATCGCGCGCCCCGAGAAGAAGAACGCGATCACCGGCGCGATGTACCACGCCATGGGCGCCGCCCTCGACGCCGCCCAGGCCGACACCGCGGTCCGCGCGGTGCTGATCACGGGCCAGCCCGGCATCTTCACCTCGGGCAACGACATCGACGACTTCATGAAGCGCCCGCCGGGCGAGCCGCCGGCCTACGTGTTCATGCGCGCGCTGATGGGTTGCGACAAGCCGGTGATCGCCGCGGTGACCGGTGCCGCCATCGGCATCGGCACGACGCTGCTGCTGCACTGCGATTTCGTCTACGTGTCCGACGAGGCGCGCCTGGCGATGCCGTTCGTCAGCCTCGGCCTGGTGCCGGAGTTCGCGTCCAGCCTGATCGTGCCGCAGCTGATGGGCAACGTGCGCGCGGCCGAGAAGCTCCTGCTCGGCGACCCGTTCACCGGTGCCGACGCGGTCGAGTGCGGCATCGCCAACGCGGTGCTGCCGGCCGGCGAGGTCGTGAACCACGCGCGCCGCATCGCCGAGCGCTTCAACGCACTGCCGCCGGGTGCCGTGCGTGACACCAAGACGCTGATGCGCCGCGCCCGCGCCGCGCTCGCCACCGAGACGATCGCCGCCGAGGGCGAGGTGTTCGGCGCGCGCCTGCGCAGCCCCGAGGCGCAGGAGGCGTTCAGCGCGTTCTTCCAGAAGCGCAAGCCGGACTTCTCCAAGTTCTAGGCGTGAGGCCGGTCGCATGTCGCTGGCGCTGAAGCTCGTGCTGTCGCCGCTGCTGATCGCGCAGGCGATGGGCACGCGCCGGCGCGTCCTGCCCTTGCCCGAGGCCGCGGGCCCGCGCGAGGGCCAGCTCGGCAGCGGCCCGGGCGCGCTGCGGGTGCTGATCGCGGGCGACTCGTCCGCCGCCGGTGTCGGCGTCGCGACGCAGGACCACGCGTTCGCCGGCCACTTCACGCGCACGCTGCATCGGCGCAGCGACCGGGCGCTGCGCTGGCGGCTCCGTGCGAAATCGGGGCTGACGACGCTGCAGGTGCTCGCGCTGCTGCGCGCCGATCCGCCGCCGGCGGCCGACGTGGCCGTCGTGCTGACCGGCGTCAACGACGTGATCGACCTGGTGCCGCCGAAGCGCGCCGTGCAGCACCGCGCCGCGCTGGCCGACTGGCTGCTCGGCGAGGGGCGCGCGCGCTATGTGCTGTTCGCGCCGCTGCCGCCGATCAACCAGTTCCCGCTGTTGCCGCAGCCGCTGCGCGGCGTGATGGGCGCCGACGCGCGCCTGCACGACGCCGCCATGGCCGCGTGGGCGGCCGGCCGACCGAACGTGTTCCACACCCCGGTCGTGTTGCAGCTCGCGCCCGGCGCGATGGCGAGCGACGGCTTCCACCCCGGCGAGCCGGTGTACCGCGCCTGTGGCGAGGCGCTGGCGCGCTTCGTCGTCGACAGGATTCTTCCGATGGAGACCACCAGATCATGACCACCACGCTCGCAGGCAAGACCCTGTTCATCACCGGCGCCTCGCGCGGGATCGGCCTGGCGATCGCCAAGCGCGCCGCCGCCGACGGCGCCAACATCGTGATCGCCGCCAAGACGACCGAGGCCAATCCCAAGCTGCCCGGCACGATCCACTCCGCCGCGGCCGAGATCGAGGCCGCCGGCGGCCGCGCGCTCGCGCTGCAGACCGACATCCGCGACGAGGCCAGCGTGCTGGCCGCGGTCGAGCAGGCGGTGGCTACGTTCGGCGGCATCGACATCCTCGTTAACAACGCCAGCGCGATCAGCCTGACGCCGACGACCGCCACGCCGATGAAGCGCTTCGACCTGATGTTCGGCGTCAACGTGCGCGGCACCTACCTGTGCACCCAGAGCTGCCTGGCGGAACTGATCAAGAGCGCGCAGGCGGGGCGCAACCCGCACGTGCTGAACATGTCGCCGCCGCTGTCGATGCGCGAGCACTGGTTCAGCCCGCACTTGGCCTACACGATGGCCAAGTACGGCATGAGCGAGTGCACGCTCGGCCACGCCGGCGAGTTCCGGCCGCACGGCATCGGCGTCAACAGCCTGTGGCCGCGCACCGCGATCGCGACCGCGGCGCTGCAGATGATCCCCGGCGTCGACCTGGCGCGCTGCCGCACGCCGGAGATCCTGTCCGATGCGGCCTACCTGATCCTGACCAGCGACGCGAAGACCACCACCGGCAACTTCTTCATCGACGACCTGCTGCTCGCGCAGCACGGCATCACCGACCTCGACCGCTACAGCGTGACCCCGGGCACGACCGATTTCGTGCCCGACTTCTTCGTCGACTGAGCCGTTGGGCGAGAGGGGAAGGCGCGGCGTTGGCTGACAGACAGGCCGGGGTCTGGCCTGCTACGGTCGCGGAGTGACTACCGCCTCGACCGACCCCCTTTCCGGCCCGCCGCCGCCGCTCGCCGACGCGGCCGCGCTGTTCCTCGACTTCGACGGCACGCTGGCGCCGATCGCCGCCCGCCCGCAGGACGTGCAGGTGCCCCACTGGGTGCACCCGACGCTGCGCGCGCTCGGCGAGCGCCTCGATGGTGCGCTGGCGATCGTCAGCGGCCGGCCGATCGCGCAGCTGGACGACTTCCTTGCGCCGCTGCGCCTGATCACCGCCGGGGCCCACGGCGCCGAATGGCGCGATGCGCACGGCACCGTGCACCAGCTGGCCGCGGCGCCGCCCGGCAGCGTGGTGCGCCACGCGCAGGAGCTCGTCGCACGCCACGCCGGCCTGCTGTTCGAGCCCAAGCCGAGCGGCCTGTCGCTGCACTACCGTGCCCGGCCGGAGCTGGAGGCCGAATGCCGCGACACGCTCGTCGCCGCGCTCGCTGCCGTCCCCGGCGCCAGCACGGAATGGGAGTGGCTGCAGGGCCAGTTCGTCTACGAGCTGAAGCAGCGTGCGGTGTCCAAGGGCAGTGCCGTGCAGGCGCTGCTGCGCCAGCCGCCGTTCGCCGGCCGGCAGCCGGTGTTCGTCGGCGACGACCGCACCGACGAGGACGGCATCGCCGCGTCGCAGGCGGCCGGCGGCTACGGCGTGCGCGTCGGCGGCGGCGAGACCCGCGCGCGCTACCGGCTCGCCGATCCGGCCGCCGTCGGCGCCTGGCTGCGCACCGCGCTGGAAAGCACCACCGAACCCCAGGAGAACCGGGCCGCATGATCCCGAACGAAGCGAACCTCAACCTCGGCATGATCGGCAACTGCACGATCAGCGCCCTGATCGACGCGCAGGCCCGCATGGTCTGGTGCTGCATGCCGCGGTTCGACAGCGACCCGGTCTTCCACGCGCTGCTCGATTCGGCCGAGGGCATCGGCGAGGAAGGGAGCTTCCAGATCGTGCTCGACGGCTGCGTGCGCACCGAGCAGGCCTACGACGAGAACACCGCGATCCTGCGCACGCGGCTGTTCGACCACCACGACAACGCCGTCGAGATCGCCGACTTCGCGCCGCGCTTCATGCGCCACGAGCGCTCGTTCCACCCGATGCAGCTGGTGCGTCGCGTCAAGCCGCTGCAGGGCTCGCCGCGCATCCGCATCGTGCTGCGGCCGCGCGCCGACTGGGGCCGCACCACGCCGTCGCGCACCCGCGGCAGCAACCACCTGCGCTTCGTCACGCCCGACCGCACGCTGCGCCTGACGACCGACGCGCCGATCACCTACATCCTCGACGAGACCACCTTCACGCTGAACGGCCCGGTCAGCCTGCTGCTGGGCACCGACGAGTCGCTCGACGGCGCGGTCGAGGAAACGGCGCGCTGGCTCGAGGAGCACACCGCCAACTACTGGCGCCAGTGGACGCGCCGGCTGGCGCTGCCGCTCGAATGGCAGACCGCAGTGATCCGCGCCGCCATCACGCTGAAGATGTGCCTGTTCGAGGAGACCGGCGCGATCGTCGCCGCGATGACCACCAGCCTGCCCGAGGCGCCCGGCAGCGAGCGCAACTGGGACTACCGCTTCTGCTGGCTGCGTGACGCGTTCTTCGTGGTGCGCGCGCTCAACAGCCTGTCCGAGGTCGGCACGATGGAGGACTACCTGCGCTGGCTGCGCGACGCGGTCGGCCGCACGGGCGGCGGTCACATCCAGCCGCTCTACGGCATCGGCCTGGAACAGGATCTCACCGAGTCGATCGTCACGCATTTGGGCGGCTACCGCGGCCACCGGCCGGTGCGGGTGGGCAACCAGGCGGCCGAGCATTTCCAGCACGACGTCTACGGCAACATCGTGCTCGGCGCGGCGCAGGCCTTCCACGACCACCGCCTGCTGCGGCGCGGCACGCGCGAGGAGTTCGCGATGCTCGAGGCCGTCGGCGAGCGCGCCTTCGAGATCCACGACCAGCCCGACGCCGGCATGTGGGAGCTGCGCACCCGCGCCCGCGTGCACACCTCGTCGGTGTTGATGAACTGGGCGGCCTGCGACCGCCTCGCCAAGATCGCCGAGACCTTCGACCTGACCGACCGCGCCGCGTTCTGGCAGGAGCGCGCGGCGCTGATCCGCGCCAAGATCCTGGAGCGTGCCTGGAGCGAGGAGCGCCAGGCCTTCGCCGAGAGCTTCGGCGGCCGCGAGCTCGATGCGAGCGTGCTGCTGATGGCCGAGGTCGGGATGATCGACCCGATGGACCCGCGCTTCGTCAAGACGGTGGACGCGCTCGAGGCCGCGCTGTGCGACGGCCCGTACATGCGCCGCTACGAAGCGCCGGACGACTTCGGCCTGCCCGAGACCTCGTTCAACATCTGCGCCTTCTGGCGCATCGACGCGCTCGCGCGCATCGGCCGCAAGGAACAGGCGCGCGAAATCTTCAACGCGCTGCTGGCGGTGCGCAACCCGCTCGGCCTGCTCTCGGAGGACACGCACCCGGTCACCGGCCAGCTGTGGGGCAACTTCCCGCAGACGTATTCGATGGTCGGCATCATCAACGCGGCGATGCGGCTGTCCGCGCCCTGGGATTCGAGGATCTGATGGGCCGCCTCGTCGTTGTTTCCAACCGCATCGGCGATCCGCGCAAGCCGGCCGCCGGCGGCCTCGCGGTCGCGCTCGGCGACGCGCTGTCGCAGAGCGGCGGGCTGTGGTTCGGCTGGAGCGGCAAGATCGTCGAGGGCGGTGCGCCGGGCGAGGGCGAGCTGCACATGCAGCGCTCGGGCTCGGTGCAGCTCGTCACGCTCGATCTCTCGCAGGCCGATCACGACGCGTACTACACCGGCTACTCCAACCAGGCGCTGTGGCCGGCGTTCCATTACCGGCTCGACCTGGCCGATTTCGGCGCCGGCTTCTTCGCCGGCTACCAGCGCGTCAATCGCCTCTTCGCGCGCAAGCTCGCGGCGCTGCTGCAGCCGGACGACGTGGTCTGGGTCCACGACTACCACCTGATCCCGCTCGCCGCCGAGTTGCGGGCACTCGGCTGCCGCCAGCGCATCGGCTTCTTCCTGCACATCCCGCTGCCGCCGCCGCCGATCCTGGCGGCCATCCCGGGCCACGAGTGGCTGATGCGCTCGTTCTTCGCCTACGACCTGGTCGGCCTGCAGACGCGCAGCGACGCCGACCACTTCGCCCGCTTCGTCGTCGAGGAGGCGAACGCCACCGCGCTGGGTGACGGCGAGTTCGAGGCCTTCGGCCGGCGCGTGGTCGCGCGGGCGTTCCCCATCGGCATCGATGTCGAGGAATTCCAGCGCCTGGCCAACAGCGCCGAGTCGCGCGAGACCGAGGCGATGCTGCGCGACCAGTACAGCAAGCGCCGGCTGCTGGTCGGCGTCGACCGGCTCGACTACTCCAAGGGCCTGCCGCGGCGCTTTCGCGCGTTCCGCGAGCTGCTGGCCAACTACCCGGAGAACCGCAACAGCGCGACGCTGATCCAGATCGCCTCGCCGACCCGCGAGACGGTGGACGCCTACGACGACCTGCGCCACGACCTGGAAGGCCTGGCTGGCGAGATCAACGGCGACTACGGCGAGCTCGACTGGATGCCGATCCGCTACCTGCACCGCACCTGGGCGCGGCGCCGATTGCCGGCGCTCTATCGGTGCGCGCGCGTCGCGCTGGTCACGCCGCTGCGCGACGGCATGAACCTGGTGGCGAAGGAGTACGTCGCGATGCAGGACGAGGCCGATCCCGGCGTGCTGGTGCTGTCGCGCTTCGCCGGCGCGGCCGAGCTGATGCGCGAGGCGCTGCTGGTCAACCCGTACGACATCCCGGCCGCCGCGCAGACCTTCCAGCGTGCGCTGCAGATGCCGCTGGCGGAACGGCGCGAACGCCACGCCGCGCTGCTCCAGCGCATCCGCACGAACGACGTGCACTGGTGGCGCCAGGAGTTCCTGGACGCGCTCTCGGCCATCGAACCGCGCCCGCGCGACGCCGGCTGAGCGCCGCGCCGGCTGTCAGGACGTGGGGATCAGGCGCGGCTTGCCGTCCTTGTCGATCGCGACGTAGGTCAGGTTCGCCTCGGTCACCTTGACGACCTGCAGGTTCGCCGGGTTGCGCTCGGCATAGACCTCGACGTTGACCGTGACCGAGGTCTTGCCGATGCGCTCGACCTTGGCATAGAAGCTCAGCAGGTCGCTGATCGACACCGGCTGCTTGAAGATGAACTCGTTGACCGCCACGGTCACGATCCGCCCCTTGGCGATGCGCGCCGGCAGCACCGCGCCGGCGATGTCCACCTGCGCCATGATCCAGCCGCCGAAGATGTCGCCGTTGCCGTTCGCGTCGGCCGGCATCGGCATCACGCGCAGCACGAGCTGGCGGTCGTCGGGCAGGCGCAGCGGGGCGAGCGAATCGGGCAGCGGGTCGTGCGCTTGAATCTCGGCCATCGGGTCTCACTTGGGGGTTTCGTTGTCGGGCGGATTCTTCCACCTTTGGCGGCGCGGCATGCGAAGATTCCGCCGCTTCGTACCGCCAACACCACCGGGAGAGTGACGATGACCGACCTGACGACCTCCGACGCCGAGCGCTCGAACAAGACGCTGACCTGGATCATCTACGGCCTGTACGCGGCCAGCTTCATCGTCGGCATCACCGCGATCGCCGCGATCATCATGAACTACGTCAAGCGCGGCGACGTGGCCGGCACCTACCTCGAGTCCCACTTCACCTGGCAGATCCGCACCTTCTGGATCAGCCTGGCCGCTGCGTTCGTCGGCCTGCTGCTGATGATCGTGCTGGTTGGCTGGATCGTGCTGATCGCCGACATGGTCTGGGTGATCTACCGCCTCGTGATCGGCGCGATCCGGCTGAACGAGAACAAGCCGGTCGTCGAAGGGAAGTACGGCCTCGAGGCCTGACACTCCATCGATGCGCAGCCATTCCCTTCCGCTCCCGCCCGCCGCCCCCGCGGGCCCCAACGCCGCCCCCCGCTCCGACCTGGCCACGCTGCGCAAGCTGCTGCCCTACCTGTGGCAGTGGCGCTGGCGGGTGCTCATCGCGCTCGGCTTCCTGGTCGCGGCCAAGCTCGCCAACATCGGCGTGCCGCTGGTGCTCAAGCAGCTGGTCGATGCGCTCGACCTGAAGCCCGGCGACCCGCGTACCGCGCTGGCGGTGCCGGTCGCGCTGCTGGTGGCGTACGGGCTGCTGCGGCTGTCGATCACCGCGTTCACCGAGCTGCGCGAGTTCCTGTTCTACCCGGTGGCGGCGCGGATCGCGCGGCGCGTCTCGCTGGAGGCCTTCGAGCACCTGCTGGCGCTGAGCCTGCGCTTCCACCTCGAGCGCCAGACCGGCGGCGTCTCGCGCGACATGGAACGCGGCTCCCGCTCGATCCAGTCGCTGCTGAACTACACGATCTACAACATCCTGCCGACGCTGGTCGAGATCACGCTCGTCATCACGCTGCTGTCGGCCAAGTTCGACGGCTGGTTCGCGGCGATCGCGTTCGGCGCGCTGGCGCTCTACATCACCTTCACGATCACCGTGACCGAGTGGCGCACCCACTTCCGGCGCGCGATGAACGAGCAGGACAGCAAGGCCAACACCCGCGCGGTGGATGCGCTGATCAACTACGAGACGGTCAAGTACTTCTCGAACGAGAAGTTCGAGCAGGGCCGCTACGACGAGAACCTGCAGCGGCTCGAGAAGGTCTCGATCAAGTCGCAGACCTCGCTGTCGGTGCTCAACGTCGGCCAGAGCGTGATCATCGCCACCGCGGTCACGCTGCTGGTGTGGCGGGCCACGCTCGGCGTCGTCGCCGGTACGCTGAGCCTGGGCGACCTGGTGCTGGTCAACGCGCTGATGATCCAGCTCTACATCCCGCTGAACTTCCTCGGCGTGATCTACCGCGAGATCAAGCAGTCGATGATCGACATGGAGAAGATGTTCGCGCTGCTCGGCCAGAACCGCGAGATCGCGGATGCGCCCGATGCACAGCCGCTGGTCAACGAAGGTGGCGCCGTGAGGTTCGACGACGTGCGCTTCGGCTACGACGCCGACCGCGAGATCCTGCATGGCGTGAGCTTCGAGATCCCGGCCGGCAAGACGGTCGCGGTGGTCGGCCCGTCGGGCTCGGGCAAGAGCACGCTGGCGCGGCTGATGTTCCGCTTCTACGACGTGAATGCCGGGGCGATCTCGATCGACGGGCAGGACATCCGCCAGGTCACGCAGCAGAGCCTGCGCCAGGCGATCGGCATCGTGCCGCAGGACACGGTGCTGTTCAACGACACGGTCGAATACAACATCGCCTACGGCCGCACCGGCGCGTCGCGCCAGGACGTGGAGGGCGCCGCCAGGGCCGCGCACATCCACGACTTCATCGTCTCGACGCCCAAGGGCTACGACACGATGGTCGGCGAGCGCGGGCTCAAGCTCTCGGGCGGCGAGAAGCAGCGCGTGGCGATCGCACGCACGCTGCTGAAGAACCCGCCGGTGCTGATCTTCGACGAGGCGACCTCGGCGCTCGACTCCGCCAACGAGCGCGCGATCCAGGAAGAGCTGCGCAGCGCCGCGCGCAACAAGACGGCGCTGGTGATCGCGCACCGGCTGTCGACGGTGGTCGATGCGCACCAGATCCTGGTGATGGAGCTGGGCCGCATCCTGGAGCGCGGCACGCATGCCGAACTGCTGGCGTTGAACGGCCGCTACGCCGACATGTGGCGCCTGCAGCAAAGCAGCGAGGCCAACGCCGAGGCCGCACCGGACCTGACGCTGGCGGCCTGAACCGCGCCGGCGCGCGTCTACACTCGGCGCCGTGGAAACCAAGTGGTTCGAAGATTTCGTGAGCCTGGCCGAGACGCGCAGCTTCTCGCGCTCGGCGCAGTTGCGGCACGTCACGCAGCCGGCGTTCTCGCGGCGCATCCAGTCGCTCGAGGCTTGGGCCGGCATCGACCTGGTCGATCGCTCGTCGTACCCGACGCGGCTGACGGCCGCCGGTGAAACATTGCACGGCCAGGCGCTGGAGATCCTCGGCGCACTGCAGGCCACGCGCAACATGATGCGCAGCCACAAGGCGGCAGGGCACGACATGATCGAGTTCGCCGTGCCACATTCGTTGGCATTCACGTTCTTCCCGCACTGGGTCATGGACCTGCGCAAGCGCTTCGGCGCGACCAAGAGCCGGCTGATCGCGCTGAACGTGCACGACGCCGTGATGCACCTCGTCGAAGGCAGCTGTGACCTGCTGCTCGCCTACCACCACCCGTCGCAGCCGCTGCAACTCAACCCCGACCGCTACGAGATGCTCAGCCTCGGCCACGAGACGCTGTGCGCCTACGCGAAGGGCGATGCCGACGGCCAGCCGATGTTCCGACTGCCGGCCGCACCGGGCCAGTCGGTGCCGTTCCTGAGCTACGCCGCGGGCGCGTACCTGGGCCGCCTGGTCGAGGTGATCACCAAGCTCGCGCCGGAGCCGCTGCAGCTCGAACCGATCTACGAGACCGACATGGCCGAGGGCCTGAAGGCGATGGCGATCGAGGGCCACGGCCTGGCGTTCCTGCCCGCCAGCTCGGTGCGCAAGGAGCTGAAGAGCAAGCGCCTGGTGCGCGCCGCACCCGCCGGCGTGCACGAGATCCAGATGGACATCCGCATCTACCGCGAGCGCCCCGAGATGGCGCGCCACAGCAAGCCCGGCGCGGTCGCGCTCTGGAACTTCCTCGCCTCCGCCGCCTAGCGTCACATCGGGGCTGATCGAGGGTTTGCACTGAGCCGCTATGCATCGCGTGCATGGCGCAGCGGAGATTCGGCATTGGCGCCGATGAAGTCCCGCCTCTAAAGTTCCGCCGCTGTTCATCGCAGCGCCATACCGCCTCGCCGCAGAGCCGGGCGTATGGATCACCGGAACGAGGGGGGAGTTTTCAAATGAAGAAGCGGCTGCCGGCAGCGGCATGGATCCTGATCGCCATGGTCATCGGGATCGTGCTGGGCTACATGGTGTTTACCAATTTCCCGGACAAGAAGGCAGCGGCGCAGATCGCCGGCTACATCTCGATCATCTCCGACGTGTTCCTGCGCTTGATCAAGATGCTGATCGGCCCGCTGGTGTTCTCGACGCTCGTGGTCGGCATCGCCCACATGGGCGACGCCTCCTCGGTCGGGCGGGTCTTCGGCAAGGCGCTGGGCTGGTTCGTGACCGCCTCGCTGATCTCGCTGGTGCTGGGCCTGGTGATGGCCAACCTGCTGGAGCCGGGCAAGAACCTCGGGCTGCCGCTGCCGGACATCGGCGCCTCGGCCAACCTCGCCACCAGCAAGTTCACGCTGAAGGATTTCATCAGCCACCTGGTCCCGAAATCCTTCGCCGAGGCGATGGCGAACAACGAGATCCTGCAGATTGTCGTGTTCTCGATGTTCTTCGGCGTGGCGCTGGCTGCGCTGGGCGATAAGGCGAAGACGCTGGTCGCGGCGATCGACGAGCTCGCCCACGCGATGCTCAAGATCACCGGCTACGTCATGAAGCTGGCGCCGCTCGCGGTGATGGCCGCGATCGCCGCGACCGTCTCGGTCAACGGCCTCGAGATCCTGCTGAAGTTCGCGGTGTTCATGGGCGACTTCTACCTCGGCCTGTTCGTGCTCTGGGCGGTGCTGATCGGCGCCGGCTTCCTGTTCCTCGGGCCGCGCGTGTTCAAGCTGCTGGTGCTGATCAAGGAAGCATTCCTGCTTTCGTTCGCCACGGCGAGCTCCGAGGCCGCGTACCCGAAGATCCTCGACGCGCTCGACCGCTTCGGCGTGAAGCGCAAGATCTCCAGCTTCGTGATGCCGATGGGCTACTCGTTCAACCTGGACGGCTCGATGATGTACTGCACTTTCGCGGTGCTGTTCATCGCGCAGGCTTACGGCATCGAGCTGTCGATCGGCACGCAGATCACGATGCTGCTGATCCTGATGCTCACGTCCAAGGGCATGGCCGGTGTGCCGCGCGCCTCGCTGGTGGTGATCGCCGCGACGCTGAACCAGTTCAACATCCCGGAGGCCGGGCTGCTGCTGATCCTGGGCGTCGACACCTTCCTCGACATGGGCCGCTCGGCCACCAACGCGGTGGGCAACTCCATCGCCACCGCGGTGGTCGCCAAGTGGGAGGGCGAACTGCTGTCCGAAGACGCCGCCGCGGCGAACCTCCAGGTGCTCGACGCCGAAGCCGCCGCCCGGGCGCACCCGGTCCCGGCCTGAGCCCGCGATGAAGCGCCATGCCCTCGTGCGGTTCGTCGCCGGTGCCCTCGTGGCGCTGGCGGCCTCGATCGCCGGCGCGCAGCCCGCGCCGGCGCCCACGCAACTCACCGGCACGCTCGCCAAGGCGCGCGAGACCGGCTCGATCACGATCGGCCACCGCGATTCGTCGATCCCGTTCTCGTACCTCTCGGCGCGCGGCGAGCCGATCGGCTATTCGATCGACCTGTGCCGGCTGCTGGTCGACGCGATCAGCGAGGCTGTCGACCGCACGATCGCGATCAAGTGGCAGGCGGTGAGCTCGGAGTCCCGCATTCCGGCGGTCGTCTCGGGACAGGTCGATCTCGAATGCGGCTCGACCACCAACAACCTGGCGCGTCAGCAGCAGGTTGCGTTCTCGCCGACGATCTTCGTCTCGGGCACCAAGCTGATGGTGAAGAAGGGTTCGCCGATCAGGAACTTCCGCGATCTGGTCGGCCGGAAGGTGGTGGTCACTGCCGGCACGACGAATGAAAAGTCGATGCGCGACCTGGCCGCCAGGTTCAAGCTCGACATGGCGATCGTCGTCGCGCCGGACCATGCGGCCGCGTTCGCGCAACTCGCGGCTGGCACGGTCGATGCATTCGCCACCGACGACGTGCTGCTCTACGGCCTGCTTGCGCAGAACAAGGCGCAGGCCGAGTACGTCGTGACCGGCGACTTCCTCTCGTACGACCCGTACGGAATCATGTACCGAAAGGGCGATGCCCAGCTCACGAGGCTGGTCAACGACACCTTCCACGCGCTCGCCGAAGACCGCGAGATCGAGCGCCGCTACCACCGGTGGTTCCTGCGCAAGCTGCCTTCGGGCGTGAGCCTCGATCTGCCCATGAGCGCGCAACTCGAGACGCTGATCCAGACCATGGTGGCGCGCACCGAGTAGGGCGCGTCTCCTTCATCACTTCCCACTTTCCATTCATCGGATTCACATGCTCCTCGTCCATCGCCTGCTGCGCGGCGTCGCCGCCGCCTTCCTCGCCTCCCACCTCGCCGCGTTCGCACAGACCGCGCCGGCCGCCAAGGCCAACGTCGTCGTGCTCGCCACGGGCGGCACGATCGCCGGTGCCGGCGCCAGCGCCGCCAACAGCGCCACCTACCAGGCCGCGAAGGTGCCGGTCGACAAGCTGATCGCCGGCGTGCCCGAACTCGCCGACATCGCCAACGTGCGCGGCGAGCAGGTCTTCCAGATCGCCTCGGAGAGCTTCACCAACGAGAAGCTGGTGACGCTGGCCAAGCGCGTCTCGGCCCTCGCCAAGGACCCGGCGGTCGACGGCATCGTCGTCACCCACGGCACCGACACGCTGGAGGAGACCTCGTTCTTCCTGACGCTGGTGGTGCGCACCGACAAGCCGATCGTCGTGGTCGGCTCGATGCGTCCGGGCACCGCGATGTCGGCCGACGGCACGCTGAACCTGTACGGTGCCGTCGCGGTGGCCGCCGCCAAGGAATCGCGCGCCAAGGGCGTGCTGGTCGTGATGAACGACGACATCCTCTCGGGCCGCGACGCGAGCAAGCGCATAAACATCAAGACCAACGCGTTCGGCAGCCAGTGGGGCGCGCTCGGCTCGATCGTCGAGGGCAAGACGTACTGGTTCCGTGCGCCGGTCAAGCGCCACACGACGGCCAGCGAGTTCGACATCGACGCGATCACCACGCTGCCGATGGTCGCGATCGTCTACGGCTCCGGCGAGATGGGCACGACGATGGCCGACGCCGCCGGCAAGGCAGGCGCGAAGGCGATCATCCACGCCGGCACCGGCAATGGCTCGGTGCCCGACTACGAAGTCGAGACGCTGAAGAAGCTGCGCGCCGGCGGCATGCAGATCATCCGCTCGGCCCGCGTGCCGGACGGCTTCGTGCTGCGCAACTCCGAGCAGCCCGACGACAAGTACGACTGGGTCGTCGCGCACGACCTGAACCCGCAGAAGGCCAAGATCCTCGCCGCCGTGGCCCTCACGAAGACGAGCGACCCGAAAGAGCTGCAGCGCATCTTCTGGGCCTATTGAGCCGTTGAACAACCCGACCGACGAAGGACCACGATGAACACCCCCGACACGCGCCGAGAGGCGGATTTTCTCGGCGCGAAGGACATCCCGTCCGCGGCGTACTGGGGCGTTCACAGCGCCCGTGCGGTCGACAACTTCCCGATCACCGGGCAGACGGTCGCGGCCATGCCGGAGCTGGTGCGTGCGCTGGCCTTCGTCAAGAAGGCGGCGGCGCAGGCCAACGCCGAGCTCGGCGTGATCGACCCGGCGCAGGCCGCGGCGATCGTGCGCGCCTGCGACGACCTGATCGCCGGCCAGCTCCACGAGCAGTTCGTCGTCGACGTGATCCAGGGCGGCGCCGGCACCTCGACCAACATGAACGCGAACGAGGTGATCGCCAACCGCGCGCTCGAGCACATGGGCTTCGAGAAGGGCCGCTACGACAAGCTGCACCCGAACGACCACGTCAACGCCTCGCAGAGCACGAACGACGTCTACCCGACGGCGCTGCGCGTGTCGGCCTGGTTCGGCATCGAGGCGCTGCTGGCCGCGATGGCCGACCTGCGCGGCGCGTTCGAGGCCAAGGCGCTCGAGTTCAAGAGCGTGCTGAAGATCGGCCGCACCCAGCTGCAGGACGCCGTGCCGATGACGCTCGGCCAGGAGTTCCTGGCCTTCGCGATCATGATCGGCGAGGACGAGCTGCGGCTGCGCGAGGCGCGCGCGCTGATCACCGAAGTCAACCTCGGCGCCACCGCGATCGGCACCGGCATCAATGCGCCGGCGGGCTACACCGAGATGGTGATCCCGCTGCTCGCCAAGGCCAGCGGCGTGCCGGTCGTCAAGGCCGCCAACCTGGTCGAGGCGACGCAGGACACCGGCTCGTTCGTGCAGCTCTCGGGCGTGCTCAAGCGCGTCGCGTGCAAGCTGAGCAAGGTCTGCAACGACCTGCGGCTGCTGTCCAGCGGGCCGCAGGCCGGCTTCGGCGACATCAAGCTGCCGGCGCGCCAGGCCGGCTCGTCGATCATGCCGGGCAAGGTCAACCCGGTGATCCCGGAGGTGATGAACCAGGTCGCGTTCGAGGTCATCGGCAACGACGTGACGATCACGATGGCCTCGGAGGCCGGGCAGCTGCAGCTCAACGCCTTCGAGCCGATCATGGGCTATGCGATCCACAAGAGCGTCAAGCACCTGACCCAGGCCTGCAAGACGCTGCAGGTCAACTGCGTCGAAGGCATCCAGGCCAACCATGCGGTGCTCGCCAAGCGGGTGGCCGAATCCGTGACGCTGGTGACGGCGCTGAACCCGATCATCGGCTACGAGAAGGCGGCGCTGATCGCCAAGACGGCGCTGGCGCTCCAGGGCAAGGAAGGCGGCACGATCGCCGAGGTCGCCGAAGCGCTGGGCATCATGAGCCAGGCCGAGATGAACGCGCTGCTGGTGCCCGAGCGCCTGACCGAGCCGGTGCGGCTGGTCGTGGGCGTCTGATGGCACGAACTTTGCGCTCGCCCGGCATGCCCAGTTGCGGTCTCCGTCTCCGGCATTACCCTCGGTTTGCGGGTGCCTACCGATTCCCCGTCGGCGCGCAACCGCAACAATCCGTTCTTTCCAGTTCTTGCAACCCCTTGAAGGATTCCGAATGAAGAAGCTCGCCCTCGCAATCGCCGCCGTGATGGCATGTGGCGCCGTCAGCGTCGCCCAGGCCGCGGACACGCTGGCCAAGATCAAGGCCGCCGGCAAGATCGTCATCGGCACGCGCGACTCGTCCGCGCCGCTGGCCTACACCACCGGCGACGGCAAGTACACCGGCTACCACGTCGATGTCTGCCTGAAGATCGCCGACGCGATCAAGGCCAACCTGAAGGCCCCGACCCTGCCGGTCGAGTACACCGTCGTCACGTCGGCCAACCGCGTGCCGCTGGTGCAGAACGGCACCGTCGACATGGAATGCGGCTCGACGACCAACAACACCGCCCGCCAGGCGCAGGTGTCGTTCGCGCCGACCACGTTCGTGACCAACGTGCGCACGGCCGTCAAGGCCAGCTCGGGCATCACCTCGATCGCCCAGCTGAACGGCAAGACCGTCGCGACGACCACCGGCACCACCTCCGTGCAGCTGCTGCGCAAGCACGAGAAGGGCGCGGGCGTCGAGTTCAAGGAGCTGTTCGGCAAGGACCACGCCGACTCGTTCCTGCTGATGGAATCGGGCCGTGCCGATGCGTTCGTGATGGACGACAACATCCTCGCCGGCCTGATCGTCAATTCGAAGGCGCCGGCCGATTTCAAGATCGTCGGCGAGTCGCTGTCCGAGGAGCCGATCGCGATCATGATCCCGAAGGACGACCCGGCCTACAAGAAGCTGGTCGACGACGCGGTGACGGGCCTGATGAAGTCGGGCGAGCTCGACAAGATCTACACCAAGTGGTTCATGGCCCCGATCCCGCCGCGCAACGCGACGGTCGGCATGGCGATGTCCGCGTCGCTGAAGAACGCGATCGCGAACCCGAACGACAAGCCGGCCGAGACCTACGTCAAGAAGTGAAGACCGCCTGAGGTAAGCCCTAGCGCCACCCGGCGCGAAGTTTGCTTACATTGGGACGAGCGCGGCGTGGAGCCTTCTGCGCCGCGTTTTTTTTGCCGGCCGTTCGTACAGGCCCATCACAAAACAGCGGGAGCGAGCCTTGGGAAAATGGGATTGGCAGGTGTTCTTCCAGGACACCGGGGGAGGGCAGACGTACCTGCAGTGGCTGATGTCGGCGTGGGGCTGGACGATGTCCGTGGCGCTGCTGGCGCTGGTGATCGCGCTGGTCGTCGGCTCGCTGGTGGGCATCCTGCGCACGGTGCCGAACAAGGCCTTGTCGTGGTTCGGCGAGGCCTGGACCGAGCTGTTCCGCAACGTGCCGCTGCTGGTGCAGCTGTTCGTCTGGTACCACGTGCTGCCGGCGATCTTCCTGCCGCTGCGCGAGGTGCCGAGCTTCCTGCTGGTGGTGTTCGGCCTGGGCTTCTTCACCTCGGCGCGGATCGCCGAGCAGGTCAAGGCCGGCATCCAGACCTTGCCCAAGGGCCAGCGCTACGCGGGCCTCGCGATGGGTCTGACGCTGCCGCAGGTCTACCGCTACGTGATCATGCCGATGGCGTTCCGCATCGTCATCCCGCCGCTCACCAGCGAGTCGATGAACATCATCAAGAACTCGTCGGTCGCGTTCGCGGTGAGCATCGCCGAGCTGACCTTCTTCGCGCAGCAGGCGGCTGAGGAAACCTCGCGCGGCATCGAGATCTACCTCGCCGTCTCGTTCCTGTATTTCATCTCGGCGTTCGCGATCAACCGCATCGCGATGGTGATCGAGCACAAGGTCGCCGTGCCCGGCATGGTGGGAGCCGGCAAATGACGACGCTCGACTTCGGCTTCCTGAACTGGAACCTCATCACCAACTTCATCTGGAAGGGGCTGGTCTTCTCGGTGCAACTGACGCTGATCGCGATGATCGGCGGCATCATCCTCGGCACGATCCTGGCGCTGATGCGCCTGTCGGGCAAGAAGTGGCTGGTGATGGCGGCGGCGTTCTACGTCAACACGCTGCGCTCGATCCCGCTGGTGATGGTGATCCTGTGGTTCTTCCTGCTGATCCCGCTGCTGATCGGGCGGTCGCTCGGCGCCGAGCTCTCGGCGATCATCACCTTCACGGTGTTCGAGGCGGCCTACTACTCCGAGATCATGCGCGCCGGCATCCAGTCGGTCTCGAAGGGGCAGGTCAACGCCGGTTACGCGGTCGGCATGACCTACAAGCAGTGCATGCAGCTGATCGTGCTGCCGCAGGCGTTCCGCAACATGCTGCCGGTGCTGCTGACGCAGACCATCATCCTGTTCCAGGACACCTCGCTGGTCTACGCGATCGGCGCCTACGACCTGCTCAAGGGCTTCGAGGTCGCGGGCAAGAACTTCAACCGCCCGGTCGAGGCCTACCTGTTCGCGGCCGTCGTCTACTTCATCATCTGCTTCAGCCTGTCGATGCTCGTGCGTCGCCTGCAGAAGAAGATCGCCATCATCCGCTGAGAGAGACCCCACCATGATCGACATCAAGAACGTTTCGAAGTGGTACGGCAGCTTCCAGGTGCTGACCGACAACACCACGAGCATCAAGAAGGGCGAGGTCGTCGTCGTGTGCGGCCCGTCGGGCTCGGGCAAGTCGACGCTGATCAAGACGGTGAACGCGCTCGAGCCGTTCCAGAAGGGCGACATCGTCGTCGACGGCATCTCCATCGCCGACCCGAAGACCGACCTGCCCAAGCTGCGCGCCCGCGTCGGCATGGTGTTCCAGCACTTCGAGCTGTTCCCGCACCTGAGCGTGACCGAGAACCTGACGCTGGCGCAGATCAAGGTGCTCGGCCGCAGCACGGACGACGCCAAGAAGCGCGGCCTGAAGATGCTCGACCGGGTCGGCCTGATCGCCCACAAGGACAAGTTCCCGGGCCAGCTCTCCGGCGGCCAGCAGCAGCGTGTCGCGATCGCGCGCGCGCTCAGCATGGACCCGATCGTGATGCTGTTCGACGAGCCGACCTCGGCGCTCGACCCGGAGATGGTCGGCGAGGTGCTCGACGTGATGGTGCTGCTGGCCAAGGAAGGCATGACGATGATGGTCGTCACGCACGAGATGGGCTTCGCGAAGAAGGTCAGCCACCGCGTGATCTTCATGGACGCCGGCAAGATCGTCGAGGACTGCACCCGCGAGGAGTTCTTCGGCGACCCGGACGCGCGCTCGCCCCGAGCCAAAGAGTTCCTGTCGAAGATCCTGCAACATTGACGGCTGTCGCCCGACAGGACAGCGGGCGCCTTCGGGCGCCCTTGTTTTTGGGGGTGCGAGAATCGCCCGCCATGACGAACGAGATCACGATCACTCGCCCCGACGACTGGCATCTGCATGTGCGCGACGGCGCCGCGCTCGCGGCCGTGGTGCCCGACACCGCCCGCCAGTTCGCGCGCGCGATCATCATGCCCAACCTCAAGCCGCCGGTCACCACGGCAGTGCAGGCCGTGGCGTACCGCGAGCGCATCCTCGCCGCGGTGCCCGAGGGACTGGCGTTCGAGCCGCTGATGACGCTGTACCTGACCGACACGCTCCCGCCCGACGAGATCGCGCGCGCGCAGGCCGCGGGTGTGGTCGCGCTCAAGCTCTACCCCGCCGGCGCGACGACCAACAGCGATGCCGGCGTCACCGACCTGCGCAAGACCTACAAGACGCTCGAGGCGATGCAGCGTGCCGGCTTGCCGCTGCTGGTGCATGGCGAGGTGACCGACAGCGACATCGACCTGTTCGACCGCGAGAAGGCGTTCATCGACACCAAGCTGATCCCGCTGCGCCGCGACTTTCCGGAACTGCGGATCGTCTTCGAGCACATCACGACCAGCGAGGCGGCGCACTACGTGGCCGAGGCCGACAGCTTCGTCGGCGCGACGGTCACCGCGCACCACCTGCTCTACAACCGCAACGCTATCTTCACCGGCGGCATCCGGCCGCACTACTACTGCCTGCCGGTGCTCAAGCGCGAGGCGCATCGCCGTGCGCTGGTCGCGGCGGTCACGTCCGGCAGCGCCAAGTTCTTCCTCGGCACCGACAGCGCGCCGCACGCCGCGCACCTCAAGGAACACGCGGTCGGCTGCGCCGGCTGCTACACGGCGCTGTCGGCGCTGGAGCTGTATGTCGAGGCGTTCGACGCGGCCGGCGCGCTCGACCGGTTCGAGGCGTTCGCCAGCTTCAACGGCCCGGCGTTCTACGGCCTGCCGCGCAACGCCGGCACCGTCACGCTGCGACGCCAGGCCTGGACGCTGCCCGAGTCCGTGCCGTTCGGCGAGACCACCCTCAAACCCCTGCGCGGTGGCGACAGCCTGGCGTGGCAACTGGTCGAAAGCACCGCATGAACGACGACACCCGCGTGGCCCTGCTGATCGATGCGGACAACCTGTCCGGCGACGTGATCGAGCAGGCGATCCAGCACCTGCTCCGGCTGTACGGCGCGATCCACTTCCGGCGCGCCTACTCCAGCCCGCAGAAGGTGACCGAGCACACCGACCTGTTCAAGCGCTACGCGATCCGGCCGATGGTCAACGTGCCGACCGGCAAGAACTCGACCGACATCGCGCTGGCGGTCGATGCGATCGACCTGGCGATCTGCGAAAGCCCCGACGTCGTCGTGATCGCCTCCAGCGACTCGGATTACGCACCGCTCGCCCAGCGCCTGCGCGAGAAGGGCTGCCGCGTGCTGGGCATCGGCCAGGCCGGCAAGACCGGCGGCGAGGCGCCGCTCGCGTACGACGAGTTCATCGACCTGGCGCATCGCCGAACGCCGCCGCGCGAGGCGCCGCGTTCCGCGCCCGCACCCCGTGCCGCGCCGCGTTCGGCGCCGTCACCTGCCCCCGCCCCCGCGCCGCGCCCGGCCCGGGCACGTGCTGCCGCCAGCGCCAGCGCGCCCGCAGCACCCAAGCCGCCGGCTCCCGCGCCGGCCCGGGCCGCGGCGGCCCTACCGCACGAGGTCGAGGCCGTGTTGCAGGCCGTGCCTGCGTTGCGCAACGGCGCCGCGCTGCAACTCGGTGAGGTCAGCGAGGCCCTGCGTCGCCACGAGATCCTGACGAGCAAGCGCGCATCGGCCAGCGGCTTCCTGAAGCGCCTCGCCGCCCACTTCGAGCTCGTGCCGGCCGATCGGCCGCGCACGGTGCGTTTCCGGGGCGACTGACCGCCCTCGCGTCATCGCCCGATGGGCCACGCGCCGGAACTGGACGCGATCGACTGGTCGGCACCCTGGCTCGCGCCATGGCGGCCGATCGGCGAACCGCTGGCCGGGCAGGCCCGGGAGATCGGCCTGGTCGCGGCCCTGAATGCAGCGGCGGCTGCGGCCGGCCCGCGCTTCGTCGCGCAAGACGACGTGCCGCAAGGCGAGGCCTACGAAGCGTTCATCGCCCGCACCGCCAGCGTGCCGACCCGCGCGAACCTGCACGATTTCCTCAACGGGCTCGCCTGGCTGCGCCATCCGGCGCTCAAGCGCCGCCTCAACGAACTGCAGGCGGCGCAGATCGCCGCGGCGGCCCCGGGGCGCGCCTGCCGCGGGGCGGTGCGCGACGCACTGACTCACTTCGACGAGAACGCGGCCCTGCTCCAGGCGCCGCCCGTGCTGATCGAGGCGCTGCGCGGGCGCGACTGGCAGGCGCTGTTCGTCATCCACCGCGCGGCCTGGGCCGGTGCGCGGCTCGAACTGTTCGGGCACGCGCTGCTCGAAAAGCTGGTGCGGCCGCGGCCCGCGATCACCGCGCACGTCTGGGTCGTGCCGGAGCGCGTCCAAGCGATGACGCCGTGGCTCGCCGAGACGATGACCACCGGGCAACTCGCCGGCAAGCCGTTCCTGCCGTTGCCGGTACTGGGCGTGCCGGGCTGGTGGACGGCGAACGAGGCGCCCGACTTCTATCGCGACGCCACCGTGTTTCGCCCGGCCCAAAAGCAGACAGCGGCCCGGGGGCCGCTGTCCTGAACCGATCGGCGCGCAGGGCGCCGGGACGTGTTCTTACTTCTTCGGAGCGTCAGGGCCTTCGCCGGCCTTGATCGTGGTGCCGGCCTTGACGGCGGCCTTGGTGTCGGCCTTGACGTCGGCACGGGCAGCGGCCGGGCCGGTTGCCGGGGCAGCCGTCGGCGCGGTGGCTTCACCGGCCGGAGCCAGCTTCTTGTCCTTGCGGGCGGCTTGGGTCTCCGACTTGCGCTCGGCACGGGTCTTGGACGACTTGGCGGTCGCCTTCTCCGACGGAGCGGCGCCTTCGCCAGCCGGCGTCAGCTTGCCGGCCTTGGCATCGGCCTTGGTCTCGGCCTTCACGTCGGCGCGCGAAGCGGGAGCCGAAGCTTGGGCGAAGGTGGCTTGCGAGAACATGGCAGCGGCGACAGCGGCCACGACGGTCAGAGCGTTTTTCATCGTCATATCAATCTCCTGTTTGAGAACGTAGGTGAGGGCAAAACCGCAGAGCCAACGCACTCGGAGCGACATGCCCTCATCAAGTCGGCTTGCTGTCGGGCTGCGTTTGCAGACCGGTGGAGCGCGGCACGTATTAGAACGCGGGTTGACCCGATCGGTTGACGAAGTCCTCGATTCGGCCGGTGTGGGCCCCCGCGGACGGCCAAATTGTTGCGCCGACGCCTCATAGGGACATTCTGCCCGACATAATCCCGCCGGTGAAGTGGGCCAGACCGCCGCTGGTGCGAGACCCGAAAGGGTGCACTGGAGGAAGGTCCGGACTGCACAGGGCGGCGTAGCAGCTAACGGCTGCCCACCGTGAGGTGAGGATCAGAGCAACAGAGACGAGTCGATCGGTTGTCGAAAGGCGGCCGGTCGGGTGAAACGGGCAATCTCTACGCGCAGCAACACCAAATAGGCCGGCGATGATGTGGCTCCGCGGAGCCGGCGGGTAGGTGGCATCGAGCCGTCGCAGCGATGCACGGCCCAGAGGAATGGCGGTCACGGTCGGGGCGTCGCAAGACGCGCCGGCTGCACAGAATCCGGCCTATCGGCCCGCTTCACACTTTTCGATCGGCCGCCCGGGCGTTCACAGCGGGCGCGGATGGAGCCGCTTGCGCACGGTCAGGCTGCCGTCGGCGTCGGTCTTGACGGTTGCGAAGCCGGCCGCCGTGAACATCGCCAGCGGGCCGTGGTGGCTCTCGGCGGCATCCTTCGCGTCGGCCCGCGGATAGGCCTCGGCCCATTCGAAATCGGCGTCTCGCAGGCCGTCGCAGGCCGCCTGCAGCAACGCGGTGGCGATGCGCTGCCCTCGGAACGCCGGGGCGATGACGAAGCAGGCGATCGCGCCGATCCGGTCCGCCAGCGGCTCGGGCTCGTCGAACAGCCCGGCGATGAAGCGCCGAGGGCCGGCGTTGACCCAGCCGATCGCCCGGCCCTCGGCGTAAGCCAGCCAGCCGGTCATCGTCTCCGACTCGATCCGCTGGCAGGTGGCGGCCCGGTTCTGCGGTGCCGCGCGCGCGGCCCATTCCTCGTGGGCGTGGTCGGCATGCGGGAAGTGGCAGTAGCAGGACTGCCACTTCGGGTTGTCCGTGAACGCACGGTGATCGAAGAAGTCCAGGAAGTCCGGCAACCGCTGCGGCGTGAGCGGCTGGATGTCGATGTGCTGAGGTCCCATGGAAGCTCTCCATTGGTGCAGACCGTAGACTCTAGCGCTTGAATCCCGATGCCCACACCCTCTGGCGCGCGCCGCGCTGGGCCCTCGCCGTCCTGCTCGCGTGCCTGGGCATGCTGGGGCCGTTCTCGATCGACACCTACCTGCCGGCCTTCACCGGCATCGCGACCGCGATCGGCGCCACGCCGGTCGAGATGCAGCAGACGCTGTCCGCCTACCTGTTCGGCTTCGCGGTGATGAACCTGTTCCACGGTGCGCTGTCGGACAGCTTCGGGCGCCGCCCGGTGGTGTTGACGGGGCTGGTGGTGTTCACGCTGGCATCGGTGGGCTGCGCGCTGTCGGAGAGCATCGGGCAGCTGGTGTTCTTCCGCGCGATCCAGGGCATGTCGGCCGGGGCGGGCATCGTGATCTCGCGCGCCGTGATCCGCGACATGTTCCCGCCCGCCGACGCGCAGCGCGTGATGTCGCAGGTGACGATCTACTTCGGCGTCGCCCCGGCGATCGCGCCGATGGTCGGCGGCTTCCTGTTCGTGCACGCCGACTGGCATTCGATCTTCTGGTTCCTGACCGCCGTGGGCGTCATCCTGTGGGTGGCCAACTACAAGCTGCTGCCGGAGACGCTGCACCTCAGCCAGCGCCAGCCCTTCAACGTGCGCAACCTGATGCGCGGCTACTGGGAGATGGGCTCGAGCCCGCGCTTCATGATGCTGGCGCTGGCCAGCGGCATCCCGTTCAACGGCATGTTCCTGTACGTGCTCTCGGCGCCGGTGTTCCTGGGCGACCACCTGCACCTGGCGCCGGGGCAGTTCTTCTGGTTCTTCCTGATCACGATCGCCGGGATCATGGGCGGCGCGTACTTCTCGGGCCGGCTGGCCGGGCGCATCAAGCCGCATCACCAGATCCGCCACGGCTTCCTGATCATGCTCGTGGTGTCCATCGTCAACCTGGTGCTGAACCTGCTGTTCACGCCGCAGGCCTGGTGGGCGCTGGTGCCGCTGGGCATCTACGCCTTCGGCTGGGCGCTGATGGTGCCGGTGGTCACGCTGATGGTGCTCGACCTGATGCCCGAGCGGCGCGGCATGGCGTCGTCGTTCCAGGCCTGCATCGGCAGCCTGGCCAACGGCCTGGTCGCCGGCGTGATCGCGCCGCTGGTGATGCACTCGACGATCGGCCTGGCGGTCGCCTCGATCCTGATGATGAGCGTGGGCATCCTGGCCTGGATCTGGGTCAAGCCGCGCATGACCTGAGCTCAAGTCGCGCGGCGCGCCGTCGATATGACGGCGAGGTGCCTCGTCCGGCACCGGAGACCCGTCCATGCCCGCCCTGCCGCCCGCCCTGTCGATTGCCGCCGCCTGCGCGGCCGCGCTGCTGTCGTTGAGCGCCGCCGCCTCGGAGCACCCGCCCGCGGCACCGGCACCGGGGAAGGGCAAGGTCGTCGCCGAAGCGGCGCACGACGCGCCGGCCAAGGAGGCCGCCGTCAAGGACGCGCCCTTCAAGAAGACCCCGAAGATCGTCGAGGCCCTGCGCGACCCGCTCGACGTGCTGCGCGAGCGCCTGGCCCAGAAGCTCGGTGCGCGCACGGCCGACACCGCGAGCCCGAATGTCGTGCGCGTCGTCTCGAAGGCCGGCGCGTCGCTCGCCGTCGGTTCGCACGAGAACGCCGCCGCCCACGCGACCGAGCCGAAGCGGCCGGTCGCCCGCCGCGCGGCCGACCACCACGCCGCCCACTGGGACTACACCGGCCAGGGCGGCCCCGAAACCTGGGGCCGGATGAAGCCCGAGTTCTCGAAATGCTCGACCGGCACGCGCCAGAGCCCGATCGACATCCGCGACGGCATCCGCGTGGAACTCGACCCGGTGCGCTTCGACTACAAGCCGAGCGGCTTCCGCGTGGTCGACAACGGCCACACCGTGCAGGTGAACGTCGCCCCCGGCAACTCGATCGAGGTGATGGGCCGGCGCTACGAACTGGTGCAGTTCCACTTCCACCGACCGTCCGAGGAACGCATCGACGGCAAGCAGTTCGACATGGTCGTGCACCTGGTGCACAAGGACCTGGACGGCCGCCTCGCGGTCGTCGCCGTGCTGCTCGACCGCGGCGCCGCGCAGCCGCTGATCCAGAGCGTGTGGAACAACCTGCCGCTCGAGAAGGGCGACGAGGTCGCCGCCCGCCTGCCGATCAACCTGGACGACCTGCTGCCGCCGCAGCGCCAGTACTTCACCTACATGGGCTCGCTGACCACCCCGCCGTGCAGCGAAGGCGTGCTGTGGATGGTGATGAAGCAGCCGGTGCCGGTATCGCCCGAGCAGATCGGCATCTTCGCGCGCCTGTACCCGATGAACGCGCGGCCGATCCAGTCGGCCAGCGGACGGCTCATCAAGGAATCGAACTAGGGCGCTCGCCAGGGCGATACTTCGCGCTCCCTTCCAGCGGAGCGCGACATGACCTTACTCATCCTCGGCCTGGTGCTGTTCCTCGGCATCCACTCGGTCGCGATCGTGGCGCCCGCCTGGCGCGATGCGCAGGCCGCGCGCAGCCCCGGCGCCTGGAAAGGCATCTACTCGATCGTCTCGATCGCCGGCTTCGTGCTGCTGATCTACGGCTACGGCCTGGCCCGCCAGGCGCCCGTGGTGGTGTGGACCCCGCCGACCGCGATGCGCCACATCGCGCTGCTGCTGATGCTGCCGGTGTTCCCGCTGCTGCTCGCCGCCTACCTGCCCGGGCGCATCAAGAGCGCGGCCAAGCACCCGATGCTGCTCGCGGTGAAGTTCTGGGCGCTCGCCCACCTGCTGTCGAACGGCAACCTCGCCGACATCGTGCTGTTCGCCGCGTTCCTCGCGTGGGCCGTGGTCGACCGCATCGCGGTCAAGAGGCGCGCGGTGCCGCGTGCCGTTCCGGGCGCGCCGCCGTCGTCGATCAACGATGCGATCGCGCTGGTGGGCGGGCTCGGGATATACGTCCTGTTTCTGTTCAAGGCGCACGCGTGGCTGATCGGCGTGGCGCCGATCGGTTGAGCGAAACCCGCCTGCGCCACGTCCTACAGCCAGGGCACGCCTGTCCCGACAGACCCCGGGCTGCGCCCTGGGCACAGTGAAGTCCTCTCTTCACCCGTGCAAAGGAACCAGCATGAACAAGGATCAAGTCAACGGTCGTGTGGAACAGGCCAAGGGCAGCGTCAAGGAAGCCGCTGGCAAGGTCGTCGGCAACGAGAAGCTCGAGGCCGAAGGCAAGGTCGACAAGGCCGCCGGCAAGACCCAGGCGACCTACGGCGACGTCAAGGAAGACGTCAAGGACGCTGTCAATAAGCCCTGAGCGATCAGGCTCGCTTCATGACCACAAGGACCTGACGCCGGCCGCGAGGTCGAGCCGCAGGTCCGGGATGCCGGCCGATGGGAAACCATCGGCCGGTTCTTCTTCGTGGGCCGCGTTCGTGTCGAACCGGTCGGCCAGCGCCGGCGGGATGAAGCGGGTCAGCGAGCCGTACAGGTGGCGGTCGCCGTGCTCGGCCTGCTGCGTGACGTAGAAGCGCTGCGGGACCATCAGGTGCAGGTGCTGGCGGGCCCGCGTCATCGCGACGTACAGCAGCCGCCGCTCCTCCTCGATCTCGATCGCGTTGCCGGTCGCCATGTCCGACGGGATGCAGCCGTCGACCGCGTTCAGCACGAACACCGCCTTCCATTCCTGCCCCTTCGCGGCGTGGATCGTCGACAGGATCATGTAGTCCTCGTCGCGCAGCGGCGGGCCCGATTCGTCGCTGGTCGCCTCGGGCGGGTCGAGCGTCAGCTCGGCGAGGAACGACTCGCGCGACGCGTAGCCGTGCGCGAGCCGCGCCAGCTGCGCCAGATCGCCCTCACGGATCGCCGCGTCGTCGTGCAGGCGGCGCAGCTGCGGCAGGTACCACGCGTTCACCTGCTCCAGCTCGGCCGGCCAGCGCGGCGCGGCACGCAGCGCGTCGTACGTCGCGATCCACGCCGGCCAGTCGCCGGCCGCGGCGGGCGGCGGCTTGAACGCATGCAGCGCGCCCACCGGGTCGTCGGCCTGGGCCATCGCGTCCAGCAATCGTTTGGCGCTGGCGGTGCCGATGCCGGGCACCAGTTGCGCCACCCGCAACCCGGCCATCCGGTGGCGCGGGTTCTGCGCCCAGCGCAGCACCGACAGCACGTCCTTCACGTGCGACGCTTCCAGAAACTTCAGCCCCCCGAACTTGACGAACGGGATGTCGCGACGCGTCAGCTCCAGCTCGAGCGCGGCGCTGTGGTGCGAGGTGCGGAACAGCGCCGCCTGGCCCTTCAGCGTGATGCCCTGCTCGCGGTGGCGCAGCACCTGGTCGGCGATCCAGCCGGCCTGCGCCGACTCGTCCCGCACGGTGATCAGCGACGGGCGCTGCGCGGAAGGCGTGTCGCTCCACAGCTGCTTGCCGAAGCGCTGCGGCGCCAGCGCGATCACGGCGTTCGAGGCGTCGAGGATGGGCTGGGTCGAGCGGTAGTTGCGCTCCAGCGTGACGATGCGCGCCGGCGGCGTGAACAGCGCCGGGAAGTCGAGGATGTTGCGCACCTCGGCGGCGCGGAACGAGTAGATCGACTGCGCGTCGTCGCCCACCACCGTCAGGCCGCGGCCATCGGGCTTCAACGCGAGCAGGATCGCGGCCTGCAGCCGGTTGGTGTCCTGGTACTCGTCGACCAGCACATGGTCGAAGCGCGCCGACACATGACTCGCCAGCGCCGGCTCGCCGAGCATCTGCGCCCAGTAGAGCAGCAGGTCGTCGTAGTCGAGCACGCACTGCGCCTGCTTGGCCGCCACGTAGGCGCCGAACAGCTGCTTCAGCTCCGCCTCCCAGACCTGGCACCAGGGGTAGACGTTGCGCAGCAGCTCGCCGAGCGGCTCGCGGCTGTTCAGCACGCGCGAGTAGATCGCGAGGCACGTGCCTTTCAACGGAAAGCGGTTCTTCGTCGTCGCGAACTTCAGCTCGTGGCGCACCAGGCCCATCAGGTCTTCGGAATCGCCGCGGTCCTGGATCGTGAAGTTGTCGGCCAGGCCGATCTGCGGCGCGTACTCCCGCAGCAGCCGCGCGCCAATGCCGTGGAAGGTGCCGGCCCAGTGCAGCTGCGGCGCGCGCTGGGCGGACGTGAAGCCGAGCGCCTGGTGCAGCACGCGGCCGACGCGGCGCTGCATCTCCTGCGCCGCGCGGCGCGAGAAGGTCAGCAGCAGGATGCGCTGCGGGTCCGCGCCATCGAGCACCAACTTCGCGACCCGCGACGCCAGCGTCATCGTCTTGCCCGAACCGGCGCCGGCGATCACCAGCAGCGGCCCCGGAATGCCTGCGCCCTCGGCGCCGTGATCGACCGCGCTGCGCTGCTGCGCGTTGAGCGCGTCGAACGGGTCGGGGCGGGGCGGCGAGTCGGGTCTGGCGGACATGGGCATACTGTAATTGCATCCAGCCCTGACCTGGGTGCGGGAGTTGATCGATGAGCGTGCTGGTCGGAACCGCCTCGTGGTCGAGCAAGACCCTGGTCGACAGCGGCCGCTTCTATCCGCCGGGCGTCACCAGCGCCGAGGCGCGGCTGCGCTACTACGCGGCGCGCTTCCCGCTGGTCGAGGTCGATTCCAGCTACTACGCGATGCCGGCGCCGGCAACGTCGCAGCTCTGGGCCGAGCGCACGCCCGACGGCTTCACGATGAACGTCAAGGCGTTCCGGCTGTTCACCGGCCACCAGACCTCGCCGACCGTGCTGCACAAGGACATCCGTGCCGCGCTGCCGCCATCGAACAAGGCCAACCTCTACCTGAACGACGTGCCGCCGGAGGTCGTCGACGAGCTGTGGCGCCGCTTCGTCGAGGCGCTGGCGCCGTTGCGCGCGGCCGGTCGGTTGGGGCTGGTGCACTTCCAGTTCCCGCCGTGGATCGTGCGCAATGCCGCCGGCCACGACCACGTGCGGATGTGCGTAGCGCGCATGGCCGGGCACACGCTGAGCGTCGAGTTCCGGCACCGCAGCTGGTTCGCGGACGAGGCGGCGACGGCCTCGACGCTCGCGTTCGAGCGCGAGCTCGGCGTCGTCCACACGGTGGTCGACGGGCCGCAGGGCTTCAGCAACAGCGTGCCGGCGCTGTGGGAGCTCACACACCCGGAGATCGCGCTGCTGCGCCTGCACGGCCGCAACGCCGCGACCTGGACCGTCCCCGGCCAGCGCGATTCGTCCGAGCGCTTCAACTACGACTACGGCGCGGCCGAACTGGGCGAGATCGCCGGGCAGGTCGCGACGCTCGCGAAGCGCGCGCGCTCCACCCACGTCGTGTTCAACAACAACATGGAAGACCAGGGCCAGCGCAACGCGGCGTCGCTGATCACACTGCTGAAGGGACTCGCCTGAGCGCGAGGCCGCGTCAGGCCTCGAGCGTGCGGCCCGCGGCCGTCCAGGCGTCGATGCCGCCGGCCAGCGGGCGCACGTCGCGGAAGCCGTGCTGCAGCAGCTGGCGCGCGGTGACGACCGCCGAGGCGTCGTTCGGGCAGGCGCAGTAGACGACGATCAGCGCGTCCTTGGGGTGCCCGAGCAGCTCCGGCGCGAGCTCGCGCCCGCCGGAGTGGATCGCCCCCGGGATGCGCCCCTCGTCCTGCGCGATCTCCGCGCGCACGTCGACGATCATCGGCCGCTCGCCGCGGTCGAGCAGCTCGGCCAGCGACTCGACCGAGAGCCGCGCCATCCGCAGCTGCCGGTTGAAGCGATGCCGCTGCCACCACTTGGCCGCGATGAACAGCGCGATCACGACAGCCAGCAGCATCAGCCCCCACTGGCCGAACTGCGCCAGCAGCTCGACGATCTGCTCGATAGCCGGCGAGAACAGCCAGCCCAGCCCGAGGCCGACGCCGACCCAGACCGCCGCGCCGATCGTGTCGTAGACCAGGAACGCGGCGCGCGGAATGTGGATCGCCCCGGCCAGCGCCGTCGCGACCGAGGCGAAGCCCGGCACGAACTTGGCCACCAGCAACGAAGGCGGGCCGAAGCGGGTGAAGATCGATTCGGTCTGGCGCACGCAGCCGTCGGGCGAGAGCGAGATCTGGCACAGCGTGCGCAGTACGCGCCGGCCGCTGCGCCGGCCGATCGCGTACCAGATGCCGTCGGCGATCAGGCAGGCCAGCACCGCGGTGCCGAGCAGCGCGACCACGTTCAGCTCGCCGCGCGCCGCGAGCGCGCCGGTGACCATCAGCATCGGGTAGCCGGGCAGCGGCGCACCGAGCTGCTGCAGCAGGATGTTGGCGAACACGAACAGCAGTCCGTACTCGGCGATCAGGCGGATGAGGGTGTCCAACGGGGCGTCGTCAAGGGTTCTCCGGCAGCGCGCAGTGTCACCCGGAACGCCGGTGCGTGCAGGCCGTAAGCTCGGCGCATACGCCCTTCAGGAGATCGTGATGAGAATTCTGCTGCCGGTCGACGGCTCCGAGAACGCGCTCGAGGCGGTGCGCCATGCGCTGCGGCTGGTCGACGACGGCCTGCGCGCCAGCGTCGTGCTCGCCAACGTGCAGGAGCCGGCGTCGCTCTACGAGATGGTGGTCGCGCACGACGCCGCGGTGATCGAGCAGGTCGCCGAGGCCGCCGCGAAGCACGTGCTTGCGCCCGCGCAGGAGCTGCTCACCGTGGCGGGCCTGACCTTCGAGACCGAGATCGCCAACGGCGACCCCGGCCACGAGATCGTCGACATCGCCGAGCGCTGCAACTGCGAGCTCATCGTGCTCGGCGCGCGCGGCATGGAGCCGCTCGAAGGCGCGCTCGGCTCGGCGGCCGAGTGGGTGCTGCGGCATGCCACCATGCCGGTGATGGTGGTGCGCCGCGACGAAGGCTGACGCGCCTCATCCCGCCGGGACGGCCGCCAGGTCGGCCCAGGCGGTCACCCGGTTGCGACCGGTCTTCTTGGAGTGGTAGAGCGCCTGGTCGGCGCGGTCGACGAGGGCGTCGAACTGCGTCGCACCCTGGCCGAGCTGCTCGACGCCGAAGCTCATCGTCACCTTCACGTCGGCCAGGTGGCGCACCGCGCTGCCGGCGTTGGCCTCCACATCGGCGCGCAGCCGCTCGGCAATCGCGCGGGCCTGGTCCAGCGTGGCGTCGGGCAGCAGGATGCAGAACTCCTCGCCGCCGTAGCGCCCGAGCAGGTCGCCGGTGCGCAGGCCGCGGCCGAGTGCCTTGGCGACGGCCTTCAGCACCTCGTCGCCACCGCCGTGGCCGAAGCGGTCGTTGATCGACTTGAAGTGATCGACGTCGCACATGATCGCGCACAGCGGCTGGCCCGATGCGGCAGCGGCGGCGATGCCGCGCTCGCTGTCGGCCAGGAAGGCGCGGCGGTTCAGGCAACCGGTCAGCGCGTCGCGCGTGGCCAGCAACGTCAGCTCCTCGTTCTTCCGGCGAATCTCCTCGCGCGAGGCGTGCAGGTCGGCGAGCGCCAGCCGCAGCCCCTCGGTGCGCTCGTGCAGTTCCGTCACGTCGGACATCGTCACGAGACAGCCGCGGGCGCGCTGGAACCCGTCGTTGATCGGGGTGCAGTTCAGCACCACCTCGCGCGGGCGCGCGCCGCCGGCGCCCAGGCGGATCTCGAGGCCCAGCAGCGGCTGGTTGGTCTCGAGCACGCGCTGCCACGGTCGGCCGATCGCCGCGGGCAGCGCATCAACCAGCCAGGCCAGGTCATCGACCCGCGTGCCGGTGCGGATCGCCGCGCCGTCCGGCCCGAGGCCGCTGAACGCGCGGTTCGCCAGCATCACGCGGCCGCCGACGTCCAGCACCAGCAGCGCCTCGGTGAGCGTGTCGAACGCGGTGCGCACGCGCTCCGGCACCGCGGCGCTCGGATCGAGGTAGCGCATCGCCCGCCTCAGGTAGAGCTGGAACGCGACGAAGCCGAGGCCGACCATCAGCAGCACGCCGCCCACCACCGGCTCGAGCAGCCAATCGCGCCACGATTGCGGGCCGGCCGGCGCGAAGGCCAGCTGCAGTTCGCCCCAGCGGTGGCCGTCGGCCAGCAGCGTGGTGCGGATGTTGTCCATCGTCGAGCGCTCGGCCTCGCCGAGGCGCCAGCGCTGCGCATGGTCGCCGGCGGTGACGCGCGGCTCGATGCCTTCGATCACCGCGGCGGAGCGCAGCGCGGGGTCGCGCTGCAAGGCGGCGGCGAGCACCGCGCGCAGGTCGTCGTCCGAATGGCTGCGCAGGGCCTGCGCCGTCTGGGCCGCGACCGACTCGGCGACCAGCTGCCGATGCCGGCGCGCGTCACCCGCGCGATCGGCCAGGAAGCCGCCGACGAACAGGTCGCTCAGCAGCAGCAGCGACACCATCAGCGAGACCAGCCCGAAGGCGACACGCGTGGCGGGGCCGGCGCGCAGGACGGGGGGCAGGGCGATGTTCAATGCAACTCCAGGATGTCGTGGTCGCGCCGGGTCGTGCCGGCGGCGGCGTCGAGCGGCGTGAGGTCGGTGTCGGCCAGCGGGGCGTCGTCGGGCGCGTCGTCGTCGCCCCAGTCGGCGTCTTCGGTCCGGCGCCGCAGCACCGGCAGCAGGTCGTAGCCGCCCCAGGCGGGGCTGGCGACCAGCACGCTGGCCATCAGCGCCGCGCCGCGGGAGGCCCAGCCGATCACGCCGATCGACAGCGCGAGGGCGATCGTGACCGACGCGGTCGTCTGGAACGGGTCCTCGTCGGCCGGCAGATCGTCGCCGCCCGCGCCGGGTTCCGCGCTGTAGCGGGCCGGGCTGTCGGAGCGCGCGGCCTGCGGGCCGATCGCGAGCGGGTTCAGCGCCAGCATGGTGATGTCCAGCGCGACGCGGTGCGAAGGCAGCACGATGGCGGCGGCCGCGCGTGCGACCGGCTCGGCGGGCCTTGTCATGCCGATCGCGATCACGCGCGCCGGGCTGGCCTCGATCGGCATGCCGGGCGACGGGCGCGGTGCGGGCGGCTCGGCGATCGACGCGGCGGCGGGCGGGGCGACTTCGGCCGGGGCCGGCGCGCTTGCGCCTGGCGACGGATCGGCGATGGCGGGCACGTGCGCCGTGGCGTCGTGTGCTTCCGGCGCGGCCGGCGCCACGTCCGGCGCGGCGGTCGGCGGTGGAATGGGTGCGGGTGACGGCGCGGCCGGCGCAGGTGAGGGCGCGGGCGCTGGCGCGGGTGGCGCCACGGGAGGAGCGACAGGGGGTGCCGCGGGCGGTGCCACGGGCGGTGTCTCCGGCGACACCGGGGCCGCAACGGCGATCGACAGGCGCTGCACCGCCATGAGCGTGCCATCGCTGGCCTCGACCAGCACGTCGTACACGCGCGCTTCCGGTGCCGCGACGAAGGCCAGCGCGCCGGTCGCCGCGTCGAGCGTGAAGCGGCCGGCATCGGCGCCGCCGACGATGGCGTAGCGCAAGTCGGGCGCAGGCAGGTCCGCATCGACCGCCTGCAGTGGTGCCACCGCGGTCGTGCCGCCCGTCATGTCGATGTGCACCTCGGCGCCGCCGCCGTGGCTCGTGAAGACCGGCGCGTTGTCGTTCACCGGCGTGACGGTGACCGCCAGCGCACGCGTGTCGGCCAGCGTGCCGTCATCGACCCGCACGACGAGGTGGTGGACCTGACCGCCACCGGCCGCGGTGGGCGCCTCGGCATCGGGCGCGACGAGGAAGCGCAGCGCGCCGGTCACCGCATCGATGGAGAAGCGCCCAGCGTCGGCGCCGCCGGCGATCGACCAGGTCAGGGCCTGGCCCGGGACATCGATGTCGGTGGCGACGAACGTGGCGACGCCGGTGGTGTTCTCCGCGACATCGAACGAGGAGGGGCCCGCGGCGATGACCGGGGCGTCCGCCAGGTCAGCCACCTGGATCGTCGCGATGTCGGTGTCGGCACCGAACCCGCTGCTGCCGCCGACTGCGCTCGTGTCCGCGCGGTCGCCCGCCAGGCCGCTGGTCTGGTCCCAGGCCCGGTAGCTGATCGAACCGGCGGTTCCGTTCGCGGCGTCGGGCACGAAGCGGATCGCGTCGGTCGCGCGCAGCAGCAGCGCGGTGCTGTCGGAGACGGCGCCCAGCGCAGCCCAGCTCGTGCCGCCGTCGATCGAGAACTGCCAAGTGTCGTTGCCGGCGTCGGCGGCGAAGATCGCGATGCCTTGCGAGGCACCCACGTCGACATCGGAGATCGACGTGCCGATGAACGTCGCGATCGTCTGTCCGCCGTTCGTCGTCTGGTCTTCGGTGATCGAGGTCAGCGTCGGCGCGATGGCCGTGAGGACCGGCGCGTCGTTGAGCGCCGTGACTATGATCGACGCGGTCTCGCTGGCGGCGCTGAAGGCAGTCGCCCCACCGGCAACGCTCGCGTCCGCGAGGCTGCCCGCGCTGCCGCTGGTCTGGTCCCAGGCCCGGTAGTCGATCGACCCGGCGGTGCCGTTCGCGCCGTTGGGCAGGAAGCGGATCGAGTCGGTCGCCCGCAGCAGCAGCGCGGTGCTGTCGGAGACCACGCCCAGCGTGGCCCAGCTCGCGCCGCCGTCGATCGAGAACTGCCAGGTGCCGTTGCCGGCGTCCGCGGCGAAGATGGCGATGCCTTGCACGGCACCGGCATCCACGTCGGTGATCGACGCGCCGACGAATGACGCGACGGTCTGGCCGGCGTTCGTCGTCTGGTCTTCGGTGATCGAGGTGAGCATCGGCGCGCTGGCGGCAAGCACCGGCGCGTCGTTGACGGACGCGACCGAGATCGACGCGGTGTCGCTGGCGGCGCTGAAGGCAGTCGCTCCACCGGCGACGCTCGCGTCGGCGAGCGTGCCAGCCAAGCCGCTGGTCTGGTCCCAGGCCCGATAGTCGATCGAGCCGGCGGTGCTGTTCGCCCCATCGGGCACGAAGCGGATCGAGTCCGACGCGCGCAGCAGCAGCGCGGTGCTGTCTGTGACGGCGCCCAGCGCGGCCCAGGTCGTGCCGCCGTCGGTCGAGAATTGCCAAGTACCGTTGCCGGCGTCGGCGGCGAAGATGGCGATGCCTTGCACGGCACCGGCATCCGCGTCGGTGATCGACGTGCCGATGAACGATGCAACGCTCTGGCCGCCATTCGCCGTCTGGTCCTCGGTGATCGAGGCCAGCGTCGGCGCGATGGCGCCGAGCGCCGGCGCGTCGTTGACCGCGGCGACCGTGATCGATGCGGTGTCGCTGACCGTGCTGAAGGCGCTCGTCCCGCCAGCCACGCTCGCGTCTGTCAGCGTGCCAGCCAGGCCGCTGGTCCCGTCCCAGGCCCGGTAGCTGATCGACCCGGCGGTGCCGTTGGCGCCATCGGGCACGAAGCGGATCGAGTCGGTCGCGCGCAGCAGCAGTGCGGCGGCGTCGGAGACGGTGCCCAGCGCAGCCCAGCTCGTGCCGCCGTCGATCGAGAACTGCCAAGTACCGTTGCCGGCGTCGGCGGCGAAGATCGCGATGCCTTGCGCTGCGCCGGCATCCACGTCGGACATCGACGCGCCGATGAACGACGCGATCGTCTGCCCGCCGTTCGTCATCTGGTCTTCGGTGATCGAGGTCAGCGTCGGCGCGACGGCGCTGAGCACTGGCGCATCGTTGACCGCGGCGACCGTGATCGATGCGGTGTCGCTGGCCGTGCTGAAGGCGCTCGCCCCACCGGCAACGCTCGCGTCCGCGAGGCTGCCCGCGCTGCCGCTGGTCTGGTCCCAGGCCCGGTAGTCGATCGACCCGGCGGTGCCGTTCGCGCCGTTGGGCAGGAAGCGGATCGAGTCGGTCGCCCGCAGCAGCAGCGCGGTGCTGTCGGAGACGGCGCCCAGCGCAGCCCAGCTCGTGCCGCTGTCGATGGAGAACTGCCAAGTACCGTTGCCGGCGTCGGCGGCGAAGATCGCGATGCCTTGCGAGGCACCGGCGTCGACATCGGAAATCGATATGCCGATGAGCGTCGAGATCGTCTGGCCGCCGTTCGTCGTCTGGTTTTCGGTGATCGAGGTCAGCATCGGCGCGATCGCCCCGAGCACCGGCGCGTCGTTGACCGCGGCGACGGCGATCGACGCGGTATCGCTGGCCGTGCTGAAGGCGCTCGTCCCACCCGCCACGCTCGCGTCCGCCAGGCTGCCCGCGCTGCCGCCGGACTGGTCCCACGCCTGGTACGTGATCGATCCGATCGTCGCGTTCTCACCGTCCGGCACGAAGCGCAGCAGGTCGGTCGCGCGCAGCAGCAACGCCGACGTGCCGTTCACGGGCCCCACAGCGGCCCAGTTCGACCCCGCATCGAGCGAGTACGCCCAGCCGCCCGTGCCCGAAACCACTGCGGTGAGCGCGATGCCCTCGACGGCGCCGTCGTCCACGTCCGACACGGCCGTGCCGACGATCGACGCGACCGTCTGGCCGGCGTTCGCGGTCTGGTCTTCGGTGAGGGACGCGAGCGTCGGCGCGGCGGCGACGAGCACCGGCGCGTCGTTCACGGCGGTCACCGTGATCGCCACGGTGTCGCTGTCGCTCAGCGTCGATTCGTCGGTCGAGAGCATCGTCAGGGTGTCGCTGCCGGCGTGGTCGCCGAGGCCCAGGTAGCTCAGCGTTGCCAGCGCCGCATTCACCTGCGCCGCCGTGCCGCGCAGCGTCAGCGCCGCGCTGCCGTTGGCGCCGGCGTCGATGCTGGCACCGCCCGCCAGGCTGACGGTGAGGGTGCCGTGGAGCACGCTCAGCCCGGTCGTCATCGTCAGGACGCCGCCGTCGACGACCGACAGGCCGGTGAGCGCACCGCTTACGTCTTCGGTCACCGTGCGCGTGGCCGGCGCGGTGTTGACCGGCGTCGTGCCGGCGTCCAGCGCGAGTGCGTACTCCGAGGTGTCGGTGAAGCCGGCGTAGGCCGCGTCGCAGCGGGTCGCCGTCGCGGTCACGGTGTGGCCGACCGGCACCGCGGCGGCGAGCACCGTCGCGAAGCTCGCGTGGCCCGCGCCATCGGTCGCCACGTTGGCGAACCCCAGCGCGACCATGCCGCTGCCGTCGGCCGGCGTGGCGAAGAACTCGATGCGGAAGTGGCTGCCGGCCAGGCTGTCGAGCACGCCGCGGATGTCGATCTGGCCGCTGCCGTCGGTCTTCACGAGCGACAGCACCGGCGTGTTCTGCAGGTGGTTGGCGCCGCTGTCGGCGTCGCCGGGGTCGTTGGGCGTGACGCCGCTCGCGCCCAGGTCGATGCCGAGCGCGGTGTTCGCGTAGACGATGTTGCCGAGCAGGGCGACGCCGTTGCCCGTGACCACCCGGATGCCGTTCGCGTTGTGGGCGACCGTGTTGCCCTGGCCCGCGAGCGTGCCGCCGACGATCGTGCCGTCGGCGCCCGCGCCGTCGCCGATGTTGATGCCGTCGCGGCCATTGCCCAGTGCGCTGCTGCCGTCGGCGGCCACGCCGATCAGGTTGCCGCGGATCACCGTGCCGGTGTTGCTGCCCACTGCGTTGCCGATGTACAGGCCGTGGCCGTCGTTGCCGGAGACGAGGTTGTCCAGGATCTGGTTGTCGGCCGACGAGTACCACAGGTCCACGCCGTCGCTGCCGTTGCCCAGGTCGATCTGCCCGGTCACGTCGGTGCCGAGGTAGTTGTGCCGGACGACGTTGCCGCTGCTGCCGCCGGTGGTGTGGCCGATCTGGATGGCGTCGGCGTTGCCCGAGATCACGTTGCGCCAGTCGGCGCTCGCGCCGCCCACGGTGTTGCCGGCCGCGCCGCCGAACAGCTGCACGCCGTCGTCGCCGTTGCCGAGCACGGCCGTGCCGGCCGCGGTCAGGCCGATGAAGTTGCCGGCGATCTGGTTGCCGGTGGCAGCGGCGCCGTCGACGCGCACGCCCACGCCCTCGTTACCGGAGATCACGTTGCGGTCGGCCGCGCTGCTGCCGCCGACCAGGTTGTTCGCGCCGCCGATGTAGATGCCGCTGCCGCCGTTGCCCTCGCCGGCGCCGGCAGCGGTGCCGGTCGCGTCGAGCCGGCCGACGTAGTTGCCGGCCAGCGTGTGGTTGTCGGACCCGGCGTCGAAGTGGATGCCGTGGGCGTCGAAATCGCGGATCACGAAGCCGCGGATCGTGCTGCCGTCGGCGGTGGCGGACAGCGTCAGGCCGTGGCCGGCGAGGTCGTTGCCGTCGAGCACGATCGCCGGTCGCCCGCCGTTGGCCGCGACGCTGTCGTCGGTGCTCGCGTCGAGGATCACCGCGGCGCTGATCGTCGGAAGGCTGGTCAGCGGCACGAGGGTGTGCACGCCGGTGCCGGCGATCGCGAAGGTGATGCGGTCGGGCCCGGCGCCGTTGGCCGTGTTGTTGGCCGCGATGATGGCCTCGCGCAGCGAGATCTGCCCGTCGGCGCCCCGGTTCGCGGCCAGCCAGGTGAGCGTGTGGGTCGCGTTGCCGGCGGCGATGCCCGCGTCGTTGTTGTCGGCGACGGTGGTGACGGCGATCTGGTGGTCGCTCGCCACGATCGCGGCCGAGAACTCCGAGGTGTCGGTGAAGGCCGCGAAGCCCGCGGTCGCGCGGGTGGCGGTCGCGGTGATCGTGCTGCCGGGCGTCACGGCGGCCGTCAGCGTCGTGCCGAAGCTCGCCGCGTTCCCGCTCGTCGTCACGTGGGTGAAGCCGAGGTAGGTGCGGCCCTGGTCGCTGCCGCTCGGCGTCGCGAAGAACTCGATCCGGAACGGCGTGCCGGCCAGGCTGTCGAGCGTGCCGGTGATCGTGATCTGGCCGCCGACGATCGTCGCGCTGACGAGCACCGGCGTGTTCTGCGCGTTGTTGGCGCCGCTGTCGGCGTCGCCGGCGTCGTTGGCGGCCGCGCCGTTCGGGCCCAGGTCGATGCCCAGGGCGCCGCCGCCGGCCACCGTGCCGTAGACGCTGTTGCCCAGCAGCGCGTTGCCAGTGCCGCTGCTAACGGCGATGCCGTCATGGCTCGTGGCGGCCTGGTTGCTGTACGCGACGATGTTGCCCTCGCCGGCACCGCTGCCGCCGATCGAATTGTTGCTGCTGGCGATCAGGATGCCGTCCTGCTGCACGCCCCAGTTCGCCGTGCCGGCCAGGTCGGTGCCGATGCGGTTGCCCTGCACGGTCGTGCCGTTGACGCCGGCATCCAGGCGGATGCCGGACTCGCTCGCGCCCGCGATCACGTTGTCGGTGATCACCGTGCCGGCGCCCGCGGCGTCCAGCCAGATGCCGTGGTTCGACGCGCCGACCCGCGCCGTGCCGCCGGCGTCGACGCCGATCAGGTTGTTGTGAATCACCGTGCCGGCGCCCGCGGTGCTGAGGTACACGGCGTCGTCACCGCTGGCCGCGATCACGTTGCCCTCGATGCGGGTCGACGTGGCGTCGAGCACCGCGATGCCCGCCTGCGTCGCGCTGAGGGCCGTGCTGCCGTCGGCGCCGATGCCGATGTAGTTGCCCAGGATCCGGTTGCCGGTGGCGCTGGCGTCGGAAACGAGCAGGCCGTACACGCCGCCGCCGCCCGTGGCCATCACATTGCGGTCCGCGGCGGTGAATCCGCCGATGACGTTGTTGGCGCCCGCCACGTACATCGTGTACGAGCCGTTGATGGCCGCCGCGAAGCTGCCGCCAGCGTCGAGGGCGCCCAGGTAGTTGCCCGCGATGGTGTTGCCGTCCGACCCGGCGTCGATCTTGATCGTGGCGCCTCCGAAGTTGCGGATGACCAGGCCGCGGATGCTGGAGCCGTCGGCCGTGGCGGTCAGCTGCAGCCCGTCGACGTTCAGCGCGTTGCCTTCGAGGACGATCGCGGGCTTGCCGCCGTTCGCGGCGAAGCTGTCGTCGGTGCTGCCGTCGATCACGACAGTGCCGGTCAAGGTCGGCAGCGCCGAGGCGAGCGAGATCGTGTGCACGCCGGTGCCGGCGATGGCGAAGTGGATCGTGTCGGTGCCGGCGTTGGCGTTGGCGTCGAGGATGGCCTGGCGCAGCGAGCCGGCGCCGCTGTCCGCGGTGCTGGTCACGATGTAGGCGTTCAGCAGGGCCGCGTAGCCGGCCTGGCCGGTGGCGTCGAGCGCGACGGCGCTCTCGATCGTGCCGGTCGCGGCCTCCAGCACCCAGTCGCCGCCGAGCGCGGTCGCGCCGGTGGCGTCGGTCGAGGCGGCCACGTCGGCGCCGGTCAGCTGCGCCAGGTCGGCCACCAGGGCGCGGCCGGCAGGCTCGGCGGCGAAGCTGCAGCCGTAGAGCAGCAGGTCGGCGTCGGCATCGAGGTGGCTGCCCCAGGCGGCGATGTCGCCGGCGCGGCCCAGCAGCGTGTCCGCGTCGAGCCAGTTCGCGCCCAGGCGCATGGCGGCGTCGTTGCCGTGCCCGAGCAGGTGGATGGCGGTGACGGCGTCGCGCCCGGCGAGCACGGCGCCGATCCGGGCGATGCCGTCCTCGTCCGCCTGCAGCAGGAACGCCTCGATCGGGCGGCCGGCCGCGGCCTGCGCGCCGATGTTCGCGAACAGCGCGTCCGCATCGGGCGCGCGGGCGTCGATGAAGACGAGCTCGTGCGGTGCCGAGACCTGCTGCGGCGCCGGGGCGACGCTGGCGTGCTGCTCGGTGGCAGCGTCGGGCGACTGCAGCGTGGCCGCGAGCAGGCTGGCCGGGTCGTCGGCCGAGAACAGGATGCGCGGCTCGATCTCCTCTAGGACAGCCTGGCGAAGGGCGAACATCGTCACGGGTTCAGCGCGCGGCCGGCGCGGTGCGGGCCGCGGCCGGCTTGGCCGATGTCGGCGTGAGCTCGAGATCGGAGCGCACCGCGCCGCTGGCGCCAGGCAGCGTGGCCTTGCAACGCAGCCCGGCCGGCAGCTGGCCGTCGCCGTTGGCGAGCGCGAGCCGCAGCCGGAAGGTGTTGCTCGCGGGCTCGAGCACGCGGTCGATCTGGGTGATGCGCGCGGCGCGCGGCCCGTGGCTGCCGAGCTCCGGCTGCACGTTCAGCTCCTGGCCCATCCGCAGGCTGCCGAACAGGCTGGTGGAGGCGACCACCTCGACCCGGAGCCGGTCGATCACCGCGATCTTCAGCATCGGCTTGTCCTCGACGCGCTCGCCGGGGTGGACGTAGCGTTCGGTGATCACGCCATCGAACGGCGCGCGCAGCACCCGCTGGGCCAGCTGCGCCTGCGCGCTGCCGAGCTCGCGTGCGCTCGTGCCCAGCTGCTCGCGGGCCTGCAGCATGCGTTCGTTCGCGATCCGGTGTTCTGTCTCGGCCTGCTGGACCGCCTGGCCCGAGACGAAGTTCTGCGCCGCGAGCGCGCGGGCGCGGGCGAGCTTCTGCAGCGCCAGGTCGTTGCCGGCGACCGCGCCGCGCAGCTCGGCCTCGCTGTCGGCGCGCGAGCGCACGACGCTGCTCGCGGCGCGCTCGACCTCGGCGCGCAGCCGCGCCAGCACCTGGCCCTTGCGGACGGTGTCGCCGCGCTCGACCAGCACCTCGTCGACCACGCCGATCACCGGGCTGCCGAGCTCGGCGACCCGGTCCGGCACGATCAGGCAGGCCAGCAGGGCGGCCGAGGGCGCGGCGGGTTGCGCCTGCGCGGCGGTGCTGCCGAGGGCGCAGAGCGTGGCGGCGAGCGCCAGGCGCCAGGCGGTCGACAGGGTCGGGTGCGGAGTCATGAAGGGTCCTTGTTGAATCGGTCGTGGCCGAAGGGCAGGCGCTGCTCGAGCGCGCGATCGGCGTCCAGCAGCGCGGCGCGGGCGCGCGCGGCGCGGGCTTCTTTGCCGCGCTGCTGCAATGCGAGCAGGGCCGCGAGCAGGCGGTGATGCAGCCGCACGGCACCGTCGCGGACCAGGGTGGATGCCGCACGCGCCCACAGCGTCCGCCCCGCGCCGGACGGCATCGCCGGCGATTCCAGCGACAGCCAGACCTCCACGCTGCCCGGCTGGCCCTGGCGCCCGGCGCGCCCGGCGAGCTGGCGATCGAGCCGGCGCGCGGCGTTGTGCTGGCAGCCGATCACGTGCAGGCCGCCGGCGCGCAGCGCGCGTTCGTCGGGCACGATGTCGGTGCCGCGGCCGGCCATCAGCGTCGAGACGGTAACCTGGCCCGCGATGCCGGCGCGCGCCACGATCGCGGCCTCGTCGGCGTCGTGGGCGGCGTTCAGCAGGTCGGGGGAGATGCCGGCCAACTGCAGGCGCGCGGTGAGCGCGCCCGAGTCGGCCACCGAGTCGGTGCCGATCAGCACCGGGCGGCCGTAGGAGACGAGCTGCCGGGTGCGGTGCACGACCGCGTCCCAGCGCGCCGCGTCGGTGGCGAAGCAGCGCGTCGGCCAGTGCGCGCGCCGGCTCGGCAGGCGCGGCGCGATCGTCACCGTCGCCAGCCCGTAGACGCGCGCCAGCTCGCCACGCGATTCGCGCAGCGTGCCGCTCAGCCCGCCGAGCCGGTGGTAGCGGCGGAAGAAGCGCTGGAAGGTGATGCGCGCCAGCGTCTCCAGGTCGGCGTCGGGGCGGCAGCCTTCCTTGATCGCGACCAGCGCGTGCAGCCCGCTGGCCCAGCGCCGGCCCTCGGCGACGCGGCCGGTGGTCGGGTCGACGATCGCGATCGCGGCGCCGCGCGGGTCGGCGCCGTGGACCGTGGCGTGCGCCGCGGTGACGACGTAGTCGCGGTCGCGCTGCAGCACATGGCGGGCGGCGAGCGCGGTCACGATCGTGTCCTCGCGGTGCCGGGTGTTCTTCCAGACCGGCTGCAGGGCCGCGGCCAGCGCGGCGATGCGGGCGCGCCCGGCGTCCGTCAGCGCGACCCGGCGCTCGCGCGGGTGCGGCAGGAAATCGCGCCCGTCCTCGAGCCGGCCCGACAGCGCCCAGGCCTGCCACAGGAACGCGCGGCCCGCGCTCGCATCGACCTCGCGCGAGAGCACCAGCGGCATCTGCGCCTCGTCGATCAGGACCGAGTCGGCCTCGTCGACGATCGCCATGCACAGCCCGCGCAGCAGGCGCTGCTCGGGGGCGGCGCCGCCGGCGCGCTGCGCGAGGGCGTCGACCCGCTGCTGCAGCGCCGAGCTGCCGCCGCCGTGCGAGAGCCGGTCGCGCAGGTAGTCGAACGCGACTTCGCGTGCCGTCACGTAGACGATGGCGTGCGCGTAGGCGTGGCGGCGCGCCTCGGGCGGCTGGCCCTGCACGACGCTGGCGGCGCGCAGCCCGAGCCGCGCGAACAGCGGCTCGAAGGCCTGCGCATCGCGCGCCACGAGGTAGTCGTTGGCGGTGATCACGTGCACCGGGATGCCGGCCAGCGCCGCCATCGCCGCGGCCAGTGCCACCGCGAGCGACTTGCCCTCGCCGGTCGCCATCTCGGCCAGGCGGTTGTCGATCAGGTGCAGCGCAGCGAGCACCTGGCCGTCGTAGGCGCACTGGCCGAGCGCACGCCGCGCGGCCTCGACGACCAGCGCGCAGCAGCGGTCCGCCTGGACCGCGACCAGGCCGAGGCGCGCGATGTCGAGCTGCAGCGCGTGCCGCGCCTGCTCGAACGCGGGCTCGGCCAGCGTCGCCCAGGCGCTGGCCTGCGCGCGCACCCGGGCCAGGCGGCGGGCCGCGGCGCGCGCGCCGAACGGGCGGTCGGCGCGGCGCGGGCGGGCGCCGACGGTGGCATCGGCCGGCTCGGCGAGCTCGGGGTAATCGCCCCAGCGGATGCCGGGGAAGGGCAGCGCGGCGGCGGCGTCGTGGCGGGAGGTCATGGCGGCTGTCATCCAGCGGGATCGAAGTGGTGCAGCACGAGCTGGCGCAGCCGGCGCAGCGCCTGCTGGGCGAGCGGCAGCGTGCCGTGGTCGAAGCGGACCAGCGCGCGGGCGCCGATGCGCTCGCCGATGTCGGCCGGTCGCGCGTCGGCGATCGCCACGTCCATCAGCACGACCGGGGCGCGCGTCGTCATGCCGTCCTTCTCGCCCGGGTCGGTCGCGATCGCGCCGCCGCCGACGTCGCCGAGCGCGGCGCTGGGCAGGCGCGAGACCGCGCCGTCCAGGTCGCGCATCACGTGGCCGGCGCGCAGGCGCCCGCCTTCCTCGGCCAGGCGCACACCGACCGGCGTGGTCGCGGCGCCTGCGCCGCCGCGCACCAGATCGGCCTCGTGCTGCGGCAGCGCGACGCGCACCGTCAGCGGGTCGCCCGTCATCAGGTGGCCGACGAGTTCGCCCTGCTTGCGGTAGCTGCCGAGCTGGTCGGCCTGGTGCGGGATCACCAGCACGCCGTCGGCCGGCGCGCGCACCGCGAGCTGGGCGATCCGGAGGTCGTTGCGCGCGGCCTCGGCGCGGCTGTAGGCGAGCTTCTCGCGCAGCGCCGGCACCTTCTCCGGTGCGGTGGACTCGGCATCGAACAGCGCGACCTCGAGGTCCGTCGCATCGGCCGCGAGGGCGGTGGCGGCGGCGTGCAGGCGGTCGTCGCGCAGCGTCGCGATCAGGTCGCCGGCGCGGACGGGCTGGCCGTCGTGCGCCGCGAACTGCGCGATGAAGCCGTCGGTGCCGGCGCGGATCTGCGCGCGCTCGGGCAACCAGACCACGCCCTGGGCCAGCGTGGCGAACGGCACCGGCACCAGCGTCAGCACGATGCCCACGGCGGCGGTGGCGGCGACGCCGCGCAGCAGGCCGCGCACGGTGCCGGTGCCGAGCACGGCGCGCCAGGCCGAGCGCAGCGGCCGCAGCACGGTGCCGACGACGATGAACACGCCGACCGCGACGCCGAGCAGCGCCGAATGGCTGCCGACCCACAGCCCGATGGCGAGCGCCAGCGCGAGGCGGTAAGCGGCCGCGAGCGGCGCGTAGGCGACGAGCCAGGCGCGCTCGCCCGGCAGCGGCTCGAGCGTGCCGGCCGGTGCCGCGCCGAGCACCTGGCGGGACAGGCACTGCGCCCACCACCGGGTGCTGCGCAGGCCGAGGTTGCGCAGGTCGAGCACGTCGCAGAGCAGGTAGTAGCCGTCGAAGCGCATCAGCGGGTTGCCGTTGACGAGCACGGTCGAGACCGCGCCGATCAGCATCGCCAGCAGCGCCACGTCCTGCACCGCGCCGGGCTGGACCGTGAGCCACACGGCCAGCGCCAGCGCCGCGATCGCGAGCTCGGCCATGATGCCGGCCGCGCTCACCAGCGCGCGCTGGTGGCGGTGGCGAAAGCCGTCGGCGCCCGACGCGTTGACGAAAGGCACCGGCGTGAGCATCAGCAGCGTCAGCCCGGCCTGGCGCACCGTGGCGCCCCAGCGCTGCACCGCGAGGGCGTGCGCGGCCTCGTGCACGGCCTTGATCAGCGGGTACATCAGCCAGGTGACGAACAGGGTGCCCGGCGCGTCGAGCAGGCGCGTGGCGTGCGCGGTCAGCTCGCCGGCGTGCATGGCGGCGGCGGTGCCGGCGCACAGCACCGCGACCAGCCAGAGCGCCAGCATGCCGCTGGAGAAGACCCACGGCGCGAGCGGCGCGAGCCGCGCCAGCAGCGGCGAGGGATCGAACAGCGCGAGCCGGAAGGCGAGCGGGTTCACGCCCTGCAGGCGCCGCCGGCGCCGCTTGACGGCGCGGGCGCGGAACACCGATTCGACATCGGCCGCGGTGTCGAACTCGACCAGCCCGCGCTCGTGCAGTGCCATCAGCAGGCGCACGATCTCGTCCTGCGTCATCGCCTCTTCCGGTTGCGTGGCGAGCAGCGCCTCCCAGATCTGCTGCACGGTCAGCGTGCCGTCGCAGCGTCCGACGAACTCGTAGGCCAGGCGGTCGAGCCGCCGCACGTCGTCGGACGATTCGTCGAGCAGCAGGAACCACGCGACGCCGCGCTGGTCCTGCCGGCGCAGTTCGACCTGCGTGCGCAGTTGCGGCCGCAGGGCCGCGACGCGGTGCCAGCGCGGGCTGAACAGGGGTTCCTGCATCGTGCCCATCACGCCCACCAGCCCCACGCCTTGAGCCGCACCCAGTCGACCAGCCGGTGCGACCACGCCCACGCGAGCGGGCGCTGGTCGACGGTCAGCTTGGCGACGCCTTCGAGCCCCGGGCGCAGGCGCGCCGCGGCGGCCGCCGGGGCCGCGCCGTCGAGCGCCGCCTCGACCTCGAACACGTTGCGGCCGTCGACGCTGCGCGCGATCGGCGTGATGCGGCCCACCGCCAGCGGCAGCGTGTCCCACGGCAGCGCGCCGAGCGCGAGCGAGCCGGGCTGGCCGACCCGCACCTGGCCGATGTCGCGCTCGTCGACCTCGACGACGACGCGGTACGCCGCGTTCGGCGCGATCACCAGCAGCGGCTTGCCGCGCTCGACCGGCGCACCGATCGACTGCGCCAGGTCGCCCTGGATCACGACGCCGTCCAGCGGCGCGACGATGCGCGCCCGGGCGATGTCGGCGTCGACCATCGCGAGCTGCGTGCGCGCCTGCTCGGCGCGGGCAAGCGCCACCACCAGGGCCGAGCGGTCCGAGCGTGCGAGCGCCAGCGCATGCGCGCTCTCGTGCTGGGCGAGTTCGCTGGCCCACTTGCGGCGCTGCAGCTGCAGGTCCTGATCGGCCAGCTCGACCAGCACCTGGCCCTGCACGACGCGATCGCCGGGCCGCACGTGGGCGACGCTCAGGTAGCCGTCGGCCGGCGCGGCGATCGAGCGCTGCAGCAGCCCCTCGACACGCGCGTGGCCGCCGACGCGGTAGGGCGCCGGCACCGTGCACAGCGCCACGGCGCCCAGCAGGGCCGCGAGCAGCGTGGCCTGCACGCGCCGGTCGTGGATGTCGCGCAGGCGCCGCGCGGTGCGTCGCAGCGCCGCGAGTGCGCGCTGCCGCCAGGGCGTCTCGCGCTCGCGCATCAGGTTCAGCACCGGGCCGACGAGGTTGACCAGCGTCTCGGTGCGCTCGACCTGGTCGACCAGGTGCGCCGGCACCGCGGCCCACTCGCAGGTGACCGCGCCGACCACCTCGCCCGCATGCAGCAGCGGCACGCTGGCGATCGCGCCGCCGTGGCGCTGCAGCTGGCGGGCGTGCGCGATGCGGATCACCGAGCGGGTGCCGGGCTGCGCCGGCAGGTGGACGCTCGCGCCCTGCTGCACCGATTCGTCCATCGCCGCGGCAATCGCATCGAACCCGGCGCCGACCAGCGCCTCGCCGCTGCCGTGCGAGGTCGCGACCGGCTCGATCACGCCGCGCTGCACGAAGCCGAGCGTGACCCGCGCGCAGCCGAGGCCGGCGGCCAGCCCGGTCGCGAACGCCGTCGCCGCCGGCCGCATGCCGGTGTGGGCCAGCACCGCGGCCTGCAGCACCAGCGCGCGGCCGGCCAGATCGGCGTCGGCGTCGGCGTCGGCGTCGCGCGGGGCGATCGCCGACCGGGGGAGGTCGAGGATCACCGGCGAGATCGGCGGGGCGGCGAGTGTCATGGGGTGAGGGTGTGGCGGGTGGGTCGAGCGGGTAGCCGTGCCCCGTCAGGGGTGGTGCCCGGTTCTTCGACGAGTGCCGCAGCCCTCTTGAGCGGGGTGCGCCGTGCCGACGGACCCGTTTGTATGCATTGAGACAATACGGAGGATCAGCCGCCCGCCGACGTGCGCTGACACGTTTCAAGCTCACCCATCACTTTCACAGGCCTTTGCAGGTCTTTGTTTTTGAACGCCTTTTGCAGCCGATGCTGTGTTTCAAACCAGCGCTAAGTCTTTGATTCGATTGACTTTTCTTTTGGTTTCGTTGACCGGTGGCTCGGCAATCCGTTAAAGTAGCGGAAGGTGCACTTTTCTGGGTTTTTGTGGCAAACATCGTGTTTCAGGGGCCTGCGGC
>JAZKIO010000052.1:0-24619 GCA_040384825.1 Pseudomonadota bacterium
CGATGAAGGGCCACGAAGGGGCCCCTTCGTGGCCCTTCATCGACCGCCACCGTATGAGCCCCTGCCGGGTGCCGCCTGCTGCGACGCTCGCCCGACGCAAACGACGCGAACGAAATGAGCGCCGTCCTCAATCCATCGCCACCTTCCCCGTTCGCCGAACTGTGGCGAGACTTCCGCCGCAACCGCGGCGCGATGGTGGGCCTGGTCGTCATTGTCGCGCTGCTGCTGTGCGCGCTGCTGGCCGACGTGATCGCGCCCTACTCGCCGAAGGAGCAGTTCACCGACGCGGTGCTGAAGCCCCCGTCGACGCAGCCGATCGGCGGCCGCGTGTTCCTGCTGGGCACCGACCCGGTCGGGCGCGACCTGCTCTCACGGCTGATCCACGGCACGCGCTTGTCGCTGTTGATCGGGCTGGTGTCGGTGAGCTTGTCGCTGAGCCTCGGCGCGCTGCTCGGGTTGCTCGCCGGCTTCTTCCGCGGCGGCGTCGAGTTCACGATCATGCGGCTGATGGACATCATGCTGGCACTGCCGAGCCTGCTGCTCGCCGTGGCGGTGGTCGCGATCCTCGGGCCGGGGCTGATGAACGCGATGTACGCGATCGCGATCGTGATGCTGCCTCACTTCGTGCGGCTCACGCGCGCGGCGGTGATCGGCGAGCTCGCGAAGGACTACGTCAACGCATCGCGCATCGCCGGGGCGAGCAAGGCCCGGCTGATGTTCGACACCGTGCTGCCCAACTGCGCGGCGCCGCTGATCGTGCAGGCCACGCTCGGCTTCTCGACCGCGATCCTCGACGCCGCCGCGCTCGGTTTCCTCGGCCTCGGCGCGCAGCCGCCCACACCCGAGTGGGGCTCGATGCTCGCCAGCGCGCTCGAGTTCATCCAGAGCGCGTGGTGGGTCGTGACGCTGCCGGGCCTGGCGATCCTGGTCTCGGTGCTCGCGTTCAACCTGATGGGCGACGGCCTGCGCGACGCGCTCGATCCGCGCTTGAAGCGATGAGCGCCCCGCTGCTGGAAGTCGAGAACCTGGGCGTCTCGTTCGGCGCGTTCAAGGCCGTCGACGGCGTCAGCCTGACCGTGAACGCCGGCGAGGTGGTCGGCATCGTCGGCGAATCGGGCTCGGGCAAGAGCGTGACCGCGCTCGCGCTGATGGGGCTGATCGACGAGCCCGGCCACGTCGGCGCCACGCGCCTGATGTTCGACGGCCGCGACCTGCTGACCATGCGCGAGAAGGACCGCCGCCAGATGCTCGGCCGTGACATCGCGATGATCTTCCAGGACCCGATGACCAGCCTGAACCCGTGCTTCACGGTCGCGTTCCAGCTGATCGAGACCCTGCGCATCCACGAAGGCGGCTCGGGCAAGGCGCTGCGGGCGCGCGCGCTGCAGTTGCTGCGCGATGTCGACATCCCCGACGCCGAGCGCCGGCTCGACGCCTACCCGCACCAACTCAGCGGCGGCATGAGCCAGCGCGTGATGGTGGCGATGGCGATCGCCTGCAACCCGCGCCTGCTGATCGCCGACGAGCCGACCACCGCGCTCGACGTGACGATCCAGGCCCAGATGCTGGCGCTGTTGCTCAAGCTGCAGCGCGAGCGCGGCATGGCGCTGGTGCTGATCACGCACGACCTCGGCGTCGTCGCCGAAGTGGCGCAGCGCGTGATGGTGATGTATGCCGGCCAGGTGGTCGAGACGGCCGCGGTGCCGCAGATCTTCGAGGCGCCGCGGCACCCGTACACCGAGGCGCTGCTGTCGGCGCTGCCCGAGCACAACATCGGCCAGCGGCGCCTGCGCTCGATGGGCGGCATGGTGCCCGGCGCGTTCGACCGGCCGGCAGGCTGTCTGCTCGCACCGCGCTGTGCCTACGTGCAGGACCGCTGCCGCACCGAGCCGCCGGCGCTCTACGGCGAGCCGGGCGCGCAGGCGCGCTGCTTCTTTCCGCTGCAGCCCACCACGGGGGTGCCGCGATGAGCGACGACATGACCGTCCTGGAGGCCCTCGAGCTCAGCAAGCACTACCCGGTGTCGACCGGCTTTCTCAAGCCCAAGGCGCTGGTGCGCGCGCTGGATGGCGTGTCGTTCACGCTCGAAGCCGGCCGCACGCTCGCGGTCGTCGGCGAATCCGGCTGCGGCAAGAGCACGCTCGCGCGGCAGCTGACGATGATCGAGCCGCCCACCGGCGGCGCGTTGCTGATTGGCACCGGCGGCGGGGCGCGGGCCGACGTGACGCAGGCCGACGCGGCGACAAAGAAGGCATTGCGCCAGCAGGTCCAGATGGTGTTCCAGAACCCGTTCGCGAGCCTGAACCCGCGCAAGAAGATCGGTCTCGCGCTCGAGGAGCCGCTGGTCATCAACACGGCCGACGCCAAGGCCGTGCGCCGCGAGAAGGCGCGCGCGATGATGGCCCGCGTCGGCCTGCGCCCTGAGCACGACGCGCGCTACCCGCACATGTTCTCGGGCGGCCAGCGCCAGCGCATCGCGATTGCCCGCGCCTTGATGCTGCAGCCCAGCCTGGTCGTGCTCGACGAGCCGGTCTCGGCGCTCGACGTGTCGATCCAGGCCCAGGTGCTGAACCTGCTGATGGACCTGCAGGACGAGACCCGCGTCGCCTACGTGTTCATCTCGCACAACCTCGCGGTCGTCGAGCTGATCGCCGACGAGGTGCTGGTGATGTACCTCGGCAAGGTCGTCGAGCAGGCGCCGAAGACCGCGCTGTTCGCGAGCCCGCGCCACCCGTACACACGCGCGCTGCTCGCGAGCACGCCGCGCATCGACAAGGCCGCGCGCCAGCAGCGCCAGGTGCTGAGTGGCGAACTGCCCTCGCCGCTGAACCCGCCGAGCGGTTGCGCCTTCCACAAGCGCTGCCCGCACGCCGTCGAGCGTTGCCGCGTGGAGGTGCCGCTGCTGCAGGACCTGGGCGGCGGCCAGCGCGTCGCTTGCCACCGGGTGCACGAACTCGCCTGAGCCGCGTGCGCGTCAGCGCCGCGGCTTGTTCCGGCTCCACAGCCCGCGCGGCTCCGGCCGGGCCGCCGGGTGGGCGCGGGTTGCGAGCAGCGACGCGCCGAGGTACAGGCCGTTCACCAGCCGGCTCGCGCGCTCCACGCTCATGCCGGGCCAGCCGGCGATGTCGCGCAGCGCCACCGTCTCGCGGCGCAGCCGCTGGGCGGCCGGGCGCAACGCGCCGCTCAGCGCGACGCCGTCGTCCGCCGGGTCGCGCAGCGCGCGATAGGCGGCAGTGCCCGAGACCTCGGCCAGCAGCGCCGCGCGCGGGCCCGACAGCGCGAGCTGCCAGAGCAGCGGCGTGAGCGGCCGGTAGTGCGCCGTCTGCGCCACGCGCTCGTGCATCCAGTGGCCGGGCGGGCGCACGCCGGGCGGCTCGGCGCCGATCAGGCCGAGCCGGGCCAGCGCGTCGGGCGCGGCGTCCGCCACATCGCGCGGCGAGTGGTAGAGCTGCTGCTGCGGGAACAGCGTGACAGGCCACACCAGGCCCTCGTAGTCGAGCAGCAGCAGCGCCGCCTCGCGGTGCCGCACGCAGGCGGCCACGACCTCGAGCAGATCGGTGCTGCCGCCGGCGCCGTCGAGCCGGTTCAACTCGGCCATCAGCGTGGTCGGCAGCACGGTCGGTCGATCCAGGCCCGCGAAGCCGCTGCCGCCGTTCAATTCGCGCACACGCTCGAATTCGCTGACACGCCAGAGCGTGGAGTCCTCAAAATCGCGCATGCTCCGATGCTGCCGCCCGAGGCGGCGCGAGCGTTCGAAGATGTCACGAACGTCTTGTGCAGGCGGCGCCTGGCCTACAACTCGGAACATCTCCATGGACCCGCGGCCTTAAGCTGCGGCGCGCACATGCACCCGAACCCGCCGATGAACGACCGCCACCTGCCGCCTCTCCACGCCGCCAACGGCCTGGCCGACCCCGGGCTGCCCCCGGGCACGCGGCTCGGCTCGTTCGAAGTGCAGCGGCTGATCGCGCGCAGTGCGAGCAGCGCCGTGTACCTGGCGACCGACCACGCGCTGGCGCTCGCGGTGGCGATCCAGGAGTACCTGCCGGGGCGGCTGGTGCACCGCGACGCCGCGCTGCGCCTGCACGCCACCGACGAGTGGCACGAGGACGTGATCGCGCGCGGCCTGCGTGCGTTCGTCGACGAGGCCCGCCTGCTCGCGCACTGCGACCACCCGGCGCTGCTGCGCGTCAACCAGCTGTTCGAGGCCAACGGCACCGCCTACCGCGTGATGCCGTACTACGCCGGCCGACGCCTCGTCGACATCCGCCGCGACATGCCCGAGGCGCCGGACGAGGCCTCCCTGCGCCACCTGCTCGACGACCTGCTGGGCGCGCTCGAAGCCATCCACCAGGGCGGGCGTTCGCACGGCGGCGTGACGCCCGGCAACATCCTGCTGCTCGGCGACGACCGGCCGCTGCTGCTCGGGCCCGGTGCGGCCGGGCGCGAGATCGGCAGCGATCTGGTCGAAACGCTGATGGCGACGATCGAGACGCCGCTCGGCCCGCAGCCCGGCGGCCGCGCGGGGCACTCGCCAGCGCACGGCGCGATCGCCGACCTGCGCGCGCTCGCCGAGGTCACGCGCTTCTGCATCACCGGCGCCCCGCCGCCGCCCGCCGAGGCCGGCCCGCCGCCGGCCCTGGTCGATTTGATCGCGCAGACCTTCGAGCCGGCGCAGCGCCCGCGTTACAGCGCCGGCCTGCTGCGCAGCCTGGACGCGGCGCTCTCGCCCATGCCCGCGGACTGGCCGACCAGCGCCGCGCAGTTCCGCGCCTGGCTGAACGACAACGCACCGCCGCCCGCGCGCCAGCGCGCCGAGCCGGTGTTCGATCCGTTCGGCAGCCCGGCGCCGGCGGCGCGGGCCGACAGCGCTGCGGCGGCGTCGACCGCGGGCGCCGCGCGCTCGCGCTCCCCTGCCGCAGCGCCGATCTCGGTGCCCGCGCCCGCGCCCGCGTCGATCCGGGCGGCCACGCCCGCCGCGGCGTCGCCGGTCGCCTCCGCCGCAGCACCGGCCGCCGAAGCGCCCGACCATCCGGCGCCGGAGTTCGTCGCCGTGGATCGGGCGCCCTGGGTCGCGCCGCCGCTGTCCCGCCAACCCCGCCGCGCGCGCCGCTACAAGTTCGCGCTGGCGGCCGGCCTGGCGGTGCTGGCGATCGGCGTGCTCGGTCTCGTCAGCGGCGGCTGGAACATGGCGCCGGAGATCGCGGTCGACCGGCCGCTCGCCACCACCGCGACCACCCCCTCGACCGCGCCCGCGAACCGCACCGATCCGACGCCCCCGGTGGCGATGACCACGCCCCCGCCCGCGGCGTCCGCCGTCGCGGCGCCGGATGCAGCACCGAGCGCCGTGGCACCGCCCCCGGTGGAGGCGGTGACCGCCGCCGCCTCCGCGGCCGTCGCGCCGCCGGTCGTCGTCGCGGGCGCGAGCGCCTCGGCACCAGCGGCATCGGCCGCGGCGCCGATCGACCCGGTCGCGGGCGTGACGAGCGCGCCGCCCACCGCCACCACGACAGCGTCGACCACGCCCGCGCAGTCGACCGCGCCGGTGATCGGCGGCCTCGATCCGGAACGCATGATCGATCGCAACCCGCCCGCGGCCGCGCCGCGCGGCAATCCGCCCCTCGCGCCGCGAGCGCCGCCTGCGCGCGTGACGGCGCGCGGCGAGAACGCGACCCCGCGCGCCACCTGCAGCGGGCGCACCGAGTTCGCGCTGTACCGCTGCATGCAGCAGGTCTGCCGCGCGACGCGCTGGCAGCTCCACCCGCAATGCGTGCGCCTGCGCGAGAACGACCGGGTCGACTGACCGCACGCCGCGCCGGGCGGCGCCCGGTGCGAGACAATTCGGCCATGACCTCCACCGACCTGCAAGCCGTGATCGCCCACATGGGCGCCGCGGCGCGCGCCGCGAGCGCGCACATGGCCGCGGCGCCGACCGCCGCGAAGAACGCCGCGCTGCTCGCGCTCGCCCGGCGCCTGCGGGCCGCGCCCGACGAGCTGCACGCCGCCAATGCGCTGGACATCGCCGCCGCCGAGCAGGCCGGCCTGGCCGCACCGCTGGTCGACCGCCTGAAGCTCACGCCCAAGGTGATCGAGACCGTGGCCGAAGGCTGCGAGCAGATCGCCGCCATGGCCGACCCGATCGGCGAGATCAGCGGCCTGTCGCAGCGGCCCAGCGGCATCCAGGTCGGCCGCATGCGCGTGCCGCTGGGCGTGTTCGGCATGATCTACGAGAGCCGGCCGAACGTGACGATCGAGGCCGCGTCGCTGGCGATCAAGAGCGGCAACGCCGCGATCCTGCGCGGCGGCTCGGAGGCGATCCACTCCAACCTGGCGCTGTGGAAAATCGTGCAGGCCGCGCTGGCCGACGCCGGCCTGCCGCCCGATGCGGTGCAGCTGGTGCAGACCACCGACCGCGCGGCCGTCGGCCACCTGATCGGCTCGCCCGATGCCGTCGACGTGATCATCCCGCGCGGCGGCAAGGGGCTGATCGAGCGCATCTCGCGCGAGGCCAAGGTGCCGGTGATCAAGCACCTCGACGGCAACTGCCACGTGTACGTCGACGCCAGCGCCGATCTCGAGATGGCACTGCGCGTCACCGACAACGCGAAGACGCAGAAGTACAGCCCGTGCAACGCCGCCGAGTCGCTGCTGGTGCATGCCGATATCGCGCCGGCGTTCCTGCCGCGCATCGGCGCGCTGTTCGCGGCCAAGGGCGTCGAGATGCGCGGTGACGCGGCCGCGCTGGCCTTGCTGCACGACGTGCCGGGCGCCACCCTCACGACCGCGAGCGAACAGGACTGGAGCGAGGAGTACCTCGCGCCGGTCATCAGCGTCAAGGTTGTCGATGGCCTCGATGCCGCGATCGCGCACATCAACCGCTACGGGTCGCACCACACCGACGCGATCCTGACCGACACCCACAGCCACGCGCAGCGCTTCCTGCGCGAGGTGGATTCGGCCAGCGTGATGGTCAACGCGTCGACCCGCTTCGCCGACGGCTTCGAGTACGGCCTGGGCGCCGAGATCGGCATCAGCACCGACAAGTTCCACGCCCGCGGGCCGGTCGGGCTCGAGGGGCTGACCTCGCTGAAGTGGATCGTGCTCGGCCACGGCGAACTGCGCGGCTGAAGGCGATGGCGGCGCTCGACCCGCGCCGGGCCCTGGTGCTGTTCTCCGGCGGGCAGGATTCCACGGCCTGCCTCGCCTGGGCGCTCGAGCGCTACACGCACGTCGAAACGATCGGCTTCGACTACGGCCAGCGCCACCGCATCGAGCTCGACGCCCGCCGCGAGGTGCGCGCCGCGCTTCTCGAAGCGTTCCCGCACTGGGCCGCGCGCCTCGGCGACGACCACCTGCTCGACCTGGCGCTGCTCGGCCAGCTCTCCGACACCGCGCTGACCGACGCGCGCGCGATCGAGATGACCGCGCAGGGCCTGCCCAACACCTTCGTGCCCGGCCGCAACCTGCTGTTCTTCAACTTCGCGGCGGCGGTCGCGTATCGACGCGGTGCGAGCGTGCTGGTCGGCGGCATGTGCGAGACCGACTACTCCGGCTACCCCGATTGCCGCGACAACACGCTGCGCGCCTTGCAGGTCGCGATCAGCCTCGGCCTCGACGCGCCGATGACGATCGAGACGCCGCTGATGTGGCTCGACAAGGCGCAGACCTGGGCGCTCGCGGAGCAGCTCGGCGGCGATGCGCTGGTCGATCTCACGATCGAACACACCCACACCTGCTACCTCGGCGACCGCACCCACCGGCACGCCTGGGGCTACGGCTGCGGCGATTGCCCGGCGTGCGGGCTGCGGCGCGAGGGGTACGCGCGCTGGCAGCGTGGGCGTGCGTCGGTCTAGAGCTCCGACCCGCGCTCAGACACCCCCGGCCCGATCCAGCGCGCCAGCGCCTGCGCGCCGGGTCGGGTGAGTTCCAGGGCACGCGAGCCGGTCGTGCGTCGCACCCAGCCGTGCGCGAGGCCGTGGTCGAGCAGTGCCGCCGCAAGGCTGCCGGCGAGGTGGTCGCGGCGCTCGGACCAGTCGAAGCACGCGTGCGCGAAACGGCGGGTCGTGCTCGCCTCGGCGGGCACCGCGATGCCCAGTTCGTCGAGCTCGGCGCGGCCGGCGGCGCTGAGCACGAACTGCCCTGCGCCCGATCCCCCTTGCGCGGCCAGCGTGCCGCGCGCGAGCAGGCCCTCGAACAGCGCGACCCCGAGTTCGCCGGCCAGGTGCCGATAGCAGCTGCGCGCCGCCTTCAGCGGCTTGTAGGCGCCACGCGCCCACTTGTCGGCGTGGGCGCTGCGCTCGGCGACGAAGGACAGCGCCTCCAGCACATGCGCGACCTCCTCGCCGGCGAGCCGCACGTAGCGGTGGCGGCCCTGGGTGCGCACGACGACCAGCTCGGCGTCGAGCAACTTCGCGATGTGCGTGCTGGCCGTCTGCGCGCTGACACCGCCCGCGGCGGCCAGTTCGCCGGCTGCGAGGAACTCGCCACCCATCAGCGCCGAGAGCATGCGCGCGCGGGTCGGGTCGCCGATCATCGCGGCGACTTTCGCGAAGCGGGGTTCGGGCGCGTCCACAGGCATTGCGGAATTCTCGTGCAGCGGGCCGGCGTCAGGCGAGGCGCAGCGCCGCGCGCACCGCGAGGTACAGGCCGAGCAGCAGCAGGCCGGCGAAGAACACGGTCTTGAACGTCTCGGGCCGGACGCGGCCGCGCAGCCGCTGCCCGGCGCCCATGCCGAGCAGCGCCGGCAGCACCGCGAGCGCGGAGGCGAGCAGCGACGCGGCCGGCAGCGCGCCGCCCTGCCCCAGGCTGACGCCGAGTGCGATCGTCGAGACCAGGAAGGACACGCCGAGCGCGCGCACCAGCGCGTCCTTCTCGAGCCCGAGCGCCTGCAGGTAGGGCACCGCCGGGATCACGAACACGCCGGTCGCGGCGGTCACGAGCCCGGTCGCGATGCCGACCAGCGGGCCGAGCCAGGGCTCGTGCGCCGGCCGCACGTGCGCGCGCCAGTGCAGCAGCCCGAGCGCCGCGTAGACGATCAGCGCCACACCCAGGCCGAGGCTGGCAAAGGCCGCGCCGCGCGCACGGGCGCCGCCGCCGTCGATCCAGCCGGCCCCGAGCGCCACGCCCACGCAGACGCCGATCAGCAGGCCGGCGAGTCGCCGCAGCAGGGCAACGAGCCCCGGCCCGCCGATCTGCCACAGGTTGGTGACCAGCGACGGCACGACCAGCAGCGCCGCGGCCTGCGCCGGCGGCATCAGCACGCTGAGCAGGCCCATCGCGATCGTCGGCAGGCCGAGGCCGACGACACCCTTGACGAAGCCGCCGAGCGCGAACACCGCGGCGACGAGGGCGAGAAACGGGGTGGTGGCGGCATCGAACATCGGAGGGCGCGTGGTGGAGGTGCGGGGCCCGATGATCGCCGCGCGACCGGCGGCGACGTTTCGCGCTGCATCGAAGTGTCGTTCCGATCGCGAGCGCGGGCGGGTGACGTAGAGTTCCGCGCATGAGCACTTCCGAAATCGTCGGCTGGGCGGTCGCGGCGCTGCTGGTGTTCTGGAGCGTCGGCGCCTACAACCGCCTGGTGCGGCTGCGCAGCGCGATCGTGCGCCTGTTCGTGCCGGTGGACGAACATATCCGCGAGCGTCATGCCCTGCTGATGGCGCTGCTCGACACCCTGGCGCCGCTGTTGACCCACGCCGCGCCGCGCATCGAGGCGCTGCGGGCGGCGTGCGGGCAGGTCGAGAACGCCTGCGCGCACGCGCGGGTGCGTCCCGGCGCCGCCGGCGCGATCACCAGCCTGCGCCTGGCCGACGAGATCCTCGCCGAAGCCCGCGCCCGCCTGCCGGTGCAGAGCACGCCGGGCACCGAGCTCGCGACGCTGAACGCGCAGCTGCAGGCCAACGACGCGATGCTCGCGTTCGCGCGCCGCCAGTTCGACGAGGCCGTGCGCGAGTACAACCGCGCGATCCGCCAGTTCCCCACGCTGCTGCTGGTGGGCTTGTTCGGCTTCCGCGGAGCCGCCACGTTGTGACTGGTTTGCGTGACACTAGCGTTCGTCCCTGACTCCGGAGGTTCACCGATGGCCCCCCACCCGATCGCCCTCGTCGCCGCCGCGCTGCTCGCGTCGGTCACCGGCGCGCAGGCGCAGGACGCGCTCGCGCTGCGCGCCCGCAGCCTGGCCGCCACCTGCTCGCAGTGCCACGGCACCGACGGCCGCGTGCCGCCCGGCTCGGCCATGGTCGCGCTCGCCGGCAAGCCGGCCACCTACCTCGTGGAGCAGATGAGCGCGTTCAAGAACGGCACGCGCTCCGGCACGGTGATGCCGCAGATCGCCAAGGGCTACAGCGACGCGCAGATCGTGCAGCTGGCCGCCTATTTCGCGAGCCCGGTCGCCGAGGTGAAGCCATGAGCGCCCGGCTGCATCGCCGCGGGGTACTCGCGCTCGCCGGCGCCACCGGCCTGGGGCTGACCGGCTGCGCGACGACGCCGCGGCCGGCGATGGTCGGCACGCCCGACCGCGCGCGGGTGCTCGTGGTCGGCGGCGGCTACGGGGGCGCGAGCGCCGCCAAGTACGTGCGCCTACTGTCGCAGCACAAGATCGACGTGGTCATGGTCGAGCCCGAGGCGGCCTTCGTCTCGTGCCCGCTGTCGAATCTGGTGCTCTCCGGCCACCACGCCATGGCCGACATCACGCGGCCTTACGACCGCCTGGGCGCGACGCACGGCGTGCGCGTGGTGCGCGACCGCGTCGCCCGCATCGACGCGACCCAGCGCAGCGCGGTGCTGGCCTCGGGCGGCACGATCCGCTACGACAAGCTGGTGCTGTCGCCCGGCGTCGAGATGATGTTCGACCAGGTCGCCGGGTTGCGCGCCGCGCAGCGCGATGGCCGCATCCTGCAGGCCTGGAAGGCCGGGCCGGAGACGCTCGCGCTGCGCCGCCAGCTCGAGGCGATGCCGGACGGTGGCGTGTTCGCGATCACGATCCCCGAGGCGCCGTACCGCTGCCCGCCGGGGCCGTACGAGCGCGCCTCGATGATCGCGGCCTACTTCAAGGCGGCCAAGCCGCGCTCGAAGGTGCTGATCCTCGACGCCAACCCCGACGTGACGAGCAAGGGCGCGCTGTTCAAGAAGGTCTGGGCCGAGTCGTACAAGGGCATGGTCGAGTACCGCCCGCAGTTCAAGGCGACCGCGGTCGACGTGGCGACCAACACCGTCAAGTTCGAGGTCCAGGACGACGTGCGCGCCGACGTGCTGAACGTGCTGCCGCCGATGCGCGCCGGCGAGATCGCGGTGCAGACCGGCCTCGCGAACTCGAACGGCCGCTGGTGCAACGTGGACTGGCTCAACTTCGAGTCAACGGCCGCGAAGCACATCCACGTGATCGGCGATTCGATCCAGATCGCTTCGGCGATGCCCAAGAGCGGCCACATGGCGAGCAGCCACGGCAAGGCGGCGGCGGCAGCGATCGTCGCCGAGCTCGCCGGCTGGGAGCTCGACCCGGCGCCGATGCTCACCAACACCTGCTACAGCTTCGTCGACGACAAGCGCGCCATCCACGTCGCGAGCGTGCACGGCTACGTGGCTGCCGAGAAGACCTTCAAGCCGGTGGCCGGTTCGGGCGGGCTCTCCGCCGCGCCGAACGAACTGGAGGCGTCACTGGCGTTCAGCTGGGCCCGGTCGATCTGGTCGGACATGCTGGCCTGACCGGTCGGTCGGTCGAGCACTGCGACGCTACTTTTCACCGCCAAGAACGCCAAGACGCCAAGGACGCCAAGAAAGAAACTCAATCTTTTCTTGGCGTCCTTGGCGTGATCTTGGCGTCCTTTGCGAAAACTCTTTTGATCTTGATCTTGATCTTGATCTTCCCGATCAACGCATCCCCGTCCACTTCTGCGCGCTGCCCGCCGACTCGACCGTCTTTTCGATGAAGCGCACCCCGCGCACGCCATCGGCGATGCGCGGGTAATCGGCTTCGGCCAAGCTCGCCGGCTCGCCGTGGTCGAGCCGCGCATGCAGGTCGGCGGCCACGCCCACGTAGAGGTTCGCGAACGCCTCGATGAACGCCTCCGGGTGGCCCGCCGGCAGCCGGCACGCGCGCCGTGCCGGCTCGCTGAGCCATGGCGAGTTGCGGGTCAGGATCATCCGCGGGCCGTCGATCGGCGCATGCACCAGGTGGTTCGGGTCCTCCTGCCGCCAGTCCAGCATGCCGCGCTCGCCGAACACCCGCAGGCGGATGTCGTTCTCGTTGCCGCCCTCGATCTGCGAGGCAATCAGCACGCCGCGTGCGCCGTTGGTGAAGCGCAGCAGCAGGTTGCCGTCGTCGTCGAGCCGGCGGCCGGGGACGAAACTCGTCAGGTCGGCGCACAGGCTTTCGATCTCGAGCCCCGTGACGCCGAGCATCAGGTTCTCGGCATGCGAGCCGATGTCGCCGATCGCGCCGGCGATGCCGCTGCGCGCCGGGTCGGTGCGCCAGTCGGCCTGCTTGTTCGACGCGGTCTCCAGCTGCGTCGCGAGCCAGCCCTGGTGGTACTCGACGATCACCTTGCGGACCGCGCCGATCGCGCCCGCGCGCACCATCTCGCGCGCCTGCCGCACCATCGGGTAGCCGGTGTAGTTGTAGGTCACCGCGAACAGCGTGCCTTGCCGCGCGACGCAGGCCGCGAGGTCCTCGGCCTGCGCGCTGGTGTGGACCAGCGGCTTGTCGCAGACGACATGGAAGCCGGCCTCGACGAACGCGCGCGCGACCTCGTAATGCACGTGGTTCGGCGTGACGATGGTGACGACGTCGACGCGCTCGTCCGCCGGCCGGCGCAGCTCGTCGGCCAGCAGCGCTTGCCACGCGCCGTGGTTGCGGTCGTCGGCCAGCCCCAGGTCGCGGCCCGACGCGCGCGCCTTGTCCGGCGAGCTCGACAGCGCGCCAGCCACCAGCGCGTACTGACCGTCGAGCGCCATCGCGTGCCGGTGCACCGCGCCGATGAACGCGTCGCGCCCGCCGCCGACCATCGCGTAGCGGAGTTTTCGCATCGTCATGACGCCTGCTTCGACTTGTCGAACACCGCGTCGAACGCGCCCTGCGCGGGCTCGAAATCGAGCCGCTTGCAGAACGCCGCGCTCTCGGTCGCGCCGTGCACGCGGTCCATGCGCGAATCCTCCCACTCGACGGACAGCGGCCCGCGGTAGCCCACGTCGTTCAGCGCCACGATCAGCGACTCGAAGTCGATCATGCCGCGGCCTACGCTGCGGAAGTCCCACGTCCGCCGCGGGTCACCGAAGCTGGTGTGCCCGCCGAACGTGCCGACGGTGCCGTCGCCCTTGCCCCACCACACGTCCTTCATGTGGGCGTTGAAGATGCGCGGGCCGAAGGTGCGGATGAAGCGGATGTAGTCGACGCCCTGGTAGCCGAGGTGGCTGGGGTCGAAGTTGAAGCCGAAGCGGCGGTGACCGTTCACCGCGGCGATCGCGCGCTCGCTGGTCGCGATGTCGAACGCGATCTCGGTCGGGTGCACCTCGAGCGCGAAGTTCACGTCCTCGGACTCGAACACGTCGAGGATGGGCGTGAAGCGCCGGCCGAAGTCGGCGAAACCCGCGTCCCAGAAGGCCTGCGTGGTCGGCGGGAACGCATAGGTCGCGTGCCAGATCGACGAGCCGGTGAACCCGGTGACGGTCCTGACGCCGAACGCGGAAGCCGCGCGCGCGGTGTCCTGCAACTCGGCCGCGGCACGCTGGCGCACGCCCTCGGGCTCGCCATCGCCCCACACATGCGCCGGCAGGATCGATTCATGCCGCGCGTCGATCAGGTCGCACACCGCCTGCCCGACCAGGTGGTTGCCGATCGCGAAGCACTGCAAGCCGTGCTGCTCCAGCAGCGCGCGCTTGTCCTGCACGTAGCGCTTCGAGGCCAGCGCCTCCTGCACGTTGAAGTGATCGCCCCAGCACGCCAGCTCCAGGCCGTCGTAGCCCATGCGCCTGGCGAGCGGCGCGAGTTCGGCCAGCGGCAGGTCGGCCCACTGGCCGGTGAAGAGGGTGACGGGTCGGGTCATAGGGAAACACCTTTCGATCTTTGCGCGCTGTTCGGCGCGGCTGCCACTGGGTGGCCGACTGCACTCATGTCCCCCACCGCCGGCCTGCGGCCGACGGCTCCTCCTTTACTTCGCTCCGCCGGCCACCCAGCGCCACCCGCGCGGTCCAGGAATTCGAAGGAAAGGAACGGTGACGGATCAGGGAGACGGGGTGCTTTGCGGAGCGAAGTAAAGGAGGAGGCGGCGGCCTTCAGGCCGCCGGCGGGGGACATGAGCGCAGCAAAGTACCCCGGCGGCCTGATCACGCGCCAACCTCTACCAACTCAGAACGGCGAATCGGGGAAGTAGAAGTCCTTCGCCGTCGCCTTGGTGATCAGCACCGACGGAATGATCGACTTGGCGGGCAGCTTCTCGCCCTTGAGGCGCGCCTCGGCGGTCATCTTGATCGCGTCGTAGATGAACTTCGGCGAGTACGAGACGTTGGCCTGGATGCGCGGGTCGCTGCCGTCCATCAGCGTCTTGATCATGCCCTTCGCGCCGGCGCCGCCGAACACCAGCTTGATGTCGGTGCGCTTGGCCTGGTCGATTGCCTTGAGCACGCCGACCGCCATGTCGTCGTCGGCGGCCCAGACCGCGTCGATGTGCTTGAAGCGGGTCAGGTAGTCCTGCATCGTCTTGAAGGCATCGTCGCGGTTCCAGTTGGCGTACTTCGCGTCGAGCAGCTTGATGCCGGGGTTGGCCTTCAGCACCGCGTTGAACGCGTCCATGCGCTCGTTGTCCAGCGTGGTGGCGATGCCGCGCATCGCGACGATCTCGCCCTTGCCGCCCAGCGCCTTCACCATGTACTCGGCCGGGATCTTGCCGAACGCCATGTTGTCGCCGGCCACGTACGCGTCCTGCGCGGCCGGGTCGGTCAGGCCGCGGTCGACCACCGTCACGTACACGCCCTTGGACTTGACCTGCGCGACCGGCTTGGTCAGCGCCGCCGATTCGAACGGGAAGATGACCAGCGCGTTGATCTTGGTGACCGTCATCAGGTCCTGCAGCTGATTCGCTTGCTCGCCGGCGTTGGCGGCGGTCTTGACCGTGACCTTGAGGTCGGGGTACTTCTTCTCCAGCTCCTTCTTCGCCTCGTTGGCCCACCAGACGATGCCGCCGGTGAAGCCATGGGTGGCGGCCGGGATCGCGACGCCGAGGTTGACCTTTTGCTGCGCGAATGCGCCGACGCTGCTGGCGGCGAGCGCGAGGGCGAGCACGGTTCTGCGGGTGATGAACTTCATGGTTGTCTCCGTCTGGCTTGGTGAAATGTGCAGCGCGTGCTGCGGTTGAAAACCCGTTGTCTAACGCCGCCGCTGCATGAACGCGACGACGATGATCACGACCCCCTGCACGGCAGCGTTCAGGTACACGCTGATGATGCTGGTGAGGTTCAGGATGTTGCTGATGACCGAGAGCAGCACCGCGCCGATGACGGTGCCGGTGATGCTGCCGGCGCCGCCCTTCAGCGCCGTGCCGCCGACGATCACCGCGGCGATCGCCTCCAGCTCCCACAGCAGCCCGGTGGTCGGCGAGGCCGAGCCGAGGCGCGGCACGTACAGCAGCGTCGCGATGCCCACGCACACGCCGAGCAGCACGTAGGTCAGCAGCTTGACGCGGTCGACGTTGACCGCGGCGTAGCGCGCAACCTGCTCGTTCGAGCCGATCGCCTGCACGTAGCGGCCGTAGGCGGTGCGGTTGAGGATCAGCGCGCCGAGCAACGCGACGACGAGGAACACCCACACCGGCATCGGCACGCCCAGCAGCGCGCCGTAGTAGACCGGCGCGTAGGCATCGGCCAGCGCGTTGTCGAGCGTGATCGCGCCGCCGTTCGACAGGTAGGTGAGGTACGCGCGGAAGATCCCGAGCGTGCCGAGCGTGACGATGAACGGCTCGATCTTGCCGCGTGTGATCAGCAGGCCGTGCGACAACCCGAACGCGGCGCCGAGCAGCACCGCGAAGCCGGCGCCTAGCACGACCGTGAGCACCGGCGACAGCCCCTGCGCGCCGAGCGCGTTCATCAGCAGGATGACGCCGCCGGCGATCAGCGCCGCCATCGAGCCGACCGACAGGTCGATGCCGCCGCTGATGATCACGAAGCACATGCCGACCGCGATGATGCCGATGAAGGCGGTGCGGGTCAGCACGTTCATCGCGTTGTCGATGGTCGCGAAATCGCCGTTCAGCAACGCGCCGGCGATGCACAGCAGCACCAGCCCGACGATCGGGCCGATGCCGTGCAGACGCGACCACCACGCCTGCGACGGTGCGCCGCGGGCTTGTTCAGTTTGTTCCTGTGGCATGGGCGATCAAGACCTCTTCGGTGAGTTGCTCGGCTTCCAGCGTGGCCTGCTGCGCACCGCCGCGCATCACGACGATGCGGTGGCAGATGCCGATCAGTTCCATCAGTTCGCTGGAGACGACGATCACGGCGCGGCCGTCGCGGGCCAGGCGCTGGATCAGGAAATAGATGTCGCGCTTGGCGCCCACGTCGACGCCGCGGGTCGGCTCGTCGAGCACGATCACCTTCGGCCCCGGGTGCAGCACCTTGGCGAGCGCGAGCTTCTGCTGGTTGCCGCCGGACAGCGACGACGCCTTGATGTCCAGCGAGCCGGTGCGGATGCCGAAGTCGGCGACCGCGCTCGTCAGCGCGGCGCGCTCGGCGGCCGGGTTCAGCCACGGCGCGGCGTAGCGCTGCAGCGCCATGAGCGTGAGGTTCTCGCGCAGGCCGAAGTCGACGTGCAGGCCCTTGCCCTTGCGGTCCTCGCTGAGGTACGTCAGGCCCTGGTCAGCCGCCTCGCGCGGGCTGCGGAAGCGCACCGCGCGGCCGGCGAGTTCGATGCGCTCGACCGTGTGCGGGCGCAGGCCGAGCAGCCCTTCGAACAGCTCGGTGCGGCCGGCGCCGACCAGCCCGGCGAAGCCGAGGATCTCGCCCGGCGCGACCTCGAAGTTCACCTCGCGCGCCCAGCCCGGCACGTTCAGCCCCTGCACCTTCAACAGCGGCGCGACTTGCGGACGCGCGTCCTTGGGCGGGTACAGGTCGCTCAGGTCGCGGCCGACCATCAGGTTGGCCATCTGCTGGCGCGTCACGTCCTTCGTGTCCGCGCGGGTGACGAAGCGGCCGTCGCGCATCACGACGATCTCGTCGGTCACGCGCTCGACCTCGTCGAGCTTGTGCGAGATGTAGATCAGCGTGACGCCGTCTGCCTTCAGCTGCGCGATCAGCGCGAACAGGCGCTCGGTCTCGCCGGGCGTGAGCGTGGCGGTCGGCTCGTCCATGATCAGCAGGCGGGCCTTGCGTTGCAGCGCCTTGGCGATCTCGACCAGCTGCTTCTCGGCGACGATCAGCCGCCGAACCAGCGTGTCCGGGTGCGCCTTCAGGCCGACCTGCTGCAGCACCCGCGCGGTCTCGGCGCGCATCGCCGCGTCGTCGAGCCACGGGCCGCGGGTCAGCTCGTGGCCGAGGAAGACGTTCTGCGCGATCGTCAGGTCCTCGGCGAGCGCGAACTCCTGGTGGATCATCACGATGCCGCGCGCCTCGGCGGCACGCGGGCCGTCGAACTGCACCGCGCTGCCATCGATGCGAAGCTCGCCGCCGCTCAGGCCCTCGTAGCCGGCCAGGATCTTCATCAGCGTGCTCTTGCCTGCCCCGTTCTCGCCGAGCAGGCCGACGACCCGGCCGGGCGCCAGATCGAAGCTGACGCCGTGCAGCACCTGCACCGGGCCGAAGGCCTTGACGACGCCGTCGAACGAGACCGCGGCGGTGCTGTTCATCGGGGATGCGCTCATGCCGCCACCCTTTCGCGTCCGCGCAGCAGTTCCTGCATCGCCAGCACGCCGGCGCCGATCAGGCCGGACTGGTCGCCGAGCGGTGACACCGTGATCTCGAGGTGCCGCGTCGACAGCGCCAGCGAGCGCTGGTACACGCTCTGCCGCAGCGACGCGAGGAACAGCGGCCCGATGCGCGTGACGCCGCCACCGACGAACACGTGCGACGGATTGAAGAAGTTGACCACCGACGCGAGCATCTGCCCGATCAACGCACCGGCCGACTGCACGATGCCGTTGGCCGCCGCGTCGCCAGCGCGGCTCGCGTGGCCCACGTCCTCCGGCGTCAGCTCGCCCTGCTGCTGCAGGCGCTCGGCGAGCAGCGCGCTGCGGCCAGTATGAGCGGCCTCGGCGGCGGCGCGGGCGATCGCGGGGCCGGCGGCCATCGTCTCGACGCAGCCGAGGTTGCCGCAGTGGCAGCGCGGGCCGTCCGGGTCGACGCAGATGTGGCCCACGTCGCCGGCCGAGCCGTTGGCGCCGCGGTAGACCTCGCCGTGGCAGACGACGCCGCAGCCGATGCCGGTGCCGACCTTGATCACCAGGAAGTTCATCAGCGTGCGCTTCAGGCGCCAGAGTTCGCCGAGCGCCATCAGGTTGACGTCGTTGTCGACCCAGACCGGCGCGTCGTAGTCGGCGCGCAGGTCGTCGCGGATCGAGAAGCTGTCCCAGCGCGGCATCAGCGGCGGCTCGACGAGCTGGCCGCTCGCGAAGTCGACCGGCCCCGGCACGCCGACGCCGATCGCGATCACCTGCTTCGGCTTCAGGCCGCTGCGCGCGAGCAGCTCGCGCATCAGCGTGCGCACGCGCGAGAGCACGGGGGCGGGGCCGTCGCGCACGTCGATCGGCTCGGCGTGGCGGGCCAGCACCTGCAGGTCGGGCGTCAGCACCGCGAGGTCGACGCTGGTGGCGCCGAGATCGGCGCACAGCAGCACGCCGAGGCCGCGGTGGAGTTGCAGGGTTTCGGCGCGGCGGCCGCCGGAGGAGGCGCGCAGGCCGACCTCGTCGAGCCAGCCCTGCTCGATCAGGCCGGCGACCAGCGCGTTGGCGCGCGTCTTCGAGAACGCGAGCCGGGCCGAGAGCGCCTCGCGCGACGGCCCGTGCGCCCAGAACACGCCTTCCAGCACGCTCCGTTCGTTCGCCGACAACTGCGTCCAGCGGCTCATCGCAACTCTGTCTCCGTTCATGGCCACGGGCTCTGCGGCCCGATCGCCGAAATGTAGAAGTCCGACTTCAACCGTGCAAGCTCAATCTTCGACCTGATTCGGGTCTTTCTCCGCGCAGCGCTGGTGCGCGTCGCACCGCACTGGCGCAAACCCCCGCTGACAGCGCTTACAGCGCGGCCTAGCATGGCCTCACCGCAGCGATGCGCCCCGCGGAAAGGGATGGCTTGCAAGCGACCGATATCCACGCACCCGACTACTTCCACAAGGTGGTCGACTGCCAGTGGGCATGCCCGGCCCACACCCCCGTCCCCGAATACATCCGCCTCATCGCGGCGGGCCGCTACACCGATGCCTACATGGTCAACTGGGCATCCAACGTGTTCCCCGGCATCCTCGGCCGCACCTGCGACCGGCCGTGCGAGCCCGCGTGCCGGCGCGGGCGCGTCGAGGAGGCGCAGGCCGAGATGCCCGAGCCGGTGGCGATCTGCCGGCTCAAGCGCGTCACCGCCGACTTCAAGGACGACGACATCAGCGACCGCTTCCCGCGCGCGCCGCAGGTGATGAACGGCAAGCGCATCGCGTGCGTGGGCGCCGGGCCAGCGGCGTTGACGGTCGCGCGCGATCTGGCGCCGCTCGGCTATTCGGTCACGGTGTTCGACGGCGACACCAAGGCCGGCGGCATGATCCGCTCGCAGATCCCGCGCTTCCGGCTGCCCGAGGAGGTGATCGACGAGGAGACGGGCTACGTGCTGCGGCTCGGCGTCGAGTTCCGCGGCGGCACGCGGATCGAATCGCTCAAGACCTTGATCGCCGAGGGCTGGGACGCCGTGTTCATCGGCTCCGGCGCGCCGCGCGGGCGCGACCTGAAGATCCCCGGCCGCGACGAGGCCGCGAAACACATCCACATCGGCATCGACTGGCTCGCCTCGGTCTCGTTCGGCCACGTCACCTCGATCGCCAAGCGCGTGATCGTGCTCGGCGGCGGCAACACCGCGATGGACTGCTGCCGCAGCGCCAAGCGCCTGGGGGGCGACGACGTGAAGGTGATCGTGCGTTCGCCTTTCGACGAGATGAAGGCCTCGCCGTGGGAGAAGGAAGACGCCGCGCACGAGGCGATCCCGATCCTCGACTGCCTGGTGCCGCTCGCCTTCCTGCACGACGGCGCCGGCCGCCTCACCGGCATGAGCTTCGACAAGGTGCGCGCCGAGCGCGACGCGAGCGGCAAGCGCCGCCTGGTCTCGACCGGCGAGCCGCCGCAGGTGGTCGCGTGCGACGAGGTGCTGGTCGCGGTCGGCCAGGAGAACGCCTTCCCGTGGATCGAGCGCGACGCCGGCATCGCGTTCAACGAGTGGGGCATGCCGGTGCTGAACGACGTGACGCTGCAATCGAGCCGGCCGAACGTGTTCTTCGGTGGCGACGCCGCGCTCGGCCCGAAGAACATCATCTGGGCCGTCGCGCAGGGTCACGCCGCGGCGATCTCGATCGACAAGTTTCTGCACGGCGAGGACGTGAGCAAACGGCCCGCGCCGGGCGTGACGCTGGTGTCGCAGAAGATGGGCATCCACGAGTGGAGCTACGACAACGCCGTCTCGCCCGACCTGCGCCACAAGGTGCCGTGGCGCGACGTGAATGCGGCGCTGCGCAACATCAAGGTCGAGGTCGAGCTCGGCTTCGACGTGCAGGCCGCGTGGAAGGAAGCGCAGCGCTGCCTGAACTGCGACGTGCAGACCGTGTTCAACACCGGCCAGTGCATCGAGTGCGACGCCTGCGTCGACATCTGCCCGACCGACTGCATCAGCTTCACCGCCAACGGCGACGAGGCCGACCTGCGCACCCGACTGCGCGCGCCGGCGCGCCACGCCGAGCAGGCGCTGTACGTGTCCGGCGACCTGAAGACCGGCCGCGTGATGGTGAAGGACGAAGACGTGTGCCTGCACTGCGGCCTGTGCGCCGAGCGCTGCCCGACCGGCGCCTGGGACATGCAGAAGTTCCTGATCGACCTGACGCAGGCCGGGCGCGGCTGCCGCGACAAGAGCCCGTCGACCACGAGGGCTGTTTGAGATGACCGCCGCCAAGCCCCGCATCACCGCGATCAACGACTTCGTCGTCAAGTTCGCCAACGTCAACGGCTCGGGCTCCGCGTCGGCCAACGAGATGTTCGCGCGCAGCCTGCTGCGCATGGGCGTGCCGGTGAGCCCGCGCAACATCTTCCCGAGCAACATCCAGGGCCTTCCGACCTGGTACGAGGTGCGCGTCAACGAGCGCGGCTACCTCGGCCGGCGCGGCGGCGTCGATCTGATGGTCGCGATGAACCCGCAGACCTGGGACAAGGACGTGGCGGAGATCGAGCCCGGCGGCTACCTGCTCTACGACAGCAGCAAGCCGATGCCGTCCGCGAAATTCCGCGACGACATCCACGTGCTCGGCGTGCCGCTGGCCGACCTGTGCGCCACCCGCTACAACGACCCGCGCGAGCGCCAGCTGCTGAAGAACATCGTCTACGTCGGCGTGCTGTCGGCCATGCTGGGCATCGAGCCCGAGGTGATCGCCACGCTGCTCGGCGAGCAGTACAAGGGCAAGGCCAAGCTGATCCAGCCCAACCTCGACGCCTTCATGATGGGCCTGCACCACGGCCGCGAGTACTTCGACGACGCGCTCGGCCTGAAGATCGAACGGCGCGACGCGGTCGGCAAGAAGATCTTCATGGAAGGCAACGCCGCCGCGGCGCTCGGCTGCGTGTACGGCGGCGCCACGGTCTGCGCCTGGTACCCGATCACGCCGAGCTCGTCGGTTGCCGAGGGCTTCCAGAAGTACTGCAGCAAGCTGAGAGTCGACAAGGCCACGGGCAAGAACAAGTTCGCGATCGTGCAGGCCGAGGACGAGATCGCGTCGATCGGCATCGTCACCGGCGCCGGCTGGAACGGCGCGCGCGCGTTCACCTGCACCTCGGGCCCGGGCGTGTCGCTGATGACCGAGTTCATCGGCCTGGCGTACTTCGCCGAGATCCCGGTCACCATCATCAACGTGCAGCGCGGCGGCCCGAGCACCGGCATGCCCACGCGCACCCAGCAGGCCGACATCCTCAGCTGCGCCTACGCCTCGCACGGCGACACCAAGCACGTGCTGCTGTTCCCCGAGGACCCGAAGGAATGCTTCGAGTTCGGCGCGAAGTGCCTGGACCTGGCTGACCGGCTGCAGACGCCGGTGTTCCTGATGACCGACCTCGACATCGGCATGAACCACCGCCTGTGCGACCCGCTCGAGTGGGACGACACGAAGCAGATGGACCGCGGCAAGGTGATGACCGCCGAAGAGTTGGACGCGGGTAGGGACTTCGGCCGCTACCTCGATGTCGACGGCGACGGCATCCCGTACCGCACCTACCCCGGCACGCACCCCGACAAGGGCGCGTACTTCACCCGCGGCACCACGCGCGACGCCTACGCGCGCTACTCCGAGACCGGGCCCGACTACCTCTACAACGTGCAGCGCCTGCTGACCAAGTTCGAGACCGCGAAGACGCTGGTGCCGCAGCCGATCCGGCGCGACGCCGCGCGGCCGACCAAGTTCGGCGTGATCCACTTCGGCTCGACCAGCCCGGCGATGGCCGAGGCCTTCGACGCGCTGCAGGCGCAGGGCGTGCACGTCGATGTGCTGCGCATCCGCGCGTTCCCGTTCAGCGAGGCGCTCGACCAGTTCATCGCCGCGCACGAGACGGTTTTCGTCGTCGAGCAGAACCGCGACGCGCAACTGCGCACGCTGATCGTCACCGAGCACGAGATCAACCCGGCGCGGCTGGTGCCCATCCTCCACTACGACGGCACGCCGATCACCGCCCGCTTCATCACCGACGCGATCGCGAAGCACATGCGCTCGCACAACGTCGAGCCGATCAAGAAGGGGCAGGCGGCATGATCGGTCAGCGCGGGATCGGGCGAGCGGGGTGTTCTGCTCCGCTCATGTCCCCCGTCACCGGCCTGCGGCCGGCGCCTCCTCCTTTACTTCGCTCCGCAGAACACCCCGCCCGCCCGATCCACCACCACCATCTCCACCCCCACCCCACCCCAAAAAACCGGTCGGGTGACTGGCCGCGAGCGTCGGGTGGCTGGCGGAGCGAAGTAAAGGGGGAGGCCGGGGCGCAGCCCCGGACGGAGGACATGAGCGCAGCCAGCCACCCGACGCTCGCGGCGCGCTCCATCCCAGCGGGCACACACAAATGACCTACCTCGCCAAACCGAAACTCCACCACCCGACGCTGCAGAGAAACGCGTTGGGCTTCACGCGGCGCGACTACGAAGGCAAGATCAGCACGCTGTGCGCCGGCTGCGGCCACGACTCGATCTCCGCTGCGCTGGTCCAGGCCTGCTGGGAGCTCGACATCGAGCCGCACCGCGTCGCCAAGCTCTCAGGCATCGGCTGCTCGTCCAAGACGCCGGACTATTTTCTCGGCGCGTCGCACGGTTTCAACACCGTGCACGGCCGCATGCCGTCGGTCGCGACCGGCGCGAACCTCGCGAACCGCGAGTTGCTCTACCTCGGCGTCAGCGGTGACGGCGACTCGGCCAGCATCGGCCTCGGCCAGTTCGCGCACGCGATGCGGCGCGGCGTCAACTTGACCTACATCGTCGAGAACAACGGCGTCTATGGCCTGACCAAGGGCCAGTTCTCGGCAACCGCCGACCAGGGCAGCAAGAGCAAGAAGGGCGTCATCAACACCGACTCGGCGATCGACCTCGTCGCGCTCGCGCTGCAGCTCGGCGCGAGCTACGTGGCGCGCAGCTTCTCGGGCGACAAGGAACAGCTGATCCCGCTGATCAAGGGCGCGATGCGCCACCACGGCGCGGCGCTGATCGACGTGATCAGCCCCTGCGTCGCGTTCAACAACCACGCCGGCAGCACCAAGAGCTACGACTACGTGCGCGCCCATAACGAGGCCGTGAACCGGCTCGACTTCATGCCCAGCCGCGACGCGATCACCGCGATGTACGCGCCCGGCGAGGTGATCGAGGTGCAGCAGCACGACGGCAGCGTGCTGCGCCTGCGCAAGCTCGCCGCTGGCTACGACGCCGGCGACCGGCTCGCGGCGATGAGCCACATCGCCACGCACGAGTCGCGCGGCGAGATCCTGACCGGGCTGCTGTATGTGAACGCGTCGGCGCAGGATCTGCACGAGCACCTGAACACCGTGGACGAGCCGCTCAACCGGCTCGGCGATGCGCAGCTTTGCCCTGGGTCGGCTGCGCTCGCGGCGATCAACGCAGAGCTGGCCTGAGGTCGAGGCCTTGGCGCGTCGCGGCGAGGGCTGCCCGCCGGTCGCTCATCCGGTGGCGGTCGGTGCTGCGCACCGACTGCACTGCGCTGCTCGGTCCGAGGTCGCGCCGCAGAACTCGCTGCGTTCGCTTCGCTCACTGCGCTCAGACAACCGCGGCGAGTCAGTCAACGAAGCGCGTGCTGCGCACGCGCCCGACCCCGGCCCTGCGCTGCTCGCCGCCACCCAAATCGCGCCCGGCGGGCAGCCCTCGCCGCGAAGTCCACGGTGGTGCTCATTCGGGAACAGCCGCCGCGGTGCCCGCA